>NZ_JBGNUW010000008.1:0-449670 GCF_041950495.1 Nonomuraea sp. MTCD27 | reverse complement strand
CCTGCTCCGGGTCCGTGGAACCCGGCGCCCCCGCAGCGTCATGCGACGGCCCGCCCCAACCGCGTCGGGGACATTACGGGCAAATCGCGGAGCCACTCACACAGCACCGCCCGCTGAAGAATCGAGGCTAATCGGGCTGCATGCCACGGCCCAGTGGGTGCCGCACGAATTCTGGATCGGCGTCGCCGAGATCAATGCTGTTCTCATCAAGAGCGTTGGCGATGTGGAAGCGCCCCATGTCGAAGACGAACTCCACAGCGACAGTGCCGCCCGCTATGTCATGACGCGACGATGGATGCCATTCGAGCAGAGCGACCTCGCGCAATTCCTGGCCGACGAACGGCTCAAGCCGTTCGTCGGCCCTGGACCACGCCGGGGTGAGTTCGTCATACTCCCAGCCGGTGATCGCAGCCTTTGTGTCGATGGTGTTCCAGCCGATCGACAGCTCATCGAACTTCGAGTGGCTGATCTCTACCTGGACGCCGTCGAAGCCCAGGACGACGGGGCACTCGGCATACCAGTCCCCGTCCTCGACGAAACGCACGAGCGCGAATCCCGTAAGACGTCGGCCACCAAGCGCGGCCAAGCCCTGCCCGTGTTTCTCGCGGATGTCTTGGAGTCCGACGAGAAAGGTCGGCTCGAAGCCGGATATACCCATCACGACAGGCGATTGTCCAGGTTCATCGCGGCACCCGCCAGTCGATATCCGCTGCCGAGCCGTAGTGCCACGCTTGACGAATCAGATTCCACATAACGGCCGGCTCCAGCGAGCGCAACCGCGTCGAGGGGCAGCGACTGACAGCGGCCGCCGCCATCAGATTCCCATTCGGATCAACACATCCGGCCGCCGTAATTATGATACTCATGGCTTATCGATAGCTGGACCCTATATTCCTTGAGATTGGCGCCCTGATAGTCGCTTGCCCATACCGACAAAAAGGCATGCATGCCGTCATTCGTGAGCTTGTGGAAACAGCCCTCTCCCACTGGAGACGCCATCAGAGGTTCAACTGGCTTCCAGCCTCTGCCATGGAGATTCTTTTTATAAGCTGGCACAAGCTCGGTGATTGACCCCTCATAGGTGTAAATTTTCATCGTATAAGCGTACGAGTTTTCCTCGTCGCAATTGGAGCGACCGGAGCTTATCTCGACCGCCCCGTTCAGGCGCACATCCACGTCCAAGGCGCCCACGGCAGCCAACGCACCTTCATTACACCCGTCGCTATCGAAGTTGCTCCATGGGAGGAGGCTTCCCCTGGCGACTCCTACCACAAGGAGGGCGCCGATGAGGCCTGCGGGTATCGCTAAAAGGAGTGGTGGCAAGTTTTTCAAAGTCCCTCCTTGGATTCGGTATATGGGCGATCTTAGCGTGCGCGGCTGAGGTCCGCGTAAGTGCCGTCCACGTAAACCGATGCATGCGATTTCGAGAGTTCGGACGCGAGCCGCTGGGCCCCGTAGCAGCCCCGAATGTCGCAAGCAGTACTGACCTCCCGCCACCGATTACTCCGCGGCCACAGCCGCCGATACATTGACCACCACTTGCGCTGCTGCTTGAGCTGTACGTAGCTGCCCGCAGGGGTGATGGTGTAGCCGCCGCTCAATCCGGATCCGTAGCCGGGTCCGGCGAGGGAGCCGCTGTTGATGCTCGTGGCGTGGTGGCAGGGTCGGTGCCGGTCAGGGGTGATGCGTTGGCGTAGGTGTCCCGGCTGGTGAAGCTGCCGGGCTGGTACCAGCGTGCGTGCATATTGATTTGCCGGTGTCCGGGTCGATGTACTCGCCCTGGTAGCCGAGGCTGGCCTTGTTTCCCGTCTGGGCTACGACGGGGCCGAAGAGATCATAGGTGAAAGAAGCTGTCATCGCGGTGCCAGCGAATGTCCTGACGAGATCGCCGTGCAGGTCGCTCATCGCGGCGACGGCAGGGGTAGTGCCTTCCTGGATGCCGAGCAGGGCGCCGAAGGGGTCGCGCGCGTACTTGGACTAATCGTTGCCGCTCCCGGTGATGCGGCCAGGTCGTTGCCTAGCCCGGCATACAGGTGGGTCTGCTTGGTGGTGCCGCTGACGCGGGAGGTGACGCGGTCGAAGGCGTCGAAGGTGAACTGGGCGATGATGCCGTTTCTTGGTCTGTCCCTCGCGCTGCGCATGTGGGGCCGCATGCACGGCTTGATCTCCCTGGAGGGTCTACGGCCATCTCAGTACGCAGACCAGCGATCCCGCCAAGCTCTACCACGCCGAGTTGCTCGACCTGCTCAGATGCCTCGGGCTCGACGTGGAGCATGTCCGCGACTCGGGGATGCCGCGATCCTCGACCTGAGGCTTTGGCGGAACCCCCACGACGCGGACTGGCGCGTGGAGCGCGTCGGCGTCACCGTCGAAGGCGTTCCCGGCGCTGCCTGGCTCGGACGACCGCAAGCTGCGGCCGTCCAACAGAGCAGCTACCTGAAGAACACCGCTACCTGACGAACCCCAGGCCTGCCGGCAAGGCCGGTAACGCTGAGGGCTCGCCAGGCCAACGCCGGGGAACCGGGAGGACCGGTGAGCCGCGATGATCAAGGGCGCCGGGGCCGGCGGACCCTACGCAGCGCGTACGGCGGGGTCAGCCGCCGTCAGACCGGCTCGGGAAACCACACAGCGCGGTGCTCCACGCCGTGCCCGCGGCCGCAACCCTGACGACCTGCCCGTCAGGACGCTCGTGAGCGGGCTGTCGACGCCGGCCTCCCTCGGCATGACCAGCTGCGACACATTCAAGAACACCGGCTTCGACGCCCTCGACCGATCGTCGCGACCTGGCCGGCACAGGAGCTCCGCATCCCCGCCACGAACGCCGACCGCTGCCTGCCGCCGCCACTGCGTTCGGATCACGGCTTGCGGGCCACGCCGCCATGCGCGTCGATGAACGACGCCTCCTCCTCGCCCTCCGGCCGCCACTGCGTGATCGGCGCCAGCCCCGGCTCCACCAGGTGCAGCCCGCCGAAGCACTCGGCCAGTTCCTCCACCGAGCGCAGATAGTACGGGACCGCTCCGCTCTCGGCCAGCTTGTCACTGCCCTCGGCAACCGCCTCACCCGTCGCCGTACCGTCCCACAACACCAGGTAACTACCGGACGGCACGGCCTGCATGACACGGTCGATGATCGAGCGCATCACCTCCAGATCGTCCACGTAACCGAGCACGCCCATGAACATCACGGCGATCGGCCTGGTGAAGTCGAGGACCTTGCGGGCCTCCGCGATGATCAGTTCGGGCTCGTGGTAGTCGCCGTCGACGTAGGCGGTCACGCCCTCGGGCGAGGTGTTCCTGAGCAGCGCGCGGGCGTGCACCAGCACCAGCGGGTCGTTGTCGACGTAGACGATGCGTGCGGACGGGTCGACCGCCTGCGCGACCTCGTGGGTGTTCTGCATCGTCGGCAGGCCCGTGCCGATGTCCAGGAACTGGGAGATCCCGGCCTCGGCGGCGAGGTGGCGCACCGCCCGGATGAGGAACCGGCGCGACTGCACCGCCATCTGGACGATCTCCGGGTAGACCTCCGCCACGGCATCACCCGCCGCCCGGTCGGACGCGAAGTTGTCCTTGCCGCCCATCCAGTAGTTCCAGATCCGGGCGGCATGCGGGACCTCAGGCTTGATCTTCGCGGCGAGGTCGGGGCGATCGTGGCTCATCATCGGGCTTTCTGTGGGGGTAGGCGCTGCGGCGTCGCGCAGGAAGATCGTACGTCCCCGGCACCCCGCATACGGTGCCATCGCGACTTCCGGTCCGAACGACTCCATCCGGCAGACGCTCGAGGTGCGAGCGGCGCCGATCGCACAGCCGCCTCGTCCTGCCGTGGCGGAGCCGCGTTCCATGCCGGCCATCAATGCCGGCCATCAACGCCGGCCATCAATGCCGGCCATCAACGCCGGCCATCAACGCCGGCCATCAACGCCGGCTGACCACACCAGGCCCGGGCGGCGTCGAGAGCGAAGGCGACCTCGTCCAGCAGCCGGCACGATGGGGTGTTCTTCAGCAGCCCCCACCCGGCGGGCAGAACCCGCTCCCAGGACCTGTGCATCCGCGGTCAAGCACGGCGAGCGGGCCACGCCTCGGCGTCGCCGGCCGGGCCGGATGTGTCGTGCCGGTCGAGAAGGGTCAGGCCGGTCTGGGTGGGGTGGTGCAGGACGTTGCCGTGGTGCCGGCGCGTCGTGATCAGGCGCGCCTCGCGCAGCACGGCGGTGTGCTGGCTGACGGCCGCCGAGGAGATGTCCAGGCGGCGGGCCAGGGCGCCGGTGGTGGCCACGCCGTCGGCGATGGCGGTGAGCACCGACGCGCGGGTACGCCCCAGGAGCCTGGCCAGTGCCCGCGCCGGCGAACCGCCCGTCCAGATGCCCGCGGCGCGGTCGACGCCGAGCGCGGCGGGGAAGATCAGGATGCAGCCGGCGGGATCGCCCGGCTCGTACATCACCCCCGGGAAGCGCAGGAAGAACGACGGCACCAGCAGCAGCCCCCGCCCGTCGAGGGTGAAATCGTCGTCGAACCGGTCGCCGGCATCGACATGGAGGGTCGGCGGCGACCACCGGATGCGCGGATGCAGGCTGGCCAGCAGGCCGCCGACCCCACGGTCGAGCAGGATCCTGCCGCGCTGGGCGCGTTCGGCGTCGAGGTGCGCACGAATGCGCGACCAGTGCGGGCCGACGGCGGCACCGTGGTACGCCTCCATCGTGGACAGCACCTCCCGCCGGGCGGCCAGGGTGTCGGCGAGCCCGGCCAGCGCGGCCGGCACCTGGCCATGGTGCCCGGCGTAGAAGTCCAGCTCCGCCCGGACCGCCTGCCGGGGGCGGCCGAGGAAGCCCTCGCCGCTCTCGGCCAGGTCGCGACCCGGCCCGGCGAGCAGGGCCAGGTCGAAACACGGCAGCCGCGCCGGTGCGATGGCGGCCAGGGCCGCGAATCGCGGATCGGCGGCGCCGCGTACCCGGCGCCGCCACGCACCGAACACCGGCTCCTCCGCCCGCCCGCGCAGCGCGTGCAGGCTGAACAGGGTCTCGGCCATGGGACCCAGCGTCGCCGCCACCCGCACCCGCGCCAAGTCGTCGGCCGTGAAGTGAATCCTGTGCATCCGCCCCCCATAGGCATCCACATCGTTGCCAGAGCACGTCGCCCAAACGGCCGCACAAGCCCCTGAACGGCACGGTTAAGCCACGACTTACAAGCCTCGCGGGGCGTCATTTCTTCCTGCGACATTGAGCGGGCCGGACTTTCCGCAGAAGGGACGGCTCGACCTCATTCCGGCTCGACCTCATTCCGGCCCGCCCGAAGAAAGGTTCACCCGAGCATGCGTCATCGAATCCGCACCGTGCTGATGAGCATGGCTGTCATGGCCGCCGCAGCCCTCGGCACCGGACTGGCGAACACGCCGGCAAGTGCCACGGCCGCCGCGCCGATCGTCGAGAAAGGGTCCGGCTTCACCTTGGAGCCGGCGAACGTCGGGGCCCAGTCCGGCTACGTCCGGAACAGCGCCACGAACCGATGCCTGGAGCAGGCGGTCGGCGGCGCGGTGGGGCACGTCTTCACAGCTCCGTGCCACTATGGCCAGAGCCAGACCTGGACGTGGATCGGCACGGCGGACTACAGGCCCCTGAGGAACTTGTGGAGCCAGGAGTGCCTCGACGGCACCCAGGCCACCGGCAGGGTCTACACGCTCAGCTGCAATGGCGGCAATTACCAGGCATGGTATTTCACCCCGCGAAGCGAAATCGCGCAACGTCAGTCGCAGCAGTGCCTCGATAGTAACTGGGAGGGCTCGGTTTACCTTTCCCCGTGCAATCAGGGCAACTACCAGAAGTGGTACTGAGCCCTTCTGAACTCGCGGTTGGCAGCCGCCTGCGGGAAACGTGGCCCGCAGGCGGACCGTCAGCCGCGCAGGTCGGCGGTCGGGGGCCTGTCCGGTGTTCGATCAGGGCCCTTGAGATCGTCCCAGAGGCGCGGCGGAACCGGCCGGACCGTGTGCGGTGACCCGCCGTTGAAACCCGCCCGGTCCGCGCGCCATGCTGAGCCGACGCGACCCCGCCATTCCCGGACGCAGCCGGGGGAGCAGGCAGTCCTACTCCCCGGCCGCGTACGGCGTCAGGGTCGGCCGAGCCGGTCGTGCAGCCGGACGCATTCGCGTACGAACCGGCTCCTGCCATCACCCGTCGCGTACGCCGACACCTCCGGGATCGCGCCGCGCGCCCCCGCCCAGGTGGCCACGTCCGCGGCCAGCGTCACCGCCTCGGTGTGCGCCGCGCGGGGCCGCTCGCCGGGGGCGGGCAGCAGCGCGGGGAGCAGGTTCGTGAGGATGCGCCACACCGCCGCGTACGCACCCTCCCGCGCGGCCTCGGCGAGCACGCCCACCACCTGCCGCGCCTGGTAATAGGGTGTGCGCCGCAGCAGCAGCGCCACCTGCGCGCCCACGTCCTCGGCCGGCAGGTCGCCCCTGGCCGCCATCCGTACCAGCAGTGACGCCGCCTCCGGGTCCGCGTTCGCGACCTTGACGGCCAGGGTGAGCGCCATCGCCTCCCCGGCGGGCCCGTCCGCGTCGGCCAGCGCACTCACCCACAGCATGGCTCCCTGCGAGCCGAACAGGTACGGCAGGAAGTCGACGGCCACGACCTCGCGGTGCGAGGGCAGGAGCGACGGCCACCAGTTCATGGAGTGGTTGTGGTGGCCCCAGCTCCAGCGGGCCTGCTCGCGCAGCAGCCCGTCGAGGGCTTCGAGGCCGGTCGGCACGGCCCGCAGCAGCGGCTCCAGCCGGATGTCGTGCGGCCGATACCCCGGCTCGCGCTCGTCGAAGTAGTGGCCGGTGGCGCCCTCCGTGTAGGACCACCGCAGGCCCGTCTCCGGGTCGGGCAGCCCGGCCCCGTTCAGCCAGAGCGCGGCGGTCGTGGCGGCCGGCGTGTCGATCCGCGCGGCTTGTGCGGCCGCTTCGGGGTGGCGCCCGCGCGGCAGCCGCAGCAGCGCCTGGGCCAGGTCGACGGGCAGCGGCTCGACGCCGGCGGCCGCGCACTCCGCCAGGCGGTCCACCAGTACGGCCGGGTCGAGGTGGCCGGTCGTCAGGGTGGGCGTGGCCAGCAGCACGGGCGGCAGCGTGCCGGCCCGCAGCGCCCGGTAGATCTCGTCGAGCCGGCGCAGCAGGAACAGGTGCGGCGGAGCGAGGGTCTCCGGCAGGGGCAGGCGCGGACGGCGCGGGCGCGGCTGGTCGCTCGTACGGGCCATCCGCTCGCTCGGCACGCCGAAGCCCAGCAGCCGCTCGGCTTCCTTCCATGCCGCCTCGAACAGCCGCCCGAAGGCCCGCTCCAGCCCGCCGCCCTCCTCCGCGTCCCCGGCGCCCGTCCACACACCCGCCCCCGCCCACGGATCGGCCGGCTCCGGCCCGGAAGCGGGCCCAGGGTCGGCAGCGGGCGCAGGCCCGGACGTGGGCCCAGGGTCGGACGTGGGCCCAGGGTCGGACGTGGGCCCAGGGTCGGACGTGGGCCCAGGGTCGGCAGCGGGCTCGGTCACCTGCCTGGCCAGGGCGCCGATCCACTGGCTGACGTCGACCCATTCCTCGTGGGCGTACACCTGCGGGTAGGCACCGCCGAACTGCTCGGCCAGCGTCCGCCGCATCTCCTTCCTGTCGCCGGCGGCCTGCTGCACGAACGCCGCCAGCCACCGCTCGCCGTCCACCCACAGGTAGACGCTGTGACTCACGTCCAGCGTCGGCTCGGGGAACGGCTCGGGCCCGGCGGGCGCGGGCAGCGGCGGCGGGGTGACCGCGGCGGGCTGTTCCCGCGGCGTCACGTCCCCGCCGAACTGGGCGGCCACCCGCGTCCCGAGCGTCGCCGGGAGCAGGGGAACGGCCTCGGCCAGGACCTCGCGGGCCGGGGCGAAGGCGGCGGCGTGCTTGAGCGCGATCCTGGTCGCCCGCTCCTGGACCTCGTAGGAGGCGTGCCCGAACGCCGTCGCGAGTGCCGGCGCGAGGCCGGCGGCGTGCGCGGCTTCGCGTTCCAGCCAGCGCAGGCCCTGCAGGGCGAGCTTGGCCTCGGGGCGGAAGGTCAGCGCGCCGATCGCCTCGATGGCCTCGGCCTTCTCGTACGGGCCGGCGCGGCGGACCTGCGCGAGTGCCAGCTCGGCGACCGTGCCGGGGGCGGCGGGCAGCAGCCGCAGGTAGTCGCGGACGTGGGCGGCGGCCTCCTGCGGCGTGGGATCGAGCATCCGGTGCAGCCGGACGAAGAAGCGCAGGTCGATCGCGTCCCCGCCGCGCAGGAAACGGCGCAGGCAACCGTCGAGCAGTTCCACGCGCGACACCCGCCCGGTGGCGACCAGTTCCTCGATCAGAGCGAGCGAGTGAGTGGGGGCGGGCTCCAGGCGTTCCTCGCGCAGCAGGCGGCCGACGCCCTCGGCCTCGAAGATGCGCGGCAGCAGCGGGCCGATCAGCGGGTCGCCGGCGGCCGGGCGGGTGCGGAGCCAGGCGGTGACGAGCGGGTCGTGCTCGGGCGGCGGGGTGCCGCAGGCCCGCAGCACGGCCAGGGCCAGCGGGGCGTTGCGGTCGTCGGGCGTGCGGATCTTCTTGACGAGGCGGGCGGCCACCTCGGCCTGCCAACCGGCCGGGCGCGCGGCCAGCACCCGGGTCACCTCCTTGGTCCTGGCCCGGCGGCCGGTGAGCTCGCGCCGGGTCAGCCAGGCGGCCGTGGCGGCGGGACCGGCCAGCACGCCCGCTCCCGCGATCCGCAGCACCTCCCCGTGCCCGCCGACGCCATCCCCAGCCCAAGCCCCGTCCCACGCGCCCGGCCCGCGCCCGTTCCCCTCGCCGCCGTCCCCTTCCTCATCCCACTCGCCGTCCCCGTCGCCGTCCCACCCGCTTCCGCCCAGGCCGGGCGACCACCGCTCCCCGGCCCTGCGCCCGGCGGCCTGGCGCAGGTCGCCGCGCAGGTCGGGCAGCCGCCGGGCGACCTCGGCACGCTCGGCTTCGGACAGGGTGATCACGAGGTCGGCCAGACCGCGGGCGTCGCGGGCGGTGATGCGGTCGCGGACCCGCACCCAGGCCGTCATGAGACCGCCCCTGCGGAAGTAGATGAACACGTCATGCCCGGCACCCTAGAGATCATCTCCGACAGTCCGCCGCGGAACCGGCAGCCGCAGTGCCGGCAAGGGGCCGAAGGTCCATCGCACGTGGGACCGTGGCCTCTCACCCGTGAGCCCCGACCGCCGGACGATGAAGGCATGAGAATCGGCATCAACGGATTCGGCAGGATCGGCAGGGCCGTCCTGCGCCGCGTACTGCGCGCCGACCCGGGCAGCGGCCTCGAGGTGGTCGCCGTCAACGACATCGCGGACGCGGCCACGCTGGCCCACCTGTTCAGGCACGACTCCACGTACGGGCCGCTCGACCTCCCCGTCACCGCCGCTGGGCGAGCGGGACTCTCCTGCGGTGCACGGCCATCGCCGCCCCGAGGGCGACGGCGGCGTATCCGCAGATCACGGCCAACCCTGCCCATGGTGGGAGCGGGTAGTAGCCCCCGAGCGGTGACGGGGGCACCTCCACATGCGCGAACGTGGGCACGCTCTGCGTGATCGCGAACCCGGCGGCAGGGGTGATCATCAGCAGCCACGGCACCAGGCCCGCGGTCGCCAGCAGATGGGGCACGACGACCAGCGCGATGGCCAGCCCGATGGCGACGACGGCCCGCTTGACCAGCGCGGCCAGGCCCAGAGCCAGCACGGCGGCGGCCGCGGTCAGCGCCGCGTAGCCGACGATCACCCGCAGCTCGGTACCCAGGGTGATCGGCTGGATCGGGTTCTGATTGGCACGCGACATCGCCAACCCGGCAGGGACCACGACCCCCGAGGTCACCAGCCCCGCCACGAACGCGACCGCGCCGACCACCACGGCCTTGGCCGCCAGCAGCCGCGCCGGATGCGGCGCGCCCGGCAGACCGGTCCCGATCAACCCCCGCCGGCGTTCCGCCGTGAAGGACAGGACCGCCACCACGAGCACCAGGCTCAGCCCCACGGCCCCGCCGATCAGCATGAGGTCGGCGCGCAGACCGCCCTCCACCGTGGCGGGCCCGATGTCTCCGACACCGGTCACCAGCAGCTTGTCGCCGGACTCGACGACCCCGCCCGGGTGGTGCGGGGTCTTGCCGTCGGGCCCCAAGGAGACACCGACGTCGTCACGCCGCCACGAACCGTTCGCGCCCCGCAGCGTGACCTGGTCGAAGGTGGCGGTGGCCTGGGCGAAGGCTTTCGCCGTCTCCCACAAGGTGCCCGGCGAGGTGGCGAACAGCCCGATCTCGACCGTCTCCGGCAGTCCGGTCAGCCTGACCGTGCCGACCTCGGTCCACGCCTTGCCGTCGCCCGACTCGTAGCCGGTGATGGTGCCGCCCGACCTGGTCAGCCGCAGCCACCGTGGCCCCCGCACCGGACCGCCGGCCACGTCGTGGACGTAGTTGTGCTGCATCCGTACGCCGTGGCTGCCAGTGATCATGACGGCGGCGTACGGCGTGCCCTGCGCGAGGCTCGGCCTGACGAGGAGCCCGGCCTTCGCCCACGGCACCACCCCCTCCTTGACGTTGCGCACCCCGGGTACGGCGTCCGGCTGCCGCATCTGCCCGGTCATGTCCGACACCCGCGCGGTGATGCTGCCGTTACCCTTGAGCGGCTGGTGCACGAAGTAGTACTTGTCCCTCACCGCCGTGCCATCCGGACCCACCAAAGGCGCGGGGCAGGGGCCCTCGCCCTTCCACGTCACGCAGGCGCTGCGGACACCCCCGGCGACCAGCAGTCCGAGCGACACGGTGACCAGCACGGAGGCCGCCATCAGGAGCACCCAGCCCCGCGTGGAGCGGAACTCGGCCCACTCCGCGCGCAGCAACCGGGGGAAACGGTCCGGCCCGGCCTGTCGGCTCGGTCGGGGAGGCGTGAATGAACTCATGCCGACGGTTGTACGTGGCACTCGGTTCCGGCCGGGTCGCAACCGCCGCGACCCGGCTGCGACCGGGGTTCTGGCATCGTTGAGCCATGTCAGCCCGACCCTGCGGCCGGTTCGGCCGCCCCGCCCGCACGACGAACCTCGGTGAGCGGCGGTGAGGGTCCTCGTCGTCGAGGACTTCGAGGTCCTCGCCCGCTCCATCGGAACCGGGCTGCGCCGCGAGGGCATGGCCGTAGACGTCGTCCTGGACGGAACCGCCGCCCTCGACCGCCTGGCCGCCACCCGTTACGACGTGGTGATCCTCGACCGCGACCTGCCCGGCGTCCACGGAGATGAGATCTGCCGGCGACTGGCCCACGGCCGCTGCGAGACCCGCGTACTGATGCTCACCGCCTCCGGCACGATCGAGGACCGCGTCGACGGGCTCGGCCTCGGCGCCGACGACTACCTGCCCAAGCCGTTCGCGTTCGCCGAACTGGTCGCCCGCGTCCGCGCCCTGGCCCGCCGCGCCACCCCGCCGCTACCGCCCACCCTGGCATGCGGGGACATCACCCTCGACCCGGCCCGCCGTACCGCGTTCCGGGCCGGCCGGCGCCTCGAGCTGAGCCCCAGGGAATTCGCCCTGCTCGAGTGCCTGCTCGCCGTACCCGGCCGGGTCATCTCCGCCGAGGAGCTGCTCGAACGCGTCTGGGACGAGGCCGCCGACCCCTTCAGCAGCGCCGTCAAGCACACCGTGCACCGGTTGCGGGCCAAGCTCGGCGACCCGCCCGTGATCGAGACCATCCGCGAAGGCGGCTACCGCATAGGACCGTCATGACCGCCCAGAAGCTCGCCAGAAGGTCCTTGCAGACGCGGCTCGCGCTCGCCTACGCGGCGGGCATCTACGCCGCCGGGGTCCTGGTGCTCGTCTTCGTCGCCGTCCCGCTCGCCCGCATCGACGCGGCCTCCCCCAAGGATCACCCCTCATCGAGCGCGGTCACCGAATCCGGGCCCGGGATCAGCCTGCCCCAACTCCTCACCGGATCCGCCGTCGCCCTGGTCGGTCTGATTCCCGTAGCCCTGGCTCTGGGCTGGTTCGTCGCCGGCCGGTTCCTGCGCCCGCTGCGCGCCATCACCGCCACCGCCAGAATCATCTCCGCCGGCGACCTCCACCGGCGACTCGCTCTCGGCGAGCCCACGGACGAGCTGACCGAGCTCGGCCACACCCTCGACGACCTGTTCGCCCGCCTGCAAGCCGCCTTCGACGCCCAACGCCACTTCGTCGCCAACGCCTCCCACGAGCTGCGCACCCCTCTCGCCGGCCTGCGCACCCTCCTCGAAGTCGCCCTCGCCGACCCCGACGCCGACACCGAGACCCTGCGCGCGGCCTGCCAGGAGGCCCTGGCCCTGGGCGGACACCAGGAGCGGCTCGTCCAGGCACTGCTCACCCTGGCCACCAGCGAGCGCGGCGTCACCCGCTGGGACACCCTCGACCTCGCCCACATCGTCGAAGGAGTGCTCGCCTCCCGCCGCGACCAGGCGACGCGGAAAGGCATCGACCTCGCCGAACACCTGACGCCCGCGGCGACGACCGGAGACCCGAGACTGATCGAGAGCCTCGTCGCCAACCTCGTCGACAACGCCATCCGCCACAACCACGCAGACGGGCAGGTGACGGTCACCACGCACACCTCCGGCACGCAGGTGGCCCTCACGGTCGCCAACAGCGGGCCGGTCGTCCCCGACGACCAGGTCCAGCGCCTCTTTCACCCCTTCCAGAAACTGGCGCCCGACCGTCACGGCAGCCAGGACGGCTACGGTCTCGGCCTCGCCATCGTCAATGCCGTCACGCAGGCTCACCACGCCACCCTCACCGCCGGCGCACGCCCGGAAGGCGGCTTGTCCATCACCGTGCGGTTCGCGAACGGGGTTCCGCCGAACCGCCCCTGACGTCGGGTGCCGGCGTACCGTGCGGAACTCCGTACGAGGGCCGCTGTGGGGGCGGCGGCCATGACGGGTGGGAGCGAACCCCGAAGGGCGTGTCACGGTGGGTTCCTCAGGTGCCTGACCCGGACGACGCCGGGCACCGTGCGGGCCAGCAGGTCGGCGATGTGGTCGGCGGGCTCGTGGGGCGGCCCGCTCAGCTCGGCCACGCCGTCGTGCACGGTGACCTCCCAGCTCGGGCCGAAGGGATACTGCTCGCGCAGCGCGGCCTCGACCGCGGCGCGGAGTTCGCCGTCCGGGCGGGCCAGCATGGCCATCAGGTCGCGGCGGCTGACCATCCCGACGATCTCGGCGCCGCGCAGGACGGGCAGGCTCTTGATCCGCTTGCCCACCATGAGCTCGATGGCGGTGGTGACGTCGGTGGTCTCGGTGACGGTGGCGGCCTCGCGGGTCATCACCTCCATGACCAGCCGCGGTGCCGGCTCACGCGCCGCATGCGGGGGCAGGACGGTGGCGCGGGGGTCCGGCTCGAACTCGCCGCGCAGCAGATCCAGTTCGCTGACCACGCCGGCCAGGCGGCCCGAGTCGTCGACGACGGGGGCGGCGGTGATGTCGTTGTCGTAGAGGGCACGGACGGCCCGCCGCACCGGGTCGGTGCGGCGGACGGTGATGGCCGGGCTGGTCATGACCTCGCGTACGAGCATGACTACATGCCTTCCCACTTGGAGTCGTCCCGCTTCCGGCTGAGCTCGTCGACGACGTCGACCACGCCGTTGACCCGGCCGGCCATGCGCACCGCGACGGCGGCCTCGGTGCCGCGCTTGACGTCGTGGGTGTCCATGAGGCGGGCGGCCTCCACCGCGGCCGCGGCGGCCGTGACGGTGACGGGAGGGCTGGTCATCGGCTCGGCGTGCGCAGCAGGGCGGCCTCGGACACCATGCCGATCACCTGGCGATCGTCACCGAGCACCGGCACCGCGCTGATGCCGCCGGAGATGAGCGCTTCGGCGATCTCCCTGAACGGGGTGGCGGCGGTGACCGTGACGACCTGGTCCGTCATCACGTCCGCGACGGTCACACGCATGGCACTCAACCCTTCTCCGGCTGCTGTACGAGGACGCGGGTGCCGGCCGGTCCGGACTCGGCGATCTCGAGTCCGCCGTCCCGGTGCGCGATGGCGTTCACCCGTCCTCCTGGTCGGTCGCCTTCATCACACCTCGCGAAAGCGGCGCTCCTCAGAGGAGAAGGTCCCCGAACGGGACAGTCGTTGGTCCGCCGTTGGCCGGCACGGCCAGGCCCGAGCTGCGCCCATCCGCGCCGGCCATCGTCCGGCCCCGTCCGGTCCCGTCCGGCCCCGTACGGGTCAGGGTTGGGCGTTGAGCCACTCCTGGAAGGTGGGGCCGGCGAGCTTGGCGTGCGGGCCGGGCAGGAACCCGCCGCCGGCGGCCGTCTCGGCGTCGGGCATGCCGGAGCCGTCGACGCCGACGACCTTGACGCCTCGCCGGGCGCCGAGGAGGGTGGCCGCCTCGGACATGGTCTCCCGGCGGGGTCCGGCGATCTCGGGGATCGGTGTCCCGGGAGCGGGCTGGGCGGGCGCGTCGCGGTCGGTGGCCAGGTCCACCAGCTCCTCGGCCACGGTGCGGCAGGCCACGAGCTGGGTGGGCAAGGCCGGGATGTAGGCGACGTCGCCCGGTTGCCAGTCCAGCAGCTGACCGACGAACTCGTGGAACTGCGCGGCCCGCAGAATGCGGGCGGGGAGCGGGCCGGACAGACTGGCCTCCTCGTGCACCTGCTGGGCGGCGATGAAACCGGCGGTGGCCTTGTCGGTGCCGATGATGGATGCGATGACGATCTGGCCGGCTCCCGCCTGCCGGCCGGCCTCGTGCAGGTTGCGGGTCGCCGTGCGGAAGAACTCCGTTGCCGCCTGCTGGTCGGAGCCGTGCCACGACGCGACGTCGATGATGACGTCGACCCCGGTGAGGGCCTCGGCGAGGCCCTCACCGGTGATGATGTCCACGCCGGTGGCCCGGGACATCGCAACGACCTGGTGCCCCCGTTCGGAGAGGACGTCCACGACGTGGCGTCCCAGCCGCCCGGTTGCCCCTGCCACGGCGAACTTGCTGATGCTCATGCTTCGTCCCTGTCTTGGGTGCCGAATGGTGTCACTCGCTGTAGTTCTGGCCAGGGGCCCTGCCGGGGATCGGCTTGGCGATGAGAGCGGCCGGGGTGAAGAATCCGATGTGACCGATCGCCAGGACGAGCGACCAGAGCGCCTTGTCGTCGTACTGCGCGGACGCCCTGGCGTACAGCTCGTCGGGGACGCGTTCCCCGGACGGGTTCGGGGTGAGGACGGCCTCGACGAGCTCCAGCGCGATCCGTTCCTCGCCGGTGAAGTAAGGGGCGTCCCGCCAGGTCGCCACGGCGGTGATGCGCTCCTCCGGTTCCCCGGCCTGGCGGAGGTTGCCGGTTTCCCGGACGGTGAAGTACGTGCTGCCCAGGATCTGCCCGGCGCGGAGCTGCAGCAGGCTGATGGTGGTCTGGGGAATCGAACCGTTCCCGACGGCCTTGTGCACTCCTTCGGCGATCGCCGCCATCTCGGGGACGAACCGGAGGGGGTTGGGCATACGCGACCGCAGGTCTTCCTGGTCGGTCGTCGTGGGTGCGGACATGGTGAGGTCTTCCCAACTCGTGGTGTGTTGCGTGCCGCCCGGATCGTCCGAGCGGCGTCCTGACGAACACGAGACGCCGGCGGCCCGGCCGCTGTGACAGCGCGATCATGTGACGTGGATTACCGAGCGTGGGTGTCACAGGGCGGTGGGGACCGGCGTCTTGTGCGTGTGGCAGTGGTGAGAGCGAACAGGCAGGAGCCGGGGATGAGCGAGCACAGCGAACGGACCGCGGGCCCGGCCGGGCCGCTCGATCGTGCCGAGCGCGTGGACTCCGCCACCGAGGCGTTCGTCGCCCACCGCAACCTGCTGTTCACCGTCGCGTACGAGATGCTCGGTTCGGCCGCCGACGCCGAGGACGTGCTGCAGGAGACCTGGCTGCGATGGGCGGGCGTCGATCTCGGCACCGTGCGGGAGCAACGTGCTTACCTGGTACGGATCGTCACCCGGCAGGCGCTGGACCGGCTGCGTACGCTCGATCGGCGCAAGGAGTCCTACGTCGGGCCGTGGTTGCCCGAGCCGCTGCTGACCGCGCCCGACGTGGCCGAGGACGTCGAGCTGGCCGACAGCGTCTCGATGGCGATGCTGCTGGTGCTGGAGACGCTGGGGCCGATCGAGCGGGCGGTGTTCGTGCTGCGCGAGGTGTTCGATCTGGAGTACGACGAGATCGCCGAAGCCGTCGGCAAGAGCCCGGCCGCGGTCCGCCAGATCGCCCACCGGGCCCGGGCACACGTCGCCGCCCGCCGGCCCCGCGGCATCGCCTCCCCGGCCGAGACCCGAGCCGCACTCCAGGCATTCCAGCGCGCGGTCGAGACCGGCGACCTGCAGAGCCTGCTCGACATCCTGGCGCCGGACGTCGTCGCCCTGAGCGACGGCGGCGGGATCAAGCATGCCCTGCTCCGGCCCGTCGTGGGGGCCGGCCAGGTGGCTCGCCTGCTGGCCGTCGGCTGGTGGAAGCGCGACGCCGAAAGGTCCGCCGAGCTGGTGCAGATCAACGGTGGCCCCGGGTTGCTCATCCGGCTCAACGGGGAGATCGACGGCGTGGTGGCGGTGCGGCTGGAGAACGGCTACGTCACCGGCGCCTACCACGTGCGCAATCCCGAGAAGCTGTCGCGCGTGGACCGGGAAACCGTCGTGAGCCGCTGAGACCGGAACGTCCCTGCGGCACGGGCCGGCCCGGGCCGCAGGATCGTGCCGGGAGGGCCAGGCCCCGGGGCGCGTCGTGCCCACCGCGCGAGCCGATCGTCAGCGTCGCTCCCGGGGCTCGCCGGTGGTCCAGTCCCAGCCGGTGATCGTGGTGCGCATCAGGCGGGCGGCGGCTGACAGGTGGCTGTCGGCGCCCCAGCACAGGGTGACCGTGCGACGGCAGTCGGGGCTGTCGACGGCGATCCAGGCCCCGGGGGTGCGCGTGGCGCTGCGGCGGGCGAAGCCGGGGACGAGGCCGATGCCGAGTCCCGCGCTGATCAGGTCCGCGATGGCGCTGTGCTCGTCGCTCTCGCAGACGATCTTCGGAGTGAGGCCTCTCGCGGCGAACAGCCGATCGAGCAGCCGGCGGATCCAGTGTCCCTTGCGGGCGGTGACGAAGGGCTGGCCGGCGAGCTCGTCGATGCTCACGGAAGCACGGCCCGCCAGCGGATGATCGAGCGGCGTGCCCACGCGCACCGCCTCGTCGAACAACCGCACCGACTCCAGGCCCTCGGCGTGGATCGGCTGCGAGGCGACACACAGGTCGACGTCCTGGGACCGCAGGCGGCGGGCCATGTCCTCGGCCGGCGACCACTGGAGCTCGATCTCGACCGAGGGATGGGCGCGCTTGTAGGCCGCCAGCGGCCCGGTGAGGGTGAGGAAGGTCTCCGAGGCCAGCCGTACGGTGCCCAGGCCCTCGCTGGTGGCCGCGGCGACGGCACGCCGTCCCGCCTCGAGCTCGCCGAGGGACCGCTCGACGTGATCGCGGAAGAGCCTGCCCGCGTCGTTCAGCCGGAGCCGGCCGCTCCGGTCGAACAGCGGCGCGCCCAGCTCGCTCTCCAGCCGGGTGATGGTCCGGCTCAGCGACGGCTGGGCCACGTGCAGCTCGTCGGCCGCCCGGCTGAGGTGCTCAAGCCGGGCCACCACCAGGAACTGCCTGAGCGAGTTCAGCTCCATCATGCCTCCCCGAGCATAACGCCATAGCAATATTGATCTTAGACAAGATAACTCCCGAGCCATAATCTCGCCTCAACGACAGCAGAGCGAGGAGGGATTCACATGCTCACCGTGGCCGCGCAGCGGACGGAACGCTCGGGGTGGACGCTGCGGGCCGTCGTCAGCGCGCATCTGGTGGCGATCGCCGGCCAGCCGGTGTTCGCCGGGGTTTACCTGACCGGCGACTACGACAGTCTGCGATGGCACGCGATCGGCGCCGACGCGGTCACCTCCATCGGCTGCCTTCAGGTGCTCGTGGCGATCACGGTCTGGGTACGGCTGCGTCAGGCCTGGCCGTTCCTGACCACGACGGCGGTGGTGGCGGCCGAGACGGTGCAGTACTTCGCCGGCCTGGACGGCGCGCTGTGGCTGCACATCCCGCTGGGCGTGATGACCGTCGCCGCGCTCGTCGTGCAGTTCATCGCCGTCTGGCGGCGGCCCCTCCTGCGGCAGGAGGCCCGCGATGCGCGTTGAGGGCCGTGACCCGAGCCGGCGGCGGATCCTCGGCATCGGCGGGGCGCTCGGGCTGATGGCGGCCACCGGGCTGTCGGCCTCGGCCGCGCTGGCCCGCCGGCCGTCGGTCACCGGTGCCGAGCTGCGCAGCGCCGTGCCGCTGCCGCCGCCCTTCCAGGTGCCGCTGCCGATGCCTGCCGTGCTGCAGCCGGTCCGCACCTCGGGCGGCACCGACCGTTACGAGATCACCCAGCGCGAGGCGAGCGCGGAGATCCTGCCCGGCCTCAAGACGCCGCTGTGGACGTACGAGGGCACCTTCCCCGGGCCGACGATCGAGTCGCGCCGCGGCCGGCCGGTCACCGTGACGCACCGCAACGACCTGCCCGTGCCCACCGTCGTTCACCTGCACGGCGGACGGACCCCCGCGGCCTCCGACGGATACCCGACCGACCTGGTCCTGCCCGAGCACTGGCCCGAGCAACAGCCCGAGCAACAGCCCGCGGAACGGCCCATGGAACGGCCCGACGCCGCCGTGCACGTGAGGCATGGCATGCACGACCCGCGGGCCGTGGTGACCAGGCGGACCCGCGACTACACCTTCCCGCTGGACCAGCGGCCGGCGCTGCTGTGGTACCACGACCACCGGATGGACTTCACCGCCCCCGCGATCTGGCGCGGCCTGGCCGGGCTGCACATCGTCCGCGACGCCGCCGAGGACGATCTCGGCCTGCCCGCGGGGCCGCGCGAACTGCCGCTGATGATCGCCGACCGGGCGTTCGCCGCCGACGGCGGTCTCGCCTACCCCGCCCTCGACCCCACCCTGCGCGAGCGGCCGGGCGTGCACGAGGCGTATCTCGCCGGCGTCCTCGGCGACGTGATCCTGGTCAACGGCGCCCCGTGGCCCGTGCACGAGGCCGACGCGGCCCGCTACCGGCTGCGCGTCCTCAACGCCTCCAACGCCCGCCACTACGAGCTCGAAGCGGTCACCGACGACGGGCGCCGGCTCGACCTCGTCCAGATCGGCGCCGACCAGGGGCTGCTCGCCGCGCCGGTCACCCACCGGCTCCTGCCGATCGCGCCCGCCGAACGCCACGACCTGATCGTCGACTTCTCCGGTCTCGCGATCGGCAGCCGCGTCAGACTCCTCAACCGGCTCGGCTCCGGCCGTACGCGCGACGTGATGGCCTTCCGCATCGCCCGCCGCGCCACCGACGGCAGCCGCATCCCCCGTACGCTCTCCACCGATCTGCCGACCTGGCGGCGGACGGACGCCGCCAGGGTGCGCGACTTCTCCTTCCGCACCGGGCGGATGCGCGGCGGCCACGGATGGCTGATCGGCGGGCGGCCGTTCGATCCCGCCCGCACCGATGTCACCACCCGTCTCGGCGATGTCGAGGTGTGGCGGCTGGTCGCCGACGTCCACCATCCCGTCCACCTGCATCTGGCCGGCTTCCGGGTGCTCTCGCGCAGCGGTCGCCCGCCGCTGGCGCACGACGCGGGGCTCAAGGACACCGTCTCGCTCCGGCCGGGCGAGGCGGTGGAGATCATCACCCGTTTCGACGGCTACCGCGGCCGCTACCTCTTCCACTGCCACAACGCCGAGCACGAGGACATGGGCATGATGGCCAACCTCGAGATCACCTAGCGGCACGTCCGGCGCCTGCCGCCGGCGGGCGCGCGTCAGGCGCCGGCGAACGGCATGTGCACGCCCGGCACGTACGTGGGGAACGGCTGGTAGACGTTCACGCCGGGGTCGCCGCGCAGCAGCAGCGCGGAGACGAACGGCTGCTGCTCGCTGGTGATCCGGGTCGAGGTCGGGATGTAGCGGATCGTCAGCCCGCACCGGCGCCTGGGCGAGGTGTTGGCGTTGGAGGCGTGCAGGATGTTCGGATGGTGCACCTCCACGTCGCCGGGTGACAGCACCAGGTCCACGGCCTTCGACTCGTCGACCGTCACGGCGCTCTCCGAGCCGAGCACGTTGTCGACGTCGTCGCGCTGCCGCAGCTCGTGCAGCTCCTCCCGGTGCGAGCCGGGGATCACCCGCAGGCAGCCGTTCTCCGGCGTGGCCTCATCGACGGCCAGCCAGAGGGTGACCACCCGCATCGGCTCCAGGGGCCAGAACGCGCCGTCCTGGTGCCACAGGACCGCTTTGCCGGAGAAGGGCGGCTTGCTGATGTAGTGCGAGGCGAACAGCGCGATGTCGGGGCCGACGAAGAGCTCGGCGAGGTCCAGCAGCCGTTCGTCGCTGACCAGGCGGACCCAGAAGGGGTCGCCGGCGACCAGCTCGGTGGCCAGGTCCTCGCCGAGCCGGTCCGGGTATTTGGCCTGCAGCCAGGAGACGTGGTCGCTCGCCTCGGCGATCAGGCCCGGGTCGAGGACGTTGCGGAAGATCGTGTAGCCGTCGCGGTCGTAGTCCTGGAGGGTCCGGTCGACTTCCGTGATCACCATGTGCTCCTCTGAGGGCCGTGGGCGGGGCGTCGATCCGGATTCTTCGGGCTCCGCGGCCCGTGTTACTAGTACTCGTCACCCCATAACTATTAATTTCCTGACATGTCGACCATCCTGCGCTGGGTCGAGTTCGCCGCCGGGCTGCCGTACCACGCGGCCCTGGTGCCGGTGACCGGCGGCCACCGCGACCGGCCCGAGCCGCACACGCACGCCGACTTCCACGAGCTCGTCCTCGTCACGGCCGGGGCGGGGACGCAGCGGGTGGGCGACGCCGAGATGCCGCTGCGCGCGGGCGACCTGATGCTGGTGCGGCCACCGGACCTGCACGAGTTCGCCGCCACCGCCGTGGGCATGCGCTTCGTCAACATCGCCTTCCCCAGCGAACGCTGGCGCGCCTTCGCCGACCTCGCCGGGCTGGCGGGCACGGCGGAGTGGGACCGGCGCGAGCTGCCGCTCATCGCGCGTACGGACCTGGACGGGCCGGTCGCCGCGGAGTTCGCCCGGGTGCTGGGCGCCTGCACCGGTACGCCTCGGGTGCTCGACCTGGTCAGGCTCTGGACGGCGGTGGTCCCGGTGCTGGAGCGCGCCGACGGCACCGCGGTGGACCGGCGGCCGGGCTGGCTGGTGTCGGCCTGCGTGGCGATGAGCCGGGAGGAGAACCTGCGCGAGGGGCTGCCCCGGCTGCTGGCCCTGGCCGCGGTCAGCTCCGGGCACCTGGCCCGCTCCATGCGCCGTCACTACGGCTGCACCCCGGTCGCCTTCGTGGCCGGTCGCCGGCTGGAGCACGCCGCCCTGCTGCTGACCACGACGACGGAGGGCATCGGGGAGATCGCCCAGCGCTGCGGGTTCTCCGGCCAGTCGTATTTCGGCCGGCTCTTCCAGCGGAGGTACGGGATGGCGCCGCGCGAGTATCGGGAGGCGGCGCGGCGGGCCGTGGTCCCCGCGGCTATGGACAGCCAAGATATCAAGTGATTAGATGACTCGCCACGGGCCCGTTTCACCCCCACCGTGAGCACTTGTGAGCGAACAGGAGGCCGGGCATGAACCGGTCGCGTCCACTGCTTGTCGCCGCCCTCATCTCCCTCGTCCTGGCCGGCTGCTCCTCGGGCGGCGGCGCCGCGCCGCAGGCCGCGAAGACCGAGCTGAAGCTCTACAACGACAAGGGGGCCTGGAGCAAATACTTCGACGAGATGGGCGTCCTGTCCAAGCAGCAGATCGGCCTGTCGATGAAGCCGGTCGGCTACACCGACGAGCCGACGTACCAGGCGTTCATCAAGGCGTCGTTCCGCACCGACGTCAAGCCCGACCTGTTCACCTGGACGACGGGCGGGCGGCTGGCGGAGATCGTCGCGCAGAAGCAGGTGGCGGAGACGACCGCGCTGTGGCAGGAGGCGATCAAGAACGGCGACCTGTCCGCGGACCTGGCCGAGTATTACACGGTGGGCGGCAAGCAGTACTGCGTACCGCTGAACGCGGCCTACTGGGGCATGTTCTACAACAAGAAGATCTTCGACGAGTACGATCTCCAGCCACCGTCCACCTGGGACGAGCTGATCACGGTCGCCGACACCCTCAAGAAGAACGGCGTCAAGGCCTTCTACCACACCAGCGTGCTGTTCTCCTTCGTCTGGTTCGAGCAACTCCTCGCCGGCACCGACCCCGACCTGTACGACCGCCTGTCCACCGGCCAGGCCAAGTACACCGACCCCGGCGTGGTCCAGGTGATGGAGCGGTGGAAGTCGATGATCGACGCCGGCTACTTCACCAACCCCGGCGACAAGACAGACCTGGGCGACGTGCTCAAGACCGGCAAGGCGGCGATGGTGTCGTTCGGCACCTGGTTCAACACGAGCATGACCCAGCGCGGCATGAAGGCCGGCACCGACTACGGCTTCTTCGTCATCCCGAACGTCAACCCGGCCCTCCCCAAAACCTCGATGATCTTCGAGAGCGGCCCGCTCTGCTCGCTGGCCAAGGCTCCCGACCCCGAGGCCAGCATGAAGTACCTGAAGTGGTGGGTGGGCTCGGCCGCCCAGGAGAAGTGGGCCACCGCCAGGGGCGACGTCTCGGCCAACCCCAAGGTCGCCATCGCCGACCAGGCCATCGCGCAGGTCAGCAAGGCCGCGGGAAGCGGCGAGCACCGCCTGGTCAACCGCTATTTCGAGGCCACGCCGCCCCCGGTGCTGACGGCCGCGCTGGACGGCTTCAGCGCCTTCGTCGTCAAGCCGGCCGGCTACCGGGAGGTCCTGGCCGGCATCCAGGCCGCCGCCGACGAGTACTGGAGCACCCACAAGCCGGGTGACTGACGGCGCCCGACCGGCACAGACACCTGCACCCCGTCCCTCGTCCGCACTCACCTCGCGCGCCCCCGGGCGGCCGTCGGCGATCTCCCGGGCGGCGGACAGCGGCGTGATCGGGTCGCGGGAGCCGGCCACGACCAGCGCGTGGCACCGGATGGAGGCCAGGCGGCCGGTCGGGTCGAACCGGGCGGTGGACATGAAGCCCATCGTGAGCCCGGGGTTGGGGATCATGCGGGCCATGGAGGCCCCAGCGGGCCGAGGAGGCGGCCGCCGCGGCCGTCCCCCTCCTGGTCCGTGCGGCCGATCCGCGAGTCGGTATCGTCATGGCGAACCTGCTGGTCCGGGCGCTGGACGTGTCCGGTGAGGCGAACGGAGAAGACATGCCAGAAGATCGCCGCCCGAACATTGTGATGATCTTGACTGATGACCACGCCGCGCAGGCGATCAGCGCCTATGGATCGATGCTGAACGTCACGCCGCGCATTGACGAGATCGGGCGGCGCGGCGTGCGGTTCGACAACTGTTTCGCGACCAACGCGCTCTGCTCGCCCAGCCGGGCGTCGATCCTCACCGGTACGTACAGCCACGTCAACGGTGTGACGACCCTGGTCACCCCGATCGACGCGAGCCAGCCCACCTTTGTCTCGCAGCTCAAGCAGGCCGGCTACCGGACGGCGATGGTCGGCAAGTGGCACATGGGGGAGCACGAGGGAAGCACGCCCGAGGGCTTCGACTACTGGGACATCCTGATCGGCCAGGGCGGGCAGGGGGAGTACTGGGACCCGCTGTTCCTCTCGGCCGAGGGAAGGCGGGTTGCCGAAGGCTACGCCACGGACGTCATCACGGATCTCGCCCTCGACTGGGTGGAGTCCTTGGAGGGTGACGACCCGTGGTGCGTGCTGATCTATCACAAGGCGCCCCACCGCCCCTGGGAGCCGCATCCGCGCCATGCCGGGCTCTACTCCGACCCGGTCCCCGTGCCGAAGACGTTCGACGACGACTACTCGACGCGGACGTCGTCGGTGCGCCGCGCGCTCATGCGCCTGGCCGAGAACCTCAACGTCGAAGACCTCAAGGTCACCCCTCCGGCGGGGCTGACCTACGAGGAGCTGGCTCTGTGGAAGTACCAGCGTTTCATGGAGGACTATCTGCGGTGCGTCGCCTCCGTCGACGAGAACGTGGGCCGCGTCATCGACTGGCTCACCGAGCGCGGCGACTTCGCCGACACGATGCTCATGTACGCCTCCGACCAGGGCTTCTTCCTGGGCGAGCACGGATGGTTCGACAAGCGCCTCATGTTCGAGGAGTCGCTGCGGATGCCGATGCTCCTGAGCTACCCGCGCCGCGTGCCGGGCGGCACGGCGCACGACGGCATCGTGACGAACGTCGACTTCGCGCAGACGATCCTGCACGCCGCCGGGGTCGCGGCGCACCCGCGCATGCAGGGCCGGAGTTTCTGGGGCGACCTGACCGGTGCGGACGCTCTCCCCGCCGCGGAAGGCATGTACTACCGCTATTGGGAGCACGACGACATCTTTCACCACGCCCCGGCACACTACGGGTACCGCACACACCGCTACAAGCTCATCTACTACTACAACGACGGGCTCGGGCTGCCCGGCACGGGCGGGTTCGTGTACCCGGGTGAGTGGGAGCTGTACGACCTCGAGGCCGATCCGTCCGAGTTGCGCAACGTCGCCGACGATCCGGGCTACGCGGAGATCCGCGCGCGGCTGACCGAGGCCATGCTCACGGAGCAGCGCAGGCTGGGCGACGAGCCACACCCCTCGCAGTTCGCGGCCATGTCCTGACGTCCGCATCCCAGTCACCTCCAACTGATCCACAAACGCCGGATGGTGGGCTTCGACCGCGAGCCCACGACGTTTGTGCGCGTTGCCATGGGGCTCGCGACTCATCGAAAGGGAGGCAAGGACCAGTGGGCAAGAAGATCGTTCGTCTGGACGACCTGAGCGAAGAGCTGACAGCCATCGACGAGGTCGATCTCGGCCTCGTTTCCGGTGGTCAGCGGATGGAACGCTGCTACCACACGGCCGGCACGGAAGGCCGGCCGTCCGACGGCTGGGTTTCGGACTACTAGGCCGTCACCGTCCCGAGGACTCGTGCGTAGCGCCGCGTGGGAGGGACGCGCCTCCCTCCCACGCGGCTGAGGGGGAGAGTTGCTGCTGATCCTGAGTGAGCCCGGCGACGCCACGGTTCACATGGTCCTGCCCGAGCTGAAAGCCCGGGGGGTGGACGTTCTGTGGTGGGATCCCGGCGAGTATCCGGCCGGCGCCCGGCTGACCGCCCGGTTCGACGCGGACGGAACCCGGCTCGTCCTGGCCAGAGGCGGGCAGGTCACCGACCTCTCCGAGACGACGGCCGTGTGGTACCGGCGCCCCGGCCCACCGCGCGCCGCGGAGCAGGTCACGGCGGCCGACCTGCGGGACCGCGTCGGGGAGCTCTCGGAGTGGTTCCTCGAAGGCTTCTGGGACCTGCTGGACGCTCGATGGCTGCCCGGCAGGCAACCGGTGCTGCGCAGGGCGCACAACAAGCTGGTCCACCTGCCCCTGGCCCGCGAGCTCGGCTTCGCCGTGCCACCGACCACGGTCACCAACGATCCGTTCGAGCTGGCACCTGCCTATGAGCGGGCGGGCGGCCGGCTGATCGCGAAACCGATGGAGCACACCGGGTTCGAGATCGACGGCGCGGCGCACACCGTGTACACCACCGTGGTGCAACGGAGGGATCTCGCGGGCCGGAGCCGGATCGCCCACGAACCGAACATCCTGCAGCCGTACGTGGACAAGGCGGTGGAGCTGCGGGTCACGGTGGTCGGGCGCGAGGTGTTCGCCGCCGAGATCGCCTCGCAGGACTCGCCGCGTACGCGGGACGACTGGCGTCACTATGACTTCGACCGCGCCCGGCACAGCGTGCACCACCTGCCCGATGACATAGCCCGCCGGTGCGTGGAGCTGGTCGCGGCGCTCGGCGTGTCGTTCGGGGCGATCGACCTCATCCTGACTCCCGGCGGCGAGTACGTGTTCCTGGAGATCAACCCCAACGGTCAATGGGGCTGGATCGAGGACCTGACCGGCCTGCCCATCAGCACCGCCATCGCCGACTGGCTCACGGCCGAAGAAACGGACCCGCGATGACTCACACTTCCCTCGGCCCCGCCCTGGAAAGCGGCGTGAAGCTGCTCCGCGGGCTGACCAGGCGGCGTTCGGCGGTGGCGGAGGCAAACCGCGGCGCCGACGCCTGGGCCGCGGCGCATCCTTCGTTCGCCGCCCAGCTCGTGGCCAGCCCGCGTCCCGGGTCGCCGCTCGTCGATTACGACCTGCTGATCGACGACCCGTCGGGCGGCACCATCATGCTCGGCGTCCAGGTGGACGACGGGGCGTCCTGGCTCGTCGATCATGCGACCCACTGGGCCGCCGGCCGCCTGCTGACCGTGGACGGGACACCCGTCTCGGTCTCGGAGGCGATGCTCATGCTCCGTTCGCTCACCCGCCCCGGGCTGTCGCCGCAGGAGGAGTTGGTGCGGTTCTGCCTCCTGCGCAACGCCGCCGCCAAGGAGCAGGTCAGCCTGGCCGACATCCAGGCGGCCGCGGACACCTTCCGCAAGCGGCGCCGCCTGACCAGCCGGGACGCGATGAAGGCGTGGCTGGACCGGATGGGCCTGAGCGCCGAGGCGTTCCATGACCACATGGCCGCGACCGCGAGGGATCACGCGTTCCGGGCCCGGATGCGCGCGGAACTCGGCCCCGGACATCTGGCCCGTCATCGTGACCGGTTCGCGAGGGTATGGGCGGCCTGGGTGCTGTCGGAGGAGCCGATCGACGTCGCCGAACTGCAGCGCTCACCCGGCGGCTCACTCGCGGACCGCTGGGACCTGCAACTGACCAAGGCCCGCACCTGGTCCGGTGACCTGCCCGCCCCCCTCCGCGAGACGCCGGCCGGAGGCGGTGCCGGACCGGTTCCCCACGAAGGGCGCTTCCTGACGGGCTTGATCACCAAGCGCCAGGAGGCCATGGCGGACGCGGAAACACTGGAGGCGGCCGGACGTGCCGCCTTCGACCAGTGGCTGGCCGACGCCGCCGAGCAAGCGCAAGTCACCTGGCACTGGCTTTGAGCCTGCCCGCCCCCAGGTAATTCGTATTAGCTTATTGACGCGGCATTCCGATGGGGGCGAGCGTGTGATTCCGTACCACGACGCAGCGTGAAGGAGTCGAAGTGGACACCCCCCACCCATTGATCCGACGTCGAACCGTGTTGCTGGGCGGAGCCGCGGGCGTAGCCGCGGGTCTGGGACTCGGATCGGCCGCGAACGCGGCGGCGGGCCCCGCCGGGATGCCGACCTACCGCTACCTGCGCGACGCGCTGGCCCTGCCGCTCAGGCACAACCCGACGGGGGAGTTCATCTTCCCCTGCATCAGGGGCGTGTACGACAAGCTCAGCAGCCCCCGAGCCCGCTACTACCTCTACTACGCCCCGCACGAGAATCCCGGCGGCATCTGCGTGGCCTTCGCCAACTCCCTGGCCGGCCCCTTCGACGACCACTCGGGCAACCCGCTCATCGACAACCGCCTCCCGACCACCACGGTCTCCCACGTGTCCTCACCGCACGTGACCTGGGACGCCGCCACCCGGCAGTTCTTCTGCTACTTCCACGGCGAGAACTTCACCACGCGCGTGGCCCGCTCCACCGACGGCATCACCTTCACCGACGAGACCCCGATCCTGAGCACCCGCCTGGTGTCCGGCACCTCCGAGACCTCCTACGCGCGGGTCTTCGAACACCAGCTGCCCGGCCGGAACAACAAGTACGTGATGATCTTCATGGGGGTGCGCAACGGCCGTCGCCTCTTCTACGGCTGGTCGCCCAACGGCTGGGACGGCTGGCAGTTCAGCTCGACCCCGCTGGTGAACCCCGAGCCCGACGGCGTGACCGATATCTCCGGCCCCACCCTCGTCAAGCGCAACGGAACCACCTATGTGGCCTATCACGGCAACGACGGCAGGATGCGGATCACCGAGGTCGGCAACGCGTTCGACAGGGAGACCCACCTCGGCGTCTTCCACTCCCCGATCCCCTCGGACAACGGCAGGGTGGCGGCGCCGTCGTTCGGCACCCAGGACGGTGTGGAGTACATGTTCTACGAGGCAGGGCCGCGTCTGAGCGCACGCATCTGCATCGCCCGCGCGGTCTGACCGCCGTCGTTCGAGGACGAGCCCGGGGCGACCTCGTCACTTCGGTGCGGGCTCGGGCGGGGAGACCGGCATGACACGGTCGGGGGAGACGCGGCGCCGAACGGCCGCGTCTCACCCAGGCCACGCCGACCCCGGCCGACGGCGCGATCACCACATGAAGGCACCGTACGGTCGGCCGGTCACCCGCCATTCGCTCGGCGTGCGGCCTGTGAGGTGACGCGCTCGATCGCCTGGACGGCGGCCGGCATGTCAGCCCATCGCCCCCTCCGTGCATCAGGACGATGACGCCCGCCGGTGTGGCGGGACCGCTAGGCTCGCCCGATGATCGATCTCCGTCGGGTCCAAGACCTGTGGCGGCGGTGTGACGTCACGGTACGGGATTTCCCTTTGGCGCTGCTGCTGACCGTCCTGTCACTCCTGCCGGGGTTCCAAGGCAACGGGACGCAGATCAGCGATCTGCCGACCCGCCCCTACGACGCGCTGGCCGTCGTGGTGGTCGCCCTCGAGTGCCTCCCGCTGACCGTGCGCCGGCGGTGGCCGGCCGCCGGTCTCGTCCTGGTGTCGCTCGGCTTCGCCCTCGACCAGCTCCTCGTCTATCACACGCCGGCGGGCACCGCGCTGCCCATCGCGCTCATCAGCGCGGGCGCCCATCTGGAACGCCACCGGCGCGTCATCGCGGCCCTCCTCTCGGTCGCGTACCTGCCGCTGATGTTCGCGCTCCACCGGCTCGGCTCGAACGAGACGCCGGCCGATATCGCGCTGTTCTACCTGGCGCTGGTCCTCGCGTGGGGCATCGGGGCCTGGCTGCGCTCCACCCGGGCCGCCGAGGCCGAACGCCGCCGCCACGTCGCCGCGGCCACCCGCGCCGCCGAACGCACCCGCATCGCCCGCGAGCTCCACGACGTCGTCACCCATCACGTGACGGCGATGGTCGTGCAGGCCGAGGCGGCGCGCTACCTGACCGCCGCCCCCGATCGCCTCGACGCCACGTTGAGCGCCGTCACCGACACCGGCCGGCGGGCCATCGGCGACCTGCGGCACCTGCTCGACCTGCTCAACCCCGACCACGACACCGACGCCAGGACGCCGTCCGCCGGCGACCTGCGCACGCTCGTCGAGCAGACGCGCCAGGCCGGGCAGCCGGTGGAGTTCACCGAGGAGGGCCGCCCGGCTGAGCTGATCGGCAGCGCCGAGTTCGTGACCTATAGGGTCGTGCAGGAAGCCCTGACGAACGCCCTCAAATACGCCCACGGCAGCCCCACCGCGGTTCGCGTGCAACATGGCGAGAAGGAGATCACCGTGGAGGTCAGCACCGACGGTCCCGGCTCGGGGACCCGCTCTCCCGGCGGGAGCGGGCGGGGCCTGGCCGGGCTCCGCGAGCGGGTCGACGCCCTGGGCGGCGAGTTCAGCGCCGACCGGCAGGCGGGAGGCGGCTTCGTCGTACGGGCCCGCGTCCCCGCCGGGAGCCCGTCGTGACCGCGCCGGTCCGGGTGCTGGTCTGCGACGACCAGGCGCTGATCCGCACCGGGTTCGCGACGATCATCGATGCCCAGCCCGACCTGGAGGTGGTGGGCGAGTGCGGCGACGGCCGCGCCGCGGTCGACCTCGCCCGCCGGCTGGACCCCGACATCGTGGTGATGGACGTACGGATGCCGGTGCTCGACGGCATCGAGGCCACCCGCCTGCTGGCCGGCGCCGGAGTGGCGGACCCGGTCAAGGTGCTCGTGGTGACGACGTTCAACCTGGACGAGTACGTCTACGAGGCGCTGCGCGCGGGGGCGAGCGGGTTCCTGCTCAAGGACGCCCCGCCGGCGCAGCTGCTGCACGGCATCCGCACCGTCGCGACGGGCGCCGCGCTGCTGGCCCCCGAGGTGACGCGGCAGCTCGTCGGCAGGTACGCGGCGCGCATCCGTCCCGCCCACGACACGCCGGACGACGTCGCGCTGACCCCGCGCGAACTGGAGGTGCTGCGCCTCATCGCCGACGGCCGGTCCAACAGCGAGATCGCCGCGACGCTGGTGATCAGCCAGGAAACGGTCAAGACGTACGTGTCGCGCATCCTCACCAAGCTCGACCTGCGTGACCGCGTGCAGGCGGTGGTCTACGCCTACCGCAGGGGCCTGGTGACCTGAGACGCCCACCGTGTTCCGTGGGGAGTGGCCGGCACGATCCCCTGCGGACCGTGAGTAGACGACCGGTCGTACACTGCAAAGTATGGGACGGACCAGCGATGCCAGGGAGAAGATTCTCGGTGCCGCGCGAGCGCTCATCGAGCTGCGCGGTTACTCCGCCCTGGGCGTGGCCGAGATCTGCAAGGCGGCCGGCGTGCCCAAGGGCAGCTTCTACTACTTCTTCGAGTCCAAGGAGGCCCTCGCTCTGGCGGTCATCGACGAGCAATGGGCCGTCCAGGAGCGGTCCTGGAAGGAGGTGCTGGCCGGCGACGCCGAGCCGCTGCTGCGTCTGCGCCGGCTGTTCGAGGTGACGCAGGCCGCCCAGCACGCCGGGCAGCGTGACTGCGGCACCATCTCGGGCTGCATGTTCGGGAACCTCACGCTGGAGATGAGCAACCACACCGAAGCCGTCCGCGTACGGCTGCAGGAGATCTTCGACGCGCAGGTCGGCATGATCGACGCGGTCGTCGCCGAGGCTCTCCTGTGTGGGGACGTCACCGTGACCGACACCCGGGAGGCCGCGCGGGCGGTGGTGGCCCAGCTGGAGGGGCAGGTGCTGCTCGCCAAGCTCTACAACGACACGCAGGGGCTCGGCGTCCTGTGGGCCAACTGCCTGGCGCTGCTCGGCGCCCGTGCGCCCGGCGAGGTGGCCACCGGCCTCTGACGCCCGCCGACCCTCGGCATTGGTAGGCGCAGACTCTCACCGCCGTAGCATGGTGAGTGTGGAGCTGCGTCAGTTGCGGTACTTCGTCGCGGTCGCCGAAGAGCTGAACTTCGGCCGCGCCGCCGGTCGGCTGCTGATCGCCGGCCCTTCCCTGTCCCAGCAGATCAAGGCGCTGGAACGGGATCTCGGTGTCCGCCTGTTCGACCGGGATCGCCGCTCGGTGTCCCTCACCCCGGCCGGTGCCGCGCTGCTTCCCGAGGCCCGTGCCCTGCTGGAACGCGCCGACGACCTCCGGCACCGTGCCCGCCGGCTGTCCGGATCGGAGCCGGTCCGGCTGGGCTACGTCAACTGGCTGCCGCCGGACATGATCGCGCGCACCGCGGCGGTGGCCCAGGTCCACGTAGACGCCTGGGTCGCGCCCTCGCACACCCAGGCCGCCCGGGTCGCCGACGGCGGCCTGGACCTCGCGGTCTGCTGGCTGCGCGCCGACGACCTGGAGCGACGCGGCCTGCGCGCCCAGCTGATCGGCGCCGACCGCCTCTACGCGGTCGCCACCGGCCATGACACCGGCGAGGTTCCCGCCCGGGAGACCGCCCTCCTCCTCGACGACGACACCACCTCCTGGTCGTCCTGGAACATCTACGCCGAGGAAGTCGCCCGGCACACGGGGGCCCGCGCGGTACGCATCTCTGACGGCGGCATCACCGGCCCGGCGTTCTTCGACCACGTGCGCCGCGGCCGCCGCCCGGTCATCAACTCGCCCAAGGGCCAGACCGCCCCGCTCCCGCCGGACCTCGTCCGGCGCCCCGTCGTCGCGCCGGAGATCTACTGGACCTGGTCCCTGGTGTGGCGCCGCGGGGAAGACCGCAACTCGGTCCTCGCTGTCGTCGAGGCCCTGCGCGCCGACGGCGACTTCGGGATCCACGGCCCCGACGCCTGGCTGCCCGAGGGCGACCCGCACCGGCGCCGGCCGGTGCCGGTAAAGCCGGGCTGATCTGCCGTAGGAGTCTTTGCCTAGCATTTGGAAGGATTCCAGTCCGGGTTGGCGGGCTGTCATCCCTTGACTTCCCCATGCCCGCCGCCTGGCTTCGCCCTGACTGATAGGCGACCGGTTGCCTAGTAAGCCGGTAGGCGAAGCTCTCGGCACGGATCTCAGGGGAAGGGTCATCATGAGCATTCAGCAGCAGCAGAAGGTCGCGCTCATCACCGGCGCGTCGAAGGGGATCGGCGCCGCTCTCGTCGACGCCTACCGCAAGCTGGGCTACGCCGTCGTCGCCGTCTCGCGCACCATCTCGCCCTCAGACGACCCCGATGTCCTCACCATTCAGGGCGACGTCGCCGACCGCGCCACCGCCGAAGAGGCGATCGCCGCGGCCGTCGGGCGGTTCGGCCGGGTGGACGCCCTGGTCAACAACGCGGGCATCTTCGTCGCCAAGCCGTTCACCGACTACACCCTCGACGACTACGCCGCCATGCGGGCGGTGAACCTCGACGGCTTCTTCCACATCACCCAGCTCGCCGTCGCACGCATGCTCGGCCAGGGCGGCGGCCACGTCGTCACCATCACCACCAGCCTGGTCGACAACGCCGACGCCCGGGTCCCGTCCGTGCTGGCCTCGCTGACCAAGGGCGGTCTGCAATCGGCCACCAAGTCCCTCGCCATCGAGTACGCCACCCGTGGCGTCCGCGTCAACGCCGTCTCCCCGGGCTCCATCAAGACCCCCATGCATCCCGAGGAGACGCACGAGGCCCTGGCGTCGCTGCAACCCGTACGCCGCATGGGCGAGATGAGCGACGTCGTGGACGCGGTCGTCTTCCTGGAGAAGGCTCCCTTCGTCACCGGCGAGATCCTCCACGTCGACGGTGGCGTGAGCGCCGGCCACTGACCGCGTGCCCCACTGACCGCGTGCCCCGGCACTGCACATCTCGATCCCATCGAAAGGAGAAGCCCGATGACCAGCACGGAGGCAGTCCTCCGGGACGTCCTCGACCGGTGGCAGGCCGGCGTCGACGGCCACGAACCGCAGCGGGTCGCTGACCTGTTCACCGAGGACGCGATCTTCCAAGGGCTCCACCCGTACAGCGTCGGCAGGCCGGGCATAGCCGCCTACTACGACTCCCAGCCGGCCGGGCTGACGGCCGCGTACCGCATCGTCGAGACCAGAGACCTCGCCGACGACCTCGTCCTCGGCTACCTGGCCGTCGACTTCTCCTTCACCGACCGCCCCACCATCAGCGTCCATCTCAGCGTACTGGTGAAGCGGACGGCGGAGGGCTGGCGGATCGCCCACTACCAGGTCTCCCGCCTCTGAGCCCCGGCACCGCGCGTCCGATTCCGTGCGCGAGCAGGCCGGGGGAGAGCTCCCGTCATGAGCGGGTTCGCCTGCCGCGCCGTCACCGTTGCCGGCCGGACCGCGACCCCCGGGTGCCCCACCGGCATCGGCGGCGCGTGCCCACGTGATCTCAGCCGGGGCGGCTCTGCACATTGACACCGTCACGGACGGCAATGCACCAGCCACAGCCCCAGCGATGTGGAGGAGACTTCCGCCAGAGCGGGGGCAGCGCCGGTACGCAGCGCCTCCAGGATCGGGGGCCAGGCGGGACGGGGCACCGAGGGAAGGCACGCCTCCAGGTAGCCGGCCGCCGCGGCAGGCGACATGGGCTGCGGCTCGATGACCGCCGCCGCCGTGAGCACGTCCCTGAACGGCCAGGCGTCGGCCGGCGGGGTGGGGAGCGCACGCGGCCTGGCGGCCCTGTACGCGGCGGCGGTCTGGGGCATCGCCGGACGGCCCCGCTGCTCAAGCCGGACACCGTCGCGGAGTTCGCCCAGCTGCACTCCACCGGCGGCGATCCGGTCCGCGGCGACCGGGGTGACTACGCGCTCGGCTTCCAGGCCAAGGGCCTGCGCTACGCGTTCCTCAGCGCGAACGCCTTCGGCCACGACGGCTCGGCCGGCTCCGAAGCCTTCGCCGACCCGGTCGCCGGCATCGCCTTCGGCTACACGCGACACCGCTTCGGCTTCGGCTGGTCCTACCCGGAACACGACCGGCTCGCCGCCGCCGTCCACCGAGCCGCCACCTCCTGAGGAGCGGCCTCGCCCGCCCGCCTCGGTACGGTCGTCGGCGAGTCCCCGCCGGGCCGATTATGCGAATCCCCATTAAATGTCGCCGTTATTGCGTAAGCCCGCGGGTAACTGCGGCGACTATTTGTGTCGAGCCGTATTGTGTGCCCGCGAGCAACCACCGGACAACCAAGCGTTGTTGGACGACGAAGACCGGAGCTTCGAACGATCCAAAACGCAGAATCGGCCATTGGGCGGCCGATATTCAAGGAGTGAGTAGAGCGTAACTTTTTCCGTCCGTGATGTCGGGAGAGTGTGGGAGGCACGCATGGACGAAGGTGAGAATCCCCCAAGGAGGAGGATGACGTGCCGACATCCCCGGGCCATAACGTGCCGTTCCTCGACGTCCTGAATCCGGCCTTCGACTTCGACACCCCGGAGGTCTACGCCGCGCAGGCGGAAAGCTGGTACGCGAACAGTCCCATCGGCCTGCTCGTGCTCCGGTACGAAGAGGCCAACGACCTCCTGCGCGACCGCAGGCTGGACCACGACGGCAAGCGCTACATGGAGACGCACGGCATCTTCGACGGCCCGATCTACGACTGGTTCGTGCCGATGATCGTCAACCACGAGGGGGAAGACCACCGCCGCCTTCGCGGCCTGATGAACAAGGCGTTCACCGCCCGCCGGGTGGCCCGGCTGCGGCCGTTCATCCGGGAGCAGTCCGAGCAGCTGACCGACCGCCTGGCCGGCGCCGGGACGTGCGACTTCGTCTCCGAGTTCGGCATCCGGCTGCCGCTCGCGGTCATGTGCCGGCTGCTCGGCGTACGGCCCGAGGACTATGACCGCTTCGGCACCTGGACCGCCGACCTCGGCCTGGTCTTCGGCCTCTCGACGGGCGGCGACGTCATTGCCCGGGTGGAGAACGCGGTCAACGGTCTCAACGACTACGCCGACCACCTCATCGACGAGAAGACCGCCCGGCCGACCGACGACCTCGGCTCCGACCTGATCGCGGCCCACCAGGCCGATGACGGCCAGGTCAGCCGGGAGGAGCTGCGCAACCTCCTGGTCACCCTCGTGTTCGCCGCCCACGACACGACCCGGCACCAGCTCGCCAATGCCATGGTCGCCTTCTCGGAGCATCCCGACCAGTGGACGCTGCTGGGGCGGCAGCCGGAGCTCGCGGCCCAGGCGGTCGAAGAGGTGATCCGCTGGCTGCCCTCGTCGGCCACCGTCTACCGGTTCGCCGCCGAGGACTTCGACTACCAGGGGCTGCGCATCGAGAAGGGGACGTACCTCACGATGTGCGTGAAGGTCGCGCAGCGCGATCCGCGAGCGTACAAGATCGCCGACCGGTTCGACATCACCGCCGTCAGGGACATGCCTCCGCTGCAGTTCGGCGCCGGCCCGCACCACTGCCTGGGCGCCGCCCTCGCCCGCGTCGAGGTCGGCGAGGCGCTGACCGTCCTCACCGGCCGGCTGGGCCCGCCGTCCGTCATGGGGCCGGTGTCCTGGCCGGGACCCCTCGGGATCCAGGGCCCCGAGACGCTCCCGCTGCGCTTCGGCTGATCAAGGAGAGGTCGTCCGAGGCGGGTTCACGCCCGGGCCGCGCCACCGGCCCGGCCGTCAGTTGCGTCGCGGCGGGACAAACGGCGGCAAGGGCCGGCGCCACTCCATGAAACCGGCGCAACTCCAAGAAAGGGGTGGGCTCGACGTCCACGATCGGCTCCGCCGGTCGGGCGGCGGTTCAGCTCTGCGGGCTCAGCCCCGCCACGGTCAGCCGGAACAGCCGGTCCGCCCGGGCGGCGGGGTCGGGGTGGTGCTCCGTGGCCAGGGCGATGCCGACGGCCAGCGTGATCAGGTCGGCGACGGTGACGCCTGCCGTCACCGCGCCGTCCTGCGCGGCGCGGCGCAGCAGCGGGGCCGCCGCCTCCGCCAGCGCCGCCGAGCAGGCGTTCTCGTGCACCGGGTCGGATCCGGCGTCGTCGTAGGAGAGCGCGGCCGCCAGCCCCCGGGCGGCGACGCAGTAGGCGACGACGTCGCTCAGCCACTCCAGGAGCGCGGTGCGGCTGTCGCCCGTGCCGGTCAGGTCGTGGGCGCGGACGCACAGGGCCTCGATCCGGTGCCGGGAGACCGCCTCCAGCAGGGCGTATCGGGTGGGGAAGTGCCGGCGCACGGTCGCCGAGCCGACTCCCGCGGTGCGGGCGATCTGTTCCAGGGAGGCGCCTGAGCCGTGGGCGGCGACCTCCTCCTCGGCCACGGCGAGGATGCGCGCGTAGTTGCGCCGGGCGTCCGCGCGCTGGCGGTCGGGCATGGCGTCATCTCCCAGGTTGCTAAATGGCGGGCCCCGCCATATCGTACCGGAACATAAACGGCGGACCCCGCCGTTTATGCGACGAGCACCTGAGGAGCACCATGCCCACAGATTCCGCACCCGTCCTGGTCACCGGCGCCACCGGCAGGCAGGGCGGAGCCACCGCCCGCGCCCTGCGCGCGGCGGGCGTTCCCGTCCGTGCGCTGGTACGCGACCCGGCCACCGACCGGGCCAGGGCCGTCGAGGCGCTCGGCGCCGAGCTGGTCACCGGCGACCTTCACGACCGCGACTCCGTGATCCGGGCCGCCGAGGGCGCCCGCGCCGTCTTCTCCGTGCAGATGCCCGCGGTGACCGCCGAAGGCTTCGATTTCGAAGGGGAGGTGGCCCAGGGCGTCAACCTCATCGAGGGCGCGAGGGCCGCCGGGGTGCCGCAGTTCGTGCACACCTCCGTCACCGGCGCCGGCCGGCACACCGAGACCCCCGGCTGGGCCGAAGGCCGCTGGGCGTCGATGGAGCCCACCATGGGCGCCAAGAGCGCGATCCAGGACCGGCTCCGCGCGGCCGGCTTCCCCCATTGGACGCTGCTCAAGCCGGGCTTCTTCATGGAGAACTTCCTGCCGTCCATGGCGTACCTGTTCCCGCGCGGCATCGAGGGCGGCCTGGTGAGCATCCTGAACCCCGAGACCAGGCTGTCCCTCGTCGCGGTGGACGACATCGGCAGGGCGGCCGCCGCGGCCATCGCCGCGCCGGACCGGTTCGACGGGGTCGAGCTGGAGCTGGCGAGCGACTACCTGTCGATGACGGAGATCGCCGAAGTCCTCTCCCGCGCCCTCGGCACGCGGCTGTCCGCGCCGGACATGACCGAGGAGGAGGCCCTCGCCGCCGGAATGCCGGCGATGGGCGCCTCGGGGGAGTGGCTCAACGTGGCCGGCCAGCCGGGCCGCCCGCAGTACGCGAGAGACCTCGGCATCCCGCTCACCAGCTTCGAGGAATGGGCGCAGGAGCACATGCGCGCCAAGGCCTGACACGCCGGCACCACTCCCTACTCGCTCGCGGCCAGCGCATCGTCGGGGGCGGTGCGTGCGGTCCGCTGCCGGGTGCCGAGGGTGAGGAGCAGCGAAGCCGCTGTCAGCGCCACGCCGAACCAGACGACACTTGCGACACCCAGATGATCGGCGAACAGCCCGCCGAAGAGCGCCCCGAGCGCGATGGAGGTGTTGTACGCCATGGTGTTGAGCGACATCGCGGCCTCGAAGGTGTCGGGCGCGGCGGCCTGCGTCATGTTGACCTGGCAGAGCTGGACGACGCCGAAGGAAACGCCCCAGAGGATCAGCGCGATGACCGAGCCGGCCTGGCCGTGACCGACCGCGAGCAGCAACAGCATGGACCCCACCAGTCCCGCGCAGCCGGCGACGAAGCTGCCCCGCAGGTTCCTGGTCACCGTGTGTCCGGCGATGAAGTTCCCGGCCGCGCCGCCGGCGCCGTAAACCATCAGCAGCACGGTGATGAAGAGGGGAGAGGCGGAGGTGGTGCTCTCCAGGTAGGGGCGCACGAAGGTGTACGCGCCGAAGTGGCCGAGCACGAACAGCACGACGGTGCACAGCACCAGGCGGAGCGGCACGTTTCTGAGCGGGAGCCCGAAGACCTCCCGGACCGGAACCGCGTTCGCCGACGGCAGCGATGGGACGGCGGCGACGACCGCGAGGAACACCAGCGCGCTCAGCCCGGCCCAGATCAGGAACGTGGTCCGCCAGTCGGTGAGGCTTTCCAGGACCGTTCCCAGCGGTATGCCCACGACCGCGGCGATCGAGATGCCGGACATGACGATCGCGGCCGCCCTGCTCGCGTGGCGTCCCGGAACGAGGCGCATCGCCATGCTCACCCCTATGGCCCAGAACACGCCGCTGGCGAAGCCCATGACGAGCCGCGTGGTGAGGACCAGCGGATAGTTCGGCGAAAGGGCGGTGATGACGTTTCCGAGGGTCAATATCGCCAGCAGCGTGGACAGCAGGGCACGCCGGTTGACCCGCCTGGTCCAGGCCACGATGAACGGCACGCCCAGCCCGGCCGAGACGCCGTAGAGAGTGACCATCAGCCCGGCGACGCCCACCGGGATCCCCAGGCTCGCGCTCACCGGAGTGAGCAGGCCGACGGGCATCAACTCGGTGGTCAGGAAGACGAACAGGCTGGCTGTGATCGCGGAAACACCGAGCCATGGCCTCAAGGCCGGCCGCGGATTTTCATCGTGTGTGGTCACTGATCTTCCTTCAGGGGTGCAGGAATCATCGGCAAGACGGGAAAGGCGTCAGCGCCTCCGTCGAGGGTTCAAGGGTGCGCCCCCATCGATCGATGAGTCCAACACATAGTTTTCATCGTGATCGATCGTGATGCACGATGGTCGGATGGAGCTGCAGCAACTGAGGTACGTCATCGCGGTCGCGGAGACCAGCAACTTCACCCGGGCGGCCGAGCGCTGCCGGGTGGTGCAGTCCGCGCTCAGCCACCAGATCGCCGGTCTGGAGCGGGAACTGGGCGCCCGGTTGTTCGAGCGCACCAGCCGCCGCGTGCGGCTGACGCCGGCCGGAGAGGCGTTCCTGCCCGCCGCCCGGGAGTGCCTGGAGGCCGCCGACCGCGCGCGGGCCGAGGTGGCGGCCGCGAGCGGGGAGATCCGCGGGCGGCTCGCCGTCGGCGCGATCCCCACGGTGACGGCCGTCAACCTGCCGGTCGCCCTGAGGGACTACCGCCGGCGCCATCCGCGGGTGCAGATCACGCTCACCTCGGCGGGCAGCGGGGAGCTGATCGAGCGGGTCCGGCAGGGCGGCGTCGACGTCGCGTTCCTCGGCCTGCCGCCGCGCGCGGAACCGAAGGGCGTGCGGAGCCGCCGGCTCGGCGGAGGCGAGCTGGTCGCCGTGGTCGCGCCGGATCACCACCGGACGGAGTCCGAGGCGGACCTGCGGGGCCTGGCGGACGAGCCGTTCATCGACTTCCGCGCCGGCGCGGCCGGGCGCGCACAGTCGGACCAGGCCTTCGCGGCCGCGGGGGTACGGCGTGAGGTGCCCTTCGAGGTGTCGTCCGCCGACTTCCTGGTCGATCTGGTACGGCAGGGCCTCGGCGTCGGCATGCTGCCGGCCGCGTACGCGCTGCGCTTCCCCGACCTGCGCGTCATCCGCCTTCGTGACGCTCCCACGCGGATGGAGCACGTGATCTGGGACAACCGGCCGTCCCCGGCGGCCACCGCCTTCCTCGACCTGATCCGCGCCGATCGCGCGGAAACGCCTCCCGCCTGAGCCGCCCCGGGCGGGAGACCTTCTCCGCGACGCGTCAGCCCTTCTCCGCGCCCTGGTTGGGGTCGCGGACGAAGTACCGCTGGAACACGACGAAGATGATCGCGACCGGGATGGTGGCCAGGAGCGCGGCGCCGAGCTTGAGCGGGAACTGGGTGCCGCCGCCGAGTGAGCCGCTGACCAGGTCGGCCAGGCCGCGCGGGAGGGTGAACAGCGCCGGGTCCTGCACGGCGACCAGGGTGTGCGGGAACTCGTTCCACGAGCCCTGGAACGACAGGATCGTCAGCGTGATGAGCGCGGGCCGCGACATCGGCAGCACGACGGACCAGAAGACGCGGAACGTGCCGGCGCCGTCGATGCGGGCCGCCTCCTCGACGCTGTGCGGGACCGACTCGAAGAACTGCTTCATCACGAACACGCCGGTGGCGTCGGCGATGAGCGGGAGGATCAGCGCCAGGTACGAGTCGTACATCCCCAACTGGTTCAAGACCAGAAATTTCGGGATAAAGAGCACGACCCCCGGCACGGCCATCACCGCGATGACCGCCACGAACAACCCGCGCCGCCCCCGGAACCGCAGCCGGGCCAGCGCGTACCCCGCCATCGAGTCCAGCAGCACCCGCCCCAGCGTGACCACCACGGTGACCACCAGCGAGTTCGCCAGCCAGACCGGCATGTCCGTGCCCAGGAACACCCGCTCGAAGGCCGACAGCGTGGCCGGGTGCGGGATGGGCGACAGGGGGTTGGCGGCGGAGTCCGGATCGGTCTTGAAGGCGTTGGCGATCTGGATGACGAACGGGTAGATGAAGACGACCGAGAACACGGTCAGGACGACGCGCCTCATGGCTTCCGCTCCCTCATGACCCACCGCTGGAACAACGTCAGCAGCACGATGATCAGGAAGAGCACGAACGAGATCGCCGTGCCCGCCCCGTAGTCGAAGTCCCGGAACGCCGTCCGGTACGACAGGAACGCCGGCGTCAGCGTGGTCTTGGCGGGATCGCCCTGGCTCATCACGTAGATCTGGTCGAACACCTGCCACGTGCCGATCAGCCCGAGCGTCAGCACGAGGAACATCGTCGGCTTGAGCAGGGGCAGCGTCACCCGCCAGAAGCGCTGCGAGCGGGTGGCGCCGTCGATCATGGCCGCCTCGTCGAGCGTCCTCGGGATGTTCTGCAGCGCCGCGAGGAACATCAGCATGAACGTCCCCGACGTCGTCCACACCACCAGCACGATGATCGCGCACATCGCCACGCTGGGCCCCGCCAGCCACTCCCACCAGGTCAGCCCCAGCAGGCCGTGCTCGGTCAGCGCCGCCGGCGGGTCACCGAGCAGCAGGTGGATCACCCCGCGCGCGTCGGAGAACCACTGCGGCCCGTCCACCCCGGCGAACGCCAGGAGCTGGTTGACCGCCCCCGAGTTGGCGAAGATGAACAGGAACACCACGCTGATCGCCACCGAGCTGGTCACCGAGGGGAAGTAGAACGCGGTACGGAAGAAGGTCCTGCGCTTGTTCACCACCAGCGCGAGGAAGAGCGCGAGCCCCGTCTGCAACGGCACGACGGCGGCCACGTAATAGACGTTGTTGCGGATGCTGGTCATGAAGTTCTCGCGGGCCAGCCCGTCCTCGGCGAACAACCGCGCGTAGTTCTCCCCGCCCACGAACGGCACGCCGCCGCGGAAGGGGCTGCCCTGCCCGTTCCATCCCGTCAGGCTCACCCAGAGCGCCATCAGGATGGGCAGCAGCAGGAACAGCCCGAGGATCACCACCACCGGCGCCACGAACAGCCATCCCGCGAGGTTCTCCCTGGTACGGCTGCGCATGATGTCAGCCGAGCGCGCTCTCGGTGTTCTTCTGCAGCCTGGCCAGGATCGTCTTGGGATCCTGGGTGGCCAGCTGCTGCAGCCCGGTGTCGAAGTCGGACAGGACGCTGTCCATCTTGGGGGCGTTCACCGGGCCCTGCGCGTACTCGACGCCGTTGACGAAGGCGGCGTCGGCCGGGAACTCCTTGAGGTAGGCCTCCTTGGCCGCCTGCCGCGACGGCATGACGCCGAACGCCTCGGCGAAGGCGAGCTGCTGGTCGGTCTTGGTCATCGCCTCCACGAAGTCGATGGCCGCGGCCTTGTTCCTGGACTTGGCGGCGATGCCCCAGCATTGGGTGAAGGAGAGCGTGCCCTTGCCCTCGGGGCCGGCGGGCAGCTCGTGGACGGAGAACTTCACGTCGGGATAGTCGGCCCGCAGCGCGCCCTTGATCCAGTTGCCCTCGATGGTCATCGCGGCCTTGCCCTTGCCGAACGCCTCGCCGCCCCACTCGGCGTCGAGCGCCTTGGCGTACTGGGCCTGCTTGCCGGTGAGCAGGCCCTTGACGTACTCCAGGGCGGCCAGGTTCTCCGGGCTGTCGCCGGTGGCCTGCTTGCCGTCCTCGCTGGTGATCCAGCCGCCGGCCTGCACCATGAAGACGCCAAGCCGGTCACGGCTGTCGCCGAACGTCAGCGGCGTCACGCCCTTGATCCTCTTGGTGACGGCCGTGAGCTCGTCCCAGGTGGTGGGCAGGTCGTCGTCGGTGAGCCCGTTCTTCTTCCACAGCTCGTCGTTGACGACCAGGGCGAGCGTGGAGAAGTCCTTGGGCGCGCAGTAGAACTTCCCGTCGTAGGTGAACGTCTCGCGCAGGCTCGGATAGAAGTCCTGGCTGTCGGAGATCTTGTCCCCGTACGGCTCCAGGGCGCCGACGCTGGCGTAGTCGGCGAAGCGGGCGGCGTCGACGTAGAACACGTCCGGCGGGTTGCTGCCCGCGAACGCCTGGCCGAGCTGCTGGTGGATGTCCTGGGCCGGGGTGACGGTGGCGGTGTTGCCGCTGGCCTTGGCCCAGCTCTCGGCCGCCTGCTTGACCGCGTTCGTCTCGGCGTCCCCGGAGGAGGCCATCAGGACCTGGAGCGCGGCCGGGCCGCTGCTCTGCTGTTGCGGCGCGGCCTGCTGGTCGTCGAAGCCGCTGCCGCAGGCCGTCGCGGACATGAGTACGGCGGCTGCCGCGGGGATCGCGAGGCTTTTCATGATCAGGGGTCCTTTCGGATGACCAGGGTGGGAGTGAGCAGCACGTGCGGCGCGGTGGGGCGGCCCGAGAGGCGGTCGGTCAGCAGCTCCACGCAGCGCGCGGCGGCCTCGGCGAGGGGCTGGCCGAGGGTGGTGAGCCCGATGGCGGCGGCCACCGGGGTGTCGTCGAACCCCACGACGGAGGGGGTGACCTGCAGGGCTCCGAGGGCCACCGAGTCGCTGACGCAGACCAGGGCCGTCGCCCCGCGCTCCACCAGCTCCCGCGCGCCCGCCTGCCCTTGGGCCGGGGTGCCGTCGGTCTCCATGGCCAGGTCGGTGTCGAGCCCTCCGGCGGCCAGCATCCTGGACCAGCCGGACTTGCGGTCGTCGCCGACGCCGGAGCCGGTCTCCCAGCCGAGGAAGCCGATCCGGCGGTGCCCGCCGTCGAGGAGGTGGCGGGTGGCCGCCTCGGTCCCGGCGGCGCCGTCCACGTCCACCCAGGGGTGACCGGCCTCCGAGGTGCCCCACGGCCGGCCGAAGGTGACGAACGGCAGGTCCCGCTCGGCCAGCCAGGAGGTCCGCGCGTCGCCGTGGTGGGTGCTGGTCAGCACGAACCCGTCGGGCTCGAACTCGCCCAGGAGCTGGTCGAACGCGGCGATCTCGGACTGGTCGTCGGTGGCGGTGTAGAGCAGCACGCGGTAGCCGGACCCGGCCGCCGACTCGGTGAGGCCGTGCAGGAAGCGGTCGAAGACGTTCATGCCGTCCTGGGTCGTCTCTATCCGGGTGGCCAGGAGCCGCGACCTGCCGGTACGCATCTGCCTGGCGGCGGCGCTCACCCGGTAGCCAAGGGCCTCGACGGCGGCCAGCACCCGCTGCCGGGTCTCCTCCTTGACCACTTCGGGGGAGTTCAGCACGTTCGACACGGTCTGGCGGGACACGTTGGCGTGCCGCGCCACATCGGCGATCGTCACCTTCGCCGCCATATATGGCCTTTCTAATAGTTTGATCGATCCAAAAGGCGTATGACAGGATTAGATCGTTCAAGTTAACGGAGTGTCAAGGGGGCCTCACACGTGCCGGACCACCGCCTGCAACCGCTGCTGCACGACCTGGTCAGCACCGTCCTGGCCCCGACGACCGCGCTGAGCGGCGCCGACGGCCAGATCAGGCCCGCCGGGGTGCAGGGGCTCTTCCACGCCGACGCGCGGGTGCTCTCCCAGGCCGGGCTGCGGATCGACGGCCGCGAGCCCGAGCCGGTCGGCCACGCCGTACCGGGTCCCGGGGTCTCCCGCTTCGTCTCGCTGGCCCGCTGGCTCGGTGACCCCGGCCCCGACCCGACGGTGCGGATCGACCGCGTGCGCCGCGTCACGCCGGGCGCGATGGAGGAGGAGCTCACGATCGCCTCCACGGCGGCCGACCCTTTCACCTGCACCGTCACCATCGAGCTGAGCTGCGACTTCGCGCCCATCGAGGTGGTGAAGTCGGGCGGCGCCGCCACCCCGGTCCCGCCCGCCGCGGGCGGCGGCGAGCTGACCTGGCAGGCCGGCGGCATCCGCGTCGCCGCCGCCGGGCGGGACTTCGAGGTCGCCGGCACCGCGTTGCGGCGGGAGGTGACGGTGGCGCCAGGAGAGCGCGTCACGTTGCGGTGGGGCGCCTCCGTGGCGGACCCCAAGGCGGTGGTGGCGGCGCCGGCCGGCCCGCGGGAGTGGAGCAGGCCCGAGGTCGAGGCCGACGACGCCCGCCTGGTACGCCTGGCCCGCCAGTCCCTCGACGACCTGGAGTCGCTGCGGCTGACCGAGACGGCGGCGCCGGGGGACACGTTCCTGGGCGCGGGCGTGCCCTGGTTCCTGACACTCTTCGGCCGCGACAGCATCTGGGCCGCCCGCATGCTGCTCCCGCTCGGCACCGGGCCGGCCGCGGGCACCTTGCGCGTCCTGGCCCGCCGCCAGGGGAGCAAGGTGGACGCCGCCTCCGGCGAGGCCCCCGGCAAGATCATGCACGAGCTGCGCCGCCACGAGTTCGCCGTCGAGGGCAACGAGCTGCGCCTGCCCGCCGCCTACTACGGCACCATCGACGCCACCCCGCTCTGGATCGCCCTGCTGCACGACGCCTGGCGCTGGGGCATGCCCGAGGCCGAGGTGGCCGCGCTGCTGCCCCCGCTGGAGGCGGCGCTGGGCTGGCTCGCCGATCACGGCGACGCCGACGGCGACGGCTTCCTGGAATACATCGACACCAGCGGCAGCGGCCTGGCCAACCAGGGCTGGAAGGACTCAGGCGACGCCGTGCGCTTCCACGACGGCACCCGCGCCGAGCCGCCCATCGCCCTGGTCGAGGTCCAGGGGTACGCGTACGAGGCGGCCATGGCGGGGGCGGCGCTGCTGGAGGCGTACGGCAGGCCGGGCGCCGAGCGGTGGCGCGACTACGCGGGCGGGCTGGCCGAGCGGTTCCGCGAGCGGTTCTGGGTGGACGGCGGCTACCCGGCGCTCGCCCTTGACCGCGACAAACGCCCGGTGGACGCGCTGACCAGCAACATCGGGCACCTCCTCGGCACCGGCCTGCTCACGCCGGCCGAGGAACTCCGGATCGTCCAGACACTGAAAAATCCGGCCATGTCCGGCGGTTTCGGCCTCCGTACGATGTCCACCGCCGACGCCGGCTTCAGCCCGCTCTCCTACCACTGCGGCTCCGTCTGGACGCACGACACCGCCATCGTCATCTCCGGCCTCGCCCGCTCGGGCCACGGCGGGCCCGCCGACAGCCCCGCCGCTGACCTGGCCGCTGACCTGGCCGAGGGGCTCCTATCGGCCGCCGAGACCTTCGGCTACCGCCTGCCCGAACTCCACGCCGGCGACGACCGCACGCTCATGGGGCGCCCCGTGCCGTACCCCGCGGCCTGCCGCCCCCAGGCGTGGTCGGCGGCGGCGGCCATCGCGGTCCTCCACGCCGCCGTCGGGCTGTACCCGGACGTCCCCGCAGGCCGCGCGGCCATCCGCCCGCTGCCCGGCGCGCCCCTGGGCGCGCTGACGGTGCGCGGGCTGCGCGTGGCCGGGGCTCCCGTGGACGTGACGGTCGAGCGGTCGGGCACGGCACGCGTCAGGGGCCTGCCCGCGGGCGTCTCGCTCCTGATCCCGTGAGGGGAGCGCGGCGGCGCTCCCCTTCGGCGTGCTGTGCGGTCAGGTGTAGGGATTGTCCACGGTGTACGACTTGGTGCGCGTGTTGTACTGGTTGCCGGGATAGAACCAGCCGCCGGTCACGTCGAAGCGGACGTTGCCGACGGCGCCGCCGTGGTTCACCTCCGCGGCGTACAGGGACGTCTGCTGGCAGCCCGGGGTGGTCGTCGAGCCGGTGGAGGCCGGCCAAAGCTGGGTCGTGCCGTTGACGACGATGCTGAGGTTGGGCGCGGGGTAGGCGTGCAGCCAGCACAACCGCAGCGAATACCGGAACATCGTGTCCCCGTCGTCGAACGCCACCGTGCCCTCCAGCCGGGCCAGCCCCGTGTTGTAGGGGTCCGTCGCGTTCACCTGGATGTAGACCGGCTGGTCCGGGCCGTACGCCGCATGCGCGGCGCCGAGGGGCAGGAGAGCGGTGGCGAGCGCCGCGATGGCGACGGCGATCGACCTCGTCGCGCGGCGTACTCCGGAACGTGCTGCCAAGTCGCACCTCGTTTCTTTCCTGGGTTTCTTTCCTGGCGTGTACGAGTGACGCTCGGCGATTATTTGCGGAAATGAGCAGCCGGTCCAGGCGGCCAATAAACGCCGCGATTCCGGCTGGACGTTAAACCGCGCCGCGGTTTTGCGCCCTGAATGCCGTTCCGGCCGCCACCAGCGAAGGGCCGGGCGGCAGGCCGGTCCATGACATGGGCGGGACCGGTGAAATTTTCATTTCCGGCACCACCGCATTCAGGCCGGCATTCCGCGGCCCGGCCAGAACGCGCCCGGAAAGCGCGGGCGCCCACCGCACCACCACTCGGCCGGCGCGGGTTCCTAGGCCGGGAAACCGTGGATCTTGTCAGGGATGACGCGGACGACCACCCGTACCGTGCCCTCGTGGTCCGCCGGCGGGTCCTGGCCCAGATACTTGTGCGAGACCGCGAGCTGGACCGCCCGGTCGTGGTCCTCGACCACTTCGGCGGTGCCGCGGATCTCCACGGACTGGTACGGATCACCGGTGTCGAAGACGGTCAGGCTGATCCGCGGGTCCCGGGTGAGGTTGCGGGTCTTGCGTCGGCCGGCCGTGCTGGAGAACAGCACCGTGTCGCCTTCGCGCAGGACCCATACGACCGACGTCTGGGGGCCGCCGTCGGGGTTCAGGGTCGCGACGGTGGCGAAGTTCCTGCCGTCGAGAAGCGTGCGCGTCTTGTCGTCGAACGTGATCGTCATGGTCGGCCTCTTCGTCGAACGTCCACCGGTGAACCCTTTAGGGCACCTTTTGTTACCGTGGCCATGATCGGTGACCGAGCGCTCCAGCGGAAGAAGGCACTTTCATGTCACAGCGGAACACCTGTGTGACCGAGCAGGCCGGCGCCTCGGAGGCGTGCACGGTCCTGGAGGTGCTCAACCGGGTGAGCGGCAAATGGAGCATCGGCATCCTGATGGAGGCCACCCGCGGGCCGGTACGCTTCACCGAGCTGGAGCGCTCGATCAACGGCATCAGCCGGCGCATGCTCACCCTGACACTGCGCAACCTCGAGCGGGACGGCCTGCTGACCCGGACCGTCCACCCCACGGTGCCGCCCAAGGTCGAATACACCGCCACCGACATGGCCCGCGAGCTCTACGACCATCTGGCGGGGCTCACCGAGTGGGCCGAACGCCACCGCGCCGCCGTCACGCGCGCCCGGGCCGCCTACGACACCTCCACCCCGCGATGACGCCCACGCGCGCGGGGGTCCGGAACGGGGCACGCCGTCATCGCCTCGGCCCGGCGTCCCCGTTCCGGACGGCGATCACGACGGTCGAGGCTGGCGCTCCGGCGTGACCCGGTGGGCCCGGATGAGGGCGATCACCGTGTCGGTGGTGCGGTCGAGGTGGCTGCGGCCGTCGGGCAGCAGCGCCTCGGGGTTGATGTAGCTGCGCTGCCCCACGTGGGTGGCCGGGTCGAGCCGGTGCACGGTGACCTTTCCGGCGCGGATGGCCCGGTTCCATCCGCTGCCGCGGAACAGTGGCCAGCGTTGCGGGAAGATCCAGGTGGAGAGCCGTTCGATCTGGTCATGGGCGCTGGTGAGCTGGTGGAGGTGGCGGGCGTGGGTGAGGTCGTTGGCGCCGTTGTGGAAGCCGCCGATGGTGACCAGCAGGAGCGGGGCGTGCAGCCGGGTGTGCAGTTCGGTGACCGCGCCGGTGGCGACCTGGGCGCCGCCGCTGTAGCTGAGCAGCACGACCGGGATGCCGCTGCCGGGCTGGTAGCCGGCCCGGCGCAGCTGCTCGGCGATCTGGGCGCCGACGGCCCGGTTGTACAGGGGGCGGTAGCGGTGGTCGGCGGCGACGAAGATCTGCATGACGTTGTGCAGGAACAGCACGATGGCGATGTGGTGGCGCAGCCATTCCCACACGGGCCGGTTGACGAGCGGGTCGGCCAGCGGCGAGTAGGGCTGCACCTGGCCGAGCACGCGTAGCTCCGGCGCCGCGGCGATCAGGGCGCTGACCAGCTGGCCGCCGTCGCGGGTGTCGCGGAAGCGGCGCTTGCCGATGCCGTCCAGGTAGACGAGGTACGCCTCCGGCGGCCGGTCGGGGTCCGCGCCTCGGGCGTAGGGCATGCCGTGGGGCAGCTCGGTGGTGGGCCTGCGCCAGCCGGCGGTGTAGACGAGCACCTCGTAGCGGGCCAGCAGGGCCTCGGCGAGCAGGACCGGGCCGAGCACCAGGGCCAGGAGCGGGAAATCGATCACGCGAGCAGCTCCCGCCACCGGGTGGTGCTGATCTTCATGACCAGGCGCCGCACGGCCTCGACGGCGAGGCCGAGCCCGACTCCGGCGATGGTCACGCAGCCTGCCGCGGGCCACCAGTCCAGCCCCGTCGTCGTGGCGAGCGGGGTGACGAGGCCGGCCCCGACCCCGACCAGGAGCAGCAGGTGCAGCAGGGGACCGAGCAGCGGGAAGGCGAGGACGGCGGCGCACACGAGCGGGGCGGCCAGGCCGGGGGTCCAGGTGAGCGCGGCCACGCCGGACACCGGAGCGGACAGGGCCAGCTCGGCGAGGGTCCAGGCGGTCTGTGGCCACAGCGCGAACACCGAGGCCTCGACCACGGCCCCGATCAGCAGCAGCCGGATCGCATGGGATCGCGACACGCTGGGCCGGCGAGCGATCAGGGGCAGGATCCGGCCGGCGGACTCCGACAGCCCGGCCAGCAGCAGCACGACGGCAACGAGGGGTGACATCGCTCAGCACTCCTGGGGCACTGCCGGCCGGCCGGCCTGGTACAGGTAGCTCTCGAGTTCGTCGGTGGCGCGCAGGTAGCCGCCTGCCTCCCGCTGGGCGAGCCGCATGGTGGCGGCCGCGGTGCGGAAGCGCGGCTCGTCGAGCAGGCGCCGGGCGAGGGCGTTCACCGCTTCGGCGGTGGCGTCCTGGGTGCGCAGGGACAGGCCGGTGCCGAGCTCGACGACCCGCCGGGCCACCAGCGGCTGATCGGCGCCCTGCGGGATCACCAGCATCGGGACCCCGGCGTACATGGCCTCGTTCACGCTGTTCATCCCCCCGTGCGTGACGAACAGCGCCGCGCGGGCCAGCACCTCCGGTTGCGGTACGCAGCGGCGGGCGAGCACGTTGGCCGGCAGCGGTTCCAGCGCGGCCGGGTCGGTGTGCCCGGTGGAGATGACCACGGTGCCGGCCAGCGGGGCCAGCGCGGTGGCGAAGGTGCGCAGCAGCTCCGGGCCGGCGTTGAACACGGTGCCCAGCGAGGCGTACAGCACCGGATCGCGCAGGCGATCGGCCGGGAACGACGGGTCGGGCGGACGGGCGCCCAGGCTCGGGCCGACGAACCGGTAGGACCCGTCGAAGGCGTCGGCGCCGGGCTGGAACACGCGCGAGGTGAAGACCAGGTTGAGCGGCTGGCGCACGTTCGCCAGGTCGATCAGCGGCAACCCGTGGGTGTCGTAGCGGCGCGACAGCTCCCGCCGCGCCCGCAGGTAGCCCTGGACGGTGCGGGGCCGGGTCGCCGCCGTGGCCAGCAGCTCCCACGAGGCGCGGGTGGGGCTCGGCGCGTAGTGGTTGAACGCGAACGTGGTGTACGCCGCCGCCGCCGGCACCCCGAGCTCGCGGGCGGCGACCGCACCCCAGGGGCAGGCGGCGCCGTGCACGATCAAGTCGGGCCGGATCCGCCGCAGATCGGCCAGCACGGCGGGCAGCAGGCCGACGGCGGTGCGCGCGAGCCCGTCCAGCATCGTCACCGGCAGCGGGGGATCGGGCAGCGGCTGGTCACCCCCGGGGTAGCGGCACACGGTCGCACCGGCGGCCTCGATCTCCCGCGCGAACGCGGGCGAGGTGTGATAGGTGACCGTGTGCCCGCGACGGACGAGCTCGGCCACGACCGGCAGGGTCGGGTTGATGTGCCCGTGCATGGCGATGTTGAGGAATGAGATGGTGCTCACCGGCCGACCTCCCATACGGCGGTTCGTGCCCTGCCCACGACGGCCGGCGCCGCCGGAGGGCTCTCGGCCCGGTACAGCCCGGGCCCGTTGATGCGCAGCCCGTCGAGAAAGCGGCCCGCCGTGAGCGAGGCGGTGTGGATCAGCCGCCGGGAATGGCGGAAGTCCCACGGGGCGGGCCAGCTCTCGACGCCGGTGGGCAGCACGACGGTCGGGATCCGTTCGGACACCTCGTCCAGGTCGCGCTCTATCTGATGCCGCAACAGCAGCAGCCCGGCCCGGGCGGCGACCCCGCCGGGCCACCGGGGCGGGCCGGCCGGGCGCGGCGGCGAGCTCGTCTGACCGGTCGACAGCACGACTACGCTGGCCGCTCCTGCCTGCAGCGCCGCCCGTACCGGGACGAAGGCGATCACGCCGCCGTCGACGAGCGTCCGGCCCTCCCGCTCCACCGGAGGCAGGATGCCGGGAATGGCCGCGCTGGCCAGCAGCGCGGACTCGAGGTCCCCGCGGTCGAGCAGCACCTGAGCGCCGGTGGCCAGATCCATGGCCACCGCCGTGAAGGGGACCGCCAGGTCCTCGATCCGCGACGGCAGCGCGGCCCCGGCGATCAGCCGGCGCAGGCCCCGATCGCCGAAGACGCTGGCCCGCGAGGGCAGGTAGCCGAACGGGAACACCTGACGGCGGCGCGCGTGGGTCCAGACGAGATCCAGCCACGGCGCGGCCTTGCCGGGATGGGCGGCCGCGATCGCTCCGTTGAGGGCGCCCACCGACGTCCCGACGATCAGGTCGGGGACGAATCCCCGCTGCTCCAACGCGTACCCGATACCCACCTGCGCGGCCCCGAGCACCCCGCCGCCGCCGACCACCACCGCCACGGGACGGGGGAGGGCGTGCAAGCCCACCGGCGGGCGGCTCGACGGCGAGGAGTGCGCCCGCTCGAAGCCGTTGAGGGCCGAGGAGGCCGATCTCCGATGACTGGTAACCCTCATGGTCCGTCCTCTCTCACTACGGCGCCTCATGCGGATTCGTTGCTCAAGGGCGGCCGACTTGGTCCGGGCAGCTGCCAGGAGGCCCTACGTGGGAGATTCCGCAGTGGCGCCCGGCTCGGGCGGCCATGCCGGCTCGGGGACCGCTCCGCGCGGAAGTGGGCCCGCGGGTGCGATCAGGCGAGGTCGGCGAGGTCCTCCTCGGTGAGACCGATCGACCGGGCGGCCAGGTTCTCCTCCAGGTGAGCCACGGAACCGGTGCCCGGGATGGCCAGGACCACCGGCGACAGGGCCAGCAGCCAGGCCAGGGCGACCTGGTGGGCGGTGGCGCCGTGCCGTCCGGCGACCTTGACCAAGCCGGGGTCGTCCATGTCGGCCCGGCCGCCGCCGAGCGGGAAGAAGGGCACGAAGGCGATGCCGGCCTCCGTACAGGCGTCCAGGACGGCCGTCTCGGCGCGGTTGGCGAGGTGGAAGTGGTTCTGGACGGCCGCGACAGGAGCGATCGCACGGGCCTCGGCGAGATGGGCGGCATCGACGTTGCTGATGCCCAGATGGCGGATCAGGCCCTCCTCGCGCAGCGCGGCGAGCGCCTCGAAGCGCTCGGCCAGCGACTGGCCGTGCGGCGGTTCGGACTTCCCGATGCGCAGATAGACCAGGTCCAGGCGGTCCAGGCCGAGGCTTTCCAGGTTGGCTTCGACCTGGGGCCGGAGCTCCGCGGCGGTGGCCTGGCGCGGGCCGCCCGGGCCGAAGACCGGGCCGACCTTGGTGGCGATGACCAGGTTGTCCGGGCGCGGGGACAGGGCTTCGCGGATCACGGTGTTGGCGCTCACCGACCCGTCCTCGTTGCGATAGAAGTGGGCGGTGTCGATGTGGTCGACACCGAGCTCGACGGCGCGGCGCAGGACGGCGCCGGCGGCCCCGGGGTCGCGCCCGGGCCCGCCCGGGCCGCCCTGGAGCAGGCGCATGGCGCCGAAGCCGAGCCGGTCGATCATCAGGTCACCGCCGAGGCGGAACTGGCTGGTCATGTCTCTCCACGTGAGGTGATGTGGTGCCCTTGGCCGGGCGTCGTCAGCCGCGGTCACGGCGCTGTGGCGGGTCACTCGCCGCCGTGTGCCGTTCGGCGCACGAAGGCGGGGACGTCCGCCGGGCCGGGACCACGGTCCAGTGCGGCCCGCTGGAGCGGATGCGCTCCTTGTTCGGGTGGATCCACCGCAGCGGCGTACGGGAGCTGCCTCTGCGCAGCGCCCGGCCGGTCGACCGCATGGCCGCCACCGGGCGGCGGCAGCCGACCCGGAAGGGCGGCGCCCCGGCCGCAGGACCGGCACCCCCGACGAACGTGACCGTCTCATCGAGCGGCGCGCGGCCCGTACGGGGGTGGTGCACCGAGACGTCCTCGAACCCGATCGACATGCCGCAGAAGAGGATGAGCTCGTCCGGAGGGCGCAGGACCTCCGAGACGGTGTTGCGGTACACCGACCATGCCATCTGCGGGCAGCTGTGCAGCCCTTCGGCGCGCAGCAGCAGCATGACGGTCTGCAGGTAGATGCCGAGGTCGGCCCACTGGGGCGGGCCCATGTCGCGGTCGATGTAGCAGAACAGGGCGACCGGCGCCCCGAAGCACTGCCAGTTCTCGGCCGCGGCCCTCTGGCGCGCCTCCCAGTCGTCGCGCGCGATCCCGAGCGCGCCGTAGCGCTCCCGCCCGAAGGCGGATCGGCGCTCACGGTACGGGGACTTCAGCGCGGCCGGGTACATCTCGTACTCGCGCTCGTCCCAGGGGTCACCCGAGGCCAGGCGCTCGCCGGCGCGCCGCTTGATCTCGGCGAGCGGCTCGCCGGTCACCACGTAGACGTGCCACGGCTGGAGGTTCGACCCGGACGGCGCCCAGGCCGCGGCTGACAGCACGCGCTTCAGCACCTCCATCGGGACGGGCTGGCCGGTGAATCCGCGCACCGCCCGTCGGCTCGTGACTGCCTCGTAGACATCCATGATCTTTACCTCCTTGCCTGCTCGGCGTGTCTAGTTTCGTTACATTCATTATCGTATCAGACGATACGGTCTCATTCAATACGATTTCGGGACATGGGAATCCCGCACAGTGACGACACGGGTGCGCGGCCGGGCCTACGCCTCGCCGCCCGCGGGGTAGGCGATCCGGGTCAGCAACTCCTTCAGCCGCTCGGTCTCACCGGGCTCCAGGCCGGCGACCAGGCGCTCGGCCGGCGACTCCGCCGCCACATGGGCCGCGTCGAAAAGCTCGACGCCCTGAGGTGTGATTTCGACCACCCGCACCCGCCGGTCCCCCGGAACGGTCTTGCGGACGGCCAGCCCCTTGCGCTCCAGGTCGTCCACGACCCGCATGACGCCGGCCTTGTCCGACCCCGTCGCCGCCGCCAGGTCCCGCTGCACCGTGGGCCCGCGGTCCATCAGGACGATCAGCACGGCGAAATGCCGGAGCTCGATGCCGAGCGGCCGAAGCGCCTCCGTCATCACCGCGGCCGCGCGCCAGTGTGCCTGGCGCAGCAGCAGGCCGAGGGCGAAAGGTGAGGTGTCCCCGGGGCGGTCGGTCGCGCGCGAGGTGGTGGCCTGGTGAGGAACGTCGGTGGTCATGGGGACATGCTACCGAACACCATTTCATCCGATACGGTCTCGGTTGAAATGAAATGTGGCCTGCTCAGCCCTGTTGGTGGTGAGTGAGCAGCCGGGTGAGCAGGCGGGTCAAGGTCTGCCGGTCCTCGGCCGGGAGTGGTCCGAGCAGGTCGTCCTGCACCCTGTCGAGCGCCCTGTCGAGGCGCCCCAGTTGCCGGTCGCCCGCCTCGGTGAGGGAGACCATGTTGCGCCTGCGGTCGCCGGGGTCGGGCGTGCGCTCGACGAGACCCTGCCTGGCCAGTTCGTTGATGGCCGCCACGACGTCGCTGCGGTCCATGTTGCACCGGCGGCCGAGCTCGGCCTGGCTGGCCACCCCGAACTCGTCGAGCGCGGCCAGGATCCGGTAGTGGTAGCCGCGCGCGCCCGCCTCGGCGAAGCCGTCGGACGCCAGGCGGTGGGCGTGCATCGCCAGCTGGGTGAGCAGCCAGCTCGGCTTCGCGGTCAGGCGTGCGGGAGTCTCTTCCACGGCAGTCACCCTACATCGTTGGCGAATCCAATGAATTTCTGTATAGTTGGCGTTGCCAATGTTGGAGACGCCAACGAAAGAGGAATGTCATGTTCACGGATACTTTGATCGCCGACCGTATCGAGATCGCCGACCTGTTCACCCGCTTCGCGCGCCTGCTCGACGAGCAGCGGTGGGAGGAAGCGGACACCGTCTTCGCCGACGACGTGGCGGTGCACTCGCCGCGCGGGGGTGAGCTCCACGGCATCGACAAGGTCGTCAGCTTCATGCGACAGGGTGAGGTCGAGGGGCAGCACACCCAGCACACGACCACTGACCTGCTGGTTGACCTCGACGGGGACCGGGCGGCCGCCTCGGCGAACTCGCTGGTGTACTACTACCGCGATGGTCAAGCCCCCCACTTCACCGGCGGCCTGCGGATGACCTCCACCGTCGTGCGGACGCCGGCGGGCTGGCGACTCCGCGAGGTGCGGATCACGCCCGCCTGGACACGCGAGGGCTGATCCGGCTCCGGGAAGCAGGCCCGGAAGGCCACCTCGGGCGGCGGCCGCTGGGGCCGCCGCCCGGCCGGTCAGCGGAAGTCGGAGATGCGCAGCACCGCCAGCATGTCCGTCGCCCGGGAGCCGGTCGAGAAGGAGGCCTCCGCGCCGACCCAGCCGCGGAAGGCGCCCGCGTCGTCGATGATCTGCATGAGCGGTTTGACGTGGGAGTTGCCGGTGTAGCAGAACTCACGGCGCTCCATCGCCAGGCACGTGCACCAGTGCCAGAGCGTGTCGCGGCGGTCGGACTTGGAGATCATCGTCAGGTAGTACTGGATGGAGCTGATGTTGGGGCGCGTTCCGCCGCCGTACTTGGGGCAGCCACCCGACTTCTGGCAGGCGCCGCGCGAGGACGGTTGCAGGTAGGTCAGGCACGAGGTGGTGGCGGCGCAGGCGCGGAAGGCCGAGTGGCCGAACGGCTGGTCGCCGGAGGTGACGAGCTTGCCGCTCGCCCAGCTCGTCAGGTCCTGCCTGAGCGAGCCGGGGAACGCCTTCACCGAGCTCATCGCGCGCCGCGTGCCGACCGCGGCGTTGCTGCCGTAGCCGTACCCGTGCGTGGCCAGCGTGCTCCGCTTGAGGTCCAGGCGGGCCAGCTTGCCGTCGGGGGAGGATCGCACGTACCACTGTTCCGTCCACGTCTGGGCGATCTTCCACCGGATGGTGAGCACGTTGCCCGCCACGGTGTACGTCCCGGTGCGGGTCTCGTCGGGGGCGCCGGTGAAGCCCCCGGCGGTGAGTACCTCGCAGGCACGGGGCCGCGATTGGGAACCGCCCGCCTTGGTGGTGCAGCTCGGGTCGGGGACGGTGCCGGTGCGCTGCCGGGCCTGGGGGTGACGCTGCCACCACAGGTACAGGGCGGCCCGTACCGTGCCGTCGGCGGCGAAGCGGTAGTTGCCCAGGCGTACCCAGTTCTGCTGGGAGGCGGCCTTCAGATGGCCCTGCGAGATGACATAGGTGGTCTTGCCGCCCGGCAGCGCCGCGGCGGTGGCCGGCTGGACGGGCAGGATGGTGATGGCGAGCACGAAAGACAGGATTGCCGCTGCGGTGCGCAAGAAGAGACTCCGGAAGGCTTGCTGGCTTGGCTGATCGTCAATGAGCCACGGTATTCGGCCAGGCCCGGAAATGTCGCCGAAACCGCAGCCATGCGGAACCTGGCGCTCCCGATGTCCGGCCGCAGCGGCCGGCCGGTCCGGTGGCGGGCCGATCAGTGGCTGGCGGCCGCGGCGCGCTCCTGGGCCAGGCGCTCCTCGCCCGACAGCGTGTTGAGCGGCTTCTCCTTGATGAACAGCACCGCCACCAGCGCGAGCGCGGTGAGCGGGACGCCGATGAGGAACAGCTCGGCGGTCGCGGTCGCGTACACGTCCTGGATGACGCGGACGACGGGAGCGGGCAGCTTGGAGATGTCGGGTACGGCGTGCGAGTCGCCGCCCCCGCCGCCCGCGGCGGCCATCGGGCCGAGCTTCTCGGTCATGAGCGTGGTGATCCGGTTGGCCAGCACCGCGCCCAGGGCGCTGACGCCGACGGCGCCGCCCATGCTGCGGAAGAAGGTCAGCGCCGAGGTGGTGGCGCCCAGGTCGTGGGCGGGCACGTCGTTCTGGGCGGCCAGGACCAGGTTCTGCATGAGCATGCCGACGCCGATGCCGAGCACCGCCATGTAGGCGCCCAGCAGCACCGTGCCGGTCTGCCCGTCGATGGTGCTGAGCAGGCCCATCCCGCCGAGCATGACGACGCCGCCGGCCACCAGGAAGCCCTTCCAGCGGCCCCACTTGGTGATGAGCTGACCCGCGACGGTGGAGGAGATCAGCAGGCCGAACACCATCGGCAGGCTCATCAGGCCGGCGACCGTCGGCGACTTGCCGAGCGCCACCTGGAAGTACTGCGACAGGAAGACCGTGCCGCCGAACATGGCCACACCGACCAGCACGCTGGCCACGGTGGCGAGGGCGACGGTGCGGTTCCTGAAGAGGGACAGGGGGATGATCGGCTCGGCGGCGCGGGACTCCACCCAGACGGCCAGCGCGAGGATGAGCACGCCGGCGCTCACGAGCACGGCGGTCTGCCAGGAGCCCCACGCGAACTGGTTGCCCGCCAGCGACGACCAGATCAGCAGGGTGGACACGCCCACGGTGATGAGCAGCGCGCCCAGGTAGTCGACCTTGACGTCCTTGCGGACCACCGGCAGCTCGAGCGTGCGCTGCAGCAGGATGATGGCCACGATCGTGAACGGCACGCCGAGCAGGAAGCACCAGCGCCAGCCGAGCCAGGAGGTGTCCACCAGCACGCCGCCGATGAGCGGCCCCGCCACGGTGCCGACGCCGAACACGGCGCCGAAGATGCCGGCGTAGCGGCCGAGCTCACGCGGCGGGATCATGGCGGCCATCACGATCATGGCCAGCGCGGTCATGCCGCCGGCGCCGACGCCCTGGACGACGCGGCTGACGATGAGGACCTCCACGTTCGGGGTGAGGCCCGCGATCAGCGAGCCCGCCACGAACAGGCCCAGCGAGAGCTGGATCAGCAGCTTCTTGTTGTACAGGTCGGCCATCTTGCCCCAGAGCGGCACCGTGGCCGTCATGGCCAGCAGCTCGGAGGTGACGATCCAGGTGTAGACGGTCTGCGAGCCCCGCAGCTCGGTGATGATGCGCGGCAGGGCGTTGGCCACGACGGTCGAGGCCAGGATGGACACGAACATGCCCACCATCAGCCCTGACAGCGCCTGCAGAACCTTTCTCCTGGACGTGGGCGCCGCGGCCACGGGCTCGGGCTGCGCGCTGGTGGATGTCATCTTTCCTCGATTTTCTCGGGCAGCGGCCGGCGCTCCGCGGGATTCGTGCGGACGCCGGCTCGACGGAAACGTTTACGGGACAGTCGGAAAGGACGTGACCGGGGCGGTCAGGGGTTGGGCAGGCCGGCGGCGAGCTGGGAGAAGGCCTCGTCGACCAGGTCCACCAGCTCCGGGCGGCCGCCCGCGGCGCTCCACCGGAGCATCGCCACCCGGAAGGCCGCCAGGGCCGCCGCGGTGGCCAGCTCCGGATAGCCGGTCGTGACGGGTTCGACACCGGCCCGGCGGGCGACGGCCTCCGTGACGACGCGCTCGGTCTCGGTACCGCCGGCGACGAGCCGGGGAAGAAGCGAGGGGTTCTGCTCGAACACCTTCAGCCGCAGCAGCCACTGCTCGCGCTGTTCCTGGACGTGCTCGGCCTCGCCCCGCGCCAGCAGCCGCAGCGCCTCCAGGACCGGTACGTCCGGGGGCACGGCCTCCAGCCTGTCGCGCAGCCCGGCGGCGGACGCCGGGCCCGGGCCGATGAGCGCGTCCTCCTTGGACGGGAAGTAGTTGAAGAACGTACGCGAGGAGACGTCCACCGCCTCGGCGATGTCCTCCACCGTGACCGCCGCCAGGCCGCGCTCGGCCACCAGCGTCAGGGCGGCGTGCTCCAGCGCTGCGCGGGTCTCGAGCTTCTTCCGATCCCTCCGGCCGAGTTCGTCAGCGCTGTCCACAATGGTCACGATGCCAGAGTAGGGAAAAACTTTCAGATCCTGCAATGTTTCAGGATCTGAAGTGCGGCAGATCACATACGGGACGGTACGGCGTCCTGCGGCTCCCTGAGCGGGAAGTGGCAGGCCGCCGCGTGCCCGGGATCGAACCCGAGCAGCGCCGGCTCCTCCTCGGCGCACCGGGCCCGCGCCCGCGGGCACCGGGTGCGGAAGCGGCACCCCGAGGGCGGGTCGAGCGGGCTGGGCAGCTCCGAGCCGAGCTCCACCGGATCGGCGGCCTCTCCCGCGCCAGGATCCGGCTCCGGGATCGCGGCGATCAGGCTCGCCGTGTACGGGTGCACGGGACGGAGGTAGATGTCATCCGCCGGCCCGATCTCGACGAGCTTGCCGAGATACATCACCCCGACGGTGTCCGCCATGTACCGCACCACCGTCAGGTCATGAGAAATCACGACATAGGTGAGCTCGTGCTTGGCCTGCAGCCGCTTCATCAGGTTGAGCACCTGCGACCGGATCGACACGTCCAGCGCGCTCACCGGCTCGTCGGCCACGATCACCCGCGGGTTGAGCGCGAGCGCCCTGGCCAGCGCGATGCGCTGCCGCTGCCCGCCGGAGAACTCGTGCGGATGGCGCTCCAGCACGCTGTGCGGCAGCCCGACCTCGTCGAGCAGCTCCCTGATCGCCGCCACCTGCTCCTCGGCGGTGCCGATGCCCTGGGCCTCGAACGGCTCGCGCAGGATGGCGCCGACGCGCATGCGCGGGTCGAGCGCGTCCAGCGGATCCTGGAACATCATCTGCAGGTTGCGCCGATGCCGGCGCAGGCTCCGCCCGCGCAGCCCGTTCAGCCTGCCGCCGAGGGCCGTGACGCTGCCCGAGGAGGGCTGCTCCAGCGCGACGATCATCTTGGCCAGGGTGCTCTTGCCGCAGCCGCTCTCGCCGACCAGCCCGAAGGTCTGGCCGGCCCGGACCTCGAACGACACCCCGGACACGGCCTTGACGCTGCGCGCGGGGCCGAGCAGGGGGAAGCGGCGCGGCGCGCCGTACTCCTTGACGAGGTCGTCGACGGTCAGCACCGGCTCGGCCGCCCGACCGTCCCGCGCCGTCGCCGCCGCGGGGCCCGTGACCGGCGCGAGCGGCCCGTCGACCGGGTGCCAGCAGGCCAGCAGGTGTCCCGGGCGCGACTCGGCGAGCGGGGGCGCCGCGCCCGCGCAGCGGTCGGTGGCGTGCGCGCAGCGGGCGGCGAAACGGCAGCCGGCCGGCGGGTCGGCCAGGTCGGGAGGGGCGCCGGGGATGGAGTAGAGGGTGTGCTCGCGCCGCTGGGTCAGCCGTGGCGTGCACGCCAGCAGCGCCTGCGTGTACGGGTGCCGCATTCCGGCGAAGAGCTCGCCGGTGCGCGCGCTCTCGACGATGCCGCCCCCGTACATGACGCTGACCCGGTCGGCCCAGCGCGCGATCACGCCCATGTCGTGGGTGATCAGCAGCATGGCCATCCCGAGGCGGTCCTTGAGGTCGTGCAGCAACCGCAGGACCTGGGCCTGGACGGTCACGTCCAGCGCCGTCGTCGGCTCGTCGGCGATCAGCACCTTCGGCTCGCAGGACAGGGCCATGGCGATCATGACCCGCTGCCGCAGCCCGCCGGAGAGCTGGTGCGGGTGGTCGCCGAACCTCTCGGCGGGGCGGGCGATGCCGACCAGCGCGAGCATCTCGATCGCCCGCTCGCGCGCCTGCCTCGGGCTCGCGCCGAGGTGCAGCCTGATCGGCTCGGCGACCTGCTCGCCGATGGTCTTGGTGGGGTTGAGCGAGGTCATCGGATCCTGGAAGACCATGGCGATCTCGTTGCCGCGGATCCGCTGGTACTCCCGTTCGGGCAGGCCGACCAGCTCCCGGCCGTCGAGCTTGATCGAGCCCTCGGTGATCCGGCCGCCGGGCGGCAGCAGGCCCATGATCGACAGGCCGGTCATCGACTTCCCGCTGCCGGACTCGCCCACCAGCCCGAGGGTCTCGCCCGGGCGCAGCCGCAGGTCCACGGCCCTGACGACGTCGACCGCTGACCTCCTCAGCCGGATGCCGGCCGACAGGCGCTCGATGGCCAGAACGTCACCGTCGGGCATCACTTGCCCCTTTCCGTGCGGGCGGCCATCAGCGCCGCCTCAGCCGTACGTCGATCGAGTCGCGCAGCGCGTCCCCGACGAAGTTGAACGCCATGACGATCAGGACCAGGCAGCCCCCGACCGGGTAGATCAGCCACCAGGCGCCCTCGAACAGGTGGCTCACCCCGTCGGAGAGCTGCGTGCCCCATTCGACGTCGGGATAGTTGAGCCCGAACCCGAGGAAGCCCAGCAGCGAGACCGCGATGATCGCGTCGGCGACCTGGAAGGTGATGTTCACGATCACGACGCCCAGCGCGTTCGGGATCAGGTGCCTGGCGATGATCCGCGGCTTCGTCGCCCCCATCACGGTCGCGGCCGCGACGAACCCGCGCGAGCGCAGGGAGAGGACCTCGGCCCTGACCAGCCGGGCGGGGGCGAGCCAGGAGAACGCCCCCAGGATCAGGCTGAGCGACAGGACCGAGGAGCTGAACTGCGTCGCGGCGATGAGCACGACGAACAGGAAGGGGATCGACAGCAGCGTGTCGACCACGCGCATCATGATGCCGTCCACGATGCCGCCGGCCAGGCCCGCGACCGTCCCGTACAGCGTGCCGAACGCGGTGGCGATGAGCGCCGCGAACAGCCCGATCTGCAGCGACGCCTGGCCGCCCAGCATGATCCGCCCGAGCACGTCGAAGCCCTGCGCGTCGGTGCCGAGGGGATGGACGGCGTCCGGCGGCAGCAGGCTGCTCACCGGGTCGACGGCGATCTGCTCGGTGACGTACAGGTGGGGGCCGGCGAAGCAGAACAGGGCGAGCAGGACGATGATGCCCACGCCGATGACGGCGAGCCGGTTCTGCGCGAAGGAGCGCAGGGCGAGGCGCCATCCGCTGGTGACCCGAGGCGGTGCCGTGTGTGGTGCCGTGTGTGGTGCTGTGTCGGTCATGCGCGTTGTGTCCTCGGGTCGCTGACCGCCACGAGCAGGTCGGCCAGGAGGTTGCCCAGGACGGTCAGGGTGGCGGCGACCAGGGTGTAGCCGAGCAGGACCGGATAGTCCTGGTTGTTCAGGGCGTTGAAGAACAGCAGCCCCAGGCCCGGGTAGTTGAAGACCGACTCGACCACGAGGTTGCCGGCGAGCAACAGCGGGATCGTCATGCCGATCAGGGTCACCAGCGGCAGGCAGGCGTTGCGCAGCAGGTGACGGGTCAGGACCAGGCGCATCGACAGTCCTTTCGCCCGCGCCACCCTGATGTAGTCCTGTGCGAGCTGGTCCAGCGCCGCGGAGCGCTGGTACCGGGAGTACAGCGCCACCGTGATGCCGGTCAGCGTCAGCACGGGCAGCAGCATGGCGCGGGGCTCGGTGAAGATGACGAACGTGGAGCTCGACTGCGAGGCCTGCGCGGGCAGGACGCCCAGCCCCAGCGCGAAGACCTGGATCAGCAGCATCGCCAGCAGGAAGACGGGCATCGAGTAGGCGATGAAGGTGAGCGTGGTCAGCACGTTGTCGCCGATGCTGTTGCGCTTGACCGCCTGGAAGACGCCCAGCGGCACCGCGATGGCGACGGCCAGGACGAGGGCCACGCCGGCCAGCATCGCGGTCCGGCCGGCGTTCTCGGCCAGCAGCGCGTTCACGCTCTGGTTCAGCTTGTAGGAGTAGCCGAGGTCGCCCTCCAGGAGCCGGCCGAGGTAGCTGAAATACTGCACGAACAGCGACCGGTCGTAGCCGTGCTCCCGGTCGAAGGCGGCCACCGCTTCCGCGCTGGCCTGCACGCCGAGGATCGCGCGGCCGGGCGAGCCGGACATCCCGTGCAGCATGATGAAGGTGATCACCGAGACGCCCAGGACCACGATGGCCGACGTCGCCAGCCGGCGCAGCACGAACTGGATCACGCTGCCCCTCCTTCCTGTGGTTCTGTGGTGCTAGCGCAGGTACCAGTACTCCGGCGTCAGCACCGTGGTGGGCAGGGCGGCGAAGGTCTCCTGCGGGCCGGACAGCGTGTCCTTCCAGGCCCAGATGGTGTGGGCGGTCGGCAGCCAGAGCACGGGCAGCTCGGTCCGCAGCCGCTCGATCTCGGCCTGGACGGCCTGGCGGTCCTCGCCGTGCACGGAGGCGCGGATCAGCTCGTCGGTCTCGGGGTCGTTGTAGGCGCCCACGTTGCCCGAGCCCTTGGAGTCGAAGGTCCCGGTCATGGTCGGGTACGGCGTGGTGCTGAAGCCGCCCCAGGTCGACATGGCCCACTCACCGGCCTTCGAGGGCGCCGCCGGCACGTTGTAGTTCTGGATCAGGAAGCTGAACGTCTTCGGCGCGACCGTGATCTCGATGCCCAGCTTGCGGGCCTCCGAGGAGAACGCCGTGCTGACCGCGCTGTGCAGCTGCGGCTCGCTGCGGTAGAAGAGGTTGAACTTGATCGCCTGGCCCTGCGGGATCCCCTCGCCGCACTCCGACGGCCCGCTGCCGGGACGTTCGCACGTCGTGGCGCCGTTCGGCACGACCTTCCACCCGTGCTCCTCCAGCAGCTTGCGCGCGGCGGCCGGGTCGTAGGGGTACGGCGCGGTGGCGACGCTCTTCGACGCGTACGGCGAGCTCGCCGGCGCCGTGCCGTAGCTCTCCGCGGCCGCGCCGTTGTACATGCCCTTGCTGGCGATGTAACCGGGCTGGTCGATGAGGTGCTGCAGCGCCTGCCTGACGTAGAGCTGACCGAGGATCTTGTCGACGTTGTCGGTCGTGTCCTTGAAGTTGAGCATGATGAAGTTGAAGCCCAGGCGGGGGGCGCCGTAGACGTGATAGCCGGCGGCCTTGAGCGCCTTCACCTGCCCCACGTGGCCCTGGTCCACCGTGGCCATCGTCAGGTTGCCGCTCAGGAGCTGGTTGAACTTCGCGGTCTCGGAGGTGAACGGCCGGAAGTTCAGCGTCTTGATGCGGGGCTTGCGCGGGCCGGAGTACGCCTCGTTGGCGGTCATCGCGTAGAAGTTCGTGGTCACGTCGAAGGCGCTCAGCCGGTACGGGCCGTTCACCGTCTGCCAGAGCGGGTTCGTGGCGAAGCCGGCCGGGTCCCGGGAGGCCTTGTCGAGGTAGGCGTAGATCGCCTCGGCGTTCTTCGGCTCACCGGCGTCGAGGATCGGCCCGCCGGCCGACGCCCTGGCCCACTGCTTGGCCGGCAGCGGCACGACCGAGGTCAGCTCGTCGGCGGTGAACCACTCGGGGTTGTAGGCCTCTTCCAGCTTCAGTGTCACGGTGTCCGCCGAGGTCGCCTTCGCGCTGGTGACGTTGTCGGGGAACTGGCCGGGCGTGTAGCCGCCCCAGTTGGCGGCGTTCTTCCGCAGCGCGGCCTTGAGCAGGTCGATGAAGAAGACCACGTCGCCGGCCTCGACCGGGGAGCCGTCGGACCAGGTGTAGCCCGGCTTCAGCTTGATGGTCACCGTCTTGTTGCCGTCGGAGAACTCCGGCGGCTCGGCCAGGCTGAGCACCGGGTTGACCTTGGGGCTGGCGCCTTCGGGGAACCAGTAGAGCGGCCGGTACATGAGCCGCTGGAACTGGTAGGTCACGTAGGTCGAGTTGAACGCGCCGGGCACGATCGGCAGCATGTAGTAGGGCCCGGCTCCGGGCTGCTGCGCGATGTCGATGGTGCCGCCGTCCTTGGGCGTGCCTGACTCCGCCGGCAGCTCGCCGAAGGTCTGGGACCCGGACCTGCGGGCGGCCTGGTCGCCGCCCGTGCCCTCGGTGCCGCCACTGCCGCTGCCGCCGCTGCACGCCGCGAGCGGCAGGAGGGTGGCCAGCGTCGCCGCGATGAGCGCGCGCCGGCCGCGGACGCCGCTCATGGCCGCCTCGTTGCGGCTCGATATCCGGTGAATCGGTAGATGTCCACGTCGCCCGCTCCTGTTGCCGTATGCGGGGGGAAACGTCACGGCTCGGCGGCCGTCAGTCGCCCCAGACCGCCTTTGCGTAGGTGTAGAAGTTGAGGCCGAGGATCTTCTCGATCCTGGCCGACGAATAGCCGCGCTCCTCCAGCAGGCGCGCCAGCTCCCGGAACTGGTCGACCCCGCGCAGGTCGACGACGAACGGGAAGGTGTCGCTGCGCTCCCCGGCCGCGGAGGCCCCGGCCTGCCGGCGCAGCGCCACGTGCTCGGCGAGCCGGTCCCGGTAGGCGTCGAGGTCGTCGATGGCGGTGATCGTGCCGTCGGTGCCGATGCCCACGTGGTCCTCGCCGCACACGTTGACGGCGTGGACGATGTGCTCCACCACGTCGGAGGCGCGGGCGTGCCCGGAGGCGTTGAGGAACGGCATGAAATAGATCCCGACGAAACCGCCTCGCGAGGCGACCAGCCGCAGCTCCTCGTCGGTCTTGTTGCGCGGCAGGTCGACCAGCGCCCGGCAGCCGGTGTGGTTGATCGAGACGGGCTGAGCGGACACCCGCGCGGCCTCCAGGCAGGTCCGCTCGCCGCTGTGCGACAGGTCGACCATGACGCGCTGCTCGTTGAGCGCCGCCACGACCTCCCGCCCGAGCGGCGTCAGGCCCCGGTTGCCCGGCGCCATCGAGCCGTCGCCGACCTGGTTCGCCTGGTTGTAGGTCAGCTGGATGACCCGGACGCCCAGGCGGGAGAAGGTGGCGACGCGTTCGGGCCGGTCCTCCACCGCGGCGGCGTTCTGGAAGCCGTAGATGATGCCGATCTTGCCGGTGCGCTTGGCCTCGGCGATGTCCTCGGCCGTGTCGACGCGCACCAGGTGCTCGTGGTGGGCGCGGATGATCGCGTCCCAGGTCCCGATCTCCCGCAGGGTGTGCTGATAGGGCGGGAAGTCGCCCATCGTGTAGCCCAGGGTGACGTTGATCGCGGTCACGCCCGAGGCGTGCGCGTCGGCCAGCGTGCGCTCGTCGATGGTCAGCCGGTCGCTGGTCTGCACGAGCGTGCCGGCGGCCTCGGCGTTCGGGTTGTCCAGCACGCCGAGCGCGTTGACGACGATGTGACCGGAGATGTCGATGCTCATGCCGGCGCCCCTTCCTCGACGCCCGCGGCGCGGGCCCGCTCGTGGTCGGCCCGCTCGTGGTCGGCCCGGTCGTGGTCGGCCCGGTCGTGGTCGGCCCGCTCGTAGTCGGCGCGGTCGTGGCGCCGGCCGCGCTTGACCGTCGTGACGATGTGGCGCAGGTGGCCGATGTCCTCGTACGGGTCGGCGGCGACGACGAGCAGGTTGGCCAGCTTGCCGGCCTCGACGCTGCCCGTCGTGGCGCGCTGCCCCAGGGCGGCCGCCCCCGCGAGGGTGGCCGCGCGGACCGCCTCCCGGGGCGGCAGGCCCATCGCGTGGACGAGGTGGTCGAGCTCGTCGTGGAGCGAGGGGTAGGGGTCGCCCGGCGGGGTCTCGTAGTCGGTGCCGGCGCAGATCTCCACGCCCACGTGCCGGGCGCGGTCGATCAGCCGCCGCAGCACGTCCTGCGCCATCCCGGCCGCGCCGGGCGGGCTGAGCGGGATCCTGGCCACCACGCTCGCCGTGGCGTCGAGGATCGTGCCGCGCCGCCGCATGTCGCCGAGCAGCGCGTCGATCGCGTCCACCGGCGCGTCCAGGAAGCGCTCGTAGACCTCCGCGAGGTGGGCGCGCTGTCCGCGGTACGTCGCGGGCCGTACGCCGGCGAGCTGGTAGGCGAGCATGTGGACGTGTGACACCACGTCCACGCCGGCCGCCACGACGTCGCCGGGCAGGGCGGGGAACACCGACGCGTGCGCCCACACCCGCATGCCCTGCCGGTGCGCCTCGGCGGTGATCCGGGCGATCGTCGGACCGTCGAGGTCGGCGTAGACCTTGACGGCCACGGCTCCGGTGCCCCGTGCCCGCGCGACGGCCAGCGTCAGGTCGGTGTCCTCGTCGATCGCCTGCATCCACGGCGCGGTGCCGGGCGTCGTGCCCTGGGTCACCTGCCACGTGCGGGGGTCGTCGAAGAAGCTCGGGCCGGCCATCAGCGCGGCGTTGTGGACGTCGGGGCCGGGGATCTCGCCGATCAGCGCGGCGCGCTCCAGGTCCGCCATCTGCCGCAGGTCGCCGGCCATCTCGCGGATCGCGGTGACGCCGCCGTACAGCTGGCGGCGCATCATCTCCTCGGCCCACTCGCGGTTGGGCGGGGTGGACAGGTGCTGGTGGGTGTCGATGAGGCCGGGCAGCAGGAACGCCCCCGCCACGTCGACGACCTCGGCGCCGTCCAGGTCCGACGAGCTCAGCTCAGCGTCCGGCAGGACCGCCTTGATCATCGGCCCGTCGGTCACCACCGCCATCCCGCGGCGGACGGGCGCACCGGTCCCGTCGATCAGCGACGCGTCGCGGTAGACCGTCACCTCTCCTGGCGCGGCGGGCGCGAAGGGGGTGGGCGCCGGGTCGTTGCCCGCGACCGGTCGTTCGTCTCTGTCGGTCATGGGGGTCGCTCGGTCTCCGTTCCAGAGCTTCGTCGAGTGGGGAGTCTCGACTCGATCTGTTACATACAGCGTAACAAGTGTTGCAACACTAGCAACGTCTGATAACATGCGTCAAGCGTGGAATGATGGCGTCGACGACCGTGGAGGGGGACCTTGCCCAGACCGGCCAGCTCTGCCGTGGACAAAGCCCTGGACCTCATCGAGGCCGTCGTCCAGGCGAACCGCCCGCTGCGCCTCAGTGAGGTGGCGAACCTGGCGGGGATGCACCGCGCCACCGCCTACCGCATCCTGGTCGACCTGGTCCGCCGCGGCTGGATCATGCGCAGCCAGGATCACTACCTGCCCGGGACGATCGTCCTGCAGTTCTCCCAGGCCGCGACCGCCAACTCGCTCGTGGTCCTGAGCAGGCCGGTGCTCCAGGCGTTGTCCGACCAGACGGCGATGATGGTGAACCTCCAGGTCCTGGAGCCCGAAGGGGCGCGGGTGATCGACGTCGTGCGGCCACCGCGGCTGGCGATGATCACCGACCTGCTGGGGGAGCTGCTGCCCATTCACAAGTTCGCCGGCCCCATGGCGCTGGTCTCCGCGCTGGACGACACCGCGCAGGTCCCTTACCTGCGCGTCGCCGAGCAGCAGGGCGGCCCCGCGGTCGCCCGGGCCGAGCTGCTGAAGGACATCGACCTGACCCGGCGCACCGGTTTCGCGCTGGAGCGCGGGCGCAACGAGGAAGTGATCGCCTCGCTGAGCCGCGCGGTGCTCACCGGCAACGGGCGCCCGATCTGCGCCCTGACGATCGTCGGTCTCGACAGCGAGTTCGACGACGCCACCCTGGCGAAGCTGAAAGACAGCCTCACCGCCGCCACGGACGAGCTGCAAGGCACCCTGAGCGGCACGACGACCCCCGGAGTCGACCTTGATTGACACCGCAGTGAGCGGAGTTCTCGTCCTCGACCGGGATCAGACCAGGGCGGCCCTGCCGGCTGACGCGCTCCTCGCGGCGGTGCGCACCGCTCTTGTCGCCATCAGCCGCGGCGACGCCTCCGCCCCGCCCCGCGTCGCGGCCCGATCGCCGCACGGGCTGCTGGGCGCGATGCCGGGCTACGTGCCGCAGCTCGGGCTGGCCGCCAAGCTCGTGACCGTCTTCTCCGCCGTCACGGCGGGCGGGCACGGCGCCCACCGCGGCATCGTCGCCTACTTCGACGAGGAGAACGGCCGGCCGCTGGCGGTCATGGACGCCGAGACGATCACCGCGCTGCGCACGGCGGCCACCGCGACCGCCGCCATGATCGCGCTCGCGCGGCCCGGCGCCCGCCGCGTCGCCGTGATCGGCACCGGGACGCAGGCCCGCGCCCAGCTCGGCCTCATCGCGGCCCTGGACCCGGTGCTGGACCCGGCGCTGGATTCCGTGCGGCCGGTGGTCGGAGCGCGTGACCGCGGCGCCGCGGAGCGCCTCGTCGCGGAGCTGCCCGCCGGGAGCGCGACCACGGTCGAGGAGGCGGTCAGGGGCGCGGACGTCGTCTTCTGCTGCACCTCGAGCCGGGAGCCGGTGGTTCGCCGGTCCTGGCTCGGCGGCGGCGCGCACCTCAGCTCGGTGGGCGGCTCCGACGGGCCGGAGTTCGGTGACGACACCCTGCGGGCGGCGTCGCTGTTCGTGGAGTGGCGGGGCGCCGTGACCGAGCCGCCGCCGGCCGGCGCCTGGGAGCTGCAGGGCGCCGACCCGGCCGACGCCCGCCTGATCGGCGCCGTGCTCGACGGCGCGCATCCGGGGCGGCGCTCGGCCGAGGAGCTGACGCTGTTCAAGTCCACCGGGCACGCCGCGCTCGACGTCGCGGCGGCCTCGGTGGCCTACAGGGTGGCCCGCGAGCGCGGGCTGGGGTTCAGCGTCGACCTGTAGCCGCCGTTCAGCGGGTGGGTGCCGCGGTGACCGGCCTGTGGGCGAGAGGGCTCGAGAAGATCATGGTGCTCGACGGCTTCCCGTAGACCGCCAGGCGGTCGATCAGGGCCTCGAACGCCGCCATCGACGGCACTGCGATCTTGAGGATGCTGCACACGTCACCGGTGACCCGGTGGATCTCCCGGATCTCCGGCCAGGCCGGCACCTCCGGATCGCGCAGCACGCAGGTCGGCCCGTAGCAGGTCAGCTGTACGAACGCGGACACCGCCCAGCCGGCCCGAGCCGGATCCACCGTGGCGTGATAGCCGGTGATCACCCCGGTCTCCTCCAGGCGGCGGACCCGCTCGGCCACCGCGGGCGGTGACAGGTGGACCCGGCGCGACAGCTCGTTGAAGGAGAGCCGGGCGTTCTCCTGGAGCTCACGCAGCAGCTCCCAGTCCATGGCGTCCACCAGGGCCACCTTTCATTTGAAAATGGTATGACCGAAATAGATACCAGACATGAGGCTCTTCGCGAGAAAGGCCGTTGAACTGGCATTCCTCCCGGCCGTATCACCGCACCATCATGAGGTGCCGATGAGCGAAGGGAGTGCGGCACACATGGAAACGACAGGACGGGTGCGTCCGACCTCGGCCGGAGAGCGGGCCGAGCGGGCCAGGGCGAGCGGCGGGCTGCCGACCCTGGAATTCGAGCGGGAGATCCCCTACGACGCCTACGTCCGTACCGACATCCTGCACGACCTGCAGCGGCCGCTGAGCGACGCTCCGGGCGAGATGTCGTTCCTGGTGATCACCCAGGTGATGGAGCTCTACTTCAAGCTCATCGCCTACGAGCTGCTCTCCGTCCGGGAGTCGCTGCGGGCCGACCGGGTGCCGGACGCGGTCGGGGCGCTGCGCCGCACGGCCCTGCACCTGGAGGCCCTGAACGCCAGCTGGAACGGCCTGCGCTGGATGACGCCCGCGGACTTCAACAGGTTCCGTGACCTCCTTGGGGAGGCGTCGGGGCTGCAGTCGGGCATGTACCGGCTGGTGGAGTTCAGGCTGGGGTTGAAGAACGAGGCGCTGCTGCGGCCGTTCAAGGGGGCGGCGATGAGCGAGCGCCTGCACCGCGCGTTCGCCGAGCCGAGCGTCTGGGACGCCGCCACCGCGCTGCTCGCCCGGCACGGCCACGACCTCCCGGACACCGTGCTCGACCGGGACTTCGGCACCGAGTACGAGCCGGACGAGGCGGTCGAGCGCGCCTGGGTGGCGGTCTACCGCGACGACGCGCCGGGTGGCCTGCGGGCGCTCGGCGACGCGCTGGCCGAGGTCTCCGAGCGGTTCGGGGACTGGCGCTACGCCCATGTGGCGGCGGTGCGCAGGTCGATGGGCGCCAAACCGGGCAGCGGTGGCTCCAACGGCCTGGCCTGGCTGGAGCGCAGCATGGCCAGGGTGGTCTTCCCCGAGCTCTGGTCCGCCCGTACCCACATGTGAGGAGACGCACCATGTCTGAAGACGACGCGCGGCGGCGGGACGCCGAAGACCCCGGCCATCGCTCCCTGTTCCTGATCCCGCCCGCTCAGGGCGGGAACCACGAGGAGTGCGCCTACTTCGCCGGGAACTCGCTCGGGCTGCAGCCCCGGGCCACCCGCGACGAGCTGCTGAGCGACCTGGACAGCTGGGCCACGCTCGGCGTCGAGGGCCACATGGACGGCGGCCGCCCCTGGGTGCGCTACAACGAGCTCCTCACCGAGCCCGCCGCCCGGCTGGTCGGCGCGCTGCCCGAGGAGACGGTCGTCATGAACACGCTGACGGTCAATCTGCACCTGCTGATGGTCTCCTTCTACCGGCCGCGCGGCGAGCGCACCCGCATCCTGATCGAGGAGTCGGCGTTCCCCTCTGACCGTTACGCGGTGCGCAGCCACGTACGCTTCCACGGCCTCGACCCGGACCTCGACGTGGTCGCGACGGCGGACCCGCCGGCCTACCTCGCCGCCGAAGGCGACAAGGTCGCGCTGGTCCTGCTCGGCGGGGTCAACTACCTGACCGGCGAGCTGCTGGACATCCCGCGGATCACCCGGGCCGGCCACGCGGCGGGCGCGAAGGTCGGCTGGGACCTGGCGCACGCCGCCGGGAACGTCCCCCTCGAACTGCACGCGTGGGGCCCCGACTTCGGGGCCTGGTGCACCTACAAGTACCTCAACTCCGGGCCCGGCGCGCTCGGCGGCGTCTTCGTCCACCAGCGCCACCTCGACGACCCCTCGATCCAGCGCTTCGAGGGCTGGTGGAGCACCGAGCCGGACACGCGTTTCCGCATGGACCCCGTCTGCGCGCCTCCCAAGAGCGCCGACGCCTGGCAGATCTCCAACCCGCCCGTCTACGCGATGAGCCCGGTCCGTACCTCGCTCGAGCTCTTCGACCGGGTCGGCATGACCGAGCTGCGCGCCCGCAGTGTCCGCCTGACCGCCTATCTGGAGAGCCTGCTCGACGGCTGGTGCACCGTGGTCACCCCGCGCGCCCCGGAGCGCCGCGGCTGCCAGCTCTCCCTGCGGGTGCCCGACGCGGACGGCCTGTCCAGGCGGCTGAGCCGGGCCCACGGGGTGATCGCCGACTCCCGCAATCCCGACATCCTGCGGCTGGCGCCGACCCCGCTCTACTCGACGTACCACGACTGCTGGCGTGCCGCGGAGGCGCTCAGGAAGGAGTTGTGATCCGTACGCTGAACGCTTGCATGGCATCCAATACATTTGTATAGAATTCTGGACGTGCGACCAATATCTGAAGAGGACCTGACGACGCGCGCCCGGATCCGCGACGCCGCGATGGCGTTGTTCGCCGAGCAGGGGGTCAAGGCCACCACGATCCGCGGGATAGCCGAGGCGGCGAAAGTCTCGCCCGGCCTGGTGCAGCATCACTTCGGCACCAAGGAAACGCTGAGACAGGCTTGTGACGAGTACGTCCTCGGCTACCTGCGCGAGCAGGTCGACGTGGGCGTCACCGACCGCAACCTGGACAAGCCCGAATTCATCGAGAACGTCCACCGCACCGCGCCACCCCTGATGAAATACCTCGGCCGGGCCCTCGTGGACGGCTCTCCCGCGGCCGCCGCCATGTTCGACGAACTCGTCGCCGTGACGGAGGAGCACCTCACCCGCGGTCAGCACTCCGAGGCCGACCACCGCGCCCGCGCGACCGTGCTCACGGCGATGAAGCTGGGCATCACGGTGCTGCACGAGCACGTCTCCCGCGCCCTCGGCACCGACCTCTACGCCCCGCAGGGCGCGCTGCGCGTCGGCAAGGCGCAGCTCGACCTGATCGCCCCGGAATTCCTCGGCCGCGAGGTGTTCGACCAGGCGCGGACGGGCCTGGAGAAGTTCGAGGAGCAACAATGAGCGCCCCAGAGCACACCTCAGCGCACACCGCAGGGCCCACAGCAGGGCCCGCCGCGGTGCACGCCGACGGCCTGGTGAAGACCTTCGGCCGGACCAGGGCCCTGGACGGGCTCGACCTCACCGTCGGGACGGGCGAGGTGCACGGCTTCCTCGGCCCCAACGGCGCGGGCAAGACCACCACGATCCGCATCCTGCTCGGTCAGATGCGCGCCGACGGCGGCCGGATCGCCTTACTCGGCGGCGACCCGTGGCGCGACGCCACAGAGCTGCACCGAAGGCTCGCCTACGTGCCCGGCGACGTCACCCTGTGGCCCTCCCTGACCGGCGGTGAGGTCATCGACCTGCTGGGCAGGGCACGCGGCGGCCTCGACCCCCGGCGGCGCGCCGAGCTGCTGGAGCGCTTCGAGCTCGACCCGCGCAAGAGGTGCCGCACCTACTCCAAGGGCAACCGGCAAAAGGTGGCGCTGGTGGCCGCCTTCGCCTCCGACGCGGAACTGCTGGTGCTGGACGAGCCGACCTCGGGCCTGGACCCGCTGATGGAGGCGGTCTTCAACGAGTGTGTCCTGCGGGAGAAGCGCGCCGGCCGCACCGTGCTGCTGTCCAGCCACATCCTGTCGGAGGTCGAGACGCTGTGCGACCGCGTCAGCATCATCCGCGCCGGCCGTACCGTCGAGTCCGGCAGCCTGGCCGAGCTGCGCCACCTCACCCGCACCTCGGTGACGGCCGAGCTGATCGGCCCGGCGCCCGGGCTGGCGACGCTGCCCGGCGTGCACGACCTGACCGTGGACGGCGCCCGGCTGCGCTGCCAGGTGGACGGCGACGCGCTCACCGCGGTGCTCGCCGAGCTGGCCGGGGCGGGCGTGCGCACGCTGACCACGCAGCCGCCGACGCTGGAGGAGCTGTTCCTGCGGCACTACGAGGGGGCCGCGAGATGACCGGCACCTGGGTTCTGATCAGGCTCATCCTGCGCCGGGACCGCGTGCTGCTGCCGGTGTGGATCGCGATCAGCGCGCTGATGCCGGCGAGCATCGCCTCCGCCACCGCCGACCTGTACGCCGGCCAGGCCGCCCGCGACGCCTTCGCGGCGGCCTCGGTGAGCAACCCCGCCCAGCTGGCCATGCGCGGCCCCATCTACGACGCGAGCGTCGGCGGCCTGACCGCCTGGACGCTCGGCTCGTCCCTCGCGCTGATCGGCGGGCTGGTCAGCATCCTGCTGATGACCCGGCACACCCGGGTCGAGGAGGAGACCGGCCGGCGCGAGCTGCTGTCCTCGGGCGTCATCGGCCGGCACGCCCCGCTGGCCGCCGCGCTCGCGGTCGTGCTGGCCGCCAACCTGCTGCTGGGCCTGCTGTCGGTGCCCGCTCTGGCCGCGGGCGGCCTGCCCGCGGGTTCCTCGCTGCTGTTCGGGCTCTCCATCGCCGCGGGCGGGTGGGCGTTCGCGGCCGTGGCCGCCGTCACCGCGCAGCTCACCGCCTCATCCGGGGCGGCCCGCGGCATCGCGATCGCCGTCGGCGGCCTGCTGTTCGCGCTGCGCTCGCTGGCCGACGTCGGCGGCATCGGCTGGCTCGCGTGGCTGACGCCGTTCGGGTGGGTCCGGCTGACCAGACCCTACGCCGGTGACCGGTGGTGGGTGCTGGGGCTGATCGCGGTGTTCGTGGCGGCCCTGGCCGCGTTCGCGTTCGTGCTGTCCACCCGGCGTGACGTGGCCGGCGGCCTGGTGTCCGTGCGCCCAGGACCCGCCACCGGCGCGCTGCGCGGTCCCTTCGGCCTGGCCGCCCGGCTGCACCGGGGTCCGCTCGCGGGCTTCGCGATCGGTTTCGGCCTGATGGGCGCCCTCCTCGGCGTGGCGGCGCGCGGGCTGGACACCCAGTTGGACACCCCGCAGTTCCAGGAGCTGGCCGCGACCATCGGCGGCGCCGGCGCCCGCGTGTCGGACGTGTTCTTCACGTTCGTGATGTACGTGCTCAGCCAGCTCGTCACAGGAGCGGCCCTGGTGTCGGCGCTCCGCGCCCGTGGCGAGGAGGCGGCGGGCCGGGCCGAGCTGCTCCTGTCCACCCCTGTCGGCCGGCTGCGCTGGGCGCTGAGCCACCTGGCGTTCGCGGTCGTGGGCCCGGTGCTGCTGCTGGCCGCGCTGGGCGCGGCGGCGGGGCTCGCCTACGACGGTGACGTGGCCCGCGTCACCGGGGCCACGCTGGCCTACCTGCCCGCGGTCTGGATCGTGGTCGGGATCGCGACGCTGCTGTCCGGCCTGCTGCCCCGGTCGGCGGCGGCCGCGAGCTGGACCGCGCTCGGCCTCTTCCTGGTCGTGGATCTGCTGGCGGAGTTCAAGCTGGCCACCGGGTTCGTGCTCGACCTGTCGCCGTTCGTGCACGTGCCGGCGATGTTGCTGGGCGGTGCCTCGTCGCCGGTGGTGCCGTTGCTGGGGCTGACCGTGGTGGCCGTGGCCCTGGCCGCGGCGGGGCTGGCGTTCCTGCGCCGCCGCGACCTGATGCCCTCTGCCTGAAACGCCCCATGGAGCGGCCTGCCGCCGTTGGCGCTACCGTACGGCGCAAATGGCGGATCCGATCACCGACGTCACCGCGTCCGGGTGCGAGATCAGCGTGAGGTGGGATCCGCCCTCGAACCGGGTGATCGTCGAGTGCGCCCGGCGGGCCATGGACAGCTTCGAGGCCGGGGTGATGATCCGGTCACCGGTGCTGACGAAGTACCACGACGGGATCGTCTTCCACGCCGCGGCCGCCGACGGGGCCATGAACGCGCTGGTCGAGGCGGCTCGCTGGGTCGCCCACAGGCGCAGCGCGGTGTTCCGCGGCAGGTCGGTGGCGAAGGAGCCGACGAAGGTGTCCCGCTTGAGGTACAGGTCGGTCACTCCCTGAGGCCGGGGCACCTTGTCGTAGAGGGTGTCCGGGTTCGCGTTGAGCGCGGAGCCCGATCCGCTGAGCTTGCCGGTGGCCTCCCCGACGTCCGGCGCGGCGGCATCGACGTACACCAGGGCCTTGACGCCGGGAACGCCCGCGGCGGCGTTCGTGATCACCGAGCCGCCGTAGGAGTGGCCGACGAGCACGATCGGGCCGGGCAGGGTCTTGAGGAAGTCGGCGACGGCCGCGGCGTCGCCGCTGAGGCCCTGGAGGGGGTTGGCTATGGCGCGCGCGACGTAGCCTGCCCGGCGCAGGGCGTCCACCTCTCCGTTCCAGCTCGACGTGTCGGCCCAGGCTCCGTGGACCAGGACGACCGTCGGCTTGGACCGGCCCGGTGATGGGGCCGGTGATGGACAGGGCAGCGGCTCGTTGGTGGTGGTGGTGGCGGCCTGGGCGCCGGTCGGCGCCGCGGCTCCCCAGGACGTGGCGGCCAGGGTGAGCGCCGCCACGCATCTCATCGTCTTCCCGGCACGTGCAGGATTCATCCGTCCCCCCGGCGCTCTCCCTCACGCTCAGCCGTGTGCTGACGAGACTCTGATGCCGCAAAAGGTGCGAAACCAACCCAAAGTGACCAAAACATTGCCAGGGCTTCGGGTCGGATCTCGCCGCGGTCACGCGTCGCGGAGGGCGTCCGGGCACCTCTCGGTGACGATGCGGGCCAGATCGACACGGGATCCTATGTCGAGCTTGGTGAAGATCCGGCGAAGGTGGGTGGAGACCGTGTGCGGGGACAGGAACATGCGGGCCGCGGCCTGCCGGTTGGTCAACCCCTGGGCGACCAGGACCGCCACCTCGCGTTCGGTGTCGGTGAGGCCGTCCCATCCGAAGCTGGGCCGTGGCGGCTGGGCCCAGTGGCGGCGCCGCACGCCCAACGCGCGCAGCCTGGATCGTACGCGTGCCGCGTCCCGCAGCGCGCCGACGTGCTGGTAGCCGTCGAGTGCCTGGTCCAGGCTGTTGACGGCCTGTTCGCGGGCGGCGGTGCCGGGTCGGGCGGCCAGCAGGACGCCGAGGTCCTCGGCGGCCGACGCGCGGGCCCACGGTTCGGGCTGATCGGTGACGGCGGAGGCCAGCGCGCCGGGGTCCTGGCGCAGAAGTCCGCGGGCGTGGGCGGCCGTGACGGCCAGGCAGGGGAAGTCAGGGTTGTTCCGGGCCAGGGATTCGGCCGTGTCCACGATGGCCCGCGCGTACGGGCGGTTCCCCGTGGCCAGCGCCAGCCGGGTCATCCAGGAGGCGGTGAGAGGCGTCGTGGTGAGCGCCCAGCGCCGCTCCTCCTGGTCGGTGTAGATCGCGTGGAGTATGTCGATGGCGCGTTCGGGATCGCCCTGGGCCTCGGCCACCGCCGCCATCACCCACCTCTCCCAGACCGACCCGAACAACATTCCGGACGCGGCGTTGATGGAGTGGTATCGCTCGATGTGCCGGACCGCGGTGTCGATGTCGCCGCGCCGCATGGCGATGAAGGCGAGCATGGACAGCCCGACGCGGATGAACCCGTGCGTGCCCAGCTCGTCGGCGATCATCATCCCGGCCTTGGCCTCGGCGGCGGCATCGTCGAACCGGCCGGCGGCCAGCCTCAGGACGGAGCGGAACAGGGCGGGCCCCGCGGCGAGCACGGTCAGCCCCAGGGCGTTGATCTCCTCCTCGGCGTCCTGGATGGCGATCTCGGACGGCCCGAACTGGCGCATGGCCCGGTAGTTGAGGCTCAGCAGCAGGCGCGCGTACGGGCGCTGGATGGCCTCGACGGTGCCGCTGTTCGCGATCCGCTGGGCTTCGTGCAGGTGCGCGAACGAGTCGGCTATCCGGCCGTCGACCATGGCGAGCCGGGCGAGCAGGAGAAGGGCCCCGACCACGGCGGCATCGGTGTGCCGCGCGCGGTCGGCGAGAACGGCTTCGGCCCGCAGCCGTCCCCTCCCGAAGTCGTTCAGGCAGATCAGCCCCCAGAACACCGTCCATTCGGCGATGCCGCGAAGATCCTCCGGGATGTCCTGCGCGAGCAGGCTTTCGGCCTCGGACTCCGCCTCGGCCGGCCGGCCGCTGAGCAGCAGGATGTACGCCAGCGCGCACCGCAGGTGAGGGGCCTGGGCGGGCGGTGCCCGGCCGAGCGCCGTACGCGCGAGATCGGCCGCCTCCGGCAGCCGCCCGATGGTCGTCAGGGCGTCGACCGCTGTTGCGGCACGACCGGCCCAGCCGGGGTCGGCGGGATCGCTGAGTTCGAGCGCTCGCGTGGCGAGGTCGGCGGCGGTCTGGGGGGAGGACCGCAGCACCTCGCGCGCGGCCCGGTCCAGGCCGAGCAGTGCGGACTCGTCACCGCGACCGGCACTGTGGAGGAGGTGCGCGGCGGCAGGGACGGCCGATCCACCTCGTCTGAGCAGCATCTCCGCCGCGTCGTGGTGCAGGGCCCGCCGTACGGCGGCGGGGAGGGTGCCGACCACCGCCTGCCAGAGCAGGTCGTGCCGGAAGGCCAGCTCGCGCTCGGTGGCCTCGACGATGCCCGCCGCCATCGCCTCCTCCAGCATGGACAGCAGCCCGCTGGTCGACTCGCCGACCATCTCGGCCAGATCCGTCACCGAGAACGAGCGGCCCAGGACCGCCGCGGCCTGCAGCAGATGTCTGGTCCGGACCGGCAGCTGCGCCAGACGTTCTTGGGTCACCGCCTGAACCCGGGGCAGCCCCGCCGACACCATGTGAACGTGACCATCGGCGACCTGGAACGCGCCCTCGCTGTTGAGCTTCTCCAGGAGGTCGACGAGCAGGAAGGGATTGCCCTTCGCCAGGCTGGCCAGGGCCAGCACGTCTGGCTCGGGCGCCGCTCCGAGAACGTCGGTGACCACGTCCGCCACCGCCGGCTCGTCCAGCGCCGCGAGCTCCAACCGCGTGGCGCCCTCCTTCTCCAGCACGTTGAACAGGCAGTCGAGCCGGGGAGCGTCGCCCCTGCCGATCGTACGAGCCAGCATCCAGACGAGCGGGTAGGAGGACAGATCGCTCGTCATCGACCGCAGGGCCAGCAGCGTCAACGGGTCGGCCCACTCCACGTCGTCCAGCGTGAGCAGCACGGGCCCGTCGGCCACCAGCCTTTCCAGCGGCTCCTGCAGCTCCTGCAGCAGCTGCAACCGCTGATCGGCCGGACCCGGGACGCTCGCGTTCCGGCCCGGGAAAAGGGTGCGGTCGGACTCCCCGAGCGCCGACAGCAGCGGGGCCAGCGGGATCAGCTGGGTCAGCTCATCCGCCACCCCCCTGGCGACCCCGAGCCCGGACCGTTCCGCGGCGGCCGCGGCCAGGCCGAGCAGGTGACTCTTGCCGGCGCCCGACGGACCTTCGACCAGCAGCACTCCGCCCCGGCCCGCCCGGGCCGCCTTGATCGAGCCGACGACGAGCCCCCACTCCCGCGCGCGGCCACGCCAGCCAGGCCAGGATGACCTCCGGGAGTCGGGCCCACCCGCCGCTTCGGTCGCATGGTGAGATGCCTCTCCCATACCTGGTCGCTACCCGGCGCATCGAGCCCGGCAAACCCGTTCGCGAGGGCAGGCTCGTCCAGCGCGGAAACCAAATCGCACAGATATGCGATACGGGGGCTTCGTGCACCGAGCAGGCTGATAACCGGAGAACGTCAGCGGCATGCCGGCTTTCCTGCCGAAAGGATGGCGATGATGGACCTGTCCAGCAACTGGCTGGTACTCCTGTGGCCCTTGGTGATCCCGCTCACCTGGATGGTCACCGCATACCTGCTGACGGTGCGCGAGAAGTCGGCCTTCATGAGGGTGTGCCTGTCGCTGCGCGGGCAGATCACGTTCATGGCCACCGTCGTGGCCGTCATCACGCTCCTCACAGCGGGAGTGGGGGCGTATCTGCTGGTCTCGTCCTCGCCCTCCTGGCCCGGCTTCCTCCAGCTGATCCTGGTGCTCGAAACCGTGGAGCTGGTCGCCTTGGGCGCGTGGGCGACCTGGAAGGTGACCGGCAGGCTGCTGCTCCCCCTGGAGACCGTCCGCGCCGAACTCAAGGTGATCAACCCCGGTGACCGGCCCGCTCGCGTCTCCGACCCCGGAAACGCGCATGAGATCACCCGCTTGTGCCGCACGATCAACGACGTTCTGGGCCGGCTGGACGAGGACAGGAGCGAACTCGTGGAGCTCGCGCTCCGCCAACGGCAGTTCGCCTTCGATGTCTCCCACGAGCTGCGCAATCCCATCGCGGGACTGCTGACGCAGCTGGAGGTGGCGCAGCGGGATCCGTGCCACACCCGGTGGCCGGAGTTCCTCGGAACGACGTTGGTCCAGGTGGAGCGGCTCAAGACGATCACCGATGACATGCTGCGCCTGGCCCGTGTGCGGACCGGCGCACCCGAGGAACCGCAGTGTCTCGACCTCGCGGCACTCGTCCGGACCGAGATCTCGCATCGGGCGGACCGCCTCCCGGTCCGGCTCCACCTGACCCCCGGCGCCACCGTCACCGCCGTGCCGTCCCAGCTCGGCCGGCTGCTCGCCAACCTCCTGGACAACGCTCAGCGGCACTCCGCCCACATGGTGTGCGTCGCGGTGCGGCCGTCCAACGCCGCCGTCGAACTCGCGGTCGGCGACGACGGACCGGGGATAGCGGTCGGCGACCGGGAGCGGGTGTTCAACCGTTTCACCCGGCTGGACGACGCCCGGCGGCTCGACCGCAACGGCACCGGACTCGGCCTGGCCATCGCCCGTGACATCGCCCGAGCGCATCACGGCAGCCTCCGCGTGGAGGAGAGCGCCGCGGGCGGGGCGCGCTTCATCCTTCGGCTCCCCCGTATCCGGCCCAGCGAAAGGGGACCGACATGACGCTGCGGAAATGCTCGATCAGATGCCGGGTGGTGCTGTTCACCAGCGTGACGGTGGGTGCGCTCTGCATCGCGTTCTCCGCCGTCCTGCTGTTCACCGTCAACCTGATGGCGACGCAGAGCCTCACCGAAGAGGTGACCGCGGTGGGCGAGTTGACCGCGTACTACGTGGACCGGGGGGCGCTCGTCAATCCGCTGCCGCCCATCTCGCACGACCTGATCCGGCCCGTCCAGGTGGTCGATCCGCACGGGCGCGTGGTCGCCGCGACCAGGGACCTCCAGGACAAGCCGGTCATGGCGCATTTCGCGCCCCGAGGCCCGCGACGAGTGGCCAGCGCCGTCGTCTGCCACTCCATCCTCGGCTCCGGCCGCTGCCACATCGTCGTCGCGCAGCACGTGTACCGCGACGGTGACTGGATCATCTACAGCGCCGCGCCGGCGCTGCCGTTCTACGTCTATCCGGACGTGGCGGCCCTCCTGATCGCGGGGACGGTCGTCTTCACCGTCGCGATCGCCTACGGGGCACGGTGCACCGTCATCCGCTCGCTCAGGCCCGTGGATGCCATCCGGGCCCAGCTCGACCACATCCGCGGCACCGACCTGGGCCGCCGGGTCCCGGTTCCGGCGCCCGAGGACGAGATCCACCGGCTGGCCGGAAGCGTCAACCAGACCCTCGACCGGCTGGAGGACGTGCTGGAGCAGCAGCGGCGGTTCTGCGCCGACGCCTCCCACGAGCTGCGCACCCCGATCACCGCCATCCGGGCCCAGATGGAGGACGCCCTCCTCGCACCGGAGGAGGCGGACGTCACCCGCCTGTGCGGCGCCGTGCTCCCGAGCGTCGAGCGGCTCCAGTCGGTCGCATCCGGCCTGCTGACGCTCAAGCGGCTGGACACCGGCGCACCGTGCGAGCGCCAGGTCGTCGACCTGGCGCAGCTCATCGCCGCGGAGCTGGAGAGTCACCCGGTGAGCAGAACGGTCGTTCCACGCCTGACGCCGGGCGTCACCGTCCTGGGGGACCGGTCCCGGCTGGGCGAGCTGGTCGGCAACCTGGTGCACAACGCCCAGCGGCACGCGGCGTCCACGATCACGGTCACCCTGCGGTGTGGGGACGGCGACCATGCCGCCGACCCGAGATTCCGGGGGAGCGTCGCGGAGCTCGAGATCCTCGACGACGGCACCGGGATCGCCGCCGACCAGCGAGAGACCGTGTTCCGGCGGTTCACCCGGCTGGACACCGCACGGAGCAGGGACGCGGGCGGCGTCGGGCTCGGTCTCCCCATCGCCCGGCAGATCGCCGAGAGCCACGGCGGCACGCTGACCATCCAGGACAGCGATCGAGGCGCGCGCTTCGTCGTCCGCCTGCCGCTGTACGTACCGGCCGACGCGCCACCCGGCCGGGCCTGATCCTCGCGGGGGGCACGCCGAGCCGGCCTCACCTCTCCTGAGCTGCGGTGAAGCAGTCGTGGACGGGTAGGGGGCCGATATGCGGATCGAGGACTACGCCCTCATCGGGGACACGCGCTCGGCGGCCCTCGTCGGTCGCGACGGCTCGATCGACTGGCTCTGCCTCCCGCGGTTCGATTCCCCGTCATGTTTCGCCCGGCTCCTCGGCGACGAGTCCAACGGGTTCTGGCGGCTGGCGCCCACCGGGCACGAGCGGGCCACGTGGCGCGCGTACGCCGGCGAGACTCTGATCCTTGAGACCGTGTGGGAGACCTCCACGGGGACCGTCAAGGTGATCGACTTCATGCCTCCCCGGCACACCAACCCCGACCTGGTCCGGATCGTCGAGGGCGTGTCCGGGACGGTGGGCATGACGGCGGAGATCAGCATCCGGTTCGACTACGGCAGGGTCGTACCGTGGGTCCGCCCCGTCGGCGACCGGCTGCACGCCATCGGCGGGCCCGACTCCGTCTGGATGCGCACGCCCGTGCCCCTGGAGGGCGACGACTACCGGCGTTCCGGCCGCTTCACCGTCGCCGCTGGGGAACGCCACACGTTCGTGTTCGCGTGGCACCCCTCGCACCAGCCGGAACCCGTCCCCATGGACCCCGCCGAGCAGCTCACCGAGACCCGGCTGTTCTGGCAGGAATGGGTCTCCCGCTGCCGGGCCACGGGGCCCTGGCACGACGCCGTGGTCCGCTCGCTCATCACGCTCAAGGCCCTCACCTACAGCCCGACCGGCGGCATCGTGGCCGCTCCCACCACCTCGCTGCCGGAGCACATCGGCGGGGTGCGCAACTGGGACTACCGGTACTGCTGGCTGCGTGACGCCGCCATGACGCTCGACGCCCTGTCCAGGGCCGGGTACGTCGAGGAGGCCGGGGCCTGGCGTACCTGGCTGCTGCGCGCCGTGGCGGGCCGCCCCGAGGACGTCCAGGTCATGTACGGAGTGGCAGGTGAAAGACGCCTGCCCGAGCAGACGCTCGACTGGCTGTCCGGCTACGAGGGCTCCCGGCCGGTGCGGACCGGCAACGACGCCGTCAGCCAGCTCCAGCTCGACGTCTACGGACAGGTGGCCGGTTGCCTCTACCGGGCACGTAAACAGGGCCTGCCGACCGACGACTACGCGTGGGCCACCATCAGCAAGCTGATGTGCTTCCTGGAGCGCAACTGGGACCAGCCCGACGAGGGCCTGTGGGAGGTCCGCGGCCTGCGCCGGCACTTCGTGCATTCCAAGGTCATGACATGGGTGGCGGCCCACCACCTGGTCCGGGCCGTCGAAGAGTTCGACCTGCCCGCTCCCGTCGAGCGCTGGCGGGCCATGCGGGACCGGGTCCACGCCCAGGTCTGCGACAAGGGGTTCGACCCCGGGCGTGGCACGTTCACCCAGTCGTACGGCTCGCGCGAGCTGGACTCGGCGCTGCTGCTCATCCCGATCGTCGGGTTCCTGCCGCCGGACGACCCGCGCGTCATCGGGACGATCGAGGCGATCCAGCGCGAGCTGATGACGGACGGCCTCCTGCTGCGCTATCCGATCTCCGAACGCAACCACATCGACGGGCTGCCCGGCACCGAAGGCGTCTTCCTCGCCGGCAGCTTCTGGCTGGTCGAGGCGCTCGCCCTCATCGGACGCAAGGAGGAGGCCGTCCAGCTGTTCGAGCGGCTGCTGAGCCTCACCAACGACGTCGGCCTGCTCTCCGAGGAGTACGACCCCGTCCAGAAGCGCCAGCTGGGCAACTTCCCGCAGGCCTTCACCCACATCCACCTGATCCACGCGGCCCAGGCGCTCAGCTGAGCCCTGTCATTCCGGATCGGCAGGCAGGCCGAACGGGGGGTCGTTGGCCATGTTGTACGCGGCGGCGAGGATGGTGAGGACCTGGATCGTGGCCTGAGGCGCCAACGCGTACTCGCCGCGCCGCCGCTGGGTGATCAGCCTGGCGCTCTGGAGCGCGCGCAGGTGGTGGTAGAGCTGGCCGCTGGTCGTCTGCTCGCCGTCCCCGCCCAGGGACTCCTGGAGCTCGGTGGTGGTGCACCGGCCCCGCCGTACGAGCGTGGCGAGCAGCGCCAGCCGCGGCAGGCTGCCGAGGGACTCCAGGATGCCGGCCACGGGCGCCCAGTCGGCCGACAGCAGCTCGGCGAGGGAGAGCTGCCTGTCCCAGAGGCTTTCCCCGCCCGGCAACCGCGCGGCTCCGACGTAGCCGACCGTGCCGAGCCCGTCCTCCTCCTTCGCCTGGCGGAGCATGCCGGTGGCCGCCGCGGTGAGGGACGGCGACTCCGGGGCGCGTCGCGGTGGGTCGACGGTGTCCACCCCGGTGCCGAGCCGGCTCTCCAGGCGGGCGATCCGGCGTTCGAGCTCGGCGAGTCTGTCCTCGCTCATCGTCACGCTCCTACGTTATTCCATAATTACGAAATAGCGTAGAGGGGGTGGAGCAGGCATGGCAACGTCCGGCCGGGCCGGCACCGATGAGTTTGCCGCTCGGGCCGGGTCTACCTCCGTGTACGGCAAGTTACGCACATGATCAGGGAGGGACCATGAGTACGAAAGCACTGCCGCCCGTCGTCGACGCCGACACCTGGCAGCGTGAGCTGGACGCGCTGCGTGCCCGGGAGAAGGCCGCGACCCGCGAGCTCGACGCCATCGCCGCCCAGCGCCGCCGTCTGCCGATGGTGCGGATGCCGGACTACGTCCTCGAGGGCGAGAAGGGACCGGTCCGGCTGGCGGACGTCTTCGACGGCAGCAGCCAGCTGATCGTCTACAACCACATGTGGTTCCCGGGCAAGGAATGGCAGTGCCCGGGCTGTACCGGGTTCACCTCGCAGTACACCCGGCTGGAGTTCCTGGAGCAGTACGATGCCCGGTTCGTCATCGTCACCCAGGGCCCGATCGACGAGGCGCTGGCCTACAAGCGGCGGGTGGGCAACGCGATGACCTGGTACTCCACCGCGAACAGCCCGTTCGGGGCCGATGTCGGCGCACCGGCCGGCGGGGGCTTCGCCGTGAACGTGTTCCTGCGCGACGGCGACACCGTGTATCGCACCTGGCACACCAGCGGCCGGGGCACCGAGCAGCTCAGCCACACCTTCGCGCTGATCGACCTGCTGCCGTACGGGCGGCAGGAGGAGTGGCAGGACTCGCCCGACGGCTGGCCGCAGTCGCCCACCTACAGCCGGTGGTCCACCGCCAAGGACGTCGCCGCACTCTACGGCCCGGACGACCTCGCTTAGGGGCCTTCGTTCCGACGGGACGCCCACGGCGACCGGCCGCTGTTGGCCGGTCCGCCGCGGGGCCGTCCCGCCCAGGCCGTGTGCCGGTGGGCGCCCGCGAACGCGAGTCTCTTGCGAGACTTCGGGGTACACGGTCGGTGCCGGTGCCTGACGGCCGCGGAACACCACGCGCATGATGACACGGGGACTTTCATGAGCTCATCGGTCTACCTGCTGATCCTCGGGGATCACCTGCCGGATCCACGAACCGGGCGAGCACCCTCCGAGCCGGATCGCATCCGCGCCATGGTCGACCAGGCCGTCGTGGCCGAAGAGGCCGGATTCACCGGCGTGGCCATCGGCGAACACCACTTCGCCCGCTACATCGTCTCCGCGCCGGCGCTCCTGCTCGCCACGATCGCGGCCCGTACGACCACGCTGCGCCTGTCCACCGGCGTCACCCTGCTGGCCCACCACGACCCCGTGCGCGTCGCGGAAGAACTCGCCACCCTCGACGTGCTGTCCGGCGGACGGGCCGAACTCATCGTGGCCCGCGGCGTGTCCAAGGAGACCGACCTGGCCTTCGGCATCGCCCCCTCGGACCTGCGGCCGCGGTTACACGAACACCTGCGCCTGCTGCTGAGACTGCTGCGGGAGGAGGACGTCACCTGGCGCGGCGCGTTCCGCGGCCCGCTGGAGAACGTGACCACCACCCCGCGCCCGATCCAGAGACCGCACCCGACACTGTGGGTCGGCAGCGGATCCGCGGCGTCCGCGGACTTCGCCGCCGAGCTGGGACTGCCGCTCATGCTGCCCAGCACCCTGCGCGACCCCGGGATCTACGTGGACGTCGTGGCCGGCTACCGGCGGGACGGTCCCGGCCGGGTCGCCCTGCCCAGCCACGTGTTCGTCGCCGAGAACGACGCGCGGGAGCGGTGGCGGCCCCACCTGGCGGCGTACGCCGCGTTCGCCAGCCCGTGGCGCGGCGACGGCAGGGCGATCGACCTCGACGAGCTGATGGAGGGTGCCGCGATCTGCGGTGATCCCAGCGAGGTCGCCGACCGGCTCAACGCGGTGCGCAAACTGCTGGGTCTCGACGCGCACCTGGTGCTGATCGACATCGGCGGCCTGCCCCAGGAGGAGGTGCTCGCCGCGATCCGGCTGTTCGGCGAGAAGGTCATCCCCCAGCTCACCGCGTGACGGGGGAGCAGCGGCGGCATGCCGCGACCGGATCGGGAAGATCCCGGCTCCTGGCGCCCGGACTCGCGGGACACGCCCGGCGCTGCCCCGGCGTCGTCGCCTTCGCTCGAAGGCGAGATCGCCGTGCGTGCCGAAGCGGATGACGGCGAGATCGCCGTGCGTGCCGGAGCCGTCATGCGGGGGAGGACGGCCAGATGCCGCGTAGCGGACGCATGCCCTCCTCGACGTAGTCGGCGATGGGGCGCTCGCCGCCGTCGAGAGCGTTCCCGGTCTCGCCGCGGTCGCGCTGTGGAGAAGGACGCGATGACCGAAGGCCCTCCGCGGGTGCGGAGCATCGGCCGTGCGGTGGTGCGCGGGCTCGCGGCGCTCAAGCGCGCGATGTACCGACGAGGGCGGCCGAACGCGCTCATGCGGCTCGTGAACCGGCTCGATGTCCTGGTGTACGGGGCTCGCCGCCGCGCCCGGCGCGCGGCCGCACCTGGAGCTGGGGCCGACGGCTCCCTCGCCCGACTTCCAGCGGATCGCGCCTCGTCACCCGGTCTTCCGGATCCGTGAGCGCCCCACCCAGGAGGTGACCTTGGTACGGTGGCCCGGGTTCGCACCGCTTGGAGAGCACGGCAGCGCGTAAGGGAGAGGGGCCAGGCAACGATGGAGGCGTCGGAGTTCCCGCGCGCGACGGCCGCGGCCATGTCGACCGCCGCGGCACTCGGTCTGACAGCCGACGACGCGGTCGTTCTTCATGACTCGAACAAGCTGACTCTGCGTCTGTTGCCTTGTGACGTCCTGGCCCGGGTGGCACCTGCGGCGCATCAGGTCGCGCAGTTCGAGATCGAGCTTGCGCAACGGCTCGCCGAGACAGAGAGCCCGGTGGCCGCGCTCGATCCTCGAGTCGAGCCACGCGTCCACGAGCGTGACGGCTTCGTGATCACACTGTGGACCTACTACGAACCTGTGCCGCCTCAAGAGGTCCCACCAGCCGACTACGCCCACGCGCTCGGGCGGCTGCACGCCGGCATGCGCAAGCTCGACGTCCCTGCGCCGCACTTCACGGATCGGGTCGAGGAGGCCCGGCAACTCGTGGCCGGCCGCGACCACACTCCGGAGCTCGCCGACGCGGACCGGGAGCTCCTCGCCGACACGTTACGAAACCTCAGGCGGGCGGTCGTCGAGCGCGGCGGCGCCGAGCAGTTGCTGCACGGCGAGCCGCACCCGGGCAACGTGCTCACCACGAAGAACGGGCTGCTGTTCGTGGACCTCGAGACGTGCTGCCGCGGGCCGGTGGAGTTCGACCTCGCCCACGCGCCCGAAGAAGTCGGTGACCACTATCCGGGTGTCGATCGGGACTTGCTGCGCGACTGCCGGATCCTCATGCTGGCGATGATCACAGCGTGGCGCTGGGATCGAGGCGACCAATTCCCGGACGGGCGCCGGCTGGGCACCGAGTGGCTCGGCCGGATCCGGGAGGCGCTCGATAGCAGAGGGCCGGACGCTCACGGCTGATCGCGGGCCTTCGAGATCGTGGCCGGCGTCATCCCATTCCGGCGAGGCACGCGGCCCGGTCAGCCGGCCATCGCCGTCCGCAGGCTCTCCCGATGCGCGCGATTCGTGGCCATCAGCCCATCGAGTGCGTCCCGCGTGCGGATGAGCTCGGTGATGTGCCGGGACAGCCGGTCGCGCTCCTGCGCCATCCGCTCCAGCGCGGCGTCGGAATTGTCCATGCTGGGCGAATCGACGCACGGCAGCAGCTCGACGATGGTGCGGCTGGACAGACCTGCGGCGTACAGCCGTTGGATGAACGTGACCCGATCAACCTCGTCGTCCGTGTAATGCCGCTGCCCGCTGGAGCTGCGGGTGCTGGTGAGCAGCCCCTGCTCCTCGTAATAGCGCAGGGACCGGACGCTGACCCCGGTCCGGGACGCGAGCTCCCCGATACGCACTTCGTCCTCCCCGTTGTGACCTGCGGCGCACATCTTGCCTCTGACATCCATGTGAGGTTCTAGCCTAACCGTCGTGACCTGACGCTGCCCAACCGCGTGGAAGCGCACGATGGCAACGGGGCGCCCGGGAACGGGCCGGCCTCCAGACGCTGCGCATCCACACCACGTGCGGGCGCGTGGTTGACAGCCGCGGGGGGCCGGTCCAGGATCTCCGAGTGCGGGAAAACGCGTAGCAAAGGGCCAGGCCCTTCGGGCGTCAGGTGGCTCGCCCTGTCCTTCATGATGCGGGCGCTTCCTGGGAGAAGCGCCCTGCAACTGCTCCTGGCGTGCGTCTGCGGGGTGCTGCCGGCCGCGTTCGGTGGCCTGGTCGGGCTGATCGCCGGAGCGCTTCCCGAGACCGTTCGCGCCGGCGGCCTCGACACGGGAAGTGGTAGGCGGCTCGTCGCCCTGCTGGTCGCGGCGGTCGTCCTCCTGGTGGCGCAGGAGCTGGCCAACTCGGCCTATGAAGTAGCGAAATGGGCGTTCTACCGGCGGTACGAGCACTACCTCCTGGGACGCGTGATCGACGCGACCTTGGGGACGCAACGGCTGGAGCTGTTCGAGGATCCCCAGCTGTCCCGGGTCGTCGACCGGTCCGTGCGGCTCGCCGGGCTCGATCCCGGTGACCTGGTCGACGGCTGGTGCACGAGGTGGCTGCACCTGTTCCAGGGTGCCGCGGCCGCCGCGCTCGTCGCGACGGTGTGGCCGGTCGCGGCCGGTGTCCTGGCCGTCGTCTGGCTCGTCGCCGGCGCCGTCATGATGACGGCGCTGCGGCGCCTGGACATCAACGCGTGGTCCTCCGGGCTCCTGGAGGCGGAGTACCTCGTCAGGATCGCCGAAAGGCCGGCGTGGGCGAAGGAGGTCCGGGTGTTCGGGCTGACCGACTGGCTCGCCGAGCGATTCGGCCTGCGGTGGACCCGTGCCCTTGAGCAGCTGGCGCGGGCGCGCAGGGTCGGGCGGTGGCGGACGGCGGTGGTGCTCCTGGTTCTCCTGTGCTCGCACGGGGTCATGGTCGGCGCCATGGTCGCCGACGGCCTGGCCGGAGGTCTCTCCGCGACGCAGCTGACGGTGCTCCTCCTCGGCATGTCAGGGATGACCGCGCTGGCCGACCAGAGTGGCGCGGACCTCATCGAATACGGCAGCCCGCGCGTGCCCGTCGTCCTGGCCCTCGAGAAGGAGGCCGCGCAGGTCGGCACCGGCTCCCCGCCGGCGGCGAGCACCGGGCCCGCGCGGTCCCCTCGTCCCGTCCGGATCTCACGGGAGATCCGGTTCTCCGGCGTGGACTTCGCCTACCCGAACTCACGACCGGTGCTCCGGCAGCTGAATCTGGCGATCGAGGCCCGCACCTCGCTGGGCGTCGTCGGGCTCAACGGCGCCGGCAAGACCACCTTGATCAAGCTCCTGAGCGGCCTCGAGGTCCCCGCGGCGGGCACCATCACCGTGGACGGCGTCCCTCTCCCGGACCTCGACCCCGGCGCGTGGCGCCGGACGATCGCGGCGATCTTCCAGGACTTCGTGCACTACGAGCTCCCCGTCCGGGACAACATCGGTCTCGGGGCGGTCGAGGTGCTGCGGGCCGCCGGCCGGCACACCGGCGGGCCGGCGTCCAGGACGGCCCGCGACCGCCTCGACGCCATGGTGCACACCGCCGCCGAACGGGCCGGAGCGCACGGCGTCATCGCGGGTCTGCCCGGCGGACTCGACACGACGCTGTCACGACGGTACCCGGGCGGCGTCGACCTGTCCGGCGGCCAATGGCAACGCATCGCCCTCGCGCGAGCCATGGCCGCGGTGGAGAACGGCGCTGGCCTGCTCGTCCTCGACGAGCCGACGGCACAGCTGGACGTCCGCGCCGAAGCGGACCTGTACGACCGCTTCCTCGACCTGACCCGGGACCTGACGACGATCGTCATCAGCCACCGGTTCTCGACCGTGCGCCGCGCGGACCGGATCGTGGTGCTGGACCGCGGCCGGATCGTCGAGGACGGCAGCCACGACGAACTCGTCGCGGCCGGCGGAGAGTACGCCCGGCTTTTCTCCATCCAGGCTGCCTCCTACCAGGCATCCCCGGCCGACGGGACGGCCACGTGACAGGGGACGGGTCCAGGCAGAACTGGCGGCGATCCGCCACCCTCGTGCTCAGCGCCGCGTGGTCGGCGGACCGGTGGCGCACTGCCCTGGCCTGCTTCGCCCTCACCGCTCAGGTCGTCATCGCGGCGCTCTTCGCCTACTGGCTGAAGCTGCTCATCGACGCGATCGCCGTGCCGGACGCCAGGGCGGCGGTGCCGGCAGCCTGTGGTGTCGTGGGTTCGATCGCCGGCACCTCGATCTTCGCCTACGCGGGAAGCCGCGTGCTCGCCGGGCTCAGCGGCCGGCTGCGCTACTGGCTCAACCTGCGCATACTCCAGATCTCGGGAGGCATGCCGACGATCGATCTGCACGAGACGCCCGAGCACCTGACCCAGCTGGAGGCCCTGCGCCGGCAGCAGCACCAGCTGTACCAGGCCGTCCCGCGGCTCATCGAGCTGCTGGCATCCCTGATCCGCATGGTCATGATGGGCGTGCTCCTGGCCGGTGTCACCCCGGCGCTCCTGGCACTTCCGTTGTTCGGGATTCCCGCTCTGGTGGCGAGCCCCTGGACCGGCGGCCTGTTCCGCGCCGGGCAGGAGCGCGCGGCCGAGCCTGCGCGCAGGGCCGAACACCTGCTGGAGCTCACGGCCACCGCCGGTGCCGCGAAAGAGATCCGGCTCTTCCGGATCGCCGGTGAGCTGCGCTCGCGTTTCCATGCCGAGCAGCGCGGGATCCGCCGGATTCACCACCGGCTCCAGCTGCGGGCCGCCGGGATCGGCGTGGCGAGCCGCTGCTTCTTCGTGATCGGCTACGTCGGCGCCGTCGCGCTCGTCGTCGGCCTCGCCGTCGAGGGACGCGCCACGGTCGGCGACGCGGTTCTCACCGCCGCGCTGGCCGGGCAGGTGCTGGCGCTGGTGACGGGTTCCGCGGAAACGCTCCAGCTCACCATGCAGAGCCTCGTCGCGGCCGGCCGGCTGGTCCACCTGGTCGACCTCGAGAGATCGGCCCGCGACGCCGCCGTCGCCACCGCGCGACCACCGGAGGCGCTGGAGCGCGGCATCCGGCTGGAGGGCGTCTCGTACCGCTATCCCGGCACCGATCGCCCAGTGCTCCAGGGGGTTGACCTGCTGTTCCCCGCCGGGCAGACGGTGGCGATCGTCGGCGACAACGGCGCCGGGAAGTCGACCCTGGTCAAGATCCTGGCCGGCCTGTACCGGCCGAGCTCCGGAGCGGTCCTGTACGACGGCACCGCGGTCGCCGCCATGGATCCCGCGGAGTTCAGCCGCCGGCTGTCGGCCTGCTTCCAGGACCATGCACGGTTCGAGTTCCTGGTCCGCGAAACGGTCGGCATCGGAGATCTCCCGGCGCTCGCGGATCCGTGCCGTCGTGACGGGGCGGTCGAGCGCGCGCTGGACAGCGCCGGGGCCTCCGACCTGCTGCCGGGGCTCGCGGCGGGGCTCGACACCCAGCTGGGCCCCCGCTGGCCGGGCGGGGTCGACCTCTCGGGCGGGCAGTGGCAGAAGCTCTCGCTCGCCCGCGCGATGATGCGCTCCCGCCCGCTGCTGCTGCTCCTCGACGAACCGGCGTCCGCCCTCGACGCCGACGCCGAGCACGACCTGTTCCGCCGCTGGGCCGCGGCCTCCCGGCAGGCCGCGGCACGCGACGGCGGCGTCACCGTGCTCGTCTCGCACCGGCTTTCCACCGTCCGGATGGCTGACCTGGTCGTCGTTCTCGACCGGGGGCGGGTCGCGGAGGTGGGCACGCACGACGACCTCGTCCGTCGCGGCGGCCTCTACGCGGAGATGTACCGTTTGCAGGCGTCGTCGTACCGGTGACCGCCAGATCGCTGTCCTGAACGCCGCCGTCAGTCGTGGTCGTGGTGGACGAACCAGATGCCCCGGGCCGGGACGGTGCCCCGGTTGCGGAACAGGTGGGGGACGGTGGAGTTCAGCCCGAGCGACTGACCGGCGTGCAGGGTGAAGGCGTCGAACCCGAACGTCACCTCCAGCTCGCCCTCCAGGAGGTAGCCGTACTCGTACCCGTTGTGGCGCAGCATCCGCTCGTCGTTGGTCGAGCTGGCGCCCGGCGGGTAGATGATCTCGATGAAGTCCAGCTGGTGCGCGGTGTTGGTGGCCAGCTGCTCCCAGATCACCCCGGTGTCCATGACGAGCCGGGTCCTCGGCCCGGTGCGGTGGCGGGTCCGTCTCGTGCAGCAGCGCCGAGATGTCGGGCGCCGCCTCCGGCTCCCCCTCGTCCGGTTCGAGGTCCGGATCCGGGCCGGCCTCGTCGACCGGCTCACCGTCGTCCTCGCCGGTTTCGAAGAGGTGGTCGACGGACACCATGAGCATCTGCGCCATGGAGTACAGCGTCGCCACCGAAGGCTGCGACTTGCCGTTCTCGATCTGGGACAGGAAGGAGGGCGAGACGTTGAGCCGGCGCGCGAGCTCGCGCAGCGACAACCCTGACTTCTTACGTGCCCTCCGCAGCCGGAGGCCGAGGTTGACGGCCGTGGCGTCGTCCGAAGTCTGCGGTGAATGGGGAGAAGTCAAAGGTGCTCCTAGCTCATGGCGACGACGATGGGACAGGCGGCCCGCGAGGGACCGTCATGCGGGGCTCAGACCAGCACCATGCCCCCGTCAACCATGATGACCTGACCGGTCAGGTAGTCGGAGTCGGCGGAGGCCAGGAACAGCGCCGTGCCCAGGATGTCCGCGCCGGTGGCGACCCGGCCCCGGAGGATGCCGGCGGCGAAGCCGGCCATGGCCTGACCTGGCGCGTCGGCGTCGCCGATGTCCATCAGATCCTGGTCGAGCTTCGTCCAGAGCGCGGGCGGCCCGCCCGTACGTCGGTCCGACCGGCAGCCCCACCGGCAGACCGACCGGCAGTCCAGCCCGCAGTCCAGCCGGAAGTCCAGCCGGAAGTCCAGCCGGAAGTCCAGCCGGAAGTCCAGCCGGAAGTCCAGCCGGAAGTCCGGGCGGCACAGTCGCAGGCCGGCGCCGCCATCCCGCGCACGGCCCCCGCCGCCACCCCGCCCCCGGCCCCCGCCGCGCCCCGTCCGGTGGCCGCCCACCCGTTCGGGTCCGGCACCCGCGGCCGGGTCGAGAGCCTCTCCCGGCGCCGCAAGGTCATCGCCGACCGCATGCACCGCTCGCTCCAGGAGTCCGCGCAGCTCACCACGATGATCGAGGTGGACCTCAGCCACGTCGTCAGGATCCGCGAGGCGGCGAAGGACACGTTCCGCAGCCGGTACGGCGTCGCGCTGTCGGTGCTCCCGTTCGTGGCCGAGGCAGCCGTGCGGGCCCTCGCCGGCCACCCGGTGATCAACGCGGAGCTGGACCTGGCCGCCGGGACGGTCACCCACCCCGCCGGGGTCGGCCTCGGCATCGCGGTGGACACCGACGAGGGGCTGGTCGTCCCGGTCATCCGCGACGCCGGCGACCTCACCGTGGGGGTGCTCGCCCGGCACATCGCTCACCTCGCGGCCCGAGCCCGGGACGGTTCGGCCACCGCCGACGACTTCGCGGGCGGGACGTTCACGATCACCAACACCGGCAGCAGGGGAGGGCTGTTCGACACACCCATCGTCAACGCCCCCCAGTCGGCGATCCTCGGGCTCGGCGCCGTCACCCGCCGGCCGGTCGCACTGCGCGGCCCCGACGGCGACGACCTCATCGCGGTCCACCCGATGGCGTACCTGTCGCTGACCTACGACCACCGCCTGGTGGACGGCGCGGACGCCGCCGGCTACCTCACGTCCGTGAAGGGACGGCTCGAGGCCCCGGACCACACATGGCCGCACAGCCTGGGCATCGCAGAGATCGCGAAGTGAGATCCTGGCCCAGGGGCACGAGGAGAACCGCTCGGGCGGAGCGGGGACAGACGGCCGGCCGGCCTCGCCTCCGCCGGCAACCGGTTCACCGCCCGGGTCGACCGGGCCTGACCGCACCCGCCGGTGGACTAGACGGGAAGGAGCCGCATCAGAGCGTTGCGCGGCGCCGCGAGGTGGCCGGCCCCGGCCAGGCGGGTCATCCACCGGGACGCGGCGACCATCCGCTGGGCCACCGGACGGCGGCGGGCGTCATACGAGCGCAGCGCCCGTGCCACGTCGCCGGGATGCGCGCGCAGGCAGGCGGCGAGTTCGACGGCGTCGAGCAACGCCTGGCAGGCGCCCTGCCCCAGCGCGGGCGTCATCGCATGGGCGGCGTCCCCGACCAGCGCGACGTTGCCGGTGACGTAGGACGCCAGGGACGGCGACAGGTCGTGGACCTCGTGCCGCAGCACGGCGTCCTCGTCGGCCGCGGCGAGCACGGTGGGGATGGGGTCGTGCCAGCCGGCGAAGCGGGCGCGCAGGTCGTCGAGGGTTTCGCGCGTTCCCTCGGGGGTCCGTACGGGGGCGTACCAGTTGGTCACGCCCGGCGCCTGCGGTGTCATCCCGAACATCTGCCCGCGACCCCAGCTCTCGCCGTAGTCCTGCGGTTCGAAGCCCTCGATCACGCCGCGCCAGGCGACGATCCCCGTGTACCGGGGCCGGGTCGCGGCGCCGAAGAACGCCTGGCGGACCGCGCTGCGCACCCCGTCGGCGCCGACCACCAGGTCGTGGTCGGCACGCAGCGCGGCAGGGTCGGTGATCTCCACGCCCGTGCTGATCGTCGCCGGGTCCACCTCCCGCACCAGCATCTCGATCAGCGAGGCCCGCGAGAGCATGCGGACGGGTGCTCCGCCGCGCCGTTCGATGCGGTCCAGCGGGAGGTCGGCCAGGCGTCTGCCGCCGGGGGTGCGGATCTGCGCCCGCCGGTAGGGGACGGTGCGCTCGCGCAGCCGCTCGCCCAGCCCCAGACCGGCCAGGCCCGCCTGGGCGTCCGGGCGGATCCCGAGTGCGGTGCCCTCGGCGACGATCCGGGGCCACCGTTCGAAGATCGATACTTCCCAGCCGATCGCGCGCAGCGCGATCGCGGTCGTCAGCCCGCCGACTCCGGCGCCGACGATGACAGCTCTTCTCATCTTAATCACCACATATGTGGTACCACGGATGTGGTAGTCCTGTCGAGCGGGACAATGGGGAGCCATGGCGGAGAACAGGGATCGACGCGGCCTGCTGTGCGACGCGGCCATCGAGGTGCTGGCGGGCGAGGGCGGCAGGGGCCTCACCCACCGTGCGGTGGACCGGGCCGCCGGGCTGCCGGAGGGCACGGCCAAGAACTACTTCCCGACCCGCGACCGCCTCCTCCAGGCCACCGCCGAGCGGTGCGTCGACCGCTACTGGAGCGAGCTGCAGCAGGCCGAGATCCACACCGTCGGCCAGTTGCTCGCGCTGCTGCGCCAGATGATCGACCGGGCGCTGACGGTCAACCGGTCCCGGGTCCTGGCCTACCTCGAGCTGCACGCCGAAGCGGCCAGGAACGCCGAGGTGCGCCAGACCCTGGCCCGGCTCACTCGCGCCGACCTCGACCTGCACCTCCGCGCCCAGCAGTCCGCCGGCCTGCCGGCCACCCGCCAGAGCGCCGCCATGGTCACCCTGGCCGTCAACAGCGCGCTGACCTACCTGCTCACCCAGCCGCCCGACGTGCTGGCCGCCTACGGGCTCGACGACCTCGACGCCTTCCTGGACCGCCTCATCGCCTCGGCCTGCCCACCCCGGCCGAGCTGACCTGGCGGCCCCCACCCGCAGCCCTCCGCTACTGTCCCGGGCGCAGGATGGTCTTCCACGCCGAGCACTCGCCCGTGGGCCGCTTGGCCGTGCCACGGCAGACCTGAACCCTGACCTGCCGCGTGTTGCGGTAGTCCTTGCTGAACGTGCCCACGCCCGGCACGCAGTTGAAGAAGCCGTGCTCGCGCCAGCGCCCGTTGCGCGAGTCCTGCGAGCGCAGCACCGCCCACGCGCAGCCCTTGCCGCGCGTGTCCTCCAGCTTGCCGTCCACGACGTGGCCGAACTGGTGGATCGCGACCTCGCCCCAGGCGGAGGCCATGCCGTCGGCGGAGTGCACGGCACGCCACTTCCATATCGCCGGGGTGGCGGCGGCCGGGGCGGTGAGCATCAGCGAGACAGCGGCGGCGGCGGTCAGGACGGCGAGCGAACGCATGAGAGAGCTCCACGGCGCGGTGACGAACGAACCCTCCCAGGAATAGGGCGCCGCGCTTGTGATCGGCTTGGAAGCCGCTGCGTCACACGGGACGTTCGCCCGCACCGCCCACAACGGGACGGCATGGTCCGCTCGCAGTGCCGCGGCCCGGGTGCTCAGCGGTGCTCGTGCTGGCCGCTGGTGCCCGTCGAGTGGGAAAGCCCGCCGGAGGTGAGAACCTCAATTCCGTGGGCCCAGAAGTTGTGCCACCAACTACCGTCATGACGGTGCATGATGTCTCCCTTCGGTGGGGCGAGCCTGTGGAGATCGGCGGGGAACGGTCGCGATGTCGCCCGGAACGACCACAGCCCGACAGGGCGATGGCTGCGGACGATTTCGGCGAGATCTTCCCGGATTATGTCCGGCACTTGGGCCGCTCCGGGCAGGCGGCATCCCGGGCGTATTCCTCCAGCCCTTGCGCCTCCTGGCCGGCTTGATCGGCATCCGACCGGCATCTTGAGCCCGCCGGCCAGGCTGACCTGCAGTCGATGTCGGCAGTCCGCGAAGCAGCCTTGTCACGATGCGAGCCGTACAGGAACGCCGTGGTCGCGTTTCCCGCCGCCGGGTCAAGGCTCAGCCGAGGGCGGTGAGCCGGTCGCGGATGAGGTCGGGGAAGACGTGACCTGGGTCGGCGTCGCCGATCTCGATCGCGATGTCCAGCGCCTGCTGCCACACCGCCCGCGCCTCGCCGGCCCGCCCTGCCGCGAGCAAGGCGTCGCCGCGGTTACGGAGGGACTTGATCTGCCCGTACCGGTCCCCGAAGCCTTCGAACAAGATGAAGGCGTCCCGGTGAAAGGCCACGGCCTCGGTGTGGAGACCGGAGCGATGGTGGGCGGAGCCGAGGGCGTCCAGGGCGAACGCCTCGCCGCGGACGTCGCCGATGTCACGCTCCAGCAGCAGCGCCTCCCTGCAGCGCGCGATGGCGGGCGCGGCCTGGCCGAGGATGGCCAGGTACCAGCCACTGAAGTAAAGGGCTCGGGCGAGCGCGCGCTCGTCACCTGTACCCTGTGCCAGTTCGAGCGCCCTGTCGCCGTGGATCAGCGCCTCGGACACGTTGCCTTGGTGCTCACAGATGTGGCTGATGTCGATGAGCGCGTGCGCGTGGCCCACCGGATTGCCCAGGGTCTCGAAGAGCCGCGCGGCCTGCGCGTAGTGATGGCGCGACTCCTGGTCCATGCGCGGCCAGTGATACGCCCTGCCCAGCGCTGAGTGCGCGTGGGCTTGCCCGATGGTGCTGCCTTCGCGCTCCGCCGCCCATGCGGCGGTCTTCTGCATGAGCAGGCTGTCGTTGCGGTGGCCGCGCCGGTCCAGGTACTCCTCCATGGTCCAGGGCAGCTGCCATGCGTACGTGTAACGTCCCGTTTCGGCCGCCAGGCGGACGGTTGCCATGAGGGTCGCGTGTTCGGTCTCGAACCACGAGATGGCGTCGGCGTAGTTCAGGATCTCCGCGAGCACGACCTTGGGACGCGGGTGGCCGGGGATGTCGATGAGCGGGCCGGCGCGTGGGTGGAGGAGCACCGCGGCTCCGAAGGCGCTGTGCAGGTAGTGCGCGAGCAGCCGGTCGATCGCCTCCGCACGATCGTTGCCCTGCTCCTGTACGTCGGCCAGCTCGCCGGCGTAGGCCCGCAGCAGGTCGTGCTGGCTGTAGCGGCCGGCCGTCAGCTCGGCGACCAGATGCGCCGCCGACAGGTCGGAGAGCGCCTCGCGCGCGGCTCGCCGCCCGATGCCGACGAAGCTCGCCACGGCGAGCACGGTGATCTCGTGCCCGGGATGCAGGCCCAGCAGGCGGAACACCTTCGCCGCGGGCTCCGCAAGGTGCCGGTACGACCATGAGAAGACGGCACGGACATCCGCCGGCGCGTCCTCGCAGGGGAAGGCGTCGAGGCTCTGCTCGCTGTCGCGGAGCTGGGCGACCAGCGCGGCCAGGGAGAACTGCGGGTGCACCGCGCCGCGGGCGGCGACGATGGCCAGTGCCAGGGGCAGGCCGGCGCACAGGGCGACAAGCGTGTCCACGGCCGCCGGCTCGGCGTCGATCCGTTCCCGGCCGAGCCGGTGGGCCAGGAGGTGGCGGGCCTCGTCGTCGGAGAGCACGTCGAGGGTCAGCGGGTACGAGCCTTGCAGGACCATCAGGCTTGTCAGCCGGTGGCGGCTGGTCACCACGACTGCGCTGCCCCGGGAGCCGGGCACCAGCGGGCGTACCTGCTCCGCGTCTCTGGCGTTGTCCAGGACGATCAGCATGCGCCGCTCGCTCATGACACTGCGGTAGAGCGCGGCCTGGGCCTCGGCATCGGCCGGGATGCGCTCGGGAGGCACTTCGAGCGCGTCCAGGAATCCCCGCAGTGCGTCCCTCCAGGACACGGGATCGCCGGCGGGGTCGAAGCCGCGCAGGTTCACGTACAGGTGGCCGTCCGGGAATCGGCCGGCCACCAGGTGCGCCCAGCGGATGGCGAGCGCGGTCTTCCCGATGCCGGCCATGCCGTCGATCGCCGAGATCACGATGAGGCCCTCACCGTCGGGAAGGGCGCTGTCGAGCAGGGCCGTCAGCCTCGCCAGCTCGGCGGTGCGCCCGACGAACCCCGGCGGGATCGCGGGAAGCTGCCGTGGGACGATGGCGTGGCGGGGCTCGTCGGGAGGAAGCGCGCTGGTGCCGGTGGGTTGCCTGCTCGCCCATACGCCGAGGGGCAGGGAGAGCACCGCTGTGGACAGCCCGGCCAGGGACAACGCGACCTCATCAGGACTGATCAGCGTACACAGGCCCCAGGTGGCGAAGAACGCGGCTATGAGGACGATCAGCGCGAGGCTCCATCTGCTGCTGCGTCCGGCCACGGCGACTCCTCATCCCGTCGGGAGAAGTATCCCCTCGCGGGAGCCGTACGAGGCACGGCATGTCGAGTTCGTTGGCTTGGCGGTGGAGACTGTGCCTGCCGAAGGTTCATCCATGCAGGTCAAGCGGGCATGTGAGTACTCGTGAAGGACGCCGCCCAGCCGGTCTCGTCGGCGTACCAGGCGAAGGAGCACGGCGGATCATCCTGCCGTACGCGTTCCGTCTTCTGGGGGGCCGGAGCTCGCGCTGCCAAGCGAAGCCCTCACATGGTCATGACCTGGACGGGTGTAATTATCGGCAGGCGCAGTGCCCCATGCCTTCCCCCGGCCAGGGCTTCTCCTGCCAGGCCGGTTCTCACACGATCTTTTCTCGGCGATGTGTTAGCGCTAACTTGGGTTTGGTAGACGGATTTCTCTCCGGGCGGGCGTTAACAATCACGCGGTGAGCGTGTGCTGGCCGGCAGTGCCGCCGGTCCATGGTGCATGCCCTCAAGGAGAGAACTATGACAAGCCCCACGTCTCGTCGTGCCCGCTCGACAGTGCGCGACCACGCCAGGTACCAGGACCATCTCGGCCGGATCGGCCGACGCGACCTTCCGGCCCGTGAGCAGACCACCGCGACGACGCACGAGAAGGGTTCCCTCATGGACACATTCCGAGTCAGGCGGCTGCTCGCCGGGCTGGCGGCCCTGGTGCTCCTGCCGATCATCGCAGTGGGCTTATGGACGACGCCCGCAGCGGCTGCGACCAGTCAGTTCCGCGGCATGAACTGGGCGGTGCTGGGCGACAACTTCAGCACCGGCCCGCTCGTCGTCGACGGGCTGAGCGGCTCCGACAGCTACGCCACCGTCCAGGCCAAGGCCAACGCGCTGTACGACGACATGCAGTCGACACTCGGTGTGAACACGGTTCGGCTGCCGATCAACACCCACACCGTCGGCACCACCTGGTGGAACGCCTACCGCGGCGCCGTCGACGCCGCCACGGCGCGCGGGTGGAAGGTCATCCTCGCGTACTGGGAGGACGGCGCGGCCTCCGGGGGCCGCATCACCAACCTGTCGGCGTGGAACTCGATGTGGTCGACCGTGACCTCCCAGTACGGATCGAACAGCCTCGTGTACTTCGAGCCGATGAACGAGCCGCACGGCTACAGTTCGGCCGAGTGGCGCACCATCGCCGCCGACTGGCTGGACCACCACTACTCGGCCCCGCCGAACCGGGTGCTCGTCGGCGGTACCGGCTACAGCCAGGACCTCCGTGACCTGTGCAACGACTCGCGTTTCGCCGGCACGCTGTTCTCGTTCCACCACTACGCGTTCTTCTACTCGGCGAACACGTACGACGGCTGGCGGTCCCACGTCCAGACCCGCCTCGGCAACTGCGCTTCGCGGGCGGTCGTCACCGAGTTCGGGGCTCCGATGAACAACGGCCTGAATTACGCCGACGCGAACAGCACGGACAACTTCGTCCGCCACATCCGCGCCGTCACCCAGGTGATGCGGGACAACGCCATGGGTGGCACCTACTGGCCGGCCATCGGCGGCAAGCCCGGCGACATCGGCTACGACTGGTACTCGATGTACGCCAAGAGCGGCAGCGGCACCGGCCTCAACCTCGCGATCCGCAACCAGTCCGGCGCGAACCGCCTGCGCTACGGTTGGGGTGACGCCGTCGACGGCGGCGGTGGCGCAACGACGACCCAGATCGTCAACCAGAACTCCGGCAAGTGCGTCGACGTCCTGCAGGGCTCGACCGGGGACGCCGCCGAGATCATCCAGTACACCTGCAGCGGGGCCGCCAACCAGCAGTGGCAACTGCGCGATCTGGGCAACGGCTACCACAACATCGTGGCGCAGCACTCCGGCAAGTGCCTCGACGTGAACAACGCCTCCACCGCGAACAACGCGGCCGTCATCCAGTACACGTGCGGCAGCGGCACCAACCAGCAGTGGCAACTCCGCGCCGTGTCCGGTACGAGCTACGTCGAGATCGTCGCCCGGCACTCGGGCAAGTGCCTCGACGTGTCCGGCCAGTCGACGGCGGACAGCGCCCGTCTCCAGCAGTACACCTGCTGGGGCGGCGCCAACCAGCGCTGGGACGCTTGAGGCCACACCGGACAGAAGCACGTGAACACGAAGGCATCGGGCCGCCGGAGGGCGAGCAGTCCACGTGATCCTGGACGGCACCCCGGGGCGTCGTCCAGCCCGTGGTCCAGTTCTTCCTGCCCGGCGGCCAGTCGCCGGCCGCGCGACCGTCCCGCCGGGGAGAAGGCGGCCACCCAGGTCGAACTGGTTTGCCCGCTCAACGGCAGCCCGATCCCGCGGACCATTACCGCGGCCCGGTCACCGGCCAGGGCATGACGTGCTGGCCGTAGAGCATGCCCGGACCGGCGGTGAGGATGCTCCTGCCGGAGGCGGGCATGTTGACGCGGTTTGTGCGGCATGTTGTGATCCACACATGCGTATTTCGTGATCATTTAGTAGGAAATGAGGTGGTCATGAGGTTCCTCCAGCGTGCCGCCGCGGTTGTCATGTTCCTGGTGAGCGCGGCGGGCATCCAGGCCGTACAGGGTGGACCGGCGCAGGCGGCTCTGCCCACCGCCGCCGTCGCGCTTGGCGACAGCTTCGTCAGCGGGGAGGGTGCGGGGGACTACCAGCCCGTCGTCGACGCCTCCGGTACGGCACAGGCCTTCCCCGGCTGGTCGGCGGCCAACAGCAATGCCTACTTCTGCCACCGGTCGGCGAACGCCTCGGTGTTCACGGCGTCGCTCCCGGGCATCCAGCAACGTTTCAACCTCGCGTGCTCCGGTGCCCAGCCCTCCGACATCGCCGCCCCCGCAAGCGCCCGGGCCGAGGGCCGCGCCGTCGCCTCGCAACTCGATCAGCTGCGCGCCCTCGCCCAGACGCACGACATCGACGTCGTCCTCGTCGGCCTCGGCTCCAACAACACCCAGTTCACCTTCGGCGACGTGGCCACGTTATGCGCCAACCGCTTCATCGCCGACGCCTGGACAGGCTGGTGGGAGTTCTGGGCCTACCTGAAGGGCGAAGTGCCGCAGAAGCCCTGCACCGCCTCGGACCTGGCCACCGACGCCGAGGTCGCCGCCGCCACCACCGAGACCACCGCGGCCCTGCGCCAGATCCTCGACACCCTCGCCCAGATCGACGCCGACGGCACCCACCAGGTGATCCTGCAGACCTACACCAACCCGCTGCCGCCCGACATCGCCGCGCAGTACCACGACGAGGACGGCCGCACCGACACCCGCGACAAGTTCCGCGCCCTCGGCGCCGAGCGCTACGCCGCCGGATGCCCGATCCACCGTGCGAGCCTCGCCCCTGGGCACGTGTTCTCCCAGAACCTCGGCTCCCTGGTCAAGAACGCGCATGCCACGCTGGCAGCCGAACGTCCGGCGGCCGACCTGCGCGTACTGGACGTCCAGAGGGCCTTCGACGGGGCCAGGCTCTGCGAGAACCCCGGCAGCCCGGCGGGCGCGCTCGCGACGCCGGTCCGGGTACAGGACGGGCCGTCCGGCACGTTCATCACAAGCCTGTCCGGCTGGGACAAGATCGACATCCAGCGGGCGGCGAACACCTGCGTCACCTACTTCCAGACCTGCCAGGAGTCGTGGCACCCCAACGCCGCGGGCCACACGGTCCTCGGCCAGTGCCTGGCCGGCGCCTTCGCCGCGGCGCCCCGCGCGGTCGTCTCGTGCGCCCGTAACGCGGACGGCACGCTCACCATGTCCTGACGTCTCCTCAGCTTCGCGTCCGGCTGTCTGGAGCCGGACGCGTCGCGGGGCAGGCGATCGGTCCGGGCAGCGTGGCGGGGACGGCGCCGCCGGAGCTGCCGTCGGCGCAGGCGTACGGCTGGGTGCTGCTGCCAGCACTGGCCCGGCTCGGCGATACCGCCCCAGGACCTGGCCACACCCGACGAACCGGATCTCAACCGCCGACGGCCCACGGCCGGCCGCCACCTCTCAACTGATCCACTCCGCCGGTGATCGCACGGCATCATGCCGTGCGCGGTGCCAGAACGCGGACACTGCTGCTGAGCTGGGCGTTCGCCGGGTGATCAGGCTGCCCTGTGGTACTCGTTGATCAGTCCTGTGACGGTCCTTCTGGCTGGGGTGGTGCAAGCGAGGGCGGAGGGAACGGCTCTGATGTGGGCGATGACGGTTCGCGCCCGGTGACCCGGGAGGTGGCGCGGGTTCTCTCGGGAGGATGACGTTCCGAGTCGCAGACGCTGTCTGTCGTGGTCGGCGCTGACGGCCGTCCGGTGGTCGCGCGGATGGACAGCAGGACCGCGCGGTCCGCGTGGTCTCGGGCGAGGACTCCGCCTGCGCGCGCCCGCACGTCACCCGGCCGGTGGCGCCCCAGACGATCGAGCTGACCCGACGCGCTTTTGCCGGCAGCCCAAAACCTTGACTACCTGGCCTTGGGGCAACTCCAGTCCTGAGACGGGCGCCGGATCGGTGTGAACGTCTTGGCTCGTTCCCGGGCGAGGAGCGGGAAGGGAGCCGGCGGGGAGCGGCTCGTCGCATCATTTCCTCAGCCGGCGGGCACCGGCCCGAAGCTCTCGGAACGGGAATGAGACATGACCTTGCACCATGCGGAGCGGCGGACATGACGCTGCGGCAGGAGATCGCTCCTCGGCTCTCCGCGGTGGCGGGCGCCGCCGTCGTCGAGCTCGAGGGCGTGACGAAGACGTTCGGCGCCGTGCGCGCGCTGAACGGCGTGACCCTGCGGATCGACCCCGGCCAAGTCTACGGAGTGCTCGGGCCCAACGGCGCGGGAAAGACGACGCTGATGCGCATCCTGCTCGGCCTGATCCGCAGCCATACGGGCACCGTCAAGGTCCTCGGCAGGACACCCGGCGACAGCCGGGCGCTGCGGCGGATCGGCGCGCTGATCGAGTCGCCGGCGTTCGTGCCGCACCTGTCCGGGCGCGCCAACCTGCGGGTGCTCGCCCGGGCGCGGGGCCTGTCCGAGGCGGAGGTCGGGCGGGTGCTGCGGGTCGTGGACATGGAGCGCGCCGCCGACCGGCGGGTCTCCGGCTACTCGCTGGGCATGCGGCAGCGGCTGGGGGTCGCCGCCGCGCTGCTCGGTGACCCGGCGCTGGTCATCCTGGACGAGCCGACCAACGGGCTGGACCCCGAGGGCACCGCGTCGATGCGCTCGCTGATCAGGGAGCTGCGCGAGCACGCCACCGTCCTGCTCTCCTCCCACCTCCTCAGCGAGGTCCAGCAGGTGTGCGACCGGGTCATGGTGCTGGACCGGGGCGAGATCGCGGCGGAGGACACGGTGGCGGCACTGCTGTCGCGCACGCCGTCCGGCGCGGTCGCCCTGTGGCTGCGGCCGGTGGACGCCGCGGAGCGGGTGCTGCGGGCGAACCCCGCCTGGGCGGGCGCCGTCCGGGCCGGCGGCGCCGACGATCCGCACTGGCGGCTCGACCTTCCGCCGGACGGCGTCCCCGGCCTGGTGAGAGCTCTGGTGGAGGCCGGTGTCGAGGTGCACGAGGCCCGGCGTGAGCGGCCGTCGCTGGAAGAGGTCTTCTTCGCCCTGACCGCCCACGATCATTCCCCGGGACACTCCCCGGGGCACTCCGCGGGGCATTCCACGGGGGACGCTTCGTGACCGCGGCCATGTCAGGACAGGTGAACCCGGTGGCCGGGGGCAGGGCAACGCCCTGGTGGCGATCGTGGTCCGACGCGCTGGCGGCCGAGGCTCTGCTGCTGTGGAGGCGGCCCGCTCTCCCGCTGATCGGGACGGGGTGGGTGCTCATGGTGGTGGCGTTCGGGTTCGGGGTGCCGTACATCGTCTACTCGACGCTCGATCCCGCCGGGGAAGCGGCCGAGCGTGCCGCGCTCCTGGAGATGCTGCTGCCCTCGGCCGCCCACACGACGGCGGCGGGCAGCTACCCCCTGTTCGGCGGGGCCACGATGCTGATCTTCGGAGTGCTCGTCACCGGCTCGGAGTACCGCTGGCGGACCTGGCAGGCCCGGCTGACGCAGGGCCCAGGACGGGCGCAGGTGATCATTGCCAAGGCCGTGGCGGGTGCGGCAGCCGTGACCGTCTTCGTGGCCGCGGCGCAGGCGGCGGCCCTGGTCACCTCGATGGTCATCGCGGCGGTCACCGGGCGAGCGGCGATCTGGCCGCCGCTCTCGGAGGTGGCCGCTGCCCTCGGCGCCACGGCGTTCCTGTCCATCGCCTGGATGAGCGCCGGGCTGGCGCTCGGCGTGATCTTCCGGGGCGTCGGCGCGGCGCTCGGCGTGGGGCTGATGTGGACGCTGGGGCTGGAGAACGCCTTGGCCGGGCTCGCCGGGATCGTCCCGGCCCTGCGACCCGTGCGCGCGATCCTGCTGGGGCCCGCCGGCGGCTCGCTCGTGGCCGCCCTGGGAACCCCGTCGCCGGGGGGAGGAGGCGTGGGAGTGGCCGCGTACGTGAGCGGGCCGGTCGCCTGCGCTGTGCTGCTCGCGTACGTCGCCGCCGGGATCGCGATCGCGCTCACCTTGATCAGCCGCCGTGACCTTGCCTGACGTTCAGAACCTCGACAAGGGGAGATCGTTGTGACAACCCAGCCTCGTGACGTCGTCCGCCCCCGGATGCGTACCGACATGGCCTTCCTCGAGACCCCGGACGGCATGTACGTCCGCGGGCGCGGCGACGGATTCCTCATCAGGGGCGCGGGAGCCTATCGCTACCTGTCGGCGCTGCTGCCCCACCTCGACGGCACCACGCGGCTGAGCGACCTGCTGGCGGACGTGCCCGAGGCGCAGGCCGCCAGCGTCAGGTCCCTGATCACGACCCTGGCCTCGCGCGGCGTCGTGACGGACGCGCCGGAGAGCGGCGTCGCGCTGGAGTCCGATCTCCGTGACCGGTTCTCGGGGCAGATCGCCTTCCTGGAGCATCACGGCGATGACGGGACCGGTTTCCTCCGGGCCGCGGCGGCGCGGGTGCTGGTGGTCTGCGACGAACCGGGCCAGGCGAGTGCGCTGGCCGGGGCGCTGGCCGCCAACGGGATCGGCAGCGCGCGGGGAGGTTGGGTCCGTACCGCCGACGCACGCTCCGCTGCCACCATGGTGACGGGTTCCGCGCCGATGACGGTGAACGGTGATTCCGCCGCCGTGGTGAGGGGTTCCGCGTCCGTGGCGGTGCACGGGGCTTCCGCCGCTCTGGCCGTCGAGGGCGTGGACGTGATCTGTCTGGTCGCCGCGGACCGGCCGTCGCCCGACCTCTTCGGACTGGCCGAGCGCGCCCGAGCGGCCGGGGCCGGCTTCGTGTCGCTGGTCCGGGTGGGGGACCGGCTGGTCCTCGGCCCCTGGCAGCCTGGCGGGAGCACGGTCGAGACCGTCCGCTCCGCGATGCTCCGCATGAGCGACAACGCCGTACCGGGGAGCGGGGACGTGTGGCTGGCGGCCGGGGGCGGCTCCGCGGCGACCGCCGCGCCTGAGGTGCTGCCCGCGGCAGCGGCGACCATCGCCGTCAGCGTCGCCGCGTTCGAGGTCTTCAAGCTGCTCACCGGCCGTATCCCGAGCGACATCGAGGACTCCGTCGTGATCGTCGATCCGGACCGGCTGAACATCCACATCGAGCACGTCGTGCCGCACCCGGCCACCACCCGCGAGCCACTGGCGGGCCTCCCGGACGCCGGCCACGCGGATACCGGCCTCGCGGATACCGGCCTCGCGGATACCGGCCTCGCGGATACCGGCCTCGCGGATACCGGCCTCGCGGTCGAGGGGCCAGTCGGTGCCGGGGTGCGGCCGTCGCAGGAGGAGGCCTATCAGCGCTTCAAGCACGTGGTCGCCGACCACGTCGGCATCATGCGCAGGTTCGACGACGACGACGTCCCGCAGATCCCGGTGAAGATCAGCGCGCTGATCGCGCCGTCCGCCGACCCCGCTCCGATCGTGGCCTTCGGCACCGGCACCCTGATCGAGGCCAGACTGGGCGCGCTCGAGGAGGCGTCCCTGCGCCACGCCGTCAACCTTCACCGCCGATGCCACGGCCTGCTGTCCCCGGCACCGGAGGAGGCCGAAGCCGTCGCGGCGGAGCGCGTGCGGGGCTGGCTCGGCGGTGCGCCTCTGGCGGGGGACCCTCTGGTGGCGGGCCTCGACCTGAGCGGGACGAACGTGCTCGCCTCCCTCGACCTGAGCGCGACGAACGTGCTCGCCTCCCTCGACGGCACCGGCACACCCGCGCGGACCGTCACGCTCGGCCTTCCCCGCAGCGCCGTCCTGGCCGGGCCCTGGGATCGCCGGGCCGCACGGTTCGAGCCGGACCTGCTCGGCGTCGCGGCGGGCCCGACCCTGCGGGCAGCGGTTTCCAGGGCGCTGCTCGGCGCGGCGGGCGCGTACACGGTCGCCGCCATCGCGCGGGGCGAGGTCCCCGTCACCCCCATGGCGGACTTCGCAGCCACGGGCGAGGACGCCGGTGCCGGTGCCGGTGCCGGTGCCAGGGTGGGCGACGGCAACGGCGACGGTGACGATGACCCGCGGCGCCTGGATCGCGTGGCCATGCTCGTGCGCGAGACCCGCGCGGACGGCTACCGGATCACGTTCTACCGGGCGCGCGGCGTCGTCCCCGTCGCGATCGTGCGCATCACCGGCGCCGCCGGCGACGATCTCGTCGCACGGCCGGGACGGACGTGGCTGGAGGCGGCCGAGTCCGCGCTGCTCGCCATCGTGGGGACGCGCCGGCTCGCCTCGTCCCCGACGGGCTGGACGGCGACGTGCGCGCCCGCGGCTCCAGCGCTCACCGGGTTCCCGCTGTCGTCCCCGCTGTCGCCGGACGAGGAGCCCGATCCGGCCGGGACCATCGACGACGACCTGCTGATCGCCCGCCTGCGCCGGGCCGGCCTGCGGGCCGGGGCGGTCGTGCTGACCCCTCCGGACCTGGCGGAGGTCACGAACGTCGTCCGGGTCCTGCTGTTCCGCGACGAGAGGAGGTGAACGGCCGGCGCCCACGCCGGCCGACAGCGTCACGCCCGTTCCGTGCAAGCAAGCAAGTGATCGTTCTGTACGAGAAAGGTAGACCATGAAATCTCTCAACCTGGAGCTGCTCGAGCTCGAGGCGGCCACGTTCGAGGTGGTCGACAGCCTCGACCCGTCGATGGACATGATGGTGGCTCCGGACGCGGTGGCCGGTGCGTGCAGCTCGTCGTGCAGTTGCTCAAGCTGCTGCTCGTGCAGCACCTCAAGCTGCTGCTCCACCAGCAGCAGCACCTCAAGCTGCGCCTGACGGCCCAAGGCTGCGGGCCAAGGCTGTTGGCAAAGGTCCCTGGCCCGCAGCACCTTCCGGTCGCGCGACCCCTCACGAACCGGTCCGCCACGATCCGCCTCACCCCGCCACGGGCACCCCATGCCCGGCCATGCCCGCCCATGCCCGCCCATGCCCGCCCATGCCCCCTGCCCGCCCGTACCCGTACGGAAGGTCCGCGTTCCTCGATGATTTCGACACATGAGACCCCCCTCGGACCGTCCCCCGCGGCCACCGCGGGGGAGTGGCTCCTGGCGGCGCTCGGCGAGCACGAGCCCGTCGTTGACGTCGCCGGCCTGGGCCTGCCCAGGGCGCTCCCCGCGGATCCCGCGGCCACGGTCAGCGTCCGCCTCGACGCTGAGACGATCATCGTGGCGGCCACCCCGGGCGGCGGCGGCCCGTGCCCCAGGTGCCTGGACCGCCGCTGGACCGGCTGCCGGTCGATGCTGGAGCAGCAGATCCTGGAGGAGGCGCGCGGGGTCGTCACCTCGGCGCCGGCCGCGCCGGCCCCGCACGTGGTCGCGATCGTCGCCGCGCTCGTCGAGGCGGCCACGGAGCAGACCGTGCCCGGTGCTGCCATCCAGCCGGTCTGGGAGGTCAGCACGCGCAATGCTCGCATCTCCCGCTACCGGCTGATCAAGGACTCGGCGTGCGAACGCTGCGCGGCGCCGTCGCCGGACAGCGCGGACGGCGCCCGCGTCCCGCTGGCCCCCGCGCCGGTGGCGAGCCCGGGGGCGACGCGCGGCCTGGCGCCGGAGGAGCTGCGCCTGCCGATGGACGCGCTGGCCAACCCGGTCTGCGGCATGCTGGGCCGGCCGCCGCTGCGCATGTACCAGGCCACCGCCACCGCCCCCGCCACGGGCCGGTTCCTCGTGCGCAGCAAGTACGCCTTCCACGAGTTGTACTGGAGCGGGCACGCCGAGAGCTACGCCAGGAGCGAGCTGTTGGCCGTGCTGGAAGGGCTGGAACGCGACGCGGGCCAGCGTCCCCGCCGCGTGGCGGTGGCGCGCCGCGCGCGGCCGGGCGAGCTCGACTCCCCGCACGTCGACATGGAGCAGTGCGGGCTCTACGACCCGGGCTTCTACCGAGCGCACGCCGACAAGTACGTCCCCTGGCACGAGAACCCGGAAGTCCCCTGGGTATGGGGCTGGTCGCTGCGCGACGACCGCGCCGTCCTGGTGCCCGAGCAGCTCGTCTACTACCTGGACCACCGCTCGGACCACCGCAACACGATCCAGGAGTGCTCCAGCGGCTGCGCGTCCGGCAGCTCGGTCACCGAGGCGGTCCTGCACGGCCTGCTGGAGCTCATCGAGCGCGACGCGTTCCTGATCAGTTGGTACGCCGGGCTCACACCGCCCGAGATCGACCTCGACACGGTGGCGCATCCCCTCGTGCGGCAGATGCGCGCACACGTGGACCTGATGGGCTACGACCTGCGGTGCTTCGACATCCGAGTGGACCTGCCCGTCCCCGCCGTGGGCGCGGTCGCCGTGCGGCGCGACGGCGGGTACGGGCGGTTGTGCTTCGCCGGAGGCGCGTCGCTCGACCCCGCCGACGCCGTACGGGCGGCCGTGTGCGAGGCCGCCACCTACGTCACCGGCTTCGACGACCGGGTCACCGCGTCGCTGGAGCACGTCGAGCACATGGCCGCCGACTACGACCACGTCGCCGAGTTGGCGCACCACGCGCTGCTGTTCGGCCTGCCGGAGATGGCGCCGCACGCCGACCACTGGCTCCGCCAGTCCCGCCGCGTCCCGCTCCGCGAGGCGTTCGCCGACTGGGAGGCCGCGCGGGCGCCCGTCACCGACCTGGCCCAGGCCGTTCGGGACCTGGTGGGCCTGCTCGCCGGAGCGGGGCTGGACACCGTGGTGGTCGACCAGACCACGCCCGAGCAGCGGGCCATGGGCCTGCACACCGTGGCCACGCTCGCGCCCGGGCTGGTGCCGATCGACTTCGGCTGGCGCAGGCAGCGGGTGCTGTCCATGCCGCGGACCCGCTGGGCACCCTACCGGGCGGGCCGCACGCCGCACCCCCTGCGGCCCGAGCAACTCCACCTCGTCCCGCATCCCTTCCCGTAGGAGAGACCGTGGTCAGTACGCCGAGCGACGCGGCGACCGCGCTGGACTACGCGCGCCGCGTGTTCGACCGGCAGCGCGTCCCGCTGCCTCCGCTGGGGTTCCAGGTCGACTGGGCCGACCAGCCGTCCAGGCACAAGCTGTACACCGACGTGGTCAAGGTGCCGCTGCCGGAGCCGTCGTTCGCGCCCCCGCACGCCGCGACCGACGCGGTCGTGCGGGCCGCGTGCGGGCCCGCCGCGGCGACGGCGCCGCCGCTCGGGGCGCTGGCCTCCCTGCTCGGGTGCAACGGGCTGGCGGACCGCCGCACGGAGCCGAACTGGAACGACGACAGCGACACCAAGCTCCGCTCCGACCGGGCGGCCTGGGCGCGGCCGACGGCGTCGGGCGGCGGCATGTACCCCGCCGAGAGCTATCTGGTCACCGGCCGCTCGGGGCCGCTCCCGCCCGGCGTCTACCACTACGACACCGCGCACCACAGCCTGGACCTGCTGTCGGACGGCGACCGCCGCCACGCGATCGCCGCGGCCACCGGCACGCGCGCGGAGCTGTACGTGATCGCCACCGTGCGCTTCTGGAAGAACGCCTTCAAGTACAACACCTTCAGCTACCACGTGGTCACCCAGGACGTGGGCGCGCTGCTGGCGTCCTGGCGGCTGGTCCTGGCCGCCCGGGGAGCGCCGGTCGAGCCGGTCCTGTGGTTCGACGAGCAGCCTGTCAGCGAGGTCCTCGGCGTGGACGGGCACGATGAGGCGCCGTTCGTCGTGCTGCCCCTCGGCCGAGCCGCCGCGTACGAGGCTCCGCCGGCGCGAATCGACGCGGGCCGGCCGCGTCCGGTCTGGGAGGCCTCGCGCAGGGTGCGAACGTTCGAGCTGGTCAGCCGCGTGCACGCGGCCGCTCTGGTGGGCGACCGGCCGCGCCCGGCACCGCAGGCGGCGCGCTCCGGCGCGGCCCGCCCGCAGGGAGGCGGTCCCTTGGTACCCCTGCCGCGGCCCGTCCCCGCGGACGGCGATCTCGACCTGGGAGAGAGCCTGCGCCGGCGGCGGACGAGCTTCGGCCTGTTCAGCGGCGCGCGGCCGCTCGCCGCCGGGGACCTGGCCTGGGTGCTCTCGGCGGTCGCGGGCGCCGGCCTGGCCGGCACGGACGTCGCCCCCGCCCCCCGCGAGCATCCGTGGACCGGCCTGCACGTCATCTCCATCGGCGTCGAGGGGCTGGAACGGCGGGCCTACGCCTACGACGCCGCCCGGGGCGGCCTCGTCCCCGGCGGCCCGGTGGACGTCACCCGGCTGCAACGCCTGTACGCGCTGGCGAACTACAGCATCCCGGAGGTGGGCGCGATCCTCGTGGTCACCGGCAGGCTGGACGACCTCGTGGCGGCGTACGGGGCCCGCGGCTACCGGATGCTCAACATCGAGGCCGGCCACGCCGCGCAGACCGCCTACCTGGCGGCCACCGCACGCGGGATCGGCTGCGGAGCCGTGCTCGGCCTCGACAACCCCGGGGTGGACGAACTGCTCGGCACGGCCGGCACCGGCGAGAACAGCCTGATCTTCATCCTGCTCGGCCGCGAACGCACCCCCGGGCTCCGCTACGACCACGCCCTGTACGGCTTCGCAGCCGCCACGCGAGAAGGGACCACGCGATGACCGACGTCCTCCCGCATCCCCCGCCCCTCCTGGGCGCGGACGTGCGCCGCTGGCGGCTCGGCGAGGCGTTCCTGCTCCGCGTGGCCGGCCTGCCCGCGCAGGCCGCCGCCGAGCTGCGCACGGGCACGGCGACGGCATGGGCCGAGCGGGTCCTCGACGGCGAGGCCGCCAGGGACGCGGCGGGCCGGCGGCTGCGCGAGGAGCTGGAACGCGCCGTCGCCGGGCTGGACCGCGGCGACCCCTGCCGCGCCGCGCTGATCAACCTGCGCAGGGACGTCTTCAACGCCCGCCGTCCGCGCCCGGCCGTCCTGGCCGCCTCCGCGCCGCTGCTCAACCCGGACGTGGAGGCCCTGCTCGCGCGGTGGCGGCAGTCCATGGCCGCGCTGGACGACCTGCTGGCCGAGGGCGGGCCGCTGCTCGCCGCCGACGTCGCCGCCGCCAGGCGGAGGGCTCGCGCCGTGCTGGCCGACGAAGGGCTGCGCTGCGCGGTGCTGCTGCAGTCGGAGGTTCTGGAGCGCAGCATGGACCGCTACCTCGACCCGTCGAGGGCGCTGGACAAGAACGGCAGGCAGATCGAGCGGACCCTGCTGGAGCTGCTCTACCGCGCCGCGCTGAAGACCAGCCCGTTCAGCACGCTCACCGCGGTCGGCCTCGGGCGCTTCGCCTCCGGCGCCGGCCGGCCGCTGCCCGAGCCCGCGTCGTTGCGGCAGCGCTCGTCCGTACGGCTCAACGTCGCCGTGCTGGCGCGCCTGTCGGCCGCCATCCTCGCCGACCCCGGCCTGCGCTCGCAGACCGTCGTCACGCTGGCGCCCGGCGCCGGCGCCGACGGCGAGAGCACGCGGTACATCCGGCGCAGGACGATCGCCGGCACGGACACCGAAGCCGCCGTCTCGCTCGACGACGTGCACGAGGACCTGTTCTTCCTGCCGAGCGGGCCGGCGCTGGACGACGTCGTGGCCGTCACCAGGAACGCCAGGCTCACGCTGCGCGACCTCTCCGCCCAGGTGGCCGCCGCGGACGCCGGACGCACCCTGGAAGCGGTGGAACGGCTGCTCGGGCACCTGCTCCGGCTCGGGCTGCTGGTGGCGCCCGACCTCCAGATCGACCTGCGGGCGCCGGACCCGGCGGCGGCCTACACCGGCGTTCTGGCCCGGCAGCCGCACCCGGCGCTGCGGGAGGTCGCCGCGGTGCTCACGCGGGTGTGCGGGCTCGTGGACCGCTACCCGGCCACGCCGGCCAGAGAGCGGGCCGCCGTGCTGGACGAACTCCGCTCGCGGGTACGCGAGGCGTTCTCCCTGGTCGGGGCACCGGAGAAGGCGCTGCCCCGAACCCTGGTCTACGAGGACACCACGATCACCTTCGACGGGATGGAGACCGACCGGGCCGAGTGGGAGGCCGCGGCGCTGCCGTCGCTGGCCGCGCTCGCCGACATCCTGCCCGCCTTCGACCTGAGCCTGCCGCGGCGGCTGACCGCCCTGGGCTTCTTCCTGGCTCGGTACGGCGCCGGCGGCCGGTGCGAGGACGTGGAGCGCTTCTGCCACGAGTTCCAGCGCGACTTCTTCGCCCCGTACGCGGGGCGTCTACTGCGCAGGCGGCCCTTCGACGACGACAACGCCTATGTGCCGCAGGAGAACTGGTTCCGGCTCGCCGAGATCGAGGCTCTCGACAGGGCCCGCGAGGCCGCGTCGCTGTACCTGCGCGACGTGCCGGAGAACGCGGAGGAGATCCGGCTCGGCCCGGACTTCGTCGAGGCGGTGCGCGGCCACCTGCCGCCCGGCGGCCGGTTCGACCAGCCGTGGTCGTTCTTCGTCCAGCAGGCCGCCGGCAGGCTGGTGCTCAACCAGGCGTACGCGGGATCGACGCTGATGTTCTCCAGGTTCGCGCACTGTCTGGACGCCGGCGGAGCCGGCGCCCGGCACCTGCTGGCCGGGGTCCTGCGCCGGCACACGCCCGCCGGAGCGGTGCTCGCCGAGCTGCGTGGCGGCTACGAGACGACCAACCTGAACATCCATCCGAGCGTCACCGACCACGAGATCGTCTGCTCGGGTGACGTCAGCACGCGCCCGCCGTCCGAGCAGATCCCCCTGGACGACCTCGTGCTGGAGCACGACCCGCACGAGGGGCGGGTGAAGCTGGTGTCCAAGCGGCTCGGCCGCGAGGTGGTGCCCCTCTACCTGGGCTTCCTGCTGCCCATGGCGCTGCCCGAGGTGCAGCAGGTCCTGATGTGCTTCTCCCCGGCGGGCATGGCCCCGATCGACCTGTGGGCGGGCACCGGGCGGCCGGTGCCGGCCGACGGCGTCACCGCGTACCCGCGGCTGGTGCTCGGCGACCTGGTCGTGCAGCGCCGCATGTGGAAGCTGGCCCCCGCGGCGTTTCCGCTGCGCGATCCCGGCCACACCGACACCGAGCACCTGCTGAGGGTGCTCAGGTGGCGGCGCGAGCACGGGCTTCCCGAGCAGGTCTTCGCCCAGGTGAACGGCCGCCGGGAGAACGGGCGGGGGCCGTCGCGCAAGCCGCTGCCCGTCGACTTCGGCAGCTGGCTGTCGCTGCGGCTGCTCGACCAGCTCGCCCGCGGCGCCTCGTCGCGCATCGTGCTGACCGAGTGCAGCCCCGGGCTCGACGAGCTCTGGCTCCGCGACGAGCACGGGCGCCCGCACGTCAGCGAATACCTGATCGAGCTCTACGACACGGCAAGGGAGCAGCATGGGTGACGAGTGGGTGGCGCTGCACGTCTTCTACGCCGGCGACACCAATCCCATCGTCGTCGAGGCCGTCCGCCCCCTCGTGCGGCGGCTCAGGGACGACGGCCTGATCGGCGGCTGGTTCTTCATCAAGTACTGGCAGGAGGGGCCGCACCTGCGCCTGCGGTTCAAGCCGGCGTCGCCGGCGGCGCGGGAGGAGGTCACCCGCCGGGCCGTCGGCGCGATCGAGGAGTTCCTCAGGCGCCGCCCCGCCCTGTACGAGACCGACACCGAAGGGCTCGCCGACCTGTTCAAGAAGATGTACCTGGCCGAGTACGGCGAGGAGAGCTGGAACGAGGAGTACGGCGCCGACGGCATGATGCCGTTCCGCCCGAACAACAGCATCGCCCTGCTGCCGTACGAGCCCGAGCTCGGCAGGTACGGCGGCACGACCGGCATGCGGATCGCCGAATGGCACTTCGAGCAGTCGAGCGACCTGGTGGCACAGCTTCTCGCCACGTCGAACCTGCATGTCCGACCTGTTCTGCTGGGCTCGGCCGCGCAGCTCACCCTGATCGCCGCCTACACGTTCCTCAAGGAGGACGCCGCGGTGCGCCTGTTCTTCCAGCGGTACAGGACCTTCTGGGAGGAGGCGTACCAGGAGCCGTCCAGCGACCAGCACGGGGCGTTCGACAGGAGCCTGGAGCTGACGCGGGACACTTTCGCACCCCGGCTGGCCAGGATCCGGGCACTCGCGGCGGGCGCCGCCGAGCCGTCCGGCATGGAACGGACCTGGCTGTCGCACTGCCGGGACCTGCGCGCCCGCGTGCTCGCCGCCGCGGACCGGGGCGAGCTGGAGTTCCCCGGCGGGACGCCCGGCCCGGATGACCTGGCGACGGTGCTGCTCAGCTCCTACATCCACATGACGAACAACCGGCTCGGCGCCTCCATCCTGGACGAGGTCTACCTGTCGTACGTCGCCAAGCGCATCCTGGCTCCGCAGCCGGTGAGCCCGGTATGACGGTCACCGGTAGCGACACGAGCGACGCCGCCTGGCTGGAGGACGCCCGCCCCCGGCTGAGGAGCGCCGTGCGGGTGGGGCCCGCCCTGGCCAGGGGCCCGGCCACCATCCACTATGTCGCCGACGCACAGACGCGCGCCTACTTCCAGGTGGGGCCGCGCGAGGCGTTCCTGATGGGGCGGCTCGACGGCGCCCGCAGCCTCGCCGACATCGGCGCCGAGTACGCCCGCCGCTTCGGCCGCAGGCTGGACGCCGCGCACTGGCAGCGGCTGCTCGGCCTGCTGGCCGACCGGCAGCTCCTCGACCCCGCCGGACCGGACGAGCTGGCCCTCATCAGGGAGAAGGCGGAGCTGGCACGCAGGTCCGAGGGGCGCTCCGCGCTGCACCGGCGCATGCCGATCCCGGGCGCGGCCGACCTTGTGCCGGCGATCGGGCGGCGCGCGGGCTGGCTGCTGCACCCGGCGGTGGCCGCGCCGCTGGCCGTGGCCGGGTTCGCGATCTGCGTGCTCGTCACGCTGAACTGGCCCTCGCTCTACTCGTCGGTGCGGCCGGAGTGGGCCCCGCTCGCCGCGCTCCTGGCGTGGCTCATGTACGCCCTGCACGAGCTGGGCCACGGCGTGGCCTGCCACCGCTACGGCGGCCTACCCACCCAGATCGGCGTCATGTGGCGCTTCCCGCTGATCGCGCCCTACTGCAAGGTCGACGACGTCGTGACGTTCCCCAGCGCACGACAGCGCGTGGCGACGGCGTTCGCCGGGATCTACGTCAACCTGGCCCTCCTGGTGCCGCTCGGCGCGTTGTGGCTGTGGGGGCCCGGCTGGTCGCGGCCCCCGCTCGCCGCGCTGCTGCTCTCCGGCGTCACCATCGTCCTGGTCAACCTGCTGCCGGTGCTCCGGCTCGACGGCTATCACATGCTCGAACACGCGACGTCCACCGCCGACCTGCAGGGGGAGTCGTTCCGGTTCGCGGCGGCGTTCCTGAGACACGGGCCCGCGGGGGTGCGGGCCTACCCGCGCCGGGCGAGGTGGCTGCACGCCTCGTACACGCTGGTGTCGGTGGCAGTCCTCGCGCCGGTGGCGTTCCTCGTCGTCCGGCTGTGGTTCGAGACGCTCGCGGGGCTGTGGGGGGCCACGGCGGCCGTGCTCCTCCTCGGCGCGGAAGCGGTCGTCGTCGGCGCCCTGCTGCGCTGGGCGGTGCTGCGCCGGCGGCGGCGCGCCTAGGTGCCGAACGCTATAGGTGCCGAACGCTAGGTGCCGAACGCGTACGGCAGGCCGGCGGGCCGGAGCGCGGCGCCGCCCTGGAGTATCCCGCGCTCCACGCCCTTGAGCACGGGGCCGGGCTCCAGCCCGAGCTCGTCCACGAACAGCCTGCGGGCCTGCCGGTACGTCGCCAGCGCCTCGGCCGTCCGGCCCGACGCGTGCAGCGCGATCATCAACTGGGCGCGCAGCCGCTCACGGAACGGCTGCTCGGCGACCAGCCGGTAGAGGTCGGCGGTCACCTGCGAGCCCCTGCCGAGCGCCATCTCCAGATCGATCCAGTCCTCCTGCGCCGACAGCCGCCGCTCGGCCAGCCCGGCCGCCTCCCTGCGCATGACCCGGCCGGGCACGCCGGACAGCGGCGGCCCCTGCCAAAGAGACAGGGCCGCCTTGATCTGCTGGGACGCCTGCGCGAGCCGTCCCGACGCGGCCAGCCGCCTGGACTCGGCGAGCTGCCGCTCGAACAGCGTGACGTCGAGCCGGCACTCGTCGACGTGGATGGCGTATCCCGCGGGGGACGCGGTGATCTCGGCCCCGGACATGCCGAGGTCCCTGATGCGCCGGCGGAGCATCCAGGCGCAGTTCTGCAACTGGTGGCGCGCTCCCTCCGGCGGTGTGCCCTCCCACACGGCGTTGGTCAGGGACTCCACCGGCACGGGACGGTTCGGGTTGAGCAGCAGCGCGGCGAGCACGACCTGCTGCCTGGGGCTCTTGATGATCATGTGGTGGCCGTGGCCGAGCTGGAGGGGGCCCAGGATCCGGAACTCGATCTGCGGCATCGTGCCTTCCCTTCGACGCGGAAGTCCACAACAGGATCAAGTGATCGTCCGCCCGCAACATCCGGGAAACTACGGAGCCTCCGGAGCCCCTGATCTCTCCGTAGTTTCCCGGATGTCGCCGGAGCCCCGCCGCCGGATCCTGTTCGTGTCTTCCGTACCGAAGGGACGGCGCGATGCTCTTACCTGGGCCCCTGCCTGGTTCCGCCGGGAGCCGGCCGCCCGCGCCGGTGCGCGAGCTCCCACCGTACTGGTGGTCGCCGGGTCTCACCTTGGCGGAGCGCCTGGCCCTGCCGGGCCGCCCGCCCTCCGCACGACCGGCGGCGAACGGGACGGCGGCGGGGACAGCGGACGGGACGGCGAACGGGACAGCGGACGGGCCGGCGGCTGGGACAGCGGTCGGGCGCAGGCTGCTGCGCTGGCGGGAGTGGCTCGCGGCGGCCCGCGGAGGCTTCGCCGGCATGCTGGCGGCTCGCGGGCTCACCGAGGCCGGCCTGCGAGATCTGCTCGGCGAGGACGCCGCACATCTGGGACGGCGCGTCGCGGCCGGCGAGCCCCGCTGGGCCCGCACCGTGCGGGAGGTGCTGGACGCCTCCGGCGAGATGCCCGCTCCCTGCGAGAGCGAGCCCTCCTGGGACGCGGGCTTCGGCACGATCGTGGCGCCGTTCGTGCGCCACGCCGTCGAGCGGCTCGCCTCGTCCGCTCGGTCGCGCGGGCTCGACGACGAGGCCGCGCGGCCCGCCATGGCACAGCACCTCGAACGGGAGCTCATCGTCCTGGCCTCGCGCACGCTGGTCCTGGAGCTGAACGTCATGCGCGTCACCGGGCGCCTCGGCGGCGACACCCCCGCCGCCCGGTTCGCCTCCTTCGTCGAGCAGCTCTCCACCAGGGCGGGGCTGGCCGGGCTGCTGTCGGAGTACGTGGTGCTCGCCCGGCTCCTCGCCCAGGCCACCGACCAGGCCGTCGAGACCGTCCTTGAGCTGCTGGAACGTCTGGAGTCCGACCGAGCCCGCATCGTCGCCCGCGTCTTCGGCGGCGCCGACCTGGGGCGGCTCCGCTCCGTGGAGCTGGGCGGCCTGGGGGACGCGCATCAGGGCGGGCGCTCCGTCGGGCTGCTGGCCTTCGAGAGCGGCGCCCGGCTGGTGTACAAGCCGCGTCCGCTCGCGGCACATCGCCACGCCAACGACGCCATCCGCTGGCTCGACGGCCGCCTGCCCGGGTACGGGCTGCGGACGCTGGCCGTCCTCGACCGGGGCGCGTACGGCTGGCTGGAGTTCGCGCGGCACGCGCCGTGCGAAGACCGCGACGGCGTCGCGCGGTTCCACCGCAGGCAGGGCGCGCTGCTGGCGTTGCTGCACGCCCTGGACGGCGCCGACTTCCACTTCGAGAACCTCATCGCCTGCGGCGACCAGCCCCTCCTGGTGGACCTGGAGGCGATCCTGCATCCGGCCGTCCACGAGCGGGCGCGCCCCGACCCGGCCCTGACGGCGCTGGACGAGTCGGTCGCGCGGGTGGGCCTGCTGCCCAGCGTCGTCTGGAGCGAGGACGGCGGCGCGGCCGACCTCGGCGGCGTCGGCGGGGACGCCGGGGCTGTGCTCCCGTACAAGACCGTGCGGTGGGCGGAAGCCGGGACGGACGAAATGCGGCTGACCCGCGAGCACGAGGTGCTTCCCGGCAGCAGGAACCGGCCGGTGCTGGCGGGGCGGGCGGTCGGCCCCGGGCAGTTCGCACAGGAATTGCGCGAAGGCTTCCGCACCGCCTACCGCGCCATCGCCGCCGGACGGGACGAGCTGGACGGGCTGTTGGACGCGTTCGCCGGCGACACGGTCCGGGTGGTGATGCGGGCGACGCAGCTCTACGGGACGCTGCTGCTGGAGTCGACACATCCGAACGTCATGCGCGACGCGCTGGACCGGGACAGGGTGCTCGACCACCTGTGGGCGGCATCGACGGACGACCCGGCCCTGCTGCGGCTCGTCGAGACGGAGATCGCGGACCTCTGGGCGGGCGACATCCCTCTCTTCACGACCCGGCCGGGGTCCAGGAGCGTGTGGGACGGCCGCGGCGTCCGGTTCGCCGAGATGCTGGGGCAGGAGAGCCTGGCGCACACCCGGACGAAGATCGCCGGAATGGGGGAGCACGATCTGGCGGTGCAGGACTGGGTCGTGCAGGCGTCGATGGCGACCCGCTCGGACCGTCCGGCCCCGGAACCGATCCCCGACCCGCCCACGACGCGGTCTCCCACGGATCGGTCTCTCACGGATCGGTCTCTCACGGATCGGTCTCTCACGGAGGCCGATCCCGGCCGGGCGCTTGAGGCCGCGTGCGGGATCGCAGACTCCCTGGCGCAGCTCGCTCACGCCGCCGGCGAGCGCGTGAGCTGGCTCGGCATCGAACCCGTGGCGGAGAACCGGTGGGCGATCAGGCCGTTGGGGCTCGACCTCTACAGCGGCACGACAGGGGTGGCGCTCTTCCTCGGGGAGCTCGCCGCGCTCTCAGGCGAGCAGCGTTACGCGGACCTGGCCAGGCGGGCGTTGTCCGGAGCGGTGACCGCCGCCGACCAGGTGACCTCGTACCCGGCCGGCCCGCCCGACGGCCTGTCGTGCGGGCCGTTCGACGGGTATCTGGGGCTGGCGTACACGCTGGCCCGCCTGGGGCCGGTGCTGGGTGAAGGAGATCTCGTCGGGCCGGTCGAACCGCTGCTGGCCGCCGTGGTTCCGGCGATCGCCCGCGACGAGGCGCTTGACGTCGTCGGCGGGGCCGCGGGCGCACTGGCCGCGTCGCTCGCGATCCTCGACGCGACCGGCCTGCCGATCGCGGCACGGCTGGCGAGAGCGAGCGCCGACCGGCTGGTGGAGACCGCCGAGCGGCAGGACCGCGGCGTGGCCTGGCGTGGCGGCGTCCCAGCCGTACACCCCCTGACGGGCTTCTCCCACGGGGCCGCGGGCATCAGCTGGGCCCTCGCCCGCTACGCGATCGCCACCGGCGAGCGGCGTTACGCGCGCACCGCGGACGCCGCCTTCCAGTACGAGCGCGCGCAGTTCGATCCGCGCCTGGGCAACTGGCCGGACCACCGCGACAAGCCCGACACGCTCGGCGGCGACCCCGGACATGTCCAGGCGTGGTGCCACGGCGCCCCCGGCATCGGCTTGTCCCGCGCCGACCTGCTCTTCCGCCACGCCACGCGACCCTCCGACGACCCCGGGTGGCCCGGTGCGGACACCGCGTCGCTCGCGGGGGATCTCGATCGGGCCCTGGCCTCCTACCTCGCCACTGCTCCCGGCTCGACCGGCCACAGCCTGTGCCATGGCGAGCTGGGCAACCTCGACCTCCTGACCACCGCCATCGCCGCCGGCCGGACCGAGCTGACCTCGGAGCGCGATCGCAGGCTGGCCATCGTCCTGGACCAGCTCGCCGCCGGCCCCCGCTGCGGCACGCCCGTCGCCGTGCCGATCCCCGGCCTGATGACCGGCCTGGCCGGGATCGGCCACGGCCTCCTGCGCCACGCCTTCCCCACGCGGGTGCCGTCGGTCCTGCTCCTCCAGGCCCGACCACGAGAGCGGTCCTGACCACGAGCAGGCCCGACCACGAGAGCAGTCCCGACCACGAAAGGAGTCGCCCGGTGCGCCGTCGTGTCCCGCTCCGCCGCCAGTTGACCATGAACGAGTGCGGCGCGGCCTGCCTGGCGATGGTGCTCTCCTACCACGGCAGGGACACCCACGTCGCCGAGTGCAGGGAGCTGCTGCGGCCCGGCAGGGACGGCGTACCCGTCACCGCGCTGGTGGCGGGCGCCGAGCACCACGGCCTGCGGGCGAGCGTCGAACGAGGCCCGGAGCCGTTCGCCGGGCCGCTGCCGGAACCGGCCATCGCCTACCTGAGCGGGCACCACTTCGTCGTCGTGACCGGCGTGACGGACGGCCACGTGGAGATCGCCGACCCGCGTGCCGGTCACCGCCGCCTCACCCGCGCCGCGTTCGCGCAGGAGTACGGCGGCGTGATGATCAGTCTCACGCCCGGCCCCCGCTTCGAGCGGCGGGCCGCGCGTGCCCGGCCCGTCATGGTGCGGTACCTGCGCGAGTTCGTCGGCGTGCCGGGCGGGCGACGGCTGCTCGCCGTCGTCCTGCTGCTGAGCGCCGCCCTGCAGACGCTCGGGCTCGCGCTGCCGCTGGCGACGAAGGTGGTCGTCGACCAGGTGATCCCCGCCGGGCGTGACGACCTGCTCACCGTGCTCGCCACCGCGGTCCTGGGCACCGCGCTGACGTACGGGCTGCTCACCCTGGTGCGCTCGCGACTGCTGCTGGCTCTGCGCGCCCGCGCGGACCGGCGGCTGACCGGACGGTTCGTGGCCCACCTGCTGTCCCTGCCGCTGGACTTCTTCCTGCAACGCAGCCGCGGTGACCTGCTCATGCGGCTGAGCAGCGTGTCGGCCGGCCGGGACGCCGTCACCCAGCAGGTGCTCGCGCTGGGCCTCGACGCGGTGCTCCTCACCGGGTACGTCACCGCGCTCGCGTTCCTGTCACCCTGGTACGCGCTGGCCATCGGCCTGCTGGGTGCCGCGCAGGCCTGCGTGACGCTCGGCTCCTACCGCCGCGTCGGGGCGCTCTCCCGCGACGAGCTGGCCGCCCGCACCGAGGAGTACGGCTACCTGGCCGAGGCGCTCCAGGCGATGCTGCCGGTCAAGGCCAACGGCGTGGAGGCGCGGGCCCGCCTGCGCTGGGGTGAGCTGTTCGCGGCCTACCAGGCGGCGATGATCCGCAGGGGCGTGGCGACCGCCTGGTTCGAGGGCGCGCATGCCGCGCTGACCCTGCTCGCCCCGCTGGCGCTGCTGTGCGGCGGTGTCTGGCTGGTGCTCTCCGGACAGCTCTCCCTGGGCACCATGCTGGCCGCCAACGCGCTCGGGCTGTCCGTGCTGGCGCCTCTGCAGGGGTTCGTGGGCGTGGTTCAGCTCCTGTCGATGCTGCGTGGGCAGGTCGAGCGCATCTACGACGTGCTGGACTCGGCTCCCGAGGCGAGCGGGCCGCTGGTGCTGCCCGCCGGACGGCCGACCTCCTTGGCGGCGCGGCGGCTCACGTTCAGGTACGGGCCGCGAACCCGTGCGGTCCTGGACGACGTCACCTTCGACGTCCCCGCGGGGGCCAAGCTCGGCGTCGTCGGACGTACGGGGTCGGGCAAGAGCACCCTGGCCCTGCTGGTGCTCGGGCTGCTGCGGCCGGACAGCGGCGAGGTGCGCCACGACGGCGTGCCCGTCGGAGAGCTGGACCTGGGCGAGCTGCGCCGCGGCTGCGGCGCGGTGCTGCAGGAGCTGTCGCTGTTCAACGGCTCGATCAGGGACAACATCACGCTCGGCGACCCTGACACGGCCGACGCCGACGTCGTGGCCGCGGCCACCATGGCGGGGCTGCACGCCGACGTCACGCGGCTGCCGATGGGGTACGAGACGGCGGTCGGCGAGGGCGGCGCGGCGCTGTCGGCCGGGCAGCGGCAGCGGGTGGCTCTCGCCCGTGCCCTGGTCCACAAGCCCCGGCTGCTCATCCTCGACGAGGCCACCAGCCACCTGGACCCCGAGACCGAGCGGCGGGTCGACGCGGCGCTCTCGGCGCTGAGGGTGACCAGGATCGTCATCTCCCACCGGCCCAGCGCGATCCGCAACGCTGACGAGATCGTCATGCTCGACGCGGGCCGGATCGTGGCCCGCGGCACGCACGAGGAGCTGGCGGCGGCGCCCGGACCGTACCGGGAGCTGTTCGGTGACGCGCCGGCCGCGACGCCGGTGGGCGGATGGCCCGCGGGGGGCGACTGACGTGATGCGTCGCACACCGGAGAACCCGCCGGGACGGAGGAGAGGAGGAGGCGACAGCGACGACGTCCCGGGACCGGCCCGGCGGCCGGTGCCCGGACGGGTGGCGCCGATGGCGTCCCACCCAGCTCACACCAGGGATACAGGAGGTGCTTGATGGATAATTTCACGCTGGTCGAGCAGTGGAAGTCGGGCGAGGGTGGCCCGGGCTCTCCCGCGGGCGAGATCGTGCTACCGGAGTACGGCGGCAAGGAGGCGCCGGCCGTGCCGACCCTCGGCTGCACGTTCCTCATCTGCACGCTCCCCACCGGCTGTAACCCGTCGCTTTGGTTCGGCTGCTAGCGGGGCTGCTCCCGCGCCAGGCCGGTGGCGGTGCGTGCGCCGCTACCGGCGCTGGTCGCCGGACATCAGGTGGGCCAGAGCGGCCCGGGTGGTGACCCCGAGCTTCTGGAACGCCTGTGCCACGTGCGACTCGACGGTGCGCGGGCTCAGGTAGAGCTGCTCGGCGATCTGGCGGTTCGTCAGACCCCGCGCCACCAGCTCGGCGATCTGCCGCTCCCGGCGCGACAGCTCGGCGGCGCCCCCTCCCGATCGCCGGGGCTGCCGCGCGCTCATCCGCCGCTGCTGCCTGTCCGCCTGATCGGCCAGCCAGGACGCGCCGCACGTGGCGAACAGCTCCCTGGCGTGCCCGATCTCCTGTCGCCCGCCGCGGAGGTCGCCGAGGCGCGTCTTGATCTCGCCGAGCAGCATCCGCGTCTGGCCCTCTCCCATCATCAGCCCCGTCGCGGCGAAGATGTCCACCGCGGCGCCGGCGGTGCTCGCCGCGTGCTGATGGTCTTCCCGCGCCAGCGCGATGACGGCCTCGGCCCGCAGGACGGAGCCCTGCTGCGCCGGGGGAGCGCCGGACGCCGCCACCGCGACGGCCCTGCCGTGCCACTCGGCCGCCGCGCCGAGGTCGCCGGCGGTCGCCTCGGCCTGGGCCCGCATGGCGAACGTGGACGGCGCGTGCGGCCCGAACCCGACGGGGTCGGTCGGCACCCGTGCGGCCAGCAGCCGCCTGCACGCCTCGACCCGGTCCAGCGACATCAGCACCTCGGCGAGTGTGCTGTCCACGATGCCGCGCCACCAGGCCGAGCGAACGGCGTGCCCGGTGAGCAGCTCCTCGACGAGCGCGGTGGCCCGCTCAGGTCCCGCCCGCCACAGGAGTGGCCTGGACAGCGCGGCGCGCACGAACGTCACCAGATCGGGCCCGCCCGCGTACTGCATGATGTCCTCGGCCTCGTAGCCGTCGTTCATGGCCTCGGCCACCTGCCCGAGCCGGGCGCGGCTGGCCACCCGCACGACGGACATCAGCGGGATGACGTCCTGCCTGCCGGATCGGCGGGCCACCCGCATGCCCCTGTCCACGTGCCGCAACGCGTCGTCGTGGCGGTCGACGAGGAACTCGGCCCAGGCCAGCGGCGCGATGATGGACAGGTCGGAGTGCAACTCCGGCTCGCTCAGCGCGTCGGTGACCGCCGCCGCGCGATCCAGCAGCCTGCACCCCTCGCGGAACTCGCACCGGTAGAGCTTGCTCACCGCGAGCAGCGTGTACGCCACCGCGGAGACGCCCCGCCGGGTGCCCGCGTCCATCAGCCGCAGTGCCTGCGCCGCGCGTTCGCCGCCGGCGTCCCAGCGGCCGTCCAGCAGCTCCGTGGCGGCCAGCTCCACCATGAGCTCCGCCCGTACCGAGGGCCCGGCTTCGGCCTCCGCCCTGGACAGCTCGGACAGCAGGACGGCGCGTGCCTCCGGCAGCAGGCCGAGCGCCCGCTCGGTGGAGGCGAGCAGCTCCACGACATGGTCGTGCTGGTCGTGGTCGGCGCGGAGCAGATCCCGCAGCAGCGCCCGGCTCTTGTCCAGCCGGCCCGTCGTGCGCAGGGCCTCGGCCAGGATCAGGCGCAGCTCGTTGCGCAGGGGATCGTAGCCCGGCTCGGCGGGCAACGCCTTGAGCGCGGCGCGTACCCACCGGATCGCGGTCGTGGGGACGGTGGCCAGCGTCATCTGCGCGGCGTCGCACAGCAGCCGCGCCCCGTCGAGGTCGCCGGGGTGGATGGCGTGCTCCATGTGGCCGGCGCGCTGGATGAGGGAGCCGCCGTGCGCGTCGAGGTGCTCGGCGGCGCGGCGGTGCGCCGCGATGCGCCAGGCGGGGCCGGCCATGTAGTAGGCCGCCGCCCGGATCAGCGGGTGGCGGAAGCCGAGGTCGGAGCGGAGCACCCGGTGTACGACCAGCAGGTCGAGCGCGGCCTCGACGGTGGCGGGGTCGAGCTCGCACACCGCGGCCACGAGCGCGCTGCCCGCGCCGTCGCCGCCCACGGCGAGCCCCTGCGCGACCAGCCGCGGCACGGCATCGAGATGCTCCAGCTCGGCGGCGATCAGCCGCTGCAGCCCGGTCGTCACGTCGGCCCGGTCCACGATGGCGGGGATGTCCCGCATGTCGATGTCGCCTTCCATCTCGGAGAGGATCTCCAGGAAGAGCGGGTTGCCGCCGCTGGCCGCCGCCAGCTTCTCCCTGCGCGGGCGGGAGGGCTCGGCGGACAGCCAGTCGGCCAGGTCGGAGCCGGACATCGGGCCCAGCGTCCAGCGCTCGGGCGGCGGGTTCATCGCGCCCAGGGAGCGGATCAGGGTGCCGGACAGGGAACCGGTGCGGTGCACGATGCAGATCACGACGTGGGCGTCGGGAGGATGGCGTACGAGATGGTCGAGGAGCTCCACGGACCCGCCGTCCGCCCACTGCACGTCATCGAGGAGCACCAGCAGCCCGGCCGGTTCGGCGGCCTGCTCCAGCAGCGCGCGCACCCGGCGGTGGCCGCGGTGGCGCTCGATGCCGGTACCGGACGGATGCGCTCCGCCGAGCAGCGCCTCGCGCGCCCGGGCGAGCGGCGCGGACGCGCCCGCGTGCCGCTCGGTGTGGGCGAGCGCGTCGAGCCACAGCCCGAACGGCACGCTGCGCTCGAACTCCGTCGCCCGACCTTTGATCGTCGGAACTCCGCTGTCGTGCGCCACCTCGGCGAACGCCGCGAGCAGCCGCGACTTGCCGATTCCCGGCTCCCCGCTGACCGCTACGAACGATGGCTTCCTCTCGGGCGCCAGGAGTTTGGCCATCCTGGCGGCTTCGGCTTGACGTCCGATCAACCGCTGCGCCATGACTCGTGATCATCGCACGCGCGCGGGCTTTTGCGGGTTAGCGGTTTTTGACCATTTGGTGGATGACTTGGCGTGCAACAAGGCCATGGATCGGGTTGTGGCGCTCCGGTCACCACTGGGTGAGGAGGCATCGCCGCCCCCCTCCCGCCCCGTCCGCCTCGCCGAAGCCTGGCGGCGGCGCCGTTGACGAGCGCGTAGCGGACGGCGGACGTGCCGCCGGCCGAGGCGGCCGGGCACATCGAGGGGATGAGATCTCGCTGGCCAAGAACCGGCACATCAGCGGATTCGGTGCCTGACCGGCCCGATTCTCAGTGGTTTCAGCTGGCGACCGGTACTCGTTGATGAGGCCGCGGCTGAGCTCGTCGCTGAGTTGCGCTCGAAGTGACGGGCACCAGCAAGCTGCGGCGGCCAGGCGTGCGGTCGCTGCGTACATGAGATTCCGGCAGGGGGCCGATGTTTCCGAGCGCCGCGGTCAGTTCGGGGGGATCACGGTGAGGACGGTCTTGCCGGTGGCGCCACCGGCGTCGACGTGGCGGTGCGCCTGGGCGGCCTGTGCCAGCGGCGGTTGCCGGGACACGCTGATCTTCAGTTTTCCGGAGTCGGCCAGGTCGGCCAGGTGTTCCAGGCCGCGGTAGTCGGGCTCGACGATGACGGGCGCCACTCGCAGGCCGCGCTCGGCCGCCTCCTGCGAGACGTCCAGCCCGCGGGGCAGCGGGATGAGCAGTCCGCCTTCGGCGAGCACTTCCAGTGAGCGGCGGCGGGTGTCGCCGCCGACGAGGTCGAGCACCACGTCCACGGGCTCGATGGTGTCCTCGAACGCGACGGCTGTGTAGTCGATCATCTCGTCGGCTCCCAGTGAGCGCACGAAGTCGTGCTTGGCGGCGCGGGCGGTGCCGATCACGTACGCGCCTCGCGCGTGGGCGATCTGTACCGCCAGATGGCCGACGCCGCCGGCCGCCGCGTGGATCAGTACGCGCATGCCGGGCCCTACGTGGGCGGTGTCGATGAGGGACTGCCAGGCGGTCAGCCCTGCCAGTGGCAGGGCAGCGGCCTGAACGTGGGACAGGCTCGCGGGTTTGCGGGCGATCTGGCGGGAGCGTACTGCGACGAACTCGGCGTAGGTGCCGGCACGGTGCGGGAAGTTCGGCATGCCGTACACCTCATCGCCTGGCTGGAAGCGGGTGACGCCGTAGCCGATCTCCTCCACCACGCCCGACAGGTCCCAGCCGGGGATGAACGGCGGGGAGCCCACTTGGGGGGCGAAGCCGCCGCCGGCGCGGGTCTTGCCGTCGATCGGGTTGACCCCGGCGGCATGCACCCGTACCAGCACCTCGGTGACCTCTGGTTCGGGCCGGGGTACCTCAGTGAGCTGCAGCACCTCCGGCCCGCCGTAGGCGTGCTGGACGATCGCCCGCATGGTCGCCGTCATGACGTACTCCTCCTGTTAGCCTTTCGGCCGCGCCGGCCCGCTACCGATCGGTCAGGGGAAATGGCCGGGCCAGCCACCACTGGTGTCGCCAGAGCCGGACGCCGCATGCCGATCGTCCACCCGCATGGGACCAAGAATTCCACGGGAGCGTGGACCCGCCCTCGCCATATCCCCCCGTGTCTCGGAAAGTCACTCTCACGGCGAGTCCAGCACTTCGAACACCCTCCAGCGGCCCGCCCCAGGCCGTGACACGGGGATCGGACGGCCTGGCCGCCCCTGGGTGGGGCGCGTCGAAGCAGGCGGCCCCCGGCTCGACCAGCAGGTCGGCCCCCGGCCTTCCCCGCCCGGTTCGAGCCTGTGCGCTGCCGATGCCGGAGCGAGCGCCGAGCGGAAACTTGACTGTTCGTTCCAGATAAGACTAGTCTGCGCTGCATGGCACGGGTGAGGGAGTTCGACACGGAGGCCGCGCTGGAAGCGGCGATGTCGGTCTTCCGCCACAAGGGCTACGAGGGCACCTCGGTGCAGGACCTGGTCGACGCCACCGGGGTGGGCCGCGGCTCCCTCTATGCGGCGTTCGGCAGCAAGGAGGGCCTGTATCGGGCGGTGCTTGACCGTTACCGGGAGCGGTACGCGCTCCCTCTGGTCGACCTGCTGCGCAGCGGCACCCCGGCACGGGAGCTGATCCGCGACATCCTGGTCGATCTGGTGGAGACCATCCTGCGCGACGGGCGCGAGCAGGCCTGTCTGATCGTCAGCGCCGCGACCGAGCGGCTGTGCCACGACCCCGAGGTGGCCACGCGGGTGGGGGCGACGACCTCACTGCTGGAGGACGAGCTGACCGAGGTGATCGCGGCGGCCCAGGCCCGCGGCGAGCCGGTCGGCATCCGCGACCCCCGGGACTCGGCGAGGCTCATCATGACGCTCATTCATGGGTTGCGTGTCACGGGGGCGATCAACCCCGATCGACGGCACCTGATGAGCATCGTGGAGGCAGCCCTGAGCTGCCTTGACTGATGCTTCACGCGCTGAATCTGTAACGAACATTCAAGATATTTGCCGTCGATAGCCAGGAAGGCCATGCCATGGACCACAGCGACACGCTGCAGCGCCGCTCCGACATTCAGGCCGGGGACACTCCGTGGGAGCTCAGGGCTCCCGCTGCGCGAGTGGCTGATCGGCCGGGCGCGTTCAGGAGCCGGCGGTGAGGGCCGTCGGCGCGTTCGGCTTCGGCGGACCCGAGGTCCTGCAGGTGGTGCAGGTGCCTGAGCCGCATGCCGGGCCCGGATGTGTACGCATCCGCGTGCACGCCGCCGCGGTCAATCCGGCGGACACGCTCATGCGTGCCGGACAGGTTCGCCTGCCTGGCGTGCCGCCGCCGTACATCCCCGGGCAGGACGCCGCGGGCGTCGTGGACGAGATAGGCCCCGGCACCGCCACCGGTCTGCGGGTGGGCGACCGCGTGATGGCCATGGTCATGCCGAACGGCCCCGGCGGCGGCGCGTACGCCGAGCACGTGGTCCTGCCCGCTTCCTGGGTGGCCAGGGCGCCGGCCGCCGCCGGCCACGCCGAGGCCGCGACCCTGCCGTTGAACGGTCTCACCGCGCGCCTGGCGCTCGACCTGCTCGCCCTGTCACCCGGCCAGACGCTCGCGATCACCGGCGGGGCCGGCGCGGTCGGCGGCATGCTGATCCAGCTGGCGAAGGCCGACGGGCTGCGGGTCGTCGCGGACGCCGCCCCTGCCGACCGCGACCTGGTCCGGTCTCTGGGCGCGGACTCGGTGGTCGCCAGGGGCGGCGACGTGGCCACGCGGTTCCGCGCGGTCGTGCCCGCCGGAGTGCACGCTCTGGCCGACGCCGCGCTCATCGGTGCCCCGCTCGCGGCCGCGGTCCGCGACGGCGGCGGCATCGCCGCCTTCCGCGCCACGGCCGCCTTCGGCCCGCCCGAACGCGGGCTCGGCTACCACCAGGTCTACGTCCCCGACTACGGCGGCAGACCCGACAAGCTCGACGCGTTGCGCCGCCTGGCGGAGACCGGTGCGCTGGCCATGCGCGTGGCGGGCACGTTCCCGCCCGAGCAGGCTGCCGAGGCTCACCGCCGCTTCGAGGCCGGAGGCGTCCGGGGACGGCTGGTCCTGCAGTTCTGACCCACCCACCAACCGCATCACCTCCCGGCACACCCGTTCGCCACCGGCGACCGGCCATCACCAAAGGAGCATCATGAAGATCGGCGTCGGCATCATCGGGGCGAGCATCGGCGGCTGGGCGGCCCTCAGCCATGTCCCCGCGCTCAAGGCCCTCCCGGACTACGAGTTGCGCGCCATCAGCACCTCACGCCGCGAGTCCGCCGAACGGGCCGCCAAGGAGTTCGACGTCCCGGCGGCCTTCGACGACCCCGCCGACCTGATCGCCCACCCCGGCGTGGATCTGGTGGTGGTGTCGGTCAAGGTGCCCCACCACCACGCGCTGATCTCCGCGGCGCTGGCTGCGGGGAAGATGGTCTACAGCGAGTGGCCCCTTGGCGTCGGCACCGACGAGGCGGCCGACCTGGCCGCCCGAGCCGAGGCCGCAGGGGTCCGTACGGTGATCGGGCTGCAGGGCGGCTTCCTCCCGGCGATCCGCCACACCCGTGACCTGGTCGCGGACGGCTACGTCGGGAAGGTGCTCGGCACGACGCTGGTCGGATCGGGACTGTCCTGGAGCCCCGTGACCGACCGCGCGCACGCCTACCTCTACGACGCCACCGCCGGCGCGACGCTCCTGACGGCGTCGGCCCTGCACGCCCTGGAGGCGGTCAACGTCGTGCTCGGCGAGCTCACCGGCATCTCGGCCAACCTGGTACACAGCCTCACACAGGCACAGGTGATCGACGAGGGCTCCACCATCCAGGTGACGGTGGCCGACCAGGTATCCGTCACGGGCACCTTCCGCAGCGGTGCCGCCCTCTCCCTGTTCTACCGGGGCGGCTTCTCCCGCGGCGACAACTTCCACTGGGAGATCAACGGCACCGACGGCGACCTGGTCCTGACCGCCCCCGGCATCAACGGCAACCTCCAGGCTCTGGACCTGCGACTTCAGGGCGGCCGAGGCGATGCCCAGACGCTCACCGACATCGCCCTCCCCGACAGCCGCTTCCATCCGGCCCCGCGCGACCTGCCCGCAACGGCGCAGGGCGTAGCCCAGGTGTACGCGCACTTCGGGCGGGACCTGCGTGAGGGCACGCACACCGTGCCCGGCTTCGACCATGCCCTGCGGCGACACCGGCTCATCGACACGATCGAGCGGGCCTCCCGCACGGGAACCACCCAGACACCGGCCCCGGCGGCATAGGCGCGCCGCCTGGGCGTTCTTCGTCGCATGGAACACATCACCATGACACCACCGGCCGGGCGTGCCCCGGTCGAACCGGGCGAACCGGGCGAACCGAGCTCCCAGGTCGCCGACCGCGTCATGCAGCTCGTCGGGGGCGTCGGCAGCCCCGAGGCCCAGGTGCACGCCACCCGCCTGGTGGCGCGCCTGTGGCTCGCCAGCTGGCGTCGAGCTGACCGACGCGACGCCGGTCGCGCCGGTGTCAGCAGTGGCCGGGGCCGCACCCGGCGACGATCTCGGCCATCGCGCGGCGGAAGCGCGTACGATCCTCCTCCGCCAGCGGCGTGAGGAGACGCTCCATCTCCGCCCGCATCTCGGTGTAGAACGCGACGGCCGCTCGGCGGCCCTCGTCGGTCAGCGTCACCTGGACGGCCCGGCGGTCCCCGGGCACGGACGACCGCAGGGCCAGGCCGCGCCGTTCGGCCCGGTTCATCAGCCCGGTGAGCGCGGCTTTCTCCACCCCGAAGCAGCCGGCCAGCTCCGCCATGCCCCTGGGGCCGTCGAGCAGCACGCACAGGAGCCTCGCCTGGACGGGGGTCAGCTCGTGGCGCTCGGACACGCGCTGGTAGACCGCCTGGACCAGGCCGCTGAGCCGGACCAGCCCGGTGGCCGCGTCCATCGGTGCGCCGTCCAGGCCGGCGCCCCATCCCTCCAGCGTGGTCTCCCGCCCCGTGTTGTTCACCCCCATACTGTATATGGCGAATATAGTTAATTATGCGTACAGTACGCTTAGTTAACTTTTCGCCCTTGGAGGCCTCATGAGCTTCGACACCCCCGTCGGAACCCGCGGCGCCCGGCTGCCGGCCGGACGGCTGTTCCGATGGTTCAACAAGCTGGCCGCGCGGCGGATCCGCCGCAAGGGCGGCCAGATGATGGGCCTCGACGCCCTGGTCCTCACCACCGTCGGCGCCAAGAGCGGGCTGGAGCGCATCACGCCTGTGGGCTGGTTCCCCGGTGACGGCGGCAGCTGGCTGATCGTGGCCTCGGCGGCCGGGGCGGCAGGCAACCCGTCCTGGTACTACAACCTCGCCGCCCACCCCGACCAGGTCCGCATCGAGGTCGACGGCCGCACGGTGGAGGTGGTCGCCGAGCAGCTCCACGGGGCGGAGCGCACGGAGGCCTGGCAGCGGATCACCAAGGCGTCGCCCAGGTTCGCGCAGTACCAGGAGAAGACCGACAGGCAACTGCCGGTCATCCGCCTGCGTCAGAAGCACTCCGAGGCCTGACGCCCCCACTCGACCTGCGGCGCCGAGCCCTACGGGGTTCGGTACGGGGGCCTAGTATGCGGCGGCGAGGGCTTCGATCTCGTCGGTGTCGGACCGCAGGGCGGCGAAGGGGATCTCGGACCTGACCCTGACCACGCGCATGCCGTCGGCGATGGTGGCCGTGTGGTCGAGCAGCGCCGTGTTGCCGATCCCGGCCTCACCGCGTCCGCGCCGAACCGGCCGAAAGTACGGTCGCCTAGCGCGGGACACGACTTGTGGCCGATAACGGCACCGGGCCGCGGCCACAGGATGAGGCCCATGCCCTACGAAGATCACGCCCCGGGACTGGACGCCGGCGATCCCCGTACCCCCTCCGCCCCGCGCCGCGGCGACGGCCCGGCAGGCCCCGGCCGGCCGCGGATCGCCGCGCTCGACGTCCTGCGCGGGTTCACGCTGTGCGAGATCCTGCTCGCCAACATCCAGCTGATCGCCAACGGCGGCACCGCCGTCGCGACGCAGCCCATGGGGGACTGGGACCCCTGGCTCGGGCTCCCGACCTTCTCCCTGCTGTTCGGCATCGGGTTCTCGCTGCTGCTGGACTCCGCCGCGAGCCGCGTCCCGCGCCCGCGGTTGGTCCTGCTGCGCCGGCTCGCGGCGCTGCTCGCGATCGGCCTCGTGCACATGCTGCTGTGGCCGGGCGAGATCCTGACCAAGTACGCCGTCGTCGGCATGCTGGTGCTGCTGCCCTCGACCTGGCTGCCGCGGTGGGCCGTGGCCGGTCTCGCCGCCGTGCTCGTCCCGGCGGCGCTGCTCTTCGGCGGGGGCGGGCCGCTGCTCATCGCCGGGCTGTTCCTGCTGGGCTCGGCACTGGTCCGCTACGGGGTGGTGGAGCGGATCGAGCGGTCCACCCGAGGGCCGCTCCTGCTGGGCCTGGCCTTCGCGGCGGGGACGGCCTGTGCCCGGTGGGTCCAGGCCGGCGCGCAGGCCGGGGCGGACGCGGCGCAGCCGTCCTTCACCTCCGGCCTGGCCGACCTGCTGCTCACCGGCGCGTACGTGTGCGCCCTGCTGGTGCTGCTCAGAACGCCGCTGCGACCGGTGCTGCGGGTGGTCTTCGCGCCGCTGGGCCGGATGGCGCTGACCGGCTACCTGACCGCCACCGTCCTCGTCCTGGCCGCCGGTCACCTCCTCGGCCTGCCGATCGGCCGGTCCCTGACGGCGGCGTACCTGACCGCGGGAGCCATCCTCGCAGCCCAGTGGCTGTTCTCCACCCTCTGGCTGCGCCGCTACCGCCAAGGCCCCTTCGAGTGGCTCTGGCGCTGGGCCACGTGGGCCCGCCGCCCTGCCCCGCGCACCGCCGCCGGCTGATCAGGCCGGGCTGTCGCCGAGGGAGTCGGGTGCCGCGAGGCTCCCGGGGACCGGCCTACCGTCGTGGAGGCGAAATAGTCCACTCACCTACCGACATATGATCTTTTCGATTGATATTTGCCCGACTGTCGGAAAGGCCTCCATGACCCACCAGCTCAGTCGGCGGTCCGCCCTGCTGGGTGCCGCGACCGTGGCCGGTCTCGCCCTGTGGGACAAGCCGGCCGAGGCGGCCGGCGCCGCCGCGTTCGACGCCGCGCGTGAGCGATGGGTGAGCCTGCTGGCCGGTGGGTCGTACGACGCAGCGTACGCCGCCAAGACGGAGGCGGTCGAGGGCTCGGCCAACGCGGTGCTGCGCAAGCTGAAGCCCACCGCCGGCCGCCCGAGCCTGTGGCCCGACCTGCCGCTCGAGGACCCCCGGACGGGCAACTTCAACCGCGCCTACAACCGCATGCGCACCCTGGCGCTGGGCTGGGCCACGCCGGGCACCGCCATGCACCGCGACGGGCGGGTCGCCGAGACCGCGGTCAGGGCGCTGGACTTCCTGTACGAGCACGCCTACCACGAGGGGCTCGACCGGCGGGGCAGCAACTGGTACTGGTGGGAGATCGGCGTCCCCCGCGCGCTGACCGACACCTGCGCCCTGCTCTACGACGGCCTGCCCAAGGACCGCCTCGATCGCTGGCTGCGCCCGTTGCGCCGCTGGTGCCCCAACCCGGAGCGCCGCGTCAGCCACCCCGGCGTCGTCGAGACGGGCGCCAACCGGGCGAGCAAGGCCATGGCGGTGGCGATGCGCGGACTGCTCACCCACGACGCCCGCCTCATCAAGCGGGCCAAGAACGCGGTCTCCGACCTGCTGCGGCCGACCAGGGGCCCGGGCGACGGCTTCTACCGCGACGGGTCGTTCATCCAGCACGACGTATACCCCTACAACGGCAGCTACGGCGTGGACTACCTGGAGAGCGTGGCCGAGCTGATCGCCATGCTCGCGGGGTCGCCGTGGGAGATCACGGGGATCGGGAACGTCTACGACCTCGTGGATCGCTCGTTCACGCCGTTCATCTTCGACGGGCTGATGATGGACTGCGTACGCGGCCGGCAGATCTCGGTGCAGGGCCACCGCGACTACCACTCGGGGCAGAAGGCCGTCGAGGCCATCCTCACCCTGCTGCAGGCGGCGCCCGAGCCCTATGCCCGGCGCTGGCGGCCGCTGGTGAAGGGCTGGCTCACCCGGAACCAGGTGATCCCGTACGACACGCTCGCACCGCTGGGGAGCATCGCGGGGGCCAGGGCCCTGCTGGCGGACCCGTCGGTGCCGGTCGGCCCGCGCACGACGGGCACGTACGTCTTCGCCGACATGGACCGCGTCGTGCACCGCCGTCCCACCTGGGCGTACGCGATCGCGATGAGCTCGGAGCGCATCGGCGCGGCCGAGGCCATGAACCGGGAGAACCTGCACGGCTGGTACACCGGCGACGGCATGACCTACCTCTACACCGGCGACCTCACCCACTGGAACGACGACCTGTGGCCCACGATCGACCCGTACCGGCTGCCGGGCACGACGGTCGACACCCGCAGGCGCGCCGAGCTCAAGCACGGCAAGCGCCGCCTGCCCCCCACGCCGTGGGCGGGCGGCGTGGCCCTCGACGGCGAGTACGGCGTGGCCGCCATGAAGCTGATCGCCGACGGCTCCTCGCTGCGGGCCAAGAAGGCGTGGTTCCTGCTCGACGACGCGGTGATCGCCCTCGGCACCGGCATCGCCGCCTCCGACGGCCGCCGCGTCGAGACCATCGTGGAGAACCGCAACACCCACGACCGGCATCCGCCGCTGACCCAGGGCGACGGCTGGGTCCACCTGTCCGGGGTGGCCGGATACGCGCTGCTCGACGGCGCGGACGCGAAGGTGATCCGCAAGAAGCGCACCGGCCGCTGGCGGGACATCGACAAGGGTGCCACCACCGGAGGCGACGGGACCCCCGTCACCAGGCACTACACGACGATCCTGGTCGACCACGGCGTCGATCCGCGCAAGGCGCGCTACGCCTATGCCGTGCTGCCCGACGCCTCCGTCACCCAGACCGCGGCCTACCGCGGGCGGGTGGAGATCCTCGCCAACTCCGGGGCGGTGCAGGCCATCTCGCGCGACAGCGTGCTCGCCGCCGTCTTCTGGCGCGCGGCGACGGTCGAGACCGCGGACGGCCCGCTCGCCGCCGACGGCCCGTGCACGCTGCTGGTCCGCCGCGACTGCCGGCAGGTACGGCTCGCGGTCTCCGACCCGTCCAGGACCGCCGACGAGGTGAAGATCACGCTGCCCTGGCCGGTGAAATCGGTCAAGGAGAGCGACCGCAGCGTGCGCAAGGCCAAGGAAGCGGTCAAGGTGGAGGTCGGGGGCAGCCGCGGGCACGCCCACACCGCGGTGGTGCACCTCTGAACCCGCGGATCAGGTAGCAGCCGGCCGGGGCCTCGCAGACCGTCGAGGAGGACCGTGGTGGGCTGCGGCCGGAGTGACGCGCCGCGAGCCGGATGAGGCGATCGCGCCTCGCCCGGCCCCGACGGTGGGTGCTACTCGGGCGGGCCCTGCCTCGGCGCCGCCCGGACGTGCGTCCGTTCGCCTTGCTTGCCGATGAGGCTCAGGAACTCGACGGGACCGGCGCCGGTGGCCCCGAACCAGTGGGGAGTGCGCGTGTCGAACTCCGCCGCCTCCCCGGGCCTGAGGATGAGGTCGTGCTCGCCGAGGACGAGGCGGAGCGTTCCGTTGAGGACGTAGACCCAGTCGTAACCCTCGTGGGTGCGCAGGTCGGGTTCGGCGTCGTCGGTTCCGGCCGGGAGGACGAACTTGTAGGCCTGGATCCCGCCGGGCCTCCGGGTCAGCGGCAGGATGACCGACCCGTCGCCGCACGGGATGGGCCGCAGGTTGACGCGGGGATCGCCGGTCGGCGGCGCATCGACGAGCTCGTCGAGCGTGACCCCGTATACGCGGGCGAGCGGGAGCAACTGCTCGAGCGTGGGACGCCGCAGGCCCGCCTCCAGCCGGGACAGGGTGCTGGTGGAGATGCCGGTCTCCGCCGCGAGGTCGGCGAGCGTGACGTCCCGGTGCAGCCGAAGGCGTTTCAATCTCGGCCCGACGGCGTCAAGGGTGCGGTCCGTGGCTTCGTCCATCCCGCCATCTTGCCATTCGGCAACAAGGTTTGCACCTCCGCCTTCTCCATCAGCACCATGGCGAACGAAACGCGCGAACGAGGAGGACGGACAACCCATGACGTACGGATTCGACAAGGACTTCTGGGAACGGCACTGGCAACAGGGACGAGCCGGGGACACCGGGTCCATGGGCGGCAACCCGCCGAACCCGTACCTCGCTCGTGAGACCGGCGGCCTGGCACCGGGCACGGCACTGGACGCGGGCTGCGGCGGCGGCGCGGAGGCGATCTGGCTCGCCTCCCGCGGTTGGCAGGTCACCGCGGCCGACATCTCGTCCGAGGCCCTTGCCCGCGCCGCCGAGCGCGCGGCGGCGAGCGGAGCCGGCGAGCGCTTGCGGTGGGTCGAGGCGGATCTGAGCGTCTGGACCCCAGACGCCCGGTTCGACCTGGTCATGACCCACTACGCCCACTCGGCGATGCCCCAGCTGGAGTTCTACGACCGCATCGCCGGATGGGTGGTTCCCGGCGGCACGCTGCTCGTCGTGGGGCACCTGCACGCCCACGGCTCCACCGGCCACGGGCACCACCCTCCCGCCGAGGCGTCGGCCACCGCCGCGTCCATCACCGCGCGTCTCGACGGCACGGAGTGGGAGATCGTCACCGCCGAAGAGCACGTGCGCACGCTCACCGGCCACGGGGGCCGAGCGGCTCCCCTCCACGACGTCGTCGTGCGCGCCACCCGCCGCCCGTAGTCACACCGTCCGGCAGCGCCGGGGCCACGGCTCCGGCGCCGGTTCCCCCTGCCCTCTCGAAAGGAATCCCATGAGCACGAGCCGGTCCGCAGACGCGGCAGCCCCCGACCCGACCGTCCAGGACCCACGACGACGACGGACGATCCTGGTCGCGGTCTGCGTCGCGCTCATGGCGGTCATCGCTTCGGTGTCCGGGCTGAACGTCGCCCAACCCGAGCTCACCGCCGCCTTCGACGCCTCGCAGACCGAGGTCCTGTGGTTCATCAACAGCTACACCATCACGCTGGCCGCGTTGCTGCTGCCGCTCGGCGCGCTGGGCGACCGGTGGGGCCGCAGGCCGGTGCTGCTCGCCGGCCTGGTCGTCTTCGGCACGGCGAATGCGGCGGCCGGCCTTGCCACGTCGTCCGAGATCATGCTCGCCGCACGCTTCCTGGCCGGCGTGGGAGCGGCGATGATCATGCCGGTCACCCTCGCGGTCATCACCTCGACCTTCCCGGACGGGGAACGTTCCAAGGCGATCGGCGTGTGGACCGGCGTCGCCGGCGGCGGAGGCATCCTGGGGATGTACCTGTCGGCCGTCCTGGTCGACCTGGCGAGCTGGCGGTGGCTCTTCGTCCTGCCGGTCGTGCTCGTCGCCGTCGCCGCCGTCATGGCGCTGCGATCCGTCCCGAACTCGCGCGAGGTGGCGGGGCACGGGTTCGACGCCGTCGGCTCGCTGTCGTCCGTGGTCGCGGTGGTCGGGCTCGTCCTCTTCCTGCACGAGGGTCCCGACCGAGGCTGGACCGCGCCCGCGACGCTCCTGAGCCTCCTCGTCGGCGTCGTCGCCGCTGCCGGATTCGTGGCGTGGGAGCTGCGCCGGCCGGCTCCGCTCCTGGACGTGCGCCTGTTCCGGGAGCGGGGTCTGGCGAGCGGTTCGGTGTCGCTCCTGACGGTCTTCGGCGTGCAGGCAGGGATCTTCGTGGTCCTCTTCCCGTACTTCCAGGCGGTGCTGGGCTGGTCCGGCCTCCGCTCCACCCTCGCGCTCATGCCGATGGCGCTGCTGATGATGTTCGCCTCCGGCCTCGCCCCGCGGGTGGCCGCGCGCATCGGCAGCCGCTCGACGATGGCCTCGGGGATCTTCCTGGGCGGCGCGGGGCTGGTCCTCATGGCGACCTTCGTCTCGGTCGACGGCGGCTACCTCTCGATCCTCCCCGGCATGCTCGCCATGGGAGTCGGCATGGGCCTGACGATGACGCCCTCCACCGAGGCCATCACCACCGCCCTGCCGCGTGCGCGTCAAGGTGTCGCGTCCGCGCTCAACGACGTCACCCGGGAGTTCGGCACCTCGCTCGGCGTCGCGCTGCTCGGAGCGGTGCTGACCGCCGGCTACCGCGCCGCCGTCGACGCCCGGCTCGACGGCGTCCCCGTCGCCGCCGCCGGCACCGCCCGCGAGGGCATCGTCAACGCCCTCGCGGCCGCCGACGGGCTCGGCCCCCAGGCGCGGGAGCTGGCCCGGGCCGCCCAGGAGTCGTTCGTCGTCGGCTGGCAGCAGGCCATGTGGGCGGGCGCCGTCGTCATGGCGGTCCTGTTCGTCTACGTTCTCGCGCGAGCGCCCCGGGAGCCCGGCTCGAACCCTCGCACGTGAATTCCGAAGCCGGGCGGGCCTTTGTTGCGGACTCGTTACGGATCCACGTCTTGCCGTCTCCGCGATGCCTGCTGTTAACGTGGTTACGCGCGTTGGTTACGCGTGTAAACGCTTATGCCGCACCCGTCCGCGTGCCTCACCGCAAGTGGGGATCCACAGTCCGACGGGATCATCTGCTGGAAGGACCGGCACGTCCCCGACCCCCACCCGTACATCCGCCCGGGCCGCCCCTGGCTCGACACCAAAGGCGAGCGCATCCAGGCTCACGGCGGATCCATCCTGTACGCCGACGGTACGTTCTACTGGTACGGGGAGAACAAGGAGAAGACCCTCCCGGGCAGCGGCATCTGGCACTGGGGCATCCGCCTGTACGCCTCCCGCGACCTGTACACCTGGGAGGACCGCGGCCTCATCATCCCGCCCCGGCCGGACGATCCCGACAGCCCGCTGCACCCGGCCAAGCAGGTCGACCGGCCGCACATCATCCACGACCGGCGCCGCGAGCGGTTCGTCTGCTGGCTCAAGATCATGGGGCCGGAGTTCCAGGAGTCCACGGTCCTGGTCGCCGACGCCATCGAGGGGCCGTACCGGATCGTGCGCACCGGCCTGCGGCCGCTGGGGATGAGCGCGGGGGACTTCGACCTGGTCGTGGATCCGCACGACGGCAAGGGTTACCACTACTTCGAGCGCGTCCACAGCGAGCTCGTCTGCGCCGACCTGACCGGCGACTACACCGACGTGAGCGGCTACTACTCCACCCACTTCCCGCGGCCGCATCCGCCGTTCGTGCGGGAGGCGCCCGCCTACTTCCGGCGCGGCGCCAAGCACTACCTGTTCACCTCGGGCACCTCGGGTTACCTCCCGAACCCGAGCGAGGTCGCCGTCGCCGACAGTTACCACGGCCCCTGGACGGTCCTCGGGAACCCGCATCCGGGCGATGCGACCGGCACCTCGTACCGGTCGCAGATCTCCTCGGTCTTCAAGCACCCGCACAAGAAGGACCTCTACATCGCCCTGGCCGACAGGTGGCTGCCCGGCGTACCCGCCGAGGTCTCCGCCAAGGCCTTGGAGCACCTCGCGGCGCCGCCCCCCCGCGGCCGGGACCCCGACCGAGGCGGAGGCGAGGCTGCGAGCCGGCCTCATGGATCCCGACACCTCGGTGGCGGACTACGTCTGGCTGCCGGTCCGGTTCGACGGCGACATGCCGTACCTGGACTGGTGCGACGAATGGCGCATCGAGGACTTCGACTGACCGCATGCCCACCCCCCTTGCGAGGCTCTCATGACGTTCACCCCGGCCGACCAGCCGCCCGTGCCCGTGACCGGCGGCGAAACAGCCGCGACGATCGCAACCGGAGCGGATGAACCGCCGAAGGCCGCTGCCTCCTACATCTGGCTGGTGACCTTCGCCAACTTCGGCGTGTTCATGGCCCTGGTCACCCCCATCGCCATCTCGCTCGCGATCCGGGTCGAGCAGCTGGCCCCCGGCAACGAGGAGTATCTCGGCTACGTCACCGGCGCGGGCGGTATCGCCGCCCTGCTGGCGGCTCCGCTGTTCGGGATGCTCAGCGACCGCACCCGCAGCCGGCTCGGGCGCCGCCGCCCGTACCTGATCGGCCTGACGGTCGTCGGCGTCATCGCCCTGCTGGTGCTGGCCGAGGCCACGAGCATCCTCGTGCTCGCCCTCGGCTGGATGCTGGCGCAGATCGGCTGGGGGTCGATGATGACGCTGCTGACCGCCTCGCTGGCCGACCGCCTGCCCGAGTCCCAGCGCGGCGGGGTCTCGGCTCTCGGCGGGGTCGTCTCCCAGCTCGCGCCCGTGGCCGGGGCGCTCCTGGCCGGGGGCCTGGCCGGCGACAACTTCCTGCTGTTCCTGGTGCCGGGCGCGGTCGGCATCGTGGGCGCCGCGCTGTTCGTCTGCCTGGTCCACGAACCCGACAGCCGTCGGCTGCCCGCCGCCGGCCCGGTGACCGTCTCGGCGCTGGCCCGCACGTACGTCTTCGACCCGCGCCAGAGCCCCGACTTCGCCTGGAACTGGCTCGGGAAGTTCCTGTTCATGTCGGGCCTGACCTTCAGCTCCACCTTCACCGCGTTCTACCTGGCCGCCCGCATGGGCGTGACCGTGGACGAGGTGTCGGGGCTGGTCGCCGGCATCGCGGGCGGCAGCATCCTGGCCGCGATGGCGGGTGCCGTCGGCGGCGGATTCCTGTCCGACAAGCTGCGCCGCCGGCGCGTGTTCGTGCTCGCCGGCGCCTGCGTCTTCGCCACGGGCGCCGTCGTCATGGCGCTGTCCCCGAGCATCCCGCTGATCATCGTCGGCGCCGTCCTCGGCAACCTGGGCATCGGGGTGTTCTCCGCCGTCGACCAGGCGCTGATGCTGGACGTGCTGCCCGCCCGGGAGACCGAGGCCGGCCGCTACACCGGCATCTACGGCTTCGCCAACACGCCGCGTTCACCGTGGCCGGTGGCCTGATCGTCCTGCTGCGCATCAAGACCGTCCGCTGACGTTCCACCCATCGAGGAGCACGCGTGATCCGCACGTCCTTCAACGACAACTGGCAGGTACGGCCGAAGGCCAACCCCTTCGCCGAACTCTCCGGTCACTCGGTGCCCTACCGGGAGGTGACGCTGCCGCACGACGCCATGATCGAGCAGACGCGCGTGCCCTCCGAGGAGGGCGCCGGCGCGTACTTCCCGGGCGGGGTGTACGAGTACCGCAAGACGTTCTTCGTCCCCGAGGAGCACCGGGGGAGGCGGATCGCCGTCGAGTTCGAGGGCGTCTACCGCGACGCGGCCGTGTTCGTCAACGGCGACTACGCCGGTCAGCGCCCCTACGGTTACTCGCTCTTCCGCGTCGACGCCGACCGGTTCCTGCGGTTCGGGCAGGACAACGAGATCCGCGTCGAGGCCCGCGCCCACCAGGACTCCCGCTGGTACACCGGAGCCGGGATCTACCGCGACACCTGGCTGCTCGTCGGCGGCCCGGTCCGGATCGCACCCGACGGCGTCCGCGTCACCACGCCGGACATCGACGCGGACCGGGCGGTGGCCGAGGTCGCCACGACCGTGGTGAACGACTCGACGGAGATCCGCACCGCCGACCTCGTCACCGAGATCCGCGACGCCGCCGGGACCGTGGTGGCGACCGGCACCTCCAAGGTGACGGTGCTGCCGGGCGAGTCCGCGACCGCCCGCCGGCGGCTGTACGTGCGTGAGCCCGCCCTGTGGAGCCCCGACTCGCCCGCCCTGTACACCTGCGAGGTGACCCTGGCCGGCCTCGACTCCGAGCGGGTGGTGTTCGGCGTCCGCTCGCTGCGGCTCGACCCCGACCACGGCCTGCGCCTCAACGGCGAGAGCGTCAAGCTGCGCGGCGCGTGCGTCCACCACGACAACGGCGTGCTCGGCGCGGCCACCCACGCCCGTGCCGAGGAACGCCGGGTGCGGATCCTCAAGGAGGCGGGGTTCAACGCGATCCGCATGTCGCATCACCCGATGAGCCGGGCCATGCTGGACGCCTGTGACCGCCTCGGCATGCTGGTGGTGGACGAGACGTTCGACATGTGGACCTCGGCCAAGAGCCCGTTCGACTACAGCCTGAGCTTCCCCGAATGGTGGGAACGCGACATCGAGGCGCTGGTCGCCAAGGACTTCAACCATCCCAGCGTGATCATGTATTCGATCGGCAACGAGATCCCCGAGACGGGCACGCCGTCGGGCGCCGCGTGGGGCCGCAGGCTGGCCGAGAAGGTGCGCGCGCTGGACGGCACCCGGTACGTCACCAACGCGATCAACAACATGCTGGCCGTCATGGACGAGCTGGCCCGTTTCCGGCGGCAGGCCGCCGAGGGCGCGGGGATCAACACGTTGATGGCCGACGCCGGCGACATGATGAACGCCGTCGCCGTCTCCGACGCGGTGACCGAGCGCACCGCCGAGTCCTACGGCGTGCTGGACGTGGCCGGGATGAACTACTCCGACAGCCGCTACGCGCTCGACCGCGAGAAGTTGCCGGACCGGATCATCCTGGGCACCGAGACCTTCCCCACCCGCATCGACCGCCTCTGGGCCCTGGTCCGGCAGCACAGCACGGTGATCGGCGACTTCACCTGGACGGGGTGGGACTACCTGGGCGAGGCCGGCATCGGCCGCCCCCAGTACGGCTCCACCCCCGCGCACGTGGCGCCGTACCCGTACCTGCTGGCCGGGTGCGGCGACATCGACATCACCGGTCATCGCCGCCCCGCCTCCTACTACCGGGAGATCGTCTTCGGCCTGCGCACCCGGCCCTGTCTGGCCGTCCAGCGGCCCGAGCGCCACGGCGAGACCTTCGTCGGCAGCCCGTGGGCGTGGAGCGACACGATCGCGAGCTGGACCTGGCCCGGCCACGAGGGCGCACCCGTCACCGTCGAGGTCTACGCCGACGCCGACGAGATCGAGCTCCTCCTCGACGGCCGCTCCCTCGGCCGGCAGCCGGTGGACCGCTTCCGCGTCGCCTTCGAGACGACGTACGAGCCGGGCGAACTGCTCGCCGTCGCCTACCGCGACGGCGCGGAGACCGGCCGCGACCTGCTCCGCTCCGCGACCGGGCCGGCGTCGCTGCGCGCCGAGGCCGACCGGTCCGTCATCACCGCGACCGGCGGCGACCTCGCCTACATCGGCCTCACCCTCACCGACTCCGGCGGAACGCCCTACACCTCGGCCGACCGGCCGGTACGGGTGGAGGTCTCGGGCGCCGGCGTGCTGCTCGGCTTCGGCAGCGCCGATCCGGCCACCGAGGAACGTTTCGACGCGACCGAACGCCGCACCTATGACGGCCGGGCCCTGGCCGTCATCCGTCCCACCGGCCCCGGCAAGATCCGGCTGCTCGCCACCGCCCCGGACTGCGCCCCGGCCGAGATCGTCATCGATGTCCGGGAACAGCACGCATGATCGACCGCGAAACCCTGGTCCGCCGCCACACCGTGGAGATCACCCGGCCCGACCCGGCGACGGTGCTCACCGTCGGCAACGGCGACTTCGCCTACACCGCCGACATCACCGGCATGCAGACCTTCGCCGCCTTCCACGACCAGGCCGCGGCCCGCGCCCAAGGGCGGCTCGCGGTCAACACCGCGACCATGTCGACCTGGGGCTGGCACTCCATGCCCAACCCCGAGGGGTTCGTGCTCGCCGACGCCATGTCGACGTATGAGACCTCCCGCGGGCCGGTCCCGTACCCGGACAGGTTCGACATGGCCGCGACGATGGGCGGCGGCGAGATCGCCCGCGAACTGCGCGCCGGGACCTGGCTGCACGTCAACCCGCACCGGGTCGACCTGGGCCGCATCGGGCTCGTCCTCCGGCCCGAGCCGGGAGCGCCGGCGGAGAGCGACCCTGCCGCGCTCGTCGACCCGCGCCAGCGTCTCGACCTGTGGACGGGCACCCTCACCAGCGTCTTCACCTACGCGGGGCACGAGGTCCGGGTCACCACCGTGGCCGACCCCCGGCACGCGCGGGTCGCGTTCCGCGTCGAGTCGGACCTGCTGGCCACCGGCCGGGCCGCCGTCGCCGTGCGCTTCCCGTACGCGAGCGACGGCTTCTTCGACACCTCCGACTGGAGCGCGCCGGACCGGCACACCACCACGCTGCACCCGCTGGACGAGCACGCCTGCCGCTTCGGCCGCATCCTCGACGACACCACCTACGCCACGCGCCTGGACTGGTCGGAGGGGGAGGTCAACGCCACCGCCGAGCCGCACACGTTCGAGCTGACCACCTCGGCCGGCGTGCTGGAGCTCGTGGCCACCTTCGCTCCGGGCGGCGTGCTCGGGCGCGGGGAGTTCACCACGATCGAGGGCGCCGCGATCTCCTGGTGGCGCGAGTTCTGGACCTCCGGCGCCGCCGTCGACTTCGCCGGGAGCACCGATCCGCGCGCGGCCGAGCTGGAGCGCCGCGTCGTGCTGTCGCAGTACCTGACCGCGGTCAACTGCTCCGGCAGCATGCCGCCCCAGGAGACCGGGTTGATCACCAACTCGTGGCAGGGCAAGTTCCACCTGGAGATGCACTTCTGGCACGCCGCCCACTTCGCCGCCTGGGGCCGCCCCGAGCTGCTGGAACGCAGCCTCGGCTGGTACCTGTCCATCCTCGACGTCGCCCGCGGGACCGCGCGCCGCCAGCGCTACGAGGGTGCCCGCTGGCCCAAGCACGTCGGCCCGGACGGCCGCGAGAGCCCGTCCGACATCGGCTCCCTGCTCATCTGGCAGCAGCCCCACCTCCTCTACCTCCTCGAACTGCTGCATCGCTGCGGCAGGACCTCGCTGGTGGCGCGGTTCGCCGAACTGGTCGAGGAGACGGCGGCGTTCATGGCCTCCTTCGCCGAGGAACGCCACGGGACCTTCCACCTGCCCGCCCCGCTCGTGCCCGCCCAGGAGTTCTACGACGCCCGCAGCACCGAGGACCCCACGTTCGAGCTCGCGTACTGGTGGTGGGGCCTGGAGATCGCGCAGCGCTGGCGGGACCGGCTCGGCCGCGAGCGGAACGAGGACTGGCGGCGCATCCAGGACAACCTGGCCCGGCCGCACCAGCGCGACGGCCGCTACTCCGCCATCGCCACGGAGCCGTACCTGCGCCGCGACGACCACCCCTCGATGCTGTGCGCGCTCGGCGTCGTCCCGGCCACCCCGCTCATCGACCCCGCCGTCATGGAGGCCACCCTCCTCGACGTCCGCGACCAGTGGGACTGGAACTCGGCATGGGGCTGGGACTTCCCCGTCATGGCCATGACCGCCACCCGCCTGGGCCGCCCCGACCTCGCCGTGGACGCCCTCCTCACCGGCACCACCAAGAACCGGTGCCTCGCCACCGGCCACAGCCCGCAGATCGGCAGCATCCTGCCCCTCTACCTGCCCGCCAACGGCGCCCTCCTCACCGCCGTCTCCCTCATGACCGCCGGCTGGGACGGCGCGGACACCGACTGTCCGGGTTTCCCCCGCGACGGGAGCTGGACCGTCCGGCACGAGGGTTTCCAGGTGTGGCCATGACCGCGCCGCCGGTCCCGATGAGCGGGATCCGGGCCGTACGCCCGGCCGGGCGGCTTCCGCGGCTTGACCACCTGGCGCCCCGGACCGCACGCTCCCAGGACGCGGGTGCCGCGGCGCGACCGCCGCCCTCCGACGATCAGCGACCCTCTGACGAAAGGCGCCTTCGATGTCCCGCTCGCCCCTGGACTTCTACGCCGACCCTGGCTCCGGGGCCTGGGAAGAGATCGGCTTCGACCCCTACCCGGCCGGCCGCTCGCCCGCCGACGTGCCCCTGGCGCAACGCCCCCCGGCACGCGCGCTGCGGGACCTGCGCGACCGCTACGACGCGATCGTGGTGGGCAGCGGAGCCGGTGGCGGCGTCGCCGCGTTCGTGCTGGCCCGCAGCGGGGCGTCGGTCCTGGTGGTGGAGCGCGGCTCGTGGTTCGGCGCCCGCGACCTGGCGGCCGACCACGTGCGCAACCACCGCTTCTTCTCCGGCGGCGACCTCGACACACCTCCCGGGCACCCACGGGCCGTGCCCGGCGACGACGGCGAGGTCGCCGTCGAGTACGACGACCCGCGCTACCACCACAACGCGATCACCGTGGGCGGCGGCACCCGGTTCTTCGGCGCGCAGGCCTGGCGATTCCTGCCCGACGACTTCCGGATGGCCTCGCTGTACGGCGTCCCCGAAGGCTCGGCGCTGGCCGACTGGCCGATCACCTACGACGACCTCGAACCGTTCTACGACCAGGTCGAATGGGAGCTCGGCGTGGCCGGCCGCCCCCACCCCGAAGAGGGGCCCCGCCGACGCGACTACCCGATGGCCCCGTTCCGGCCGACCGCCGAGGCCGCCGTGCTCCAGGCCGGAGCCGAAGCACTCGGCTGGCCCACCGGAGCGGTCCCGCTGCTGCTGAACACCGAGCCCCGAAACGGCCGGGCCGCGTGCATCCGCTGCGGGCAGTGCGTCGGCTTCGCCTGCCCCGTCGACGCCCGCAACGGCACCCACAGCACCGTCCTGCCCCGCGCGCTCGACCTGGGAACCCACCTGATCAGTCAGGCACAGGTCACCCGGATCTCCGACGACGGCGACGTCGAGATCGCCGCCGGCGGCACCGCGCGGACCATCCACGCCGGACGGATCGTCCTGGCCGGCGGCGCGGTCGAGACACCCCGGCTGCTCCGGCTCAGCGGCCTGGGCAACGACTGGGTCGGCGACTGCCTCCAAGGCCACCTGTACGCCAACGTGTTCGGCCTGTTCGACCAGGACGTCCACGACGACCTCGGTCCCGGGCCCTCCGTCGCGACCCGGCACTTCTCCCACGGCAACGACGGCATCGTCGGCGGCGGCCTGCTCGGCCACGACTTCATCAAGATCCCCACCATGCACTACGCCCTGGGCCTGCCCCCGGACGCCGACCGCGCCGGGCCCGACGCGCGCCGCGCCCTGGCCGACGGCTACCGGCGCACCGTCACCATCCAGGGCCCGGTCCAGGAGATACCGACCCGCGAGGCGCGCGTCCGGCTCGCCACCACCGTCACCGACCACCTCGGGCTCCCCGTCGCCCGCCTCGAGGGCCTCCAGCACGCCGAGGACCTGCGCACCTGCGCCTTCCTGTCCGACCGCGCCGAGGAGTGGCTGCGCGCGTCCGGCGCCATCCGCACCTGGCGGACGGGCGCGCCGCACCGCGGGCTGTCCGGCGGCCAGCACCAGGCCGGCACCGCACGCATGTCCGACTCGCCCCGATACGGCGCCACCGACCCCGACGGCAAGCTCTGGGGAACCGACCGCGTCCACGTCGCCGACGCCAGCCTCCACGTCACCAACGGCGGCGCCAACCCCGTTCTGACCATCATGGCCCTCGCCTGGCGCACCGCCACCCACGCGGCGGCCGCCGGCTGACCGACCACTTCCACGGAAAGTGCCCGCCGAGTGTCCATTTGCGTCACGCTCATTCGTCGTTGAGAGAAGAAGGAGGTTGCCGATGAAATTCGCACTACTGCTCTTCGACCCCGAGGACTACTGGGACTCCGTCTCGGAGGAAGAGATGGGAGCGGCGCTGGCCGAGCACGCGGCTTTCGCTCAGTACCTGCAGAAACAGGGCATCGCGTTCTCGGGGGAGGCCCTGAAGCCGGCGAAGGAGGCCAGATCGCTGCGCCCGTCCGAGCAGGGCCCGGTCTCGGCCGACGGACCCTTCGTGACGCTGAGGCAGGACCTGGCCGGTTTCTACCTCATGGAATGCGCGGACCTGGACGAGGCCGAGGAGATCGCCCGTCACTGCCCCTTGGGCGCGGGCATCGAGATCCGCCCCGTCTGGGATGCGCCGTCCTGACCGGGCGGCCCCTGCGGTTCTCCGGCGCGTGTCCGTCGCGGGTGTCTCGGTGCTCAGGTGGATGAGCGCTGGAGGACGTGGGGATTGGTCGAGGCGTCAGCCGAGACGCCGGGGTGCTGGGCGGCCTGGCCGCCGCCGGCCAGGCTGGTGACGATCGTCTCGGCCCGGTGCCGGGCCACGTCGTGCAGGTCCCAGCAGACGGTGGTGAGCGGCGGAGCCGCCAGGCGAGCGGTGGGGATGTCGTCGGCTCCCACGACGGCCATGTCGCCGGGGATGGTGAGCCCGTGTTCGTGCAGGCCCGCGAGCACGGCCAGCGCGGTCTCGTCGTTGAAGGCGCACACGCCGGTCACCGCCTGTTCACGCCAGGCGGTGATGGCCTGCGCGGCGCTGGCGACCTCCAGATGCACGGTCAGCGTCACGGGAGGCTCGAGCCCGGCCTTCGCGCAAGCGTCGGTGGCGCCTTGCAGGCGTTCGCCGGCCATGTGCCGGAAGGCGGGATGGCCGGGCAGGGCGTAGCCCAGGCGCCGGTGGCCGCGGCTGATGAGGTGTTCGGCCTGCAGGCGGCCGACGTGCCACATCGGGGCGGCACCCTCGGTGTCGGTGGGCAGCACGAGATCGGCGCCGGCGCGGCGCAGGACCTGGACGGTGTCCTGGTCGAAGGACGAGAAGCCGACGACCACGGAGGCGTCGACGGCCGCGCACACGTCGGGCAGCGGCCGGCCGTGCGCTGCGGCGAGGTGGGTGACGAGCGTCAGGCCGTACGCAGCCAGCGCGGTGGCGAGCTCTTCGACGAAGCGGCTGATGCCCGCGCCGATGGGCAGGTCGGGGATGGCCAGGAGGACGACGTCGCTGCGCCCGGCGGCCAGGGAGCGGGCGGAGGCGTGCGGGCGGTAGTCCAGGTCGCGGGCGGCCTCCAGGACACGGCGCCGGGTCTCCTCGGTGATGCGCATCCCGGGCTTGTCGTTGAGCACGAAGCTCACGGTCGCGCGGGAGACGCCGGCGGCCCGGGCGACGTCGGAACTGGTGATCCGCTTGACGGGCATGCGGTCCTCTCATCGATCGCACGGGTGCCGAACTCAGACCCATGGTAGGACCTGTTCGCTAACGCGCGTAATCGGAGGTCAGTCCGACGCGAGCGTCCCGTCGCCGAGCCGCGCGACCATGCCGTGCCCGCCGTCCGCGGACCACACCGCCTGCCCCTCCTGCCTCCAGGGCCCGGTGACCTGCCCGGACGAGGAGCGGGTCACCACAGAGCTGTGGGAACACGGGTGAGGAACAGGGTGAAGGGGATGCCGCCGGCCACGATGCTCGCGGCCAGGGCCACGAGCATGACGGGCGGGTTGATGAAGCCGAGCATGCTGAGCGCGTACACGATGACGAGGTAGAGGGCGCCGAAGACGCCGATGTTGATGAGGTCTTTCGGGCTCATGCGCAGGTCGAGGCGGCGCTCGGCGGGGGCGGCGGTGGTCATGGGGTTCCCTTTCGGCGGAGTTGCCAGCCGCTGGCGCGGACGCGCTCGGTCCAGAAGCGTGCGTACGTGCCGGCGGCGGCGAGCAGGGCGTCGTGGTCGCCGTGTTCGGTGATCCGGCCCCGGTCGAGGACGAGGATGCGGTCGGCGGCGACCACGGTGGACAGGCGGTGGGCGACGACGATGACGGTGCGGTCGCGGGCCAGCTCGGCGATGGCGTCGGCGACGGCGGCCTCGTTGGCCGGGTCGAGCGCGGCGGTGGCCTCGTCGAGCAGCACGATGGGGGCGTCCTTGAGCAGGGCGCGGGCGATCGAGACGCGCTGTTTCTCCCCGCCGGACAGGGTGGAGCCGGCCTCGCCGACGCGGGTGTGCCAGCCGTCCGGGAGGCGTTCGACGACCTCGTCGAGGCGGGCGACGCGGGCCACCCGGTCCAGGTCGGCGTCGCTCGCGTCGGGGGCGGCCATGCGCAGGTTGTCGGCGATGGTGCCCTCGAACAGGTAGACGTCCTGGAAGACCTGGGCGGTCAGCCGGGAGACGCCGGCGCTGCCGAGCTCGCGCACGTCGCGGCCGCCGATGCGGATCGAGCCCTCGCCGACGTCGAAGAAGCGGCCGATGAGTTTGAGCAGCGTGCTCTTGCCGGAGCCGGACGGGCCCACGACGGCCGTGAAGCTGCCGGCGGGGATCGTGACGTCGATCCCGTGGAGGACGGCGGGGCCGTCGTCGTAGCCGAAGCGCACCCCGGACAGCTCGATGTCGATGCCGGCGGGTTCGGCGGGCTCGGCCGGTTCGGGCAGCGGCGGCACCGCCAGCAGCGCCCGTACCCTGCCGATGGCGTCGGCGTTGACCTGCACGGTGCCGGCGAGCTCGCCGAGTTGCGAGATCGGGTCGAGCATGCGCAGCGTCAGGATCATCAGGCCGATCATGACCGCGACGGTCATGGTGCCCTGGAGGGTGAGGACGACCGTGAGCGCGATGACGGCCGTGACCACCAGTTGCAGGGTGCCGAAGAACGCGATGAGCCCCCACGCCCCGCGGATCGTCAGCCGCGACTGCGAGCCCTGCTGGCGGACCAGGGCCTCCTCCAGCGTGCCGAGCTCCGGCCGGTCCAGCACGCCGTAGGCGCGCAGGGTCGGCTGCCGGCGGGCGTACTCGACGATGCGCGAGGCGCTGACGCCGATGTCGTGCTCGTAGTCGTCGTCGTTGCGCCGCACGATCACCATGAGCAGCCGCAGGGCGAGCGCGCACAGCGCCGCGCCGGCGGCGAAGGCCAGGCCGATCCGCCAGTCGAGCAGGAAGCTGCCGGCGATCATGGTTGCGGGTGCGGTGACGCCGACGACGACGTGGCGCAGCAGGTGGGCGGGGATGTTGGCGACGTCCATCGTGCCCTTGCCGAGCATGCGCCCGATCGGCCCGGTACGGTCGCCGCGGAACCAGCCGATCGGCAGCGCGGCGAGGTGGTTGCCGATGCGCTCTTGGAAGCCGGTCAGCACGTCGGTGCCGACGACGTACCCCAGGGACGTGCTCCACGCGAGCAGCGCGTGGTGGGCGGCGACCGCGACGGCGATGGCCCCCGCCCACGTCCAGAAGCGGCCCCAGTCGACCGGCGGGCTGGTGAGGGCCGCCACGAGCGGGGCCACGAACAGGTAGCCCAGCCCCTGCAGGACGCCCTGCGCCGCCTGGGCCGCGAGCATGACGCGCAGGTGCCGGCGACGGCGCTCGTCGAGCAGCTCGGACAGGTAGCGGATCATCGCGATCATCAGCGGGCCTCCAGCCTCTGCGTGGTGTCCTCGCGGGCGCGCTGGTCGTGCTGCCACAGCCGCGCGTACAGGCCTTGGCGGGCGAGCAGCTCCTCGTGGCGGCCCTGCTCGACCAGGCGGCCCGCGTCGAGGACGACGATCCGGTCCGCGCCGCGGACGGTGCTCAGCCGGTGCGCGATGACCAGCACGGTACGGCCGCGCGCGACCTCGCTGAGCGCGTCCTGGATGCGGGCCTCGTTCTCCGGATCGGCGCTCGCGGTCGCCTCGTCGAGCACCAGCACCGGCCGGTCGGCCAGGATCGCCCGCGCGCGACGCACACCCGCTGCCGCTCACCTCCGGACAGCTCCGCGTCCTCGCCCGCCACCGAGTCCAGCCCGCGCGGCAACTCGTCGAGGCGGTCCAGGATCTGCGCCTTGGCCGCCGCGGCGCGCACGGCCTCGTCATCGGCGTCGGGGCGGGCCAGGCGGATGTTGTCGCGGATGCTCATGCGCAGCAGGGCCGGATCCTGGAAGACGAAGGCCACGTGCCGGTACAGCTCGGCGGGGTCGATGTTACGCAGGTCGACGCCGTACAGCCGCACGGAGCCCTGCTGCGGGTCGTCGAAGCGGGGCAGCAGCTTGGCCAGCGTGGACTTGCCGGACCCGGACGGGCCGACCAGCGCGGTGACCGTGCCCCGCGCCAGCTCGAGATCGACGCCGTCGAGCGCGACCGTGTCGCCATAGGCGAACCGCACCCCGCGCAGGCGGACCACCGGACCGGGAGTGCGGGGGTCGGGCACGACCGGGTTCGCCGGGACCGGCAACTCCGGGGTGGCGAGCACCTCGCGGATGCCGCGCGCCACGCTGAGCGCCGTGACCAGCGGATGGATCGACATCATGACCGTCATCAGCCCCGCGGTGGTGACCGTCCCGAACACCAGGAACGCGATCAGGCTGGTCAGTGGCAGCTGCCCCGACGCGGTGAGCACGCCTCCCACCGCGGCCATGACGACGAGCACGCTCGGCGGCGACAGCAGGATCTCGGCGAGGACCGAGGCCCTGGTGGTCGATCTCGCCCAGTCCAGGAAGAAGCGGGCGAAACTCCGGGACACCTCCTGGAACCGGCGGCCGGCCACCCCCGGCGTGCCGAACGCCTTGACCACCCCGATGCCGTTGACGAACTCGACGGCGGCACCGCTCAGCCGGGTCAGCCACGCCATGAACTCCGGATATTTCGTGCCCGCGCCGGCCATCGCCCGCTGGTACACGATCAGCCCGACGACCAGCGGAAGCAGGCTGACCAGCGCCATCCGCCAGTCCACGGCGAGCAGATAGACGATCGAGACCGCCACGGGGACGGCGGCGGCCGTGACCTCCACCACGGAGTGGGCGATGAGCTGGTGCAGCGCGGCGACGTCGTCCTCGACCGTCTTCTTCACGATCCCCGAGTTGCGGTCGGTGAACCAGCCGAGGGGCAGCCGGCGCAGCTTGCCGAGGAGCTCCCGGCGGATCCTGAACGACACCCGGATGTCGGCCAGATGCGTCAGCACCCCCGCGCCGAAGGTGCCGAACTGCTTGACGGCCAGGGCCACGAGCGCCACGACGATGATCGGCCACACGTCCGTGTCCCCGTGCAGCAGCCGCCGGCTGATCTCGACGACGGCGATCAGCGGCGCCATCCCGGCGAGCGCGCTGATCCCGGTCAGGACACCACAGCCGATCAGGGTGGCGCGGGCCGGAGCCAGCACCGAAGGCGCCTCGCGCGCCGATGGGACCGTAGGAGCGGACATGCGTCACCCTTCGCAGCGAAGCTTCCAGATTTCGTCAGGCCCGGCAAATGATAATCATTATCAACGGATTGCGTAACCCATTACAACGCCGACAATTCGCGGCGGGCGTCCGCCACGAGGGCGACGGCCAGTCCCGTGACGGCGAGGGCGACGGCGGGCACGACCGCGAGACGCGGCGCGGCGACCAGCAGCGGGGTGGCCTCGCTCACCATGCCGCCCCAGTCGGTGTCGGGAGGGGGCAGCCCGATGCCGAGGAAGCTGAGCGAGGTGACGGCGATCAGCGTGCGCGCGAGGTCCGCGGTGGCGACAGTCAGCACGGGGCCGGCGACGTACGGTCCGATGGTGCGCCGCAGCAGGTAGAACGGGGACGCGCCGATGGCTCGTACGGCCACGACGTGGTCGGCGGAGGCCACTTGCCGGGTCGCCGTATGGGCGACCAGGCCGCAGCTCACCCAGCCGAGCGGCACGAGGGCGATCAGGACGGTCAGGTACCCGGGCCGCAGGACGCCCGCCAGCGCGAGCGCGAGCGTGAGCCCGGGCAGGGCGAGCGCGACGGTCGCGGCGAAGCGCAGCAGCCGGTCGGACAGCCCGCCGGCCAGCCCGGCCGCGGTGCCGGCGATCGTGCCCAGCGCCGTGGTGACCGCGGTGATGGCGAACGCCACCAGCAGGGAGGTGCGGCCGGCCGTGGCCGTTCTGGTGAGGAGGTCCCGGCCGAGCTGGTCGGTGCCGAGCCAGTGCCCGGGACCGGGCGGCAGCAGGGCCCGCCCCAGATCGGGCCGGCTCGGGTCGTACCCGGTCAGCATCGGCGTGAGCAGGCAGAACAGCACGACCAGCACGAACAGGGCAGCCCCGGCGCGGCCCCTCATCGGCGGCGCAGCCGCGGGTCGAGGGCCGCCAGGCACAGCTCGGTCAGCGCCAGGAGCAGGACCGTCGCCACCCCGATGACCAGCACGTACGCCTGCACGACGGGCAGGTCCCGCTGCCGGATCGCCGTCACGGCGAGCTGCCCCACGCCGGGCCAGGCGAACAGCGTCTCCACCACCACCGCCCCGGCCAGCAGCTCCGCCAGCACCAGGCTCCCGGCCGTGATCGCGTTCGGCGCGGCCACGCGCAGGGCATGGACGGCGACCGTACGCCGGCGCGGCAGCCCCTTGACGGCGGCGAGCTTGACGAACGGCAGCCGCAGGGCCCGCGCCAGGTCGGCCCGGAGCAGTCGCAGCAGGGTCGCGGCCCCGGCCAGGCCGAGGGTGAGCGCGGGCAGCACCACCGCGCCGGGACCTCCGTCGCCGCCCGTGGGAAGGGCGCGCAAACCCACCGCCACCACGCTGATCAGCAGGATCCCCACGATGTAGGGAGGGATGCCGGCGATCGCCACAGTCACGAGCGCGAGGGCGCGGCCGTCGAGCGCCCGCGGCCGGAACGCGCCCCTGAGCGCGGCGAGCACCGCGAGCCCGACCGCGACCGCCGCCGCGGCGGCCGCCAGCCGGAGTGTCGCCGGGATCCGCGAGAGGATCTCGGCCGCCACCGGCGACCGGTCGGCGTAGGAGCGGCCGAGGTCGCCGCGCAGCACGTCGCGCAACCACCGCAGGTACTGGCTGAACAGCGGCTGGTCGAGGCCGAGTTCGGCGCGCAGCGCCGCGACGCCGGCCGCCGTCGGCTGGATACCGCCGCGGCGCAGGATCTCCTCGGCCGGGTCGCCCGGCGCGAGCGAGGTCAGCAGGAAGACCAGCACCGACAGCGCCAGGAGCACGAGCAGCAGCTCCGCGCCGCGCCGCAGGAGGATGGCCGTCACTTCCGGGGCGCCAGTTTGCCCAGGTCGACGATGTAGGCGACGTTCTGCGTCACCCCGCTGACCTCGGTGGTCGTCACGATGGGATTGTCCTGGTAGGCCAGCGCGATCATCGGGCGGTCGGTGGCCAGCAGCCGCTGGATCCGGTGGTACAGCTCGCGACGCGCGGCCGGGTCCGTCAGTGCCGCGGCCTGGTCGACCAGCTCGTCGAACCGGGCGTTGCGGTAGCCGAGCCGGCGTTCGACGTTCCAGGACGCGTCCGAGCGCAGGAACCGGCGGAACAGGTAGTCGGCGTCGCCGTTGGGCACGCTGTACGCGCTGAGGAAGAGGTCGTAGTCCCCGGCCTCCATCACGGACTTGGTGGCCTCCGCCACGGTCACCTTCGCGGGCAGGCCCACCTGCTCCAGGGAGACGCGCAGCACCTCGGCGATGTCGGTGTAGGGGAACTGGCCGGTCTCGGCCGACGAGATCAGGATGGTCACGGGCCCGGCCGGCGGCCCCGCCGCGGCCACCAGCTCGCGCGCCCTGCCGGGATCATGAGCCGCCGTGATGCCGGGGTCGGCGAGGTCGCCGAAGGCCGGCGACAGGAACCCGGCACCCGCCTCGGCGGTGCCCGCCAGCAGCTTGGCGGCGATGGCCCGCCGGTCGACGGCCAGGTCGGCCGCCTCGCGCAGGCGGGCGTCGGAGAACGGCTTCCGCGAGGCGTTGAACGTCAGGTAGTGCGTCAGCACCGAGGGGCTGCGGACGACTCGGAAGCCGCCGTCACCGGCGACCGCGGCGACCTGGCCCGGCAGCAGCGCGCCCTTGTCGATCAGCCCGTCGACCTCTCCGGCCCGTAACGCGGCGACCCGGGCGTTGGCGTCGGGGATCACCCTGACCACGATCTTGTCGTAGGCGGGGGCGGCGCCGTAGTAGTGCGGGTTGGCGGCGAGCACGGCCCGCTGCCCCTTGGCCCACTCCACCAGCGTGTACGGCCCCGTGCCCACGGGCTTGCCGGCGAAGTCGCCCGAGGCGGCGAACGCCTTCGGCGACTGGATCATGCTGTAGAAGCCCGCCAGCCTGCCCGGCAGGTCGGCCACGGCCTCCTTCAGGTCGAACACCACCTTGCCGCCCTCGGCGCGGACGTCCGCCACCTTGCCGTACGCCGCCTCCATCCCGGCGTCGAGGCTGAAGAAGGCCGACTGGCGGGGCGCGATCCGCAGGAACCGCTCGACGTTGGCCACCGCCGCCTCGGCGGTCAGCGGTGTGCCGTCGCTGAACCGCACGCCCTCGCGCAGCGTGAACGTCCAGCGCCGCCCGCCGTCCGCGACCGCCCACGAGGCCGCCAGCGCCGGGACGGGCCGCAGCCGGTCGTCCACCGTCACCAGCGGCTCCCACACCCGTAACGTCTGGTGGGTGTAGTAGGGATCCGCGGGACCGGCGACGAGGTCGCGCGGGGCCGCCAAGGTGAGCTGCGTCCCGTCCTCGCCGGCGCCGGGCGCCTGACCGCCGCACCCGGCGAGGGTCATTCCCAGGAGCGCCATCAACATGATCGTGGCTCGTCTTCGCACTGTGATCTCCCGCAGAGGTGGTGACCTGGCAAGCAAACGATAACCGTATTCACGCCGCGGCCGCTCTCGCGGTGGCCGCCCGTCGTTACTCGTACGGCTCTGCTGGTTGCTCGATGCCGGTCACGCTGGTGGCGGTCACGGCCGGGACCGCATAGTCATCGGGCACCCCGTGCTGCCACGGGATCCACGTGCCCGTGACCGCCACCCACGAGTCCTCGGCCGGTGCGGGCGCCCCGTGGACGGCGACCTCCAGCGCGAGCGCGTCGGCGGCGCAGCAGCGGAGCTGCATCCGGGCCAGATACCAGCCCCTGCCGTCCTCGGCCGGGACGGCGAAGCCGATCAGCCTGACCTGCCTGCCCGCGAGCGACGGGCCCGACGGCGCGTAGGCGCGCCCGATGAACTCGCCCAGCGTCAGCTCCGTCACCTCGCTCCCGGCCAGCGCGTGATAGGCCGCGGTCCGGGGCGGTGCCGGCGGGCCGTCGGTGCGCCGGGCCGCGAAGGCGCCGAGCGCGGGCGGGGCGACGAGCACGAGGGCGAACACGGGCGCGGCCAGCAACCACGCCACCCTCGGGCCGTGGCCGTGGCCGTGGCCGTGGCCGTGGCCGTGGTCATGGTCATGGTCATGGGCAGCGGGCCGGCCCAGCACGTCCGCGACGACGGAGAGCAGGCCGAGAACCGCCAGCACCGCACCGGCTCCGATGAGCAGCGGCCGGAAACCGGGTTTGACGTAATTGACGTACGTCGTGGAGAACGCGGAGATGCTCAGCAGCGCCGCGCCGAGGATCAGCAGGACGGCCCCTTGCGCCTGGCGGCTCACAGGAACATCCAGCCCGCGACGAAGCTGACCCCGATCGCGAGAGCCAGCGTGAGCGGTGCGAAACGCCACGTGAAGGCCCGGCCGAAGGTGCCGGCCTGCAGGGCGATGAGCTTCAGGTCCACCATCGGGCCGACCACCAGGAACGCCAGCTTGGCCGTCGGGGAGAACGCCGTGAGCGAGGCCGCCACGAACGCGTCGGCCTCCGAGCAGATCGACAGCAGCACCGCCAGCAGGGCCAGGACCAGCACGGACACCACCGGCACCCCGGCCACCGCGGTCAGCCAGTCGCGGGGGATCAGCACGTTGAGGGTCGCCGCGGCCAGCGCGCCGACGACCAGGAACCCGCCGGCGTGCAGCAGGTCATGGCGCATCGTGTCCAGGAAGGCGGCTACCCTGCCCTGGCCCGCCTCGGCCGGACGGCGCGGCGCCGGCAGCCACGCGGCGCGCCCGAACCGCGCCCAGATCCAGCCGGCCAGCACGGCCACCGCCAGCGAGGCGGCGAACCTGGCGACCACCATCTCCGGGTCGTCCGGGAAGGCCACGGCGGTGGCGACCAGCACCACGGGGTTGATCGCCGGAGAGGCCAGCAGGAACGCCAGCGCCGCCGGCGCCGCCACGCCGCGCGCCATCAGCCCGGAGGCCACCGGCACGGACGCGCACTCGCAGCCGGGCAAGATCGCCCCGGCCATCCCGGCCACCGGCACCGCCGCCCAGGTGCGCCTGGGCAGTGCCCGCGTCCAGAACGACGCGGGCACGAAGGCGGTGATGGCCGCCGACAGCGCGACCCCGAACACCAGGAACGGCAGCGCCTGAACGCACACCGCCACGAACACGGTCGCCCAGGTCCGCAGCCCCGGGCCCGTCAGATGCGGAGCCAGCAGGAACCGCCCCGCCACCAGCAGCGCCACCAGCACCATGAACGCCCACGGCAGCCGGAACGGGTGGCTGCCCGCGCGATCCGGCGCAACGCGGTCCCCAGGACCCGGCCGGTCCGTGGTGCTCGGCTGTGTCATCGCCCTCCCCGTCCGCCGCCGGCAGCAGACTAGCCGGTTATCTCATGACATCTGCGCGAATCGCCCGCATGCGCGATGGAGGGCTTTGTGACCGGGTGCCGGCCCTGCCGGCGGTCGGTCCGGGCGCCGCCGGTTGCCCGGAAGGGTTCGCGGCCTGACCGCCAGGGCCGCCCGCTTCCTCCGCGCCATGCCGTCGGCGGCGACGGACGGGGCCCGTGCCGTCCCGCGTTCCAGGCGCTCACCGCGGAGGTCGTCGACGAGCGGCAGCGCCGACAGGCCGCCATCGCCCTCGCCGTACGCGTCACCGCGCTGATCGCACGGGGACGTTGCTGATCGGAACCGCCCTGCTGCGGCTCCTCCCGCCCCGGGGACCGGGGAGGCGGGGATCTCGGGGCGCCCGCCATTTCACCCGGCACACCCCGATAAGACCTCTAAGCCTGTTTCCGGCCCACCATCTCGTTGATCCAGATGGGCGCGAACGGGGAGGTGCAGCCCGGGGACGTCGGGTAGTCCTTGAGCACCTCCAGGCGCTCGCCGATGGCGAGGGCGCGGGCGCGGTGCTCGGCGTGCTCGATCCCGATCTGGGCCAGGCAGTGGTTCATCGCCCACTGCAGGCGATCCGGGGCGCCCTTCATCTCCGCCTCGATGACGTCGAGCAGCCCTTCGAGGTCGAGACCCTCGGGCTTCTTCGCCACGCGTTCGGTGGTCAGCGCCCAGCCGGCACTCGCGACCACCGGATCCGGATCGGCGAACCAGGCCAGGCGCAGCTCTTCGGCGTGCGGGCTCTTCTTCACCACGTAGTTCACGAGCCAGTCGTGCACCTTGGGCGCGCGCGCCGCGCGCACCATGGCGTCCAGCTCGTCACGCGCGAACGCCTTCGGGCGGCAGATCAGGAGCGCCAGCAGTCTCGCCGCGGTGTCATCGGTCTCCCAGAGCCGGTACGCGAGCTCCTGCTGCGTCTTCAGCCGCTTGGCGAGCGCGCGCAGCTTGCCGAGGTTCACACCGTGATCGTCACCGTGTCTCTCGTTCACCTCGCGCATCTTCGGGTCCTCGAGTCCGGCCAGCTCGGCCATCACCTCGGCCACCGTCGTCTCGGTCAACGTGGTCTCGGCCACCTCAGCCTCCTGTCCATGACGTGCGAGATGCAGCCTACGACGGAAGCCGGCCTCCTGTCGTACGCGGCGGCCCGCCCGGGACCGTGCACTGGGGGATGATTTTGGATAATTGTCTGCTTTGTGAATTAGTGCGCAGAAGGCTGGGGGAAATTTCCCTAATGTCAGCGATACCGGACGACAAAGGGGCCTCATCCGAGCAGCCCTCAGTCTGGTAAGGGGAACGAGGACACCATTCGTATTCGCAACCTTCTCGCCGGCACCGCAGTGGCCGGGGCGCTGCTCGCAGGTGCCGGGGCGGCGCCCGCGGCCCAGGCCGACACCGCGACCACCACCCAGGCGAAGGCCGTTCAGGCCGGTCCGAAGCACAATTTCGGCCCCATTTACTCCAACGGCACCGAGAGCCTTCCCAAGGAGTCGTACTTCAGGGGGTACCTGCAGAAGCGCGGCGGCAACTACTACTTCTCCGGGGACCTGGGCGACCGGCACAACGGCGACGGCGACTACAGCTACGTCTGGTTCAAGTACTACGACAGCAGTGGCTTCCACAGGGACGTTTACCGGTCCGACGACCGCCGTCGTCACTTCGGGGAGATCCGCTTCAAGCGTGATCTCAAGATTCGCGTGTGCGAGGGGAACACCCGGAACAGCGGATGCGGCAGCTACAAGGACGTGTTCTAACCACTCCGGGGTAAATCATCCCAGCAAGTGTTCCGACATGCGGCGCCCCGCCGGTGATCCGGCGGGCGCTCGCCCGTCTCAATCGAGAGTCCCGAAAGAGGGGAGGGCTCGTATGCGTTCCGACGTCACGTTGCGGCCACTCGACGAGAGCCTGCTGCGTGGGCTGCTTGACGCCGCGGTCGCCGACGCGGACCCGCTCGAGGTGATGCCCCCGGTAGAGGGACCCGCGGGGTGGACGGCCGAGCGGCGGGAGACATTCGTACGGTTCCACCGGTCGAGATCGCTGGCGGCCGAGCCCGTGGGGACCACCTACGCCATCCTCGTCAAGGAGGAAGTGGTCGGGGCCGCCCGGCTGTTACCCCTCGCGGACGCCGGACGAGCGGTCGAGGCCGGGGTCTGGATCGGACGCACCCATCGTGGCAGCGGAGTCGGTGGCGCCGTTCTCAGGCAACTCCTCGACCTCGCCCGAGCCGGCGGCGCCCAGCGCCTGGTGGCGAGCACCACCGCCGGCAACACGGCTGCCCAGCGGCTGCTCACCACGCTGGGGGCCGACCTCACCCGGGACGGCGACGCGGTCACGGCCCGGCTGGACCTCCGAGACGTCGACTGACCGGCCACGAGCGCGCGCTTCGGGCCGGACCAGGGGAGCGCTTCAGCACAGTCGAGCCGACATCTTGCAGACAGGAGCGCATTCGATGCCCCGAGAAGTCATCTCCACGCCAGAGGCGCCCGAATACCCCACATACAGCCAGGCGGTGAAGGCGGGCAACACGATCTACGTCGCCGGGACGATCGGCGTCGACGTGGCGACCGGCGAGCTGGCCGGGAACACGATCCAGGAGCAGACCCGCCAGTCGTTACGCAACTGCCAGGCGATCCTGCGCGCCGGCGGTGCGCGGCTGGCCGACGCCGTCATGGTCCACACCCTGCTCCTGCGGCCGGAGGACGCCGACGGCGTCAACGAGGTCTTCGACGAGTTCTTCCCGGACGTGCGGCCGCCGCGCTGCGTGAGCAAGCTGGGCGTCGACCGGCCGGGAATTCTCGTGTCGATCGCCATGGTGGCCGTCACGGACTGATCGCCGGGCCCGCCCCGGCGGTCGGCCGGTCGCGGGTGCGACCGGCCGACGGGAAGGACTCAGTTGATGCCGAACCCGGAGGGCCATCCCCAGTTGGAGATGGACGCGGGGTAGCCGGGATCGACCGTTCCGGCACCGGCGTCGCCACGGGTCACCCGGACGTACAGGTTCCCGTCGAAGAAGTAGCACTTGGTCGCGGAGTAGAGTGCCGCGTCGATGCCGCTCGCGCCGAAGCCGGCGGGCCATCCCCAGTTGGAGATGGGTGCGGGGTAGCCGGGGTCGACGGTTCCGGCGCCGGTGTCGCCGCGGGTGACGCGTACGTACCGGTCATCCTTGAAGAAGTAGCACTTGGTTCCGGAGTAGAGTGCCGCGTCGATGCCGTTGGCGCCGAAGCCGGCGGGCCATCCCCAGTTGGAGATGGGTGCGGGGTAGCCGGGGTCGACGGTTCCGGCGCCGGTGTCGCCGCGGGTGACGCGTACGTACCGGTTGCCCTTGAAGAAGTAGCACTTGGTTCCGGAGTAGAGTGCCGCGTCGATGCCGTTGGCGCCGAATCCGGCGGGCCAGCCCCAGTTGGAGATGGGTGCCGGGTAACCGGGATCGACCTTTCCCGCGCCGGTGTTCCCGCGGGTCACCCGAATGTAGTGGGTCCCGTCGAAGAAGTAGGTCTTGGAACGCGAATAGAGCGCGGCGTCGATTGCCATCGGACCCTCCATGACCGGCGGAATTGACGGCACGAGAAATTCGGGCCTGACCGCGCGATCTCACCAGAGCCTAGGTGCACGCCGGCATCCGGGGATCAGGGGCCGCCCCAGGGATATCCCTAGTGACGTCCCGCGTTCCGGCACGTCCAGCTCCGGCGGCCCGGCCACAGGCGGGCTCGGGGCAGTAATTGGGCCGCTCGTGGACGCGGTGTCGACGACGGACACGGGTGGCGGCGGTCAGGACCATGACCCCGGCCGGCAGGTCGGTGAGTTCCCGGACGTGCATCGTGACAGCACTCGTACCCGGCGCCGGGGTGGCGAGCGGGCCGACACGGAACGAGGGCCCGGCCCTCGTTCCGTGTGGCGGGACTACCGGGGCACGCGGCGGGTCACGTGGTGGTCCGAGGGGACGCGGCCCAGGTGTTGCACGATCCCGGAGCGCCGCTGTTGTAGCCGCGCGTCATCCAGGCCGCCTGCGTGGGGCCCTTGCCGTGGTCGTTCTGCGGCCAGGCCTTGGCGCCGTTCTTCCGGAACCAGTCGACCGTGTAGTCCCACTCCTCCTCGGTGAACAGCGACCCGCCGCGCAGCGTCGACATGAAGACGGCGGAGAAGCATTCGGCCTGGAGTTCGGAGTTGCGGGAGAGCTGCAGGCTCTGGGACCTGCCGGCGGTGGACCGGGCCTGCCAGTAGTAGGTCCAGATCTTCGAGATCTGCTGCACGTGGTGGCCGTACTCGTGGGCCACGAGCCGCGTGATCGCCAGCGGGAACGGCTGGCGGAGCTGCTCCTTGCTGATCAGCATGTACATCGTGCGGTTGGAGGAGCAGTAGACGCCCTGGGCGCCGACGTTCCACTTGCCGCAGGGCGTGTTCACCTTGCTGGTGATGATGCGCAGCCGCGGCTTGGCGAACGGCATCTTCGCCTTGCGGAACTGCGCGCCCCACGCCCTGTTCAGGCAGTCGGTCACGCGCGTCAGAAAGCGACGGTAGGCGTTGGTGCTCCCGGACGGCAGCGTGCCGGGCGAGCAGGCCACGTTCGCGAGGCGGCCGGTCTTGTAGATGCGGTTCGCGGTGGCCAGCGCCTTGTTCGCGGCGGCCACCCGGCTCTGGACGCCTGCCGCGGCCTGCGCGGGGACGACCTGCTGGGCCTGGCTGAGGGGGGTCGTCGCCGCCGTGGCCGCGTCGGTGAGGACGAACACCTGGGAGGCCGTGGCCACCGTGAGCGCCACGCCCGCGGCCGCCAGCGCCGCGCGTCTGCTGTTAGCAACATAGTTCATAGGTTGCAAAAGACTAGGTCAAGATTGGACATAGTGGGGTGGAATTGACTCGATCAAGTGAGTGAATGCAGCCGCGACGGCCCAGGCCGACGGCCGGCTCAGGCGGAAGACGGCATCCCGGCCGGTGCGGGGCACTCCGGCGGTTCTGCGGGTGAGGGGCTCAGCCCAGGTAGAAATCCCTGCGAGCGGCCACGAACGCCTCGATCGTCCGGGCAGGCGCGCCCGTCACCCGTTCGACGTCGTCGGACGCGCGGTCGTAGCGGTTCTCGCGGTGCAAGCGGGCCATGGTGGCGATGTGCTCCTCGGTGTGCGGCGGCAGGCCCGCCTTCGCGAGCACCTCGGCCCGCCACCAGTCCAGCGGTACGTCCAGATAGGACACCGGACGCCCCAGCGCCCGGGAGAACTCCTCGGCCAGCTCCGTCATGTCGACCGTGCGCGGCCCGGTCAGCTCGTAGACGTGCCCGACGTGCGGGGCGGGGTCGCGCAGCACGGTGGCGACCACCCGGGCGACGTCGTCGGCGGCGATCGGCGACGTCCGCCCGGTGCCGAACGGCAGCGCGATCGTGCCACTTGCCCGGATCGAGCGCGCCGCCAGCGTGGTGAACAGCGGATTGTCCAGGAACGACGTCGGCCGGATGTGCACCACCGGCAGGCCCGACCAGTCGAACACCTGCTCCGCCAGCCAGTGCAGCCGCTGCTGACGAGACTCCGCGGTGCTGGTGGCGGTCATCTGCGACACCGTCATCTGCGACATGTCCACCAGGCCGGCCAGCTCCCCGTGCTCCTTCGCCACGGTGGCCACCACGGTCGCCGCCAGCAGATGGTCGGGCGACACGGGCATCGCGAAGTACATCGCTCCGGCCCCCTCCAGCGCGGCCGCGACGCTCTCGGGCCGGGTCAGGTCGCCGAGGACCACCTCCGCGCCGCGCGCACGCAGCTCGGCGGCACGATCATCGTCGCGGCGGACCATCGCGCGCACCGGCACGTCCTGCGCCCGCAGCCGGTCGAGGACCGCGCGGCCCACGCCACCGGCGCCGGCGACGAGGACAAGGTCGCTGGCAACCATCGCTCATCTCCCCCCGGTAGCGGTCATACCCCGTTCTGGCCTCACGACCTGGGTGAACACGGCTGCGGGCGCCCGGCTCGCGTCAGGCGGGGTCGGGAAGGATGATCGACCCGGCCAGCCTGCCCATCGTCTCGAGCCGGGCGATCTGCTCGTCGTCCAGGGGCGGCGGCGTCTCGCCGCTCCTGGCGGGCGTCGCGTGGTCGGCGATGATCTGCTCGATCCCGGGCGGGGTGAACATGAAGAGCATTCGCGCGGCGTGCATGCGCTTGTTCTGGAAACAGTGGCGGATGCCCCGGGGAACGTGGACGAAGTCGCCCGCGACGGCGGTGAACCGGTGGTCGCCGTCCAGGAACTCCAGTTCGCCGTCAAGGATGTAGAAGGTCTCCTCCTGTTCGGGATGGATGTGCGGTACCGGCCCGCCGCCTGCCGGGACGGTGGCCTCGATGAGGCCGAAACCGCCGTTCGTCTGTGCTCCCGTCGCCTTGACCGTGTAAACGTCGCCGGCGGCCCACACGGTCGGGCCCTGCCCGGAAGGTACGTAGAGAGCGCCGCGAGTGGTGTATCGGGGATCGTCGGCCGGCTGGAAGGAAAGGCTCACGCCAAGCTCCTGTAATTCGCAAGGTAAGTTTTCGGGAACAGGCTGCCGGTCCTCTGAGACACCCACAAGAAGGCAGTTGTGTGTGCCGTAGTACCAGGGAGGGAACTGACATGGCGGAAATCGCCGAACAGGCCGCGGAATCGGCGGCTTCCTGCGACGAGCTCCAGAGCATTCTTTCGCGTGTGGGCGAGAAATGGGCACCTCTGGTGATGGGGGAGCTCGGCTCCGGGCCGCGGCGCTTCAACGAGTTGCGGCGGTCGCTATCGCCCATCACCCAGCGCATGCTGACGGCCACATTGCGCGGGCTGGAACGCGACGGGCTGATCACGCGAACCGTGCATCCCACCGTCCCGCCCCAGGTCACGTACGATCTCACCGATGCCGGGCGGGAGCTGCTCGGCATCATCAGCCAGGTCGCCAACTGGGCCGGCCGGCATCTGGAGGCCATCCACGCCGCCCGGGCGGCGTTCGGTGGCCGATGAGCTGGCATTTTTTGACAGACCGAATCTGGATATCTAATATCCAGGTTGTGCGAACGGGCAAGGGCGTCGAGTGGGCGGTGCACACGCTGCTCAATCTGGCGTGGTCGGGGGACGGCGAGCCGGTGGCCACCGCGCAGCTGGCCGCCGGTCACAACCTCTCGGTGTCCTACCTGAACAAGCTGCTGCAGCAACTGGTCAGGGCCGGCCTGCTCGAGTCCGTCCCGGGTGCGCGCGGCGGCTTCCGGCTGGCCCGCCCGCCGGCGACCGTGTCGCTGCTGGACGTGGTCCTGGCCATCGAGGGAGACGCGCCCCTGTTCCGCTGCGCCGAGATCCGTCGGTGCGGCACCATCGGGGAGCGCTGCCCCGACGCCGCCTTCGCTCAGCCGTGTGCGGTCAAGACCGCCATGGGGCGAGCCGAAGCGGCCTGGCGGCAGGCGCTGGCCGAGCAGAGCCTGGCTGACGTGCAGGCCGCGGCCGACGCGCACGCTCCCACCGTGGCGGCACAGGTTCGCCAGGCGCTCGGGCGCTGATTCTCCTTCTCGCGCGGCATGGCCGCGCGATTTTTTCGGAGGTGAACCTGGATAAAACATATCCAGATTTTTCTGATCGACCCGGGCGGGACCGTTGCCCGCTGCGGACCAAGAGCGAACCGGTGTCGCACGACGTGTGCTTCACCGACGTCAGGAAAGATGAACCAAGATGGATCTGAAACTCGAACTCATCGTGCTGCCCGTATCCGACGTCGACCGGGCCAAGGCCTTCTACGAGGCGGCCGGATTCCGGCTGGACGTCGACAAAGCCGTCAACGAGGACTGGCGCGCGGTGCACCTCACGCCGCCCGGCTCCGAGTGCTCGATCATTTTCGGCACGGGGATCACCTCCGCCGCGCCCGGCTCCGTCCAGGGCCTCTACCTCATCGTCTCCGACGTCGAGGCGGCCCGCGCCGAGCTCGTCGGCCGCGGCATCGAGGTGAGCGAGGTCTTCCACGATGCCGGAGGGCTCTTCTACCACGGTCACGATGCCGGAGAGGTCACCCACCAGGCCGGCGGCCAGGGGCGGGTGGCCGGGCCGCACCCCGCGCGTGCCGACTACGGCTCCTACGCCACCTTCAGCGACCCGGACGGCAACGGCTGGGTGCTCCAGGCGGTCAAGCAGCGCGCTCCCGGTCGCTGACATCTCCCGGGATGTCCGGGAGGAGGGCATCGCCGAGCCGTGCGCGCAGGGCGATCGAATCCCCGCTCAGCAGGGTACGTTCGTCCTGCTCGACATCTCACATCGTTGGCGGGGGACCTGTCATGCAAGCCATCACCGTCCGAGACCGCGCCGCCGGTCTGGCCGGCCTCTCCCTGACCGAGGAGCCGTACCCGCACGCCGCCGAGAACGACGTCGTCGTACGGGTGCATGCCGCGGGGTTCACCCGGGGAGAGCTCGACTGGCCGGGAACGTGGTCGGATCGCGCGGGCCACGACCGGACGCCGAGTGTGCCCGGGCACGAGGTGTCCGGGATCGTGGTGGAGCTGGGCTACGGAACCACCGGTCTGAGCGTGGGGCAGCGGGTGTTCGGGCTGACCGACTGGACCCGCAACGGCTCGCTGGCCGAGTACGTGGCGGTGGAGGCGCGCAACCTCGCGCCCCTGCCGGCCGGCATCAGCCACACCATGGCCGCCGCCCTGCCGATCTCGGGGCTGACCGCATGGCAGGCCCTGTTCGACCACGGCCGTCTCGCCGCCGGCCAGACCGTACTGATCCACGGTGCGGCGGGCGGCGTCGGCTCCGTCGCGGTGCAGCTCGCGCGAGAGGCGGGAGCCCGGGTGATCGGCACCGGCAGGGCCGCCGCCAGGGACACGGCACTCGGTCTGGGCGCGGATGTCTTCCTTGATCTGGAGGCCGATCGCCTGGAGGACGTCGGTCAGGTCGATCTGGTGCTCGATGTGATCGGCGGCGACATCCTGGACCGTTCGGCCGCGCTGGTGCGCTCCGGCGGCACACTCGTCACCATCGCCGCGCCGCCGACGGTCCTGCCCCGGAACGGCCGGGCGATCTTCTTCGTCGTCGAACCCGATCGCGCCCGGCTCGCCGACCTGGCCCGGTGGCTCCGGGACGGACGGCTGCGCCTGATCGTCGGGGCCGTGCGCCCGCTCGCCGAGGCGCCCGCCGCGTTCGCGCCCGCGCAGCCCACCCCCGGCAAGACGATCATCCGCGTCACCGAGGGGGAATAGGCGGCCGCGTGGCAGCGTGGGGCGGCTGCCGTTCGCTCCGGCGCGCGAATCGGTCCACCCCCGTGGCGGATCAAAGGGATCAGGTTCCGGCGACGGTGTACCGGCTCGTGATCGCCACCCGGTTGAAGGCGTTCATCACGGTCGACAGCCAGGCGACGGCCGAGATCTGCTCCTCGGACAGCACCGCGGCGGCCGCCGCGTAGTCCGCGTCGCTCACCTGGCCGTCCGACACCCGCGTGATCGCCTCCGTCAGGCGCAGGGCCGCGCGCTCGGTCTCGGAGAAGTAACCGGTCTCCGCCCATGCGGGCAGGACCGCGAGGCGGTCCGTGCTCTCGCCCTTCCTGAGCGCGTCGCGGGTGTGCGTCCGCAGGCAGAACGCGCAGCCGTTGATCTGGGAGGTGCGGATTTTCACCAATTCGATCAGGAGCGGGTCGAGACCCGCCGCTGCGGCGCCTTCCTCCGCGGCCGCCGACATGGCGATGAGGGCTTTGTAGCCGGCCGGGTGCTGTTTTCCGATATTGACGCGCTGTTCAGTCACGGATTTCAGTCTAGGCGGCGTGAAATGCCGGCCGTCGGGGGGCTCGACCGGGTGTGCATGGGCGAATCATCGCCAGGGCTTGAATTCGTCTTTGGTTATCCGGCGAAATGCCTGGACAGCGTACCCGGAAATGCTTCGGCAGGACAGGAGGGCCGTCATGGTCCGAGTACGGTTTGTCCGGGGATTTCTGGTTGCCGGAATGGCGGCCGCGGTCGCCGCGTGCGCTCCCACGGTCGAGCGCGCGGGCGGCAGGGTGCCGGTCGGTGGCCACGCGCCGGTTGCCGTCACCGTCACGCAGCCACCGTCCGAGACGCTGTCGCCGCTGCTGGAAAAGGCGCTGCCGAATGTCCCTGGCAAGACGTTCACCTCGGCGATCGCGGACTTCCCGCCCACCGCTCGCGCGGTGTCGCACCGGCACGGCAACGCCTTCGTGTACGCCTATGTGCTCGAGGGCACCGTGCGCAGCCAGCTCAGCGGCGAGCCGGTGCGTACTTACCGCCAGGGCGAGAGCTGGGTCGAGCCGCCGGGTGCCCACCATGTGCTCGCGGAAAACACCAGCCGGACGAAATCGGCGAAACTTCTGGTCATTTTCATCTCCGACACGGGGGACAAGCTCAAGGTCGATGATCGGCCAAGATAAGGCATCGGTCCGCGCAATGGGGAGTCAACAGGCCGCTGCGGCGGAGCCGGATCACCGTACTCGACGACGCCAGTTCCTTGTCTTGGAAAAGCCCCAGTCGGGCTCCTTTGGCATGCCCGGCTAAGCGGTTACTTTCCGTGCATGACGCAGCCATCGTCGTCCGCACCGGAACCCCGCGACCAGCGAAAGTCGCCTCGTCAGCGCTGGGCGTGGCGGTGGGGTGGCCTGGTCAACCTCAGCAGGTGGCTCTGGCGCGAGGCCAAGTGGCTCCTCGTCGCCGTCGCCGTGCTCTTCGTGGCGACCGGTCTGGTGATCGGCTGGGTGGAGGCCTACGAGATCCTCATGGGGTTCCGCTCTCCGTCGAATGCCAAGCACTCTGTGCTGGCATGGGCGCTTTCCATCGTGGGGTGGGCGATCATCCCGGCCCTCATCGGTGCCGTGGTGGGATATCTCTGGCTCTGCAAGAAACCACGCTGATGGGATGGGACGTGCCGTACCGTGCTGGTGCCGTGCGGCGGGTCGCCGAGCGGCTCGGGCGGCACGAGCCCGGTGATCACGCGCGGGGGACAGGTGGCTAACTCCGGCCGGTCACGCCCTCCAGGATCGAACGGAGCGGCGTGGCCGGACGCTGGAGGAGGCTCTCGAGTTCGGGCCCGGTGGTGGCGAACTCCCCGCGGCGGGCCGCGCGGAACATGCCGAGCAGCAGGCCGGCCTGTTGCTCCGGCACGCCGTGGCCGACCAGCGTGGCCGCCCACTCGGCATCGCCGGCGACGACGCGGCTGATCGGCCGGCCGGTGAGTTCGGTGACGATGCGGGCGACGTCCTGGAGGGCGAGCGCGACCGGCGCGGTGAGCGGCGGGGTCGGGCCGTCGAACCGGCCCTCGTCGGCGAGGATGACCGCCGCCGCTTCGGCGAGGTCGGCGTGCGCGGTCCACGACACGGGGCCGTCCGCCGGCGCGACGAGTTCACCCGTCTCGAGTGCCTGGCCGAGCAGGAGGCGGACGGTGTCGGCGTAGAACCCGTTCCGCAGCGCGGTGAACGGCGTGCCGGTCTTCTCCAGGTAGCTCTCGGTGGCGGCGTGGTCGGGCATGGGCGCGAAGAGCGAGTCCTCGGCGGCGCCCTGGTGGCTGGTGTAGAGAATCCGGCGCGCACCGGCATCGCGCGCGGCCTCGATCGCCGTGACGTGCTGGTTGAGGGCCGCCTCGCCCGTCTGGCTCGTCGAGACGATGAGCACCTGGGTGGCGCCCTCGAACGCCTCGGCGAGGGAGACCGGGTCGGTGAAGTCGCCGCGCCGCACGCGTACGCCACGTGCGGCCAGGTCGCCGGCGCCATCGGCGTCGCGAACGCTGACGCCGACCTGCCCGGCCGGGACCCTCTGGAGCAGCCGACCGACGATCTGGGAGCCGAGCCGGCCCGTGGCGCCCGTGATGATGATCATGTCTCGTCCCTTCCGACGAATAACGGTGATAGCAACAGTGATAGCAACATGGATATCACAGATGCCCTATCATCGGAAACATGGTGAAGGTGAGGCCGGACCGGCAGGAGACGCGGGCGAACATCGTGGAGGTCGCGGCGCGGCTCCTGCGCGAGCAGGGCGCGGCCGCGGTCACCACACGGGCCGTCGCCCAGGCGGCCGGCATGCAGGCGCCGACCATCTATCGCTTCTTCGAGGACAAGGACGCGCTGCTCGACGCCGTCGCCGAGCACGTCTTCAGCACCTACGTCAGCGAAAAGGCGCACGCCGGGGCCGGCGACGACCCGCTGGCGGACCTCCGGGCCGGATGGGAGGCGCACATCCGGTTCGGCCTCGCCAACGCGGCACTGTTCGGCCTGCTCACCGACCCCGGCCGGGGGGCGCCTTCACCGGCGGCGGCCGCCGGGCTGGAGGTCCTGCGCGCCAGGGTGCACCGCGTCGCGGCAACGGGCCGGCTGCGGGTCGCCGAAGGCCGGGCCGTCGAACTCATCCACGCCGCCGGCACCGGCGCCGTCCTCACCCTGCTGTCCGCCCCGCCGGAGGATCGGGATCTCGGCCTCGCCGACGCGATGTACGAGGCGGTGCTGCGGGCGATCCTCACCGACGGGCCGGCGCTGCCGTCCGACGACACGAACGCGGTGACGGTCGCGTTCCGGGCCGTCGTCCCGAAGCTGCCGGCGCTCACCGGCGCCGAACGCGCCCTGCTGTCCGAATGGCTGGACCGGACGAGCGGCCCGGCGAGCGGCCCGGCGAGCGGCCCGGCGAGCGGCCCGGCGGCCGGTTCCGCCAGGTGAGGGTCCTGGCCCGCCGGCGCGGTGTGCTCAGTGCGGCAGGCCGACGAGCCGGGCGCTGTGGCTCCACAGTGCCTGCGCCAGTTCGTCGCTGCGCGCCAGGTCTGACGGGGCCGGCCAGGTGAGCCGGGCCCGGCGCAGGGCGGCGTAGGTGTGCCCGTCCGGGGGTGTGGCGAGGCCGAGAGCCAGGTCGGCGAGGGCGTTCCCGGCGGCGGCGCGGGTGTTGAGATGGGGGTTGAGCCTGCCCAGCGGCCACCCCAGCACCGATGCGCCCAGCAGCGACCAGGCCGTCCGCAAGGGGAACGGCAGGCTCTTGGCCAAGCCGGTCCCGAAGACCTGCCCCGGATCGTAGGCGATCGCGGCGAGTCGCTTGGGCCGGTCGTCGCGGTGCTCGGACAACGACCGTGCGGTGAGCACGGCGCACAACTTGGAGGCGGTGTACGCGTGCTCGCCCGCCTTGCGCGGCCGGGGGTCGAGACCGGCGTCGCGATCGGGGTGCGCCAGCAGTTCCGGGTCGGCGTGGCGGGGCGGCGTCAACCCGGCGTGCGTGGCGGGATCGTGCGTGCCGCTCGTGGTCAGCACGACGGTCGCCCCGTCCGCCAGGACCGGCAGCAGCAGGCGTAACAGCAGGTAGTGCGCGAGGTGGTTGACGGCGAAGGTCGTCTCGAAACCGTCGGCGGTCCGGCCGGCGACGTCGGGGAGGATCAGGCCGGCGTTGAGCAGCAGCGCGTCGACGGGGCCACCGTCCAGCCGTTCGCGTACCGCCGCCGCGAAGGTGCGTACCGAGTCGAGCTCGGTCAGGTCGAGCGGGATCGACTCGCCGGCGGTCGCCGGTCGGCGCGCGCCCAGGATCAGCCGGGCGCCGCCCGGCTGCCGCGTCAGCCGTTCGGCGGCGATCGCGCCGAATCCTGACGTGCCGCCGGTCATCACGATCGTTGCCACGCCGCCTCCCCGGTCATCCATGTGCGTCACGACCCAGTGAACGCCGCCGCGGCGAGACGATCCATGTTCCGGGCGCTCGTATCCATTTCTGCCTGTCTACACTGGGGTCGTGGACCCGCTCGCGGACCTTCTCGACGGCGTCCGTGCCCGCAGCGCGGCGTTCTGCCGGGCGATCCTCGAACCGCCCTGGTTGATGCGCATCGCCGACGGCGCCATGCTGGCCCTGGCCACCACGCTGCGCGGGCACGCCTGGATCGTGCCCGACGAGGGTGAGCCGGTGCTGATGCGCACCGGGGACGTGGTCATCATCAAAGGGCCGGACCCGTACACCATCGGCGACGACCCGGCCACCGCGCCGGACACCATCGTCCACCCGGGCAACCGCCTGACCACCATGGACAACGTCGACATCACCGACGACCTGCGGCTCGGACCGCGGACGAGCGGGCACGACCCCGACGGGTCGGCGATCGTGGCCAGCGGGACCTACCAGGTCAGCGGGGACGTGAGCGAGCGGCTCCTGAACGCCCTGCCGGACATCGTGCTCGTGCCGCGGGCGAGCACGCAGGCCCCGATCATGGAGCTGCTGGCGCAGGAGGTCAGCAGTGACGGGCCCGGCCAGCAGGTCGTCCTCGACCGGCTCCTGGACCTGGCGCTGATCGCCACCCTGCGGGCCTGGTTCGCCCGCCCGGAGACCCAGGCGCCCGGCTGGTACCGGGCGCAGAGCGATCCGCTGATCGGTCCGGCGCTGCGGCTGATCCATGACGACCCGGCCCATCCCTGGACGGTGGCCTCGCTCGCCGAGAAGGTCGGCGCCTCGCGCGCGGCGTTCGCCCGCCGGTTCGCCGCCCTCGTGGGCGAGCCGCCCATGACGTACCTCACCGGCTGGCGGATGGCCCTCGCCGCCGATCTGCTGCGGGCGTCAGAGAGCACGATCGACTCGGTCGCCCGGCATGTCGGCTACGCCAACGCGTTCGCGCTGAGCGTGGCCTTCAAACGGGTCCGCGGCGTGTCCCCGAGCCGCCATCGCGCGGGCGTGTGAGTCCGCCCCGATCGGGGGGCCACACGTCGGGGTGGCCGCGCCGGTGGGCGGACAAGTTTGTGATCAAGGCCAAGTGCGCGATCTGGTAGTGGAGTATCGTCCGGCACGGGTGATTCGCCCCAAGGCGCTCCAGGCGTGCGGCGTTTGACACCCTTTACGGCTAACCGCTATCTATTGGCTAGCCGTTAGGGGGTGGAGCGGCCGTGATGGGGCTTGCTCCCCGACCACCGATTGACGTCGCTGGATGAGTGAACAAGGACCTGTGAGTAACAACAGCTATGACCCGGAGCCGACCCGTCGTCCCCAGAGCGCCGAGGGGCGGCCCGGCGCATCGGCTCGGCCGGGGAGGCGTCATCGCTCGTCCCAGGGCAGCACGCCCGGCCACGGCTCCTCCCGTGAGGAGAGTGCACGCGTAGGGCGGCGCCGCGCGGCGGCCGTCGAGGAGGCCCAGGCCCCGCAGCCGGGTCCCGGCCGGCGGAGGAGTGGCGGCGGCGGGGCGGGGGATGAAGGTGCCGGCGGCGGGCGGTCGGACGGGGACGGTGGCGGCGGCTCCCGGCGTACCGGCTGGAAGCGGTTCATCCCCAGCTGGAAGATCGTGGTCGTCGGCGTCACGGTCCTGGTGGCGGGTCTCTTCGGCATGATCATGGTGGCGTACGCCCTCACCCCGTTACCTTCGGGCACCCAGCAACACGCCGTCGAGCAGGGCAGCATCATCTACTACCGGGACGGCAAGACCGAGATCGCGCGCCTCGGCACCAAGCGCGAGATCGTCCCGATCTCCAGGATCCCGCTGCACGTTCAGGACGCCTTCATCGCCGCCGAGAACCGTACGTTCCGCACCGACCCGGGCATCTCGGTGTCGGGCATCACGCGAGCGGTGTGGAGCACGGTGACCGGCCAGCAGGTCCAGGGCGGTTCGACGATCACGCAGGAGATGGCGCGCGGCTACTACGACGGCCTCAGCCAGGAGCGGACGCTCCAGCGGAAGGTGAAGGAGATCTTCGTCGCGATCCGCGCCGGCCAGGAGATGACGAAGGACCAGATCCTGGCGAACTATCTCAACACGATCTACTTCGGCCGGGGCGCGAACGGCATCCAGGCCGCCGCCCAGGCGTTCTTCGACAAGAACGTGGACAAGCTGACCCCCGCCGAGGGGGCCTACCTGGCGGGCCGGATCCAGAGCCCGAACGCGTTCGACCGGGCGGAGGCCAAGAAGAACTGGGCACCGACCCGGGAGCGGTTCGCGTACGTCATCGAAGGCCTGACGATCGTCGACCCGGCGAAGTACGGGCAACTGCCCAAGACGGCGAAGTTCCCCAAGCTCGCCAGGCTGGAGAAGAAGGAGACCCTCAAGGGCATCAACGGCTACATGGTCGACATCGTCCAGCGCGAGCTGGAGAAGCGGGGGATCACCAAGGAGAGCCTGCGCAGCGGCGGCTACCGGGTGACGACGACGTTCGACAAGAAGCTGATGCTGGCCGCGAAGAAGGCGGTCGAGACCAACCTCGCCGGCGTCAATGACAAGCACGTCCACGCGAACATGGCCGCCGTGGACCCGCGCAACGGGCAGGTGATCGCGTTCTACAGCGGCCGCGACTACCTGAAGAGCTTCAACAACAACGCCTTCGACGCCTACAAGCAGGCCGCGTCGGCCTTCAAGCCGTACGTGCTGGCCGCCTGGCTGGAGCGCGGCTACAGCCTGAAGAGTTACGTGTCCGGCAACGGACCGGTCACGCTGCCGGGCACCAAGCCGATCGGCAACTCGCACGACGTGGGCGCCGCCGTGCAGATCGACCGGGCCACCGCCGAGTCGGTGAACACGGCGTTCGCCACGATGGCGGAGGAGGTCGGCCTCAAGGAGGTCGAGAAGATCGCCGAGGGCGCCGGGATCGACAAGGAGAACCTGGAGCAGGCCATCAAGGACCACGCGTACGGCATGTCGATCGGCGCCGGCCTGGTCACCCCGGTCGAGCAGGCCGCCGGGTACGGCATCTTCGCCAACCGCGGCGTCCACCACGACGCGCACGTGGTCATCTCGGTCAAGACGTTCAAGGGGATCAGCGTCATGAAGGAGGCCGGCCGGCCCAGGACGGTCATCAGCCCCGACACCGCCGCCGACGCCACGTACGCGATGCAGCAGGTGGTCAAGTACGGCACCGCCAGGGGCACCTCGCTGCCCGGCGGCCGTCCGATCGCCGGCAAGACCGGCACCAACAACGAGAACAAGGAGGCGTGGTTCGCCGGCTACACCCCGCAGCTCTCGGCGGCCGTCGGGATGTACAAGGAGATCCCGCAGACCGACCCGAAGACCAGGAAGGTCATCAAGGACGCCAACGGCTACGCCCTGCAGAAGGAGGTCTCCCTCGGGAACATCCAGGGCGCCGGTACGCCCACCAAGATCTGGCGTGACTTCATGACGATCGCGATGGCCGACAGGCCGGTCGAGCCGTTCCCGGCGCCCGCGTTCGGCGGTGACACGCACGACCTGGTCCAGAAGCCGACGCCCAAGCCGACCCAGGACCCCTCCGACGACGGCGGCGACGACGTCGGAGATGACCCGGCCTGCTCCGCCGACCCGGCCTGCGGCAGCCCGGACGACGGCGACGTCGGCGGCGACGACGACCCGTTCGGGAACGACGGCGACGAGACGCCGGACGGGGACGGCGATCCCGCCGACACCACCGTCTCTGACGGGGACGGGGTCTTCGGGGGCGGCTGAGCCCGCCTGCAGGGCCGAGCGCGCCCGCTCACCGCGCCGGGCAGGGCCGCCGGAAACCATTCCGGGCCCATGGGTGTACAACAGGCATGAGATCACGCGAAGCGCGAACGCTGCTCCTTGTCGCCCTGGTGTTGACGCTCGTGGGCGCGGGCGGTCCCGCCCGGGCCCGGACGGGCGGGACGGCGGTCACCCTTCTCGACCCGGTGCCCGCCGCGTTCACCCCGCACGTGACCCACACGCTCGGGTTGTGGGTGCTGGAGAACGACGTCCATCCGCCCGTACAGGCCGGGTCGGGCCGGTACGGGCTGAGGTTCACCTCGCCGTCCGGCGCGACGACGTCGTTCACGGCGGTCCGGATGAAGGAGCGGGGTCACTACGCGGTCGCCGTCGCCCTGGCGCCCGGCTCGTACCGGGTCCACGCGCTCCAGGGCATCCTGGCGCCGTTCGCGATCGGCACCCTGGCCGTCCCCGGCGCGCTCAAGCCTGATCCGCTGCCCCGGCACCTGCGCGATCGCGACGGTCTGGTGGTGACGGATCACTGGGGTCGGGTCCGGCCGCCGGGGTTCCCCTCCATCGGCGGTGGCAAGGTCCGGATCGACGCGGACGTCATGCGGATCCGGTGACCTACTGGTCGGGCGCCTCGGCGAGCGACAGGCTGTTCCCGTCCGGATCCAGCACCTCGACGTGGCGTACGCCGTTGCCGTAGGTCTCCACCGGTTCGTGGCCGATGCCGTGCTCGGCGAGGCGGGCCAGGATGTCGTCGAGGTCGGTGACCCCGAGTGTGATCATGGCCGCGCCCACCCGGGAGGCCCGTACGTCGCGGGCGTCGACGACGACCCACGCGTTCTCGCCGACCTGCCACAGGTGCTCCTCGCCGATGACCTCGTCCGCCGGGCGCCCGAAGAACACCCCGAACCACCGCAGCGCCTTGGCCAGGTCAGTCACCGGCATGATGCTGTACAGGTCCACTCTGACCATTCCTTTCCGTCGTCGAGAGGTTGGACCGGTTCCGCGATCAGAACTCATCGTTCGTACGGATTGGCAGGGGTGTAAGCGTATTCACAGCGTCGATCTCGCTATTGACAGTAACAGCTCCCCATGTTGATATCTGTCTCTAGTAAACGGTTTAACTCTTCGAGGCAGTGCGTTCCCTGGTGCTCATGGAGGAGATCGATGACGGCACGAAACCGGCGCGTGCGGGCGCTGACGCTCTGCGCCCTGACCGGCCTGGCGCTCGGGGCGACGGCGGGGCCGGCGGTGTCCGCCCCGGTGCCGCGATCGGCCTCGCCACAGGCCCCGGCGGCAGGCCCGCGGCTCATGGAGCGGCTCGACCGGGGCGTGGTGGCCGTGCGGTCGGGGGAGAAGGAGGTGCTGGTCAGCTGGCGGCTGCTCGGGCTCGATCCCGAGGGCATCGGTTTCGACGTCGAGCGGTCCACCGACGGCGGGCCGTACCGCAGGCTCAACCGCAAGGTGCTGACCGGCGGCACCAACTACGTCGACGCCACCGCCGACCTGGGCACGTCCAACCGCTACCGGGTGCGGCCGGTGGTCGACAGCCGGCCGCAGCCGCCGAGCCGGCCGTTCACGCTGTCGGCGGGCCATGCGACCGAGCCGGTGGTACGCGTCCCGCTGCGCGAGGGCGGGCGGATCAAGTTCGTCTGGGTCGGTGACCTCGACGGCGACGGCGCCTACGACTACGTCCTGGACCGCCAGACGGCGCCGCAGAAGCTCGAGGCCTACCGCAGCGACGGCGCGTTCCTGTGGGAGCTGGACCTGGGCCCCAACAGCGTGCAGCAGAACAACATCGAGGGCGGCTCGGCCACCATCGACGTCGGCCACAACGACGGCGTGACGGTCTACGACCTCGACAGCGACGGCCGGGCCGAGGTGGCCGTCCGGGTCGCGAACGGCGTCACCTTCGGCGACGGCACCAGGCACACCGAGACCGACGACGTACGCCAGTCCATCGCGATCCTCGACGGACGCACCGGCGCGCCCAAGGCGACCGCCCCGGTGCCCGACGACTACGTCGCCGACGGGCCGATGTACGCCCGCTTCGGTGTCGGCCACCTCGACGGCCGCGCCCCGAGCCTGGTCGCGTACATGAAGAACCGGATCGGCAACGGCGACTTCAACCTCATGTACACCGCCTGGAAGTTCGACGGCCGCTCGCTCACCCAGCAGTGGAAGTTCCTGCGCGGCGACCAGGACCTGCCGGACGGGCACAACACCCGCATCGTGGACGTGGACGGCGACGGCCGCGACGAGGTCGGCGAGATCGGCTTCCTGCTCAACGGCGACGGCACCCTGCGCTACAGCCTCGCCCCGCAGGGGGTGATCCACGGCGACCGGTGGTTCGTCGCGGACATCGACCCTGGCCGCAAGGGGCTGGAAGGGTACGGCATCCAGCAGGACCACCCCGGCGGGCTGCTCGACTACTACTACGACGCCGCCACCGGCGCCATCATCTGGAAGCACAGCAGCACCGAACCCGGCGCCGACGCGGGCCGGGGCATGGTCGCCGACATCGACCCCCGCTTCCCGGGCATGGAGGTCTGGTCGATCAACGGCGAGGTGAACTACGAGCAGGGCAGGCCCACGGGCCTCTACAACGCCGCGACCGGTCAGCTGGCCGAACCCGACACCACCAAGCAGCCCTGGCCGCACATGGGCGTGTGGTGGGACGGCGACCCGCTGCGGGAGCTGTTCAACGCCGACCCCTTCCCCGACCGGCGCGACGCCAGGATCGAGAAGTGGGACCCCGCCGACCCGGCCCAGCCGTGGGCGTTGCCCCGCGTCGTGACCACCTCGGAGTACGGCGCGGTCACCGCTCTGGGCAACATGGTCTACCCGCACCTGGTCGGCGACATCCTCGGCGACTGGCGCGAGGAGGTGGTGCTGACCAGCCCCGACAACGACGAGCTCGTCATCTTCACGACCGACCGGCCGACCGGCACCCGGCTGTACACCCTCGCCCACAACCCGGCCTACCGCAACGGCCTGACCCTCAAGGGCTACCTGCAGTCCAGCAACGTCGACTACTTCCTGGGCCACGGGATGACCGCGCCGCCCCGGCCGAACATCGGGTACGCCGGTCCGCCCCGCGGCGAGTAGACCCGGGAAGCACCCGATCGCCGTGCGGGAACGCGGGATCGAGGTGCGCCCCCCTCGGGCTGGACGCCGTCCGGCCGGTCTCCGAGGGACCGGCCGGGGCGGCGGCAGCCGAACGCCCGCGCGGTTACGCCTCCGGCCGCTGCGAGAAGCGCACCATGTTGCCCGCGGGGTCACGGAACGCGCAGTCGCGCGGGCCCCAGGGCTGGTCGATGGGCTCCTGCAGCACCTCGGCGCCGGAGGCCCGCACCTTCTCGAAGGTCGCGTCGACGTCGTCGGTGCGGAAGACGATCATCGGCAGGGCACCCTTGCCGAGCAGGTCCAGGACGGCGTCGCCGTCGGCCCGGGAGCGGCCGGCGTGCGGTTCGGAGAGGACGAACTCGGGGACCGGCAGGCCCGGGCTGCCGAGGGTGACCCAGCGGAAGTCGCCGGAGGGGACGTCGTTGCGCACCTCGAGGCCGAGCGCGTCCCGGTAGAAGGAGAGCGCCTCGTCCACGTCGGTGACGGTGATGTGGCAGTACTGGAGTGCGATGTTCATGCGGCCAACGCTAGGCAGCGGCCACCGCGTTCCGCTTCTCCGATCCTGCTCGGCATCGGCCGATCTGGGCCCGCCGTCAGCGCCTTCCCATCCAGGAGTAGAGGGCGTCGTGCAGGTGTTCGAAGGAGTGGTCGACGGGATCGCCTGGCCGCTCCGCGCCGTCCAGGAGCCCGGCCGGATCGCCCTGCGGGCTCCAGGCGTACCCGTACGGGCTGGCCGCGGACTCGCCCTGCTGGAAGAAGACCACGCCGTGCTCCCGGCTGACCTCCTCGAACTCCATCCCCGCGACGGTGCGGGGGCACAGCCGGTCGCCCTCGTTCAGCGTGCGGGCGACCGCCTCGACCTCCGCGGCCGCGCGGACGAACCGGTCGTCCCCGGAGCCACGGAAGACCACGAGCGCCATCGTCAGGGCGCCCGCGAGCACGAGGACCCCGAAGAACGCCGCCACTCTGGAACGCTGAACGCGCACCGGCATCGCGACCCCCGGTTGATCGTCGTGAACAGGGTTCCGGATGATCCTAAACGGTGGGGTCAGCCGCGCAACAGCGGCAGCAGTTGATCGCCCTGGCGCTTGATCTCGGGCAGGTAAGGGGTGTCGGAGAGGACGAAGTGGGTGACGCCGAGGGCCTGGTACCTGCGCAGCGACTTCGCCACGTCCTCGGCCGAGCCGACCAGCCAGGTCGTGCCCGCGCCGCCGCCGCCGTACTTGCCGGGGGCGGTGTAGAGGTTGTCGTCGAGCACCTCGCCCCGCGCCGCCAGGTCGAGCAGCCGCCGCTGGCCGACGGCGGCGTGCCGGTTCGGGTCGCGGGCGATGGCGCCCTTCGCCATCTCCGCGACCTTGGCCTCGGCGTCGGCCCAGGCCTGTTCGGTGGTGTCCCGTACCAGCGTGGTGATGCGCAGCCCGTACTCCAGCGGTGGGTGCTCGCGTCCGAGCTCCGCGCTGAGCCGTCTGAGCCGCTCGATGCGCTCGCCGACGCCCTCCAGCGGCTCGCCCCAGAAGAGCTGCACGTCGGCCTCGGCGGCGGCGACCCGCTCGGCGGCTGCGGAGGCGCCGCCGAAGTAGACGCGGGGATGTCTGCGCTCGCCCCGGACGACCGGGCGCGGCACCACGGTGGAGTCGGTGACGCCGAAGTGCTCGCCGTGGTAGGTGACGCTCTCCTCGGTCCAGAGCCGGCGCACGATGCGGAGGAACTCCCTGGTACGGGCGTAGCGGTGTGCCTGGTCGCCCTCGCTGTCACCGTACGCCGCCAGGTCGTCCTTGCCCGAGACGACGTTGATCAGCACCCGGCCCCCGCTGATGTGGTCCAGGGTCGCGGCGGCGGAGGCGAACTTGGCCGGGTGCCAGTAGCCGGGCCGGACCGCGATCAGCGGCTGGAACGTCGTCGTCCGCGCGGTCAGCGCGGTGGCGACCGTGAAGGTGTCGGGCCGTCCCCAGCCGGTGCCGATCAGCGCGCCGCCCCACCCGTGGTCCTCGAGCGCCCTGGCCTGGCCGGTGAGGGTCTCCAGGCTGTTGTGGTCCTGGACGACGTCGTCGCCGCGGTGGCCGGGCTGCGCCTGGTTCGGGATGTACCAGAGGAACTGGAGGCTCATCGGCGATCTCCCTGTATAACCTACTCTACATGTAGGTAAAGCATAGATCTAAGGTGCGCTGTCCCGATACCCCGAACGGTGACCCTAACGGCGGTAGTCGCGCGGCGACACGCCGGTGATCCGCTTGAAGGCGTTGCTCAGCGCGCTGACCGAGGCGTACCCCACCTGGCGGGCGATCGTCTCCACCGTCTCGTCGCCGCGGCGCAGCTGGTCGGCGGCCAGCTCGATCCGCCAGCCGGTCAGGTATTCCAGCGGCCCCCGCCCGACGACCTGCTTGAACCGGGCGGCCAGCGTCGAGCGGGACACCGCCGCGACCGCGGCCAGCTCCGACACCGTCCAGGGATGGGCCGGCCGGGCGTGCATGGCCCGCAGGGCGGGCGCCACGATCGGGTCGGCGAGCCCGGCCAGCCAGCCCGACGTGCCGCCCGGCCCGCCGGCGGCCAGGTGCAGGCGCAGGAGGTGGATCAGCATGACCAGGGCGAGGTGCTCGGTGACCAGGGTGGCGGCGAGCGGCCGCTCGCGCAGCTCGGCGGCGATCTGCTCGAGTGCCCAGCGCATGGTCGTGGCCTCGGCGGTGCGGCCGGGCACGTGGACCACCGGCGGCAGCACGTCGAGCAGCAGCTCCTGGGCCCGCTCGCCGAACCCGAACCGGCCGCCGATGAAGACCACGTCCTCACCGGACCCCGTCCGCGCCACGCCGTCCCCCGCCGCCTCGAAGACCGGGCGGGCCGGGACCGGCCGCACCCCCGGCCCGCTGGCCAGGGTGAAGGCGCGCGGCTGGACGAGCAGGAAACAGTCGCCCTCGGCCAGCTCGATCGGCTCCGGCACACCCTCGACGGTGAGCACGCAGTGACCGCGGAGCACCGCGTTGAACTTGACCCCCGGCGGCGGCTCGAACGACAGCCCCCACCGGCCACCGGCCACCAGCCCGACGGACAGGTGGCTGGTCGTGCCGACGAGGGTGAGGACGTCTTCGAGAGGATCGGCTTGCTGGACGCTCACGCAACCATCGTGCACCCACCACCATTCCACGTCCAAATCCGCGGCCGGGCGCCCATGGCCGGGCGGGGGAGCGGGGGATAGCCTTCCCGGACCGGGAGCACGGCGAGGTGTTGACCTTCCCCTTGGGTGAAGCCGCAACATCGTCGGCACCGGCCACGGTGGCCGGGACGAGGAGGAGTGGTGCGGCTGCTGACGATCGGGGCCTTCGCCCGGGCTGCGCGGTTGTCGCCGAAGGCGTTGCGGCTCTACGACGAGCTCGGGTTGCTGCGGCCGGCCGCGGTGGACGGCGAGTCCGGATACCGGTTCTACGATCCCGCGCAACTGGAGCGGGCCCGGCTGATCGCCTGGCTGCGGCGGCTGGGCATGCCGCTGGCCCGCATCAGGCGGGTGTGTGACCTGCCGGCGGGCGCGGCGGCCGAGGAGATCGCCGCCTACTGGGAGCAGGTGCAGGCGGAGACCGCCGCGCGGGGGCAGCTGGCCACGTTCCTCGTCGACTACCTGTCGGGGAGAGGGAGCACCGTGGAAGAGACGGCGAGCATCCTGGGGATCCGCTACGCCGCCCGGCGCCGTTATAAATCTACAATGTAAAGGCGCTCGGTCAGGTCCGCTGAGCCGGATCCCGCGAAGACAACACCGCGACGCCGCGGACGAGGTCGGCGGCGCGTTCGGCGATCGCGATCGTGGGGGCGTTGGTGTTGCCGCGCGGAACGGCCGGCATGACGGAGGCGTCGACGACGCGAAGCCCGTCCAGGCCGCGCACCCGCAGCTCGGGGTCGCAGACCGCCCGCTCGTCGGCTCCCATGGCGCAGCTGCTGGTGGGGTGGAACATGGTGCCGACGTGGCCGCGGATCCACTCGCGCAGGGCCGGGCCGTCGACGTGCTCGCCGGGCTGGTGCTCGCCGGTGACCAGGCCGGCCAGCGGGGAGCAGGCGGTGATGTCGCGGGCGAGGTGGGCTCCTGCCACCAGGATGTCGAGGTCGGTCTCGGCGGACAGGTAGGCGGGGTCGATGAGCGGCGGGTCGGCCGGGTCCGTCGAGCGCAGGGTGATGCGTCCGCGGCTGTGGATGTCGAGTGCGCTGACCAGGATGGCCAGGCCGCGCCGGTTCGCGGAGCCCTCGCCCGGGATGGGGCCGGGGTGGGCGCCGATCTGCAGGTCGGGTGCGGTCAGGCCGGGGCGGGTCCGGACGAAGGCGCCTGCCTCGGCGCCGCACGAGCTCATCGGGCCCTGGCCGCTGTCCTGCCAGCGGGCCCGGTTCTCCGGGGTCGCGTGCTCGGTGATGCTGGGCACGCCGGGGGTGTGCCACTCCAGCAGGCACTGCGGGTGGTCCTGCAGGCCGGTGCCGACCCTGGGGGAGTCGGCGGTGATCTGGACGCCGAGCTCGCGCAGGTGGCCGGCGGGGCCGATGCCGGACAGCAGGAGCAGGTGCGGGGTGGCGATCGCGCCGCCGCACAGCAGGACCTCGCGGCGGGCGCGCGCCTCGTACGTCGTGCCCTGGTGCACGTACCGCACTCCGGTGGCCCGTCCGCGTTCGCACAGGATCCGGGTGGCGGGGGAGCCGGTGCGGACGGTGAGGTTGGGGCGTCGTGCGGCGGGTCGCAGGTAGGCGTCGGCGGCGGACCAGCGCCGGCCGTCGCGCTGGGTGGCCTGGTAGTAGCCGACGCCGTCCTGGACGGCGGCGTTGAAGTCGTCGTTGGCGGGCAGCCCGGCGGCGACGGCGGCGGCCAGCCACGCCTGGCTGAGCTGGTGGCGGTGGTTGAGGTCGGCCACCCGCAGGGGCCCGCCGGTGCCGTGGTAGGCGGAGGGGCCGCGCTGCTGGTCCTCGGCGCGCCGGAAGTACGGCAGCAGGTCGTCGTAGCCCCATCCGGCGCAGCCGTGCAGGTCGCGCCAGGCGTCGTAGTCGGCGCGGTTGCCGCGGATGTAGACCATGCCGTTGATGGTGGAGCCGCCGCCCAGGGTCCGGCCGCCGGACAGGAAGACGGTGCGGTTGCCGGCGTGGCGCTGGGGGACGGTGACGTCGTTGCGGGACAGGGGTCCCTGCCAGAGGGCGGGGGCGGCGGCGGGCATGCGGATCTCGGGTGCTTCGTCGGGTGGGCCGGCTTCGAGCAGCAGGATGTGGTGTCCGGGGTCTTCGCTCAGCCGGGCGGCCAGCACGCAGCCGGCGCTGCCCGCCCCGACGATGATGTAGTCGTATCCGCTGTCGTTGGTGGACATGACCCCCATCGTCGCGGCGGCGGTGGCCCGGCGTCTTGACGTGGCGTGCGGGCTTGTTGGCCGTCCGTGCGCGCCGGGGGTGGGATGCGGTGGGGCGGGGTACGGTGGGGTGGTCGTCATGACTGTGGTGTTCCAGGCGGAGGACGAGCCGGTGGTCTCGCGGCGGGACTACTGGCAGGAGGTCGTGCGCGGGTTGCTGGCGCCGTTGGAGCTGCGGATGCCGCGGGGTGATTTCCGCAGCCGCGTCACGGTCACCGACGTGGGTCCGGCGCAGGTCCTCGATCTGGTGACGACGCGTGGGCAGGCCTTGCGGACGCCGCGTCTCATCCGTCGTTCGGACCCGGGGCTGTGCAAGATCGATGTTCTCGTACGCGGGCGGCTCGTCGTCGAGCAGGGCGGCCGTCAGGCGGAGTTGAGGCCGGGCGATTTCGCGGTCGTCGATTTGTCGCGTCCGTGCCGGTGGGTCAACGACACGGCGGCGTCGAGCATCGCGCTCAGCTTCCCGCGCGCGCTGTTGCCGCTGAAGGACGGGGAGCTCGGTGCGCTCACGGGTGTCGCCATGCCGGGTGATCGGGGCACGACGGCGTTGATCTCGTCGCTGGCCCGTCAATTGCCGGCCACGCTGGACGGTTGCCGTTCCGAGGAGAGTGCCCGTCTGGGGGCCGCCGTTCTCGACCTGCTCTGTGTGGTGCTGGCCGCCCGGGTGGGGCGGGGTGACGGGCGGCCGGCGGAGTCTCGCGGGGACGCGTTGCTGGTGCGGGTGCAGGGTTACATCGAGCGACGGCTCGGTGATCCGGCGTTGTCCCCCGGGTCGATCGCCGGTGCGCACCATATCTCGCTGCGGCGGTTGTACACGTTGTTCGAGGGCGCGGAGAGCGGTGTGGCCGGTTGGATCAGGCGGCGGCGGCTGGAGCGGTGCCGGCGTGACCTGCTGGATCCGGCGTTGCGGTCGCGGCCGGTGAGCGCGATCGCCGCCCGTTGGGGTCTGACGAACCCCGCTCATTTCAGTCGTGCCTTCCGGGCGGCGTACGGTGTGCCGCCCGCGGAGTTCCGCCGCCTCGGAGGCGGAGCCGGGGGACCGGCCTGCTGAGGCCCGTGCACGGCCGGGCAAGGGGTGTGCTCGGCGCCGGTCTCGGGCCTACTTGGATTCGACGCGGCCGACCGCGTCTGGTCCGGTCGTCAGCTCGTCGCACGCCTCCTGCCAGGCGGAGTCGCCCGGGTAGAGCCGGCTGCGGAGGTAGGCCCAGGTGAGCCGCGCGACCGCGGCCACCAACTGGGGGTTCTCGTCCGTGGTCTCGGCGACGTCATATCCCGAGACCCCGCCGAGGCCGTGCTCGGCGCCGAACAGGGTGAGCAGGGTCTTGGGCGCGGGGGAGAGGAAGTACGGGTCGGCGTGCCAGTCCGGGCCCCGGACCGTCAGGTGGGTGGAGGCGTCCTTGTCGCCGGCGACCACGAGCGCGGGCGTCGTCATCCCGGAGAAGTCCGTGGTCAGGAAGAAGGAGTAGTGCTCGGCCACGAACTCGGTGACGGCGTCGCCGCCCCTGCCGGGCGCGGCGAGCAGCACGCCCGCCTTGATCCGGGGCTCGGTCAGGTCCACTTCCGTCCCGTCGTGGGGATCGGTCAGGCGCGCGCCCAGCAGCAGGCTCGCGGTGTGCCCGCCCATCGAGTGCCCGGCCACGGCGACCCTGCTCCGGTCCAGGCGCCCGGACAGCTGCGGGACGGCGGCCTCGATCGCGTCGAGCCCGTCGAGGACGCGGGTCATGTCCTCGGCCCGCGATCGCCAGTACAAGGGCGCCTCGGGGTCGTCGGGGTCCAGGCTCAGCGTCCTGGAGCTCAGGTGGGTGGGCTGGATCACGGCGAAGCCGTGCGCGGCCCAGAAGTCGGCGAGCGGGGCGTAGCCGTTCAGCGAGGACAGGTTGTTCGAGTAGCCCTGGCCGTGGGACAGCAGGATGATCGGCAGCTCGTCGCCGGTCATGGGCGCGGACACTCGTACGTGCAGGTCCACGGCGCGGCCGGGGGCGGGCAGCACCACCGGGCTGACCGACAGGACAGTCGATTCACGCATGATGTGCGTTTCCTTCGATAAGCGGAACGTTGTCCCGGAAATATATGGAACCATGTCCCGTTTTGTCAATCGGGCCCGCCTGTGCGCCACCGCGGGGGCGCGCTGACCAGGCGTCATGGGATTGACGGCCCGCAGGAGCAAGGCCGGCGCGACGTGCGCTGCGGCCCTGCGGCGCGTGCTCGATCACGCGGGGTAGGCGTGCGTCTCGGTGGCCTTGACCGAGGCCCAGATCTGCTGGCCGGGCGTCAGGTCGAGATCGGCGACGGCGGAGGGGGTGATGTCGGCGAAGGCGGTGATGGGGCCGTCGAGGTGGACGCGTACGTTGTCGCCGTGCCGTTCGATGCCGTCGATGACGGCCTGCCACAGGTTGCGCGGGCTGCCGTCGGGGCGGGTGCGGTACAGCGCCACGGCGGCCGGCGGGAAGGCGACGAACGCGGCACCGTCGAGCTGCTCGGAGGTGTGCAGCAGCAGCTCGCCCACCTTGACCCGGCACCCGCCGGCCACGCCGCGATACAGGTTGAGCCCCACGAGGCGGGCCACGTAGTCGGTACGGGGGCGGCGCGAGACCTCGGCCGGGGTGCCCTCCTGGACGACGGCGCCGTTCTCGATGACGATCAGGCGGTCGGCCAGCACCATGGCGTCCAGGGGGTCGTGGGTGACCAGGACGGTGACGCCGTCGAAGTCGGCCAGATGGCGGCGCAGCTGCGAGCGGATCTCCAGGCGGGTGTGGGCGTCGAGGGCGGCCAGCGGCTCGTCCAGCAGCAGCAGCTCGGGCCGCACGGCCAGCGCCCGCGCCAGGGCGACCCGCTGGGCCTGGCCGCCGGACAGGTGCCGCGGCTTGGCGGCGGCGCGGTCGGCGAGGCCGACCCGCTCCAGCAGGGCGGCGGCGGTGCGGCGGGCCTCGGCCTTGGGGACTCCGTGGCAGCGGGGGCCGAACGCGACGTTGTCCAGCACCGTCAGGTGCGGGAAGAGCAGGTAGTCCTGGAAGACCATGCCGATCGGGCGGCCCTCGGCGGGCAGGGTGTGCAGCGGCCTGCCGCGCAGGCCGATCCGCCCGCCGGACATGCGGGTGAGCCCGGCCAGGGCGCGCAGGGCGGTGGTCTTGCCCGCGCCGTTGGGGCCGAGCAGCGCCACGACCTCGCCGGGGGCGACCTCGAGGGTGAGGTCGAGGGTGAAGGCGGGCCGGGTGACGACCAGGTGGGCGTGCAGGGTCATGACGCGTTCACCCACCGGTCGCGCAGGCTGGCCAGGATGATCACCGAGACGGCGAGCAGCACCAGGCTGAGCACGATGGCCGCCTCCGGCTCGGTCTCCAGGGCGAGGTAGACGGCCAGCGGCATGGTGCGGGTGGTGCCGGGGAAGTTGCCCGCGAACGTGATCGTCGCGCCGAACTCGCCCAGCGCCCGCGCCCAGCACAGCACCGCCCCCGCCACCACGCCCGGCATGATGAGCGGCAGCGTCACCCGCCGGAACACGGTCCACCGCGAGGCGCCCAGCGTGGCCGCGGCCTCCTCGAACCGCTGGTCGGCGGCGCGCAGCGCGCCCTCCACGCTGATCACCAGGAACGGCATCGCGACGAACGCCTCGGCGACGATCACACCCGCCGTGGTGAACGGCAACGTGATGCCGAACGTGGCCTCCAGCCACTGCCCGGCAAGCCCGCGCCGCCCCAGCACCAGCAGCAGCGCGACCCCGCCGACCACCGGTGGCAGCACCAGCGGAACCGTGACCAGGGCCCGGATCAGCCGCCGCCCGGGAAACGACACCCTGGCCAGCAGCCAGGCCAGCGGCACCCCGAGCAGCAGGCACACGGCGGTGGCGACGGTGGCGCACACCAGCGACAGCCGCAACGCCTCCAGCACCTGCGGCTCGGCCAGCCGCCGCAGCAGCGTGGCCCAGGGGGCGCGGATCAGCAGCCCGGCCAGCGGCAGCACGAGGAAGACCAGCCCCACCACGGCGGGCAGCACCAGCATCCACGGCAGCCGCCCGGAGACCTCGCGGCCCGCGGCCGGCCGGCCGCGCCCGCGCGGCGGTTCGGGCAGATCGACCTGTTCCTGCATGGAAGAGCTCATCAGTGATCAGGGCGCCTCGAAGCCGGCTCTGGTCAGCACGTCCCTGCCCTGCGGCGACAGCACCAGATCGACGAACCGCCGGGCCAGCTCACCGGCCGGAGCGTCGGTGAGGGCGACGATCGGATAGTCGTTGACCGCCTGGTCGGCCTGCGGGAAGGCGATCCCGGTCACCTTGCCGGCCGCGGCGATCACGTCGGTCCGGTAGACCAGCGCCACGTCCACCTCGCCCAGCTCGACCTTGGTCAGCGTGGCCTTGACGTCCTGCTCCAGGGTGACCGGGGTGACCTTGAGCCCGGCCGCGTCCAGCGCCTTGACCGCCGCGGCGCCGCACGGCACCTGCTCGGCGCACAACGCCACCTTCACCTTGCGGTCGGCCAGGTCCTTCAGCTCGTCCACCCGGGCCGGGTTGTCCTTCGGCACGACGATCTGCAGCTTGTTGCGCACGAACGTGACCGGCGAACCGGCCATCGACGCGTCGGTGACGGTCTTCATCGTGGCCGGGCTGGCCGCGGCGAACACATCCGCCGGTGCCCCCTGGGTGATCTGCTGCGCCAGCGTCGAGCTGGAGCCGAAGTTGAACCTCACCGTCGTACCCGGGTGCGCGGCTTCGAAGGTCCTGCCGAGCTCGGTGAACGTCCCGGTCAGCGAGGCCGCCGCGAACACGGTGAGCTCCTCGGCGCCGCCGGAGGCGGCCGGAGCCGGGTCAGAGGCGGAGGTCGCGGCCGGCCCGCCGGAGCCGCAACCGGACAGGCCCGCGAGCGCGAGCGCGACGGGCAGGGCGATCGCCCATCGGGTAAGACGCCTGAACGCCAAAGAGGGGCTCCTCACACGTGACTGGTCACGCGCTCGTGACCGGGAATCTCCACGACGACGTTGGTGGACTTGATCACCGCGACCGCCACCACTCCCGCCTCCAGGCCCAGCTCGTCGGCGGCCTGGCGGCTCATCAGCGACACCACCCGGAACGGCCCCGCGGCGATCTCCACCTGCGCCATCACGGCGTCGCGGATCACCTCGGTCACGATTCCGCGAAAGCGGTTACGCGCCGAGGACCGGCCACCGTCGTCGCTCTCCTCGACCTGCGAGCGGGCGAACGCGGCCAGGTCGGCGCCGTTGATCCGCCGGTGGCCGTGCTCGTCGCGCTCGGCTTCCAGCCGGCCCGCGTCCACCCACCGGCGGACGGTGTCGGAGCTGACCCCGAGCAGCGCCGCGGCCTCGCTGATCCGGAACGTACTCACAAGTCCCCACCATACCCCCGCACATTCCACCCTGAACACCGGCCTTCGGCCGCAGCAGCGGCACTCGCCACGGTTCTTCCCTGGCATCCGCGAGATCGGAGCGCCGCGCGGCCAGGTCGTCGCCGCCCCGCTGGGGGTGCGAACCGTCGACCTGGCCTGACCGCCCGCCGCGAGGCGGCTCCGTCATGGTGATCACTCCTGGTCGGTCCTCCCGGGCCGGCGCGCCGCTGCCGACGCCAGGGAGAGATTCCAGAAATCGGCGTAGCGGCCGCCGCGGCGCAGCAGCTCGTCGTGGCTGCCCTCCTCCGCGATCCGGCCCCCGTCGAGGAAGACGATGTGGTCGGCGCGCTGGACGGTCCGCAGCCGGTGCGCCACCATCACCACCGTCCGGCCCGCCATCAGGCGATCGATGCCCTCGTGGACGGCCGCCTCGTTCAGCGGGTCCAGCGCGGAGGTCACCTCGTCCAGCAGCACGATGGGCGCGTCCTTCAGCAGCGCCCGCGCGATCGAGACCCGCTGGCGCTCACCACCCGACAGCAGCGCGCCGCCCTCGCCCACCTTCGCCGCCCATGCGCCGGGCAGCCGCTCGATCACCTCGTCCAGCCGCGCCGCGGTCGCCGCCGCCCGTACCTCGGCCTCGCCGGCGCCGGGACGGCCGAGACGTACGTTCTCCTCGATCGTGCCGTCGAAGAGGTAGACGTCCTGGAAGACGATGGCGATCCGCGCCATCAGCACCTCGGTGTCGATCGCGCGCACGTCCACCCCGCCCACGCGCACCACGCCCGCGTCCACGTCGTGGAAGCGCGCGAGCAGCTGCAGCAGCGTGCTCTTGCCCGCGCCCGACGGCCCGACCACGGCGAGCCGCCGCCCCTCCGGCACGGACAACGACAGGTCGCCGATCACCGTGTGGCCGTTCTGGCGGAAGGTGACGGACTCGAACTCCAGGTCATGGCGTACCGGCTGGATCGGTTCGCGCGCCTGGGGCAGCGGCTCGGTGCGGACCACCGCGTCGAGCCTGGCCAGGTCGAAACGGGCGCTGCGTACCTTGCCCCCGATGTCCGACAGCGACAGCAGCGGGTCGGCGCAGCGGGCGGCGAGCACCAGGATCGCCAGGACCTCCGCCGCGCCGATGTTCCCGCCCAGCGCGAGGTAGGCGCCCAGGGCCAGCAGCGCGGTGAACATCGCCTGCACCGTGAGCGTCAGGCCCACCGCGCCGGGCAGCGCCGACAGCAGGGAACGGCGGGCCGCGCGCTGGAGCCCGGACAGCGCGTCGTCGAGCAGCCGGAAGTGCTCACCGCTCCGGCCGCCGGCCCGCAGCACCGGCTGGGCCTGGAGGTACTCGATGACCCGCCCGGTGGCCTCGTCGCCGCGCTCGCCGCGCTCCGCGTCGGTGGCGGCCGTCGAGCGTCCCGTCCAGATCTGGATCGCCGCCACCACCGGTACGGCGACCAGCGCGGCCAGCCCCATCTGCCAGTTGAAGGCGAGCATCACCACGACGATCGTCAGCGGGGTCACGCACGCGGAGATGAACGGTGCCAGCAGATGCGCCGCCACCCCCATCGCCTGCAGGACGCCCTCACTGGCCAGGACCGAGACCTCCCCGACGCGGCGGGCGGTGAACCAGCCGAGCGGCAACCGGGCCAGATGATCGCCGAAGCGGTGGTAGACGCCCCGCAGCAACGTGGTCCCGACGCGGAAACCGGACAGGTCGCTGAGATAGCGCAGCACCGCGTAGACCGCGACCGCGGCCCCGAACCCGGCCAGCCAGGGCCAGGCGTCCGCGGGCCCGCCCCCGAACAGCGCCCGCAGCACCGGGACCAGCAGCGCGTACGACAGCCCCTCGGCCACCGCGGTCGCCGTCATCAGGGCCACGGTGCGACGCATCGGCGGGGCGTACTCGTGCCCCAGCACGCGCAGCAACATTCGGATCATCGCAGCTCATCTCCTTGCGGCAGGCCACCACGGGTGTCATCGGTGATCGCGGAGCGGTGGGATCGCCAGAACGCGGCGAACCTGCCGTCCTGTGCCAGCAGCTCGGCGGGATCGCCCTGCTCGACGATCGCCCCGTCCTCCAGCACCACGACGGTGTCGGCGTCGGCGATCGTCTCCAGGCGGTGGGCGATGACCAGCACCGTCCGGTCGCCGGCGAGCGTCGCCAGGGCGGCGCGTACCGCCTGCTCGGTCTGCGGGTCGGCGAAGGCGGTCGCCTCGTCCAGCACCAGCACGGGGGTGGCGGCGAGCAGCGCGCGGGCGATCGAGATCCGCTGGGCCTCGCCGCCCGACAGCTTGACGTCCTCGCCGATCACCGTCTCGTATCCGCGCGGCAGCTCGAGAATCCGATCGTGCAGGTTCACCAGCCGGGCGACGCGCATCACCTCCTCGCGGCCGGCCCGCGGCACGGCCAGCGCGATGTTGTCCGCGACCGGCGCGCGCAGCAGGCGTACGTCCTGGAAGACGAAGGAGACCGTCCGGTAGAGCTCCTGGCCGCCGATCTCGCGCAGATCGACGCCGCCCAGGAGGACCGAGCCGTGGTCCGGGTCGAAGAACCGCGGCAACAGCTGGACCAGCGTGGACTTCCCGCTTCCCGACGGCCCCACGATCGCGGTGACCGTCCCCGGCTCGAGCACCAGGTCGATCCCGCGCAGCACCTCGTGCCCGGGTTCGTAACCGAAGCGCACCCCACGCAGCTCCACCCGGTGCCCCTGCGGTGCGGCCGGGCGGCGGGGCTCCGGCAGCGACCGCACCCCGAGCACGTCCCGGATCCGGCCGACCGCGCGCCGGGCGGCCTGCAGGTCGTCGAAGCCGTGGCCGAGCGCCGCCACCGGGGCGGTCAGTCCCAGCCCCAGGAGCAGGAAGGGCAGCAGGTCCGCCGCGGCCAGGGAACCGTCCGTGACCAGAACCGTCCCGCCGGCCAGCACGACCAGCAGCACGAACGGCGGCGACAGCGCCAGCTGCATCCCGGCGGCGATGCCGGACAGGCCGCGCACCCACCGGAGCATGGTGTCGGCGAAGTCATCCGTGGCCGTGCGGAAGCTGCGGTGGGCGCGCTCGCCCCCGCCGAACGCCTTGACCACCGAGATGCCCTGCACGAACTCCACGGCCGCGTTCGAGATCCGTCCCATCCCCTCGTCGAGCGCCTCCTGCTCGCGCCGGCGGCTCGGGGTCATCATCAGCGGGACCAGCGCCACGGCCAGCACCACCGGGATCATCGTGATCAGCGTGAGCCGCCGGTCGACGGTGAACAGGTAGATCAGCGACACCAGCGGCACCACGAACGCGGAGACGAACTCGCCGGGGAAGTGGGCGATGAGCGGGTGCACGGCACTCACGTCCTGCCCCACGACCTTGGCCAGCTCGCCGGTCCGCCGCCGGGAGAACCAGCCGATCGGCACCCGCCCCAGCCGCGCGGCCAGGTGCCGGCGCAACGACAGCTCCACCCGGGCGTCGAGCAGGTGCCCGATCCCGGACGACGCGACCGTGAACAGCAGCCGGACGAACAGGCCGGCCGCACCCGCGAGCACGACGGTCCAGACCCGGCCGGGATCGGCCGGGCCGGGCGACAGGAGCGTACGCCCCAGCTCGACGACCGCCAGCAGCGGCGCCAGACCGGCGACGGAGCCGATCACGTGCAGGATGACGACGGTGGCGAAGCTCCACCCGTAGGGGCGCAGCAGGTCTCCCAGGCTCTCGGGCGGCGCGGCCGGCTCCCTCGCCTCGGCGGTGAGGCCGGTGGCGGTCACCGCGCTCACCCGGCCAGCGCCCGGCGCAGGGTGTCGCCGAGTTCGGCGATCTGCCGCTGCGACACCTCGGCGGACATGATCGCCTGCGACCCGTGGAAGGTGCCCGGCCACTGGTGCAGCTCGACCGATACGCCCGCCTGCAGCAGGCGCAGCGCGTAGGCGATGTCCTCGTCGCGGTTCGGGCACAGCTCCGCGGTGGCGACGTAGGCGGGGGGCAGGCCGGACAGGTCGGTGGCGCGCGCCGGGGCGGCGTACGGCGAGGTGGCCGATGAAGTGGCCGGTGAAGTGGCCGGTGAATTGGCCGGTGCATTGGGCTGTGTGGCGGGCGTGTCACCCAGGTAGTGCCGCCACGCCGCGGCGAGCTTGCCGCGATTCAGCCAGGGCGTGTCGGTGAAGTTCCGCGCCGACCAGGTCTCCAGCCGGTCGTCGAGCCCGGGCTGGTTGAGCAGCTGGAAGCGGATCGGCGGCCCCTGCTCCTCGCGCGCCCGCAGCGCGACCGCGGCCGCGAGCCCCCCGCCGGCGCTGTGCCCGCCGACCGCGATCCGCTCCGGATCGACGCCGAGCTCGGCGGCGTGCTCGGCCGTCCACTCCAGTACGGCGTAGGCGTCGTCGAGGGCGGCCGGGAACCGGTGCTCGGGCGCCAGCCGGTAGCCCACCGAGATCACCACCGCCCCGGAGCCGTCCGCGAGCCGGGCGGCCCACGGATGCTCGGTGTCCACGTCACCCATGACGAACCCGCCGCCGTGCAACCAGACGATGGCGCCGTGGGCCAGGTGCGGGCGATAGATCCGCACCGGCACGTCCGGATCGGCGGCCACCGTGCGGTCCTCGATCTCCATGCCCGAGGTGTCCGGCGCCGGCATCCTGGCGGCCAGCTCGGCGAAGGACTTGCGCGCCGTGAACGGGTCGCTCAGGTCAGCCGGAGGGAACAACGGGACGAATGCTTCGAGTTCAGGATCCATGCCGGTCATCCTCCCGGCCGGCACCCCCCGGCATCATCCGCCATCCGTCGGGCATCCTGCCCGGATGGCGCGACGACCGGCGCAACGACCGGCGCACCGATCGGCGGGGCGGTCAGCGCGCGGAGTGCTCCAGGAAGATGGCCAGCAGCCTTTCGGCCGCCTCGGGGGACAACCCCTTGGTGAGGAACGCCTTGTCCGTGAACAGGTCGCGCTGACCCCCCTGGACGTCGAACTCCAGCGTGTCGATCGTGGCCAGGGCCTCGTCGCGGTCCTTGGCGTCGGCCCAGCGCTCGATGTCCCGCAGCGCCAGGTCCAGAACGCCCGCCGCGTCCCGCAGGACGAGGTGGCCGGCGCCCTCGGGGAGCCGTTGCCGGTCCAGGTCGATCCCGCCGCGGAAGTCCACGTCCGTCATGCGCGCGGCGGAGAAGTCGTTGCCTTCGTACCTGTTCGTCGTCCGCCCCAGCTCGGCGTCCCTCGCCCAGGGGTCCGCGGAGAAGGTGACCGATTCCAGGCTGCCGGAGAAGACGCAGTCCACGAATTCGGCGTCGATGAAGGTGAGGCCGGACAGGGTCACGTCCAGGAAGGAGCAGGAGACGAAGGTGGCCCGGCCGGGATCGAGGCCGTCGCCTTGCAGGGTGCTGCCGTCGAAGACGCATTCGGTGTAGACGCTCGGCTGCAGGCCGCCGCCCAGACAGCCGTCCGTGGCACGGACGCCGCGGAAATCGCACCGGGTGAGCCGGCTGCCGTTCGCGACGAGAAAATACCCGAAACGCCGCCCGGAATAGTCCGCGCCCGTCAATCGGGCGCCATTCAGCCGTAGCTCGTCGCTCGCTTTCACCAGCCGACCTCTCCGTCGCCTCGATCAGGAGTCGCACATTTTACCGGGGACGAGGGCGAGCCGCCCCCGGACGAGGCCGGGGGCGGCTCGGTGTCAATCGATGGTCAGGACGGCAGCCGGCCGATGCTGTACAGCACGTACGGAACCCGGCTGTACCCTCCGGTGGTCGCCCGCCCGAGATGGTTCGCGTAATCCTTGACGGTGGTGAATTCGACCCAGTTCATCAGGCGCCGGTCGTAGAAGTCGACACCCCAGCTGGGTTTGTAAACCCACCGCCCCGGGTCTATCGCGTTCAGTTCCCGGTAGAGCGCCCGATGGAATGCCGACCCGAAGAACCGGCGCGCGCCACGGAAGTCGCCCGCGCGGATCAGCTTGCGATATTCCCTCAGTTCGTTCCGCTGGAAGCCCCGGAGAATGTCCTGAGGCCGTTGCGCGAGCCGGAGCGCGGCCGTTTCGACGGCGGCGACCGATTCCGCGTAGCGGGCCCGGATCCCGGCGGGCAGGTTCTCCGCCAGCTCCGTTCTGATGGTGATCCCGCACTTCGGATTGGTGTTGTGCACCAGCACCGGCGTGCTGCCCGTCAGCACGTAGTACGTGTGCAGGTCGGCGACGGTCAGGTTGTGGACCCGCTGGCGGGCCGTCCGCTTCCCGACCGCCTCGATCCGCACGTACGTGCCCGCGGAGGTGCGCAGCCACATGCCGGGCTCGAGGTCCTTGGCGTAGACCCACGTGCCCAGGTCGCGGACCCAGAACGGGTGCTCGCCGGTCGCGGTGACCTCGCCGGTCTCCTCTCCCTTCCCGCCGTCGGTGTCGACGGTGATGTCGACCAGTTCCTTGTCGCCCTCACCCGTGATCAGGGCGGTGACGGGCTTGGCCGCGGTCTCGCCGGTCTCCGGGTCGGTGGCCAGCACCTCGTCCCCGACCTCGATCCGCTCGATGTCCTCGGTGCTCCCGTCGGCCATCTGGACCTCGGTGCCGGGTACGAAGCTGTTGGGCGCTCCACACCCGACGTTCCGCATGCCCCGGCCCAGGACCCGGCCGAGCCCGAAGGTGGCCGCGCCCACCGTGGCGCCGGCGAGCGTCTCCAGGGCGAACTCACCGGCGTCGAAGCTCCGGTTGGGGTCCATGGCGACGTTCACGCCGTAGGTGGTCGCGGAGGCCGCCGCCCCGGCGGCCACGGCGACCGCCAGCCCGCAGGTGATGCCACCGGTCTCGGGACACAGCGCCGCCAGCGCGCCCACGCCCAGCCCGACCAGCAGCCCGGCGCCGATGGAGGAGAGCTCCCGCTTCCAGTCCATCGGCGGGGAGTAGCGCAGGTTGGCGACGGACAGGCCCGCGGCGAAGCCGTAGCGGTTGCTCGTGGCCGGGTTCAGGGTCAGGCCGAGATCGGCTCCGGCCTCCTGCCGCGAGTCGGGGGTCAGGAACTGGTGGCTGGTGGGCAGGTAGTTCCGCGATCCCATCTGATAGCTGGACGACAGCTGGTCGAAGCGCCGGGCGCCGAACCAGTAGGGGTTGTAGGGCTCCTTGTACGGGTTGGCCGAGTCGGGGGTGTCCACCCCGCTGACCGATCCCGGCACCAGGGAACCGAAGACGCTGTAGCCGTACGTGGCCCGGGTGTCGCCGGTGTCGGTGGTGAGGATCTCCACGTTGCCCTGCGGGTCGTAGCCGTAGACGCTGCGCTCGGCGCTCCCGCCCGCGCCGAACCTCGCCATGGAAAGCCGCTCGTCCCACGCCGAGTACTCGAACGAGCGGGTGATCGAGCCGGCCACCTCCTCGTCCAGCACCTCGCCGGACAGGCCCAGGTAGGAGTAGGTGGTCTTCCTGCCGTCGTGGTCGGTCGTGGAGGAGGTACGGCCCAGCGGGTCGTAGGTGTACTCCGTGGCCCGGTTCACGCCGTCGACGCCGACCTGCTCGGTGCGGGTGGTCTGGTCGAAGGCGTTGTAGAAGTAGAACGCCGTCGGCGTCTGCTCCTCGCCGGAGGTCACCGCGGAGAGCCGGCCCGAGGGGTCGTACGTGAACTCCGAGTAGCTGCCCAGGTCACCGCTCCTGACCAGGCGGTTCCAGTCGTACTGGAAGTTGGTCGAGGTCCCGGCGACGTTCTGGATGACCACGTTGGAGTTGGCGTCGTACTGGTACTCCTCGCTGCGCGCCTGGGAGAGGTACTCCACCTTGGTGACCCGGTTGCGCGGGTCGTAGGTGTAGTCCTTCTCCACGTCCGGGTACAGGCACCGGAACTCGACGCACCGCACCTTGGTGTGGTCCTTGGCGACGCGCAGGTCGGCCTGGTAGGTCAGGGTGTGCTCGGCCTGCACGGCCCCGTCGGGCTTCTTCTCCACCGAGTGCCGCGGCAGCCCGTCAAGGAAGTACTCGTAGGTCGCGACGTTGCCGTTGGACTTGGTCTCGGTCGCCCGCTCGCCGCGCGGGGTGTAGGTGTACCGGGTCAGCCTGGGGCTGGGGTCGGTCGCGCTGCCGGCGTTGCGCATCGTGTCGAGCAAGTCGCGGGCGTCGTAGGTGTAGTCGGCGATCGTCTTGTCATGAGCGCGGCGGATCAGGCTGCCGATCTCGTTGTAGCCGTAGGAGGTGGTGTTCTTGAGCGCGCCGTCCAGGCTTTCGGTGATCTTCTGCACCTGGTTGAGGTCGTCGTACTCGAGGTCCCACTGGTCGATCGTGGCGTTCGGCGAGCTGTCGGTGACCTTCTTGAGGTTGCCGTTCGGGTCGTAGAGGTAGTCGAACGAGACCGTCTGCGGGTACGGCGGTCCGGACGATCCGCCCTGGTCGGCGTGGCGCTTGAGCTTGCCGTCGGGGTGGTAGCCCCACTCCAGGGCCCGCTGCAGGCTCCCGTCGGCCGCGGTGACCTTCCGCTCGGTCTGCTGGCCCAGGTCGTTGTAGTCGTAGCTGACCGCGATGCCGAACGGATCGGTCGACTTCTTGATCCAGCCGTTGTCGTAGTACTCGGTGTTGCTGACGATCCGCCCCCGGTGGTCGGGGTTGGGGGTGTGATCGGGGTCGGGCGGCGGTAACGCCACCGACGTCAGGCGCGAGGCCGCGTCATAGGTGTACTGGACGCTCTGCGGCGTGCGGTACGGGTAGTCCGGCGCGCCCTGGTTGTCGTCCTTGTCGAACGGGTAGATCTGCTCGACCGCGCGGTTCAGCTTGTCGTAGCGGACCTCGGTCAGGAAGTCGCCCGGGTCGTCGGTGGTCGCCACGCCCCGCGGGTTGATCGCCTTGGTCTGGTTGCCGACCTGGTCGTACTCGAACCGGCGGATCGTCTCCTTGGCGTTCCCGTCCACCACCTCGTGCGGCACCCGGGTCTCGACCACCTTGCCGCGGGCGTCGTACACCGTGGTGGAGACGGTGCCGTTCTGGTCGGTGGAGGTGGTCTGCAACCCGTCGCGGTCGTAGCCCGCGGCGGTGGTGTACCCGCCGGCGTCGGTCACCGCGGTCACCCGGTGGTTGCGGTCGTAGCCGAACTTCGCCGTGTGGTCGAGCGGGTCCGGGGTGGCGTTCTTGCGCGGGTCGATGACCCAGGTCAGGTTGCCGACCCCGTCGTAGATGTACCTGGTGTTGAAGCCCTTGGCGTCGGTCACGCCGGTGAGCTGGTAGATCTCGTCGTAGGACTTGGTGGTGGTGTAGTCGCCCGCCGCGGTGCTGACGTTGCCGTTGGGCTCGGTGATCGTCAGCCGGTTGCCGACCTTGTCGTAGGTGAAGGAGGTCTTGCGCTCCGGCGCGTCGCTCTGCTCGTCCCTGGGTTCGAGCGTGGAGGTGACCTGGTCGTTCGCGTCGTAGGCGGTGGTGGTGACGGCGCCGTTGGGCGCGGTGGCCTTGGTGATGTTGTCGTTGGGGTCGTAGACGGGGGCGGGCGTGACGATGTTCTCGCCGGCCGTGTGGTCCTTCTGCACCGTGCTGGTCAGGAGGCGGCCGAACAGGTCGTACGATCGCCAGCTCGCCGTCCCCAGCGGGTTGGTCACCGTCAGCGGCAGTCCCCGCCAGTCGTAGCCGAGGTGGGTGGAGTCGCCGTTCGCGTCGGTGATCACCTGCGGCTGGCCGGTCGCGTCGTAGTCCCCGAAGGTGGTGGGGTTGCCGTTCGCGTCGGTCGCCTGGGTCACCTGCCCGTAGATGTCGTAGGCGTACCTGGTGGTGTAGTCGCCCGCGGTCTCCGTGGTGTTGCCGACGGGGTCGGTGACCGAGGTCAGGTTGCCCCACGCGTCGTAGGCGAAGGTGACGCGGCGGCCTTCCGGGCTGGTCTCGGCGATCAGGTCCGCGATGCGCCCGTTGAAGCCCTTCTGGTACGTGTACGTGGTGGCCGGGGTGCCGTTGTGGTTCGCCTCGGCGTCGCGGACCCAGAGCCGGTGCCCGGTGAGCGGGTCGTAGCCCGAGGTGGTGACGGCGCCGTTGTTCTCCTCCTCGCGGACCACGTTGTGGTCGGCGTCCCAGCCGAGGTTGGTGACCTGGGTCTTGGCGTTGGTGATGCGGGTGGGCCGGCCGTACTCATCCAGGTGGTAGGCGGTGGCGTGGTTCTCGGCGTCGGTGACCGTGGTGTCGAGCGTCTCGCCCGTGGCCCCGTCGGGGTCCACGTAGCCGAACCCGGTGGTCCCGCCCAGCCGGTCGGTGATGGTCTTGGCCGACCAGTGGAACTTCGGGTCGTCGCCGGTCTGCGGGTAGTAGTAGGCCACGCCGGTGCCGTTGCCGCGCGGGTCGGTGACCTTGACCAGCTTGGCGTTCCGGTTGCCCTGCGTCATGTCGTAGTCGAAGCGGAACGTCTTGGCGCTGTCGTGGCCGTCCCCGTCGACCATCTTGGCCATCAGGCCCCAGCTCGTGTACATGAAGGTGATCTTGCGGCCTTCGATGTCGCTGATGGACTTGACGCGGTCGATGATGTTCGGGTTGACGAGGTTGGCCCAGTAGACCTCCTCGCCCTCGTCGTTGATCCAGGTGTAGTTCTCGCCCTTCTGGTAGTAGTCGATGGTCAGCGTCTGCCGGCGCGCCGGGTCGGTGACGTACTGCAGGAACTTCACCGGCTTGTTGTTCGACTTGCGCGAGGCGTACGTGAACGACGCGGTGTTGATCATGCCGTTGCGGTCCTGCGCCGCCGACAGGTAGCCGTCGCAGTCGAAGTAGTACTGCGTACGGTCGGGCTGGGTCATCACCCAGGCCCGGGACTCCTCGGTCTGCGGGCCGCACGTCACCAGGCGCTGCAGGTAGAGGTGCACGCCCTTCGGACTGGTCCACTCGCCCGCGGCGTCGTCCCACGTGAAGGTGTGGCCGGTGCCGTCCCCGTCGGTCATGGTCACCGTGGTCGGGTTCGGGTTGGGGTGGAAGTCCAGCGGCGTGCCGAGCCGGATCGGCGTGGCGGCCTGCAGCGACCAGCCGAACCCCATCGAGCTGTTGGAGGTGTCCTTGGAGTTGTAGGCGAGGTTGACGACGGTGGAGAAGTCCCCGCGCGACGGGTGCAGCCAGGGGTTGTAGGTCCAGACGGCGTTCCCCGAGTACAGGTTGTTGCGCAGCACGCCGCCGGCGCCGGTGTCGCGGCCCGCGTACTCGTAGAACGGCTCCAGCCCCAGCTGGTTGGAGGTGGGCTTGTCCACCGCCACCGCCTGGGTCAGCGCCGGGATCGCGTCGCTGGCCGACAGCCAGGCGTCGGTCGCCCTGTTGTACAGGTCCGACTGCAGCACGTAGCTCGTGCGCTTGTTGCTCTCGTCGGCCGTCACCGGCGCCTTGACCTGCGCCTGGACGGTGACGGTGTCACCCGGGGCCAGGTCCTTGGGCAGCGCGGTCTTGACCTGGTTGTCGGCGGTGGTCACGTCGGTGCCGTCGGGCCGCGCCCAGCGGTAGGACAGCACGTAGTCCGACGCCTTCCACGTGGCCGCGGTGGTGTTGGTGAGCGTCACCGGGGTGGTGCTCTGACCTCCCTCGACCATCCGGGCCGCCGTGCCGGGCGCGTGATAGGTGCTCTCGGTGGTCTTCTCCAGATACGTGACGCGCAACTGGGGCCGCAGCTGCGGCTCGGCCGCCTCGTCGGACAGGAACAGGGTCCGCTCGGCGGGGGTCGCCTCGTTCGCCAGCTTGATCATCACGCCGTGGTTGGCGGAGGGGGCGGCGACCCAGCTCTGCGTGAGCGCCGTGGCGGTGAAGCTGCGCCGGTAGGGGTCGTTGGTGATCCCGGCGTAGCTGCCGGTGACCGTGGCCGCGTGGTCGCCGCCCGCCGTGGTCCACGCCGTGGCGGCCGTGGCCCTGTTCCAGGTGGCCGTCTTCTCCTCGAATCCGGTGTTCACGCCACGCAGCTCGTACGTGGCCGTGCCCGACCCGATCATGGTCACTTCCCACAGGTCCACCGACGCGTCGAGCACCCGGGCGGTCGGCGGGATCGCGGAGACCCCGGGGAACTTGAGCACGGCCCTCGTCGTGCCGTACGTGCCGGAGTTGTTGCCGACCGACAGCCACGGCGCGCCCGCCAGCGCGTCCTGGTTGACGTCGGGCTGCCCGCTGGACAGGGTCGTGTCCGCGGTGCCGCCCTGGAAGATCCTGACGGTGCGGCCGGCCTTCGGCAGCGCGGCGATCTCCGTCGGGCCGGGGACGATCTGCCCGTCCTTGGTCTTCACCGCGACCATGTAGTAATAGACCTGGCCGAACGGATCGGTGGAGGTGGCCGGGGTGGGCTCGGCCGTCGAGTCGGTGAACGACGTGGTGGCCGGCGCCACGGGGGAGACCAGCGTGGCCGCGGACGGGGTGAAGGTCTGGTAGACGCTCCGGTGGACCTGATACTCCACGAGGTCGTCCGACGAGCCGTCCGACGGGTCGCGGTAGGCGGGCCACGACAGCTCCGCGCCGGCGGCGTGGATCGTGGCGGGAGGATTGACGGCCACGCCCTGGCGGCCGTAGGTCAGCACCAGGCGCGGGTAGGTCGCGGTCTCCCCGCCGTAGGAGTACAGGCTGCCCTCGTAGCGCACCCCGCCCTTGTCGAGGGTCTCGTCGGCCGCCTTCAGCACGAAGCCGTGGTTCGGGGCGGCGCCGTCGAGCCACGACTGGACGATGTTGCGCACCGCGAAGGAGTGCCACTGGCTGCCGTTGGCCCCGGCCGGCTTCACCTGGGTGGCGTCCTTGGTCAGCCGCACGGCGTCGGCGATCACCCCGGTGGAGGCCGAGGCGGGGCCGTCGCCCAGGACGACCTTGCCGGTGGTGCCGGCGGCGAACGGATGGGTGCCCAGGGTCTTCCACACCCCGTTCGTGGTGGAGGCCGCGTACTGGTTGACCGCGTATGCCTTGGTGCCGCCGTTGTAGGTGACGGTGTAGGGCGCGGCCGTGGCCCGGTCGGACGCCTCCACGTAGTGGACGTCGACCCGGTAGTCGCCGTCCTCGGTCAGGCGCGGGGTCCAGGTGTAGCGGTCGCCCGCGACGGCGTCCTTGTTGTACAGGTAGTCACCGTTGACGGCCTTGGCCGCCAGGGCGCTGGTGGAGGCGGGCCACGCGCCGGTCGCCGCGGTCCGGCCGGTGTCGCCGTCGTCGACGACCTCGCTGTTGTGGCCGAGCTCGCCGGTGAGGCTCTTGGCCGTGTTCCAGGTGGCGGTCGTCTCGTCCCAGGCGGCGGTCGCGCGGTGCGCCTGAAGGGTGACGTTGTTGCTCGCCCCGGTGCTGGTCTGAATGTCCTGGTCGTAGTAGACCTGGAGCTGCGCCGAGTCGATCCTGGTGCCGGACGGCACCCCGGTCAGCGGGAACTTCAGCAGCGAGCGGGACACGCCGACCGACGACGTGCCGGTCGACAGGCGCCAGCTCCCGTCGAAGTTCGTGTCCGGGGAGTCGGAGACGATCATCGTGTCCTGCGAGACGCTGGGCGTCGGCGCGATCCTGATCGTCGGGTCGATGACCACCGGGTACTGCCGGGCCGGATCGGCCAGCCACGCCTGGTCCGCGGTCACCGTGAGCCGCAGCAGCCCAGCCGCCCCGTCCCACGCCATGCTCTGCGTCACCTTGTCGCTGTACGCCTTGCCGTACGGCGAGGACGCGTCGTCGCGGGCGTCGGTCATGTACGGCTTGGGGATCTCCATGACCGGCGCGCCGTCGAAGTCGCCGCGGTAGAACGCGATCGACCCGTCCGGCCGCTGCCAGGCGCGCAGCCCGTCCACCTTCATGCTGAAGGTGTAGGTGGGGGCCTGCTCCGGCGCGGCGTCGAGGACGATCTGCTCCTTGGCGCCTTCCGGGGTCACCTCGTACGACAGCCGGGCCCCGCCCTCGTCGTACGCGTAGGTGGCCGTGTTGCCCTTCACCTGCGGCTTCCCGCGCTTCACCCCGTCGGCCCCGAGCGTCACGGACACGTCGTCCAGCTCCACGCGGAGGACGGAGCCGGGGTCGGTGCCGAAGAAGCTGCTGAAGACGTTGCTCTGGTTGCCGTACGCGAAGCCCGCCCGGTCCGTGGGCGAGAGCTCGGTGGAGATCGGCTGCCACTTGCCGGATTTGTCGCGATAATTCAGCGGCCTTGCTGATACTTCCACCTGCTGCCGGCCGTCCTCCAGCAGGAACGCCCGCTCGTGGGCGCTGCGGCCGCCGGCCAGTTCCTTGACCCGCTTGACCGGCGGGAGCTTCTGCCCGGCCGACTCCTGATCGCGCCGGGGCACCCCGTTCACGCCGAGATCACGCGGCTCGGGCGTCTCCTCGGCGCCGGTCAGCCAGTCGGAGAGGTCCTCCAGCCAGCCGCGCTCGCTGTCCGGTTTCCACCCGCCTCGCGCGTCGCCCACGGGGGGCGGGCCGGGTGTGGCCGCTCCGGCGGGGAGCTGCATGCCGCCCAGGGCGACAGCGAGCACCAGGAGCCCGGCCAATAATCGACGAAGTTCACGCGTTGTCCTGTGTGCAGCCATGGGCCGGCCTCCAGAGTCGGAGCGGGAGCCGAAAAAGGGCATGGTTGAATCAGGCCGTGGCATGCCGAAAAAGGCCACAGCACTAAGTCGGTGGACACGGAAGGAAACTGCAGATCGGTCTTTTTCGCCGTACGGGAGTTATTTATCCCGGACGAGGTACAAGCCGGAGCCCCACGTAGGTATTTGCCGGGATCATCAACCGGTCACAAACGTTTGTCAACCCCGTCGATCTTCGCCGCGGCAGCCCGCCGGCCGGGCTTCCCGCGCGCCGGACGAGCGCGCGGCGCAGCTGTTATCCGCGCATGAGCAGGACGTGGATCACGAAACGTGTAGACATCGTCAGCGCACCGTATGCGTATAACGGTTTCAATACGGGAAGCTGGGAAAGCCCTGACCGGCCAGTCTCCGAATTTGCTGTGAAAAATGGCAACGTGCCGGCCCGCGACGGAGGACGACAACCATTTCCTCCGTCGCGGGCCGGCACGCGCCCGTCGTGAATGGGGACCGTCAGATTTCTTCCACGCTGCTCGGCTCACGCCGGGACAGATCGATGCCGAGCTCCTCCGCCGCGCGGAAGACGTCGTCGTCGGTGTCGCGCATCTCGATGGACATGCCGTCGCTGGAAAGCACCTCGACGTTGAGGCACAGCGACTGCATCTCCTTGATGAGGACCTTGAAGGACTCGGGGATGCCCGGCTCGGGGATGTTCTCGCCCTTGACGATGGCCTCGTAGACCTTCACCCGGCCGATGACGTCGTCGGACTTGATGGTCAGCAGCTCCTGCAGGGCGAAGGCGGCGCCGTACGCCTCCAGCGCCCAGACCTCCATCTCACCGAAGCGCTGGCCACCGAACTGGGCCTTGCCGCCGAGCGGCTGCTGGGTGATCATGGAGTAGGGGCCGGTCGACCGAGCGTGAATCTTGTCGTCGACCAGGTGGAGCAGCTTGAGGATGTAGACGTAGCCGACCGCGATCGGATACGGGAACGGCTCACCACTGCGGCCGTCGAACAGCCGGGCCTTCCCGCTGCTCTCCACCAGCCGTTCCCCGTCACGGTTGGGAACGGTGCTGCCGAGCAACCCGACGATCTCCTCCTCCCGCGCGCCGTCGAAGACCGGGGTCGCCATGTTGGTGCGCGGGGCGACCTTCTCGAAGCCCTTGTCACGCAGCCGCTCGGCCCACGCCTCCTCGATCCCGGAGATGTCCCAGCCCCTGGCGGCGATCCACCCCATGTGCATCTCCAGGACCTGGCCGACGTTCATCCGGCCGGGCACGCCGAGGGGGTTGAGGATGATGTCGACCGGGGTGCCGTCCTCCAGGAACGGCATGTCCTCGACCGGCAGGATCTTGGAGATGACGCCCTTGTTGCCGTGGCGGCCGGCCAGCTTGTCGCCGTCGGTGATCTTACGCTTCTGGGCCACGTAGACGCGGACCAGCTCGTTGACACCGGGCGGCAGCTCGTCCCCTTCGTCGCGGCTGAACACGCGCACGCCGATGACCTTGCCCTGCTCGCCGTGCGGCACCTTCAGCGAGGTGTCGCGGACCTCACGGGCCTTCTCGCCGAAGATCGCGCGCAGCAGCCGCTCCTCCGGGGTCAGCTCGGTCTCGCCCTTCGGGGTGACCTTGCCGACCAGGATGTCGCCGGGCACGACCTCGGCGCCGATCCGGATGATGCCGCGCTCGTCGAGGTCGGCCAGGACCTCCTCGGAGACGTTCGGGATGTCCCGGGTGATCTCCTCGGGGCCCAGCTTGGTGTCACGGGCGTCGACCTCGTGCTCCTCGATGTGGATCGAGGACAGGACGTCGTCCTGGACCAGCCGCTGGGACAGGATGATCGCGTCTTCGTAGTTGTGACCCTCCCACGGCATGAACGCCACGAGCAGGTTCTTGCCCAGCGCCATCTCGCCGTTGTCGGTGCACGGACCGTCGGCGATGACCTGGTTGACCTCCACCCGGTCGCCCTCGGCCACGATCGGCTTCTGGTTGAACGAGGTGCCCTGGTTGGACCGCTTGAACTTGGCCACGCGGTAGGTCGTCCGGGTGCCGTCGTCGTTCATCACGGTGATGTAGTCGGCGGAGACCTCCTCCACCACACCGGCCTTCTCGGCGCTGATCACGTCGCCGGTGTCGGTCGCGGCACGGTATTCCATGCCGGTGCCGACCAGCGGCGCCTCGCTCCTGAGCAGCGGTACCGACTGGCGCTGCATGTTCGCGCCCATCAACGCCCGGTTGGCGTCGTCGTGCTCGAGGAAGGGGATCATCGCGGTGGCCACCGACACCATCTGGCGCGGCGACACGTCCATGTAGTCCACCTCGTCCGAGCGGACGTGCTCGAACTCGCCGCCCTTGCGCCGCACGAGCACCCGGCTCTCCGCGAACCCGCCGTCCTCCGTCAGCGCGGAGTTCGCCTGGGCGATGATGTACCGATCCTCCTCGTCGGCGGTGAGGTAGTCGATGTGCTCGGTGACCTTGCCGTCGACGACCTTGCGGTAGGGCGTCTCCACGAAGCCGAAGGGATTGAGGCGGGCGAAGCACGCGAGGTAGCCGATCAGGCCGATGTTCGGGCCTTCCGGGGTCTCGATCGGGCACATCCGGCCGTAGTGGGACGGGTGCACGTCGCGCACCTCCATGCCGGCCCGCTCGCGGGACAGACCACCGGGGCCCAGCGCGTTCAGCCGCCGCTTGTGCGTCAGGCCGGCCAGCGGGTTGGTCTGGTCCATGAACTGCGACAGCTGCGAGGTGCCGAAGAACTCCTTGATCGACGCCACGACCGGGCGGATGTTGATCAGGGTCTGCGGCGTGATCGCCTCGACGTCCTGCGTGGTCATCCGCTCGCGGACGACGCGCTCCATCCGGGCCAGGCCCAGGCGGACCTGGTTCTGGATGAGCTCGCCGATGTTGCGCAGGCGGCGGTTGCCGAAGTGGTCGATGTCGTCGATCTCCACGACGGTCTCGCCCATCGACGTCTCGCCGGCGTGCAACCGGACGATGTACTCGATCATCGAGACGATGTCGTCCTCGGTGAGCGTGCCATGGGTGATCTCGGCGTCGACGCCCAGCTTCTTGTTGATCTTGTAGCGGCCCACCTTGGCGAGGTCGTACCGCTTGGGGTTGAAGTAGAGGTTCTCCAGCAGGGTCTGCGCCGACTCCTTGGTCGGCGGCTCACCGGGCCGCAGCTTGCGGTAGATGTCGAGCAGGGCGTCGTCCTGGCCGGCCGTGTGGTCCTTCTCCAGGGTGGCCCGCATCGACTCGTACTGGCCGAAGTGCTCGAGGATGCGTTCGCTGGTCCATCCCAGTGCCTTGAGCAGCACGGTGACGGGCTGCTTGCGCTTGCGGTCGATGCGCACACCGACGCTGTCGCGCTTGTCGATCTCGAACTCGAGCCAGGCACCCCTGGACGGGATGACCTTGCAGCCGTAGAGGTCCTTGTCGGAGGTCTTGTCGATGTTGCGTTCGAAGTAGACGCCGGGGGATCGGACCAGCTGCGTGACCACGACCCGCTCGGTGCCGTTGACGATGAAGGTCCCCTTCGGCGTCATGAGCGGGAAGTCGCCCATGAACACCGTCTGGCTCTTGATCTCACCGGTGGTGTTGTTGATGAACTCCGCCGTCACGAACATCGGGGCGGAGAAGGTCATGTCCTTGTCCTTGCACTCGTCCACGGAGTACTTCGGCGGCTCGAACCGGTGATCGCGGAACGACAGGGACATGGTTCCCGAGAAGTCCTCGATAGGACTGATCTCTTCGAAGATCTCTTCGAGACCCGACTGGGTCGGGACGTCCTTGCGCCCGGCCTGGCGAGCCGCCTCTACTCGGGCCTTCCACTTCTCGTTGCCGAGCAGCCAGTCGAAGGACTCGGTCTGCAGGGCGAGAAGGTCAGGAACTTCGAGAGGCTCCTGGATGCGCGCGAAGGAGACGCGACGGGGACCAGCGGGTACGGCGGAGGCGTTGCGCGAGGCTGCCAACAGGTGTCCTTCCGGAAAGCACGGATGGAGTCGAACTGCGCGCATGCCGAACGCCCCGGGAAATCCGGGGCGCGCACTGGCAGCACGAGGAGGGCAGCATAACGCAAATAAGAAACGGATGTCTACACGTACTATAAGCGTCAATCCTTGGTGCCGCCTTCAGAATGCCATAGGGGGGTGCCTTCGTCAACTCTCGCGGTGGCCATGTCCACTCCCAAGACCGGCACGGCGCCGCACTCGGCCCGTTCCACCGTGACGCCGGGCATGCCGCGGACCCAGCGGCCGGCGATCTCCCCGAGCCGCGCCGCCGGCGGGGGAGTGCGGCCCAAACCGATCGCGTAGCGGGCCCGGCCGGGGCCGCCGTCGAACGGGTGCGGCCAGGCGTGGACGTCCGGCACCTCTTCCAGGGCGGCGAGCAACTCCAGCATGCGTCCCCTGACCCGGCCGAGCGCCGCGTCGAGCTCCTCTGGGCGGTCGGAGCGCACGGTGAGCACCGCCCAGGCCGCGTGACGGCGGTGGAGGGGCGGCGGGTCGGGCAGCTCGGCGGACCGGCCGTGCTCCGTGAGCTCCCAGGCCCGGTAGAGCTCCTGGGTGAGCAGGTCCAGCACGCCCGGGGTGACCTGGCGGGCGCAGTTGCGCACCGGGGAGCTGGGCGTCAGCACCGCGATGGGGGCCGGTTCCGGAGCGGCGGGGCCGAGGGCGATCGGGTCGCGCCAGTCCCAGGCGGCCCACGTACCGAAGAACAGGCCCGGCAGGTCGCCGGCGGGCAGGTCGCCGCCCTCGCGTACGGTGTGCGCGGCCATGACCGTCCAGGCCAGGCCGGGTAGCCCGCCGAACGGGGCGGAATCCAGGCCACGGGCCCGCGCCCACGTCTTCACCTGCCTGGCGAGGCGGGCGAAACGGGCGTGGTGCCGGCCTACGGCGGCGCGGACGGCGTCCGCGTCGCTGACCGCGCTCATGGCGATCGCCGCCGCCTGGCCCAGCTCGGCGCGCCGGGCCACCGCCTGCCCGGGCGGCACGGATCCGGCGGGCACCACGGTCAGGTCCACGTCCAGTCCGGCCGTGCGGAAGCGCAGGCCCGGCACCCGGGCGCCGATCACCTGGCGCAGCCGGGCCACGCCGGGCAGCGCCTTTCGCACCCGGGCCTCGACCTCGGCCGGATCCGTCCCGCCCGGCAGCGCCGCCACCAGGTCCAGGTCAGCGTCCGGGAGCTCGCAGCCCATGCGCCGGGAGCCGGCGACGTACACGATCCCCGGCTCCAGCGCCCGCGCCAGCCGCCGCGTCACGTCGGCGGTCGATGCCGTCCGGTCCGGCGTCCGGTCCGGCGCGCGGACGGGCTGGGCTGCGGGCCGGGCTGCGGGCTGGGTGGCGGGCTGGGTGGCGGTCGCCGGCTCGCGGTCGTCGTCACCGGTGACGTCCAGGACCGCCTCCACCGCGTAGTGGTCGGAGACGTACAGCCCTTCGGGGGTGGGCGTGTCGCCGCGCAGGGCCGCCGAGACCACCCGGGGGCGGCCGCGGAGCAGGATGCGGTCCAGGCGGGCGGCCCGGCCGGAGCGGGAGGACAGCGCCGCGAGCGGGTTGGCGGCCGGGTCGAAGGTGGGGGTCTCGTCGGCTCCGTACGCCTCCGTCCAGGCGTCGCGCAGGCCGAGCGCGGTCGCGGGGGTGTCGGTGCCGTCGTTGAAGTCGCCCAGCAGGACCAGGTCGCCGTCCACGCCGGCCAGCCCTTCGGCGATCCTGGCCAGCTCGGCCCGCCGCCTGCCCGCGCCGTCGGCGGAATGGTCGCTGGTCAGGTGGGTGACGGCGACGGTGAGCGGGCCGGTGGCGGTCTCCACGACGACGGCGGCCACCGACTTGTGCGGGCCGAGCTCGTGCCGGGCCGCCTCACGTACGGGCAGCCGGCTGAGCAGCAGCAGGCCGCTGTCGTCGACGTCGGGGCCGTACGGGTCGGTGCCGACCGTGTAGCCGGCGCGTACCCACGGGGTGGCCAGCAGCATGGCCAGCAGCGCGGGCTCGACCTCCTGCAGGGCGAGGACGTCCGCGTCGGACTCCTCCAGGGCCGCGAGGAGCAGGGGGCGGCGGCGGGCGGTGTCGATGCGGTCGCTGTCGTAGCGGTCCCACAGCGTGTTCCACGTCAGCACGCGCGCGGCCGCGGGCCCCGGCCGCGCGCGAGCGGCGGCGGGACGCCAGCCGCCGGCCGGATCCCAGACGTGCGGGGTCGCGGCCGTGAAGAACGGCGCCAGCAGGCGGCGCGCCTCCCGCGCCCGGCCGGCCTCGCAGGTGTCGACGCGGTCCAGGCCCGTGGCACGGTCCCAGACCAGCTCGCCGTCCGCCTCGACGAACAGCACCCGGTGCCAGGGGATGTCGCCGCCCGGGGTGAAAGCGGGCAGCGCGACGCGCTCGGGGTCGGCGTTGCGCTGGCCGACTCCCAGGACGAAACGGGACGGGTCGAACCGCGGGTCCCAGCGGATCCGGTGGTAGACCTCCTCGCTGGTACGCATCACGCCTCCTCGTCCAGAGCGCCGTCCACGTCCTCGACGGCTCCGCGGGCCCCGACGTACCAGGTGCGGGGGGCCTGCCCGGGATAGGGCGGGACGAACCGGCGCGCCTGCGCGGCCAGCACGTGTGCGGGCACCGGGTGAGCGCGGCGGGCGTTGCGCCGGTGCAGCTCGTCCTCCTCCACCAGCACGACCACGTGCGTCGTCAGCGCGTCGCGGCGGCGCGCCACCGCGTGCACCAGGGAACGCTGCTGCTGGTTGAGCGAGGTGGCGTCCCACACCACGGTGCCGCCGGCCGCCAGGGCGGCATCGAGCCGGTCCAGGCCCTCACCGAGCACTTCCCGGTTGGCCCGCTGGTCCGCCCGCGAGCCCCGGGCATCGCGCAGGTCGTCCAGCGACACGTACGCGTCGACCTCCGGCAGCCCGGCCGCGAACGTGCTCTTGCCGCTGCCCGACGGCCCGACCAGCTGCACCAGCCGGGGGAACCGCCTCGACCGCCACCGCCAGGTCGCCGCCACGGCCTCCTCGACCGTGGCGATCCTTCCCCTGGCCCAGGCGTCGCGCGCCTCCGCCCAGCACCGCTCGGCCGCCTCCCCGCCGAGGCCGGCCAGGGCCTCGCGCAGGCCGGCCCGTAACGGCTGCAGCGGCGCCGGCCCGAGCAGCCCGGCGTCCTCGGCGTGCAGGGCGGACCATTCGACCTGCTCACGCTCCTGGCCGGCCGCCTCGTCCGCGCGCCCGGCCAGCCCGGCCGCCGCCACGGCGTGCAGCACGCCCAGGTCGGCGGCCAGTGCCATGCGCCCCAGCCCGGCCCGCCGCTCCTCGTCCGGGTAGGGCCGGCGCAGCGCGCGGTGCAGCCCGGCCAGGTCCGCGACCTGCCGCGCCGGCCGCATGCCCAGCGGCCCCGCCAGCCGGGCCGCCAGCCGGGCCCGCGGCATGAACCGCAGCGCCGTGGCCAGCACGCCCGCCAGCCGGGCGTCCCCGTGCCGGCCGAGCACGTCCAGCCGCGCCGACACCTCGGCCACCGCCTCCGCGTCCGCCGCTTCCGAGCCTTCCCCCGTGGGGGTGCGGCCCACCGCGGCCATCAGGGCGCTCACCTCGGGGTCCGCGCCCGAGCGCACCGACCACAGCGCCGCGCCCGGGCCGAGGGCGTTCGGCACCACGGTCGCGTGCATCCAGTGCGTGCCGGTCGTGACGTGCTCCCGGCGCACCCACTTGGCCACCCGCCCCGCGAACTCCTCCCGCCCGAACCCCTCGACGGCCCGCACCACGTAGCCCTCCTGCCGCGCCAGGTCCAGCCGCAACCCCCGCAGGGCCCGCTCGTCGAAGACGCCGCGCCACAACACCGGCGGGACGGGAATCCCGAGCCCGCGCAGGAAGGCCACCGTGCCGTCCCAGTCCAGGCACCGATCGCCGGCCCAGACCGAGAACCCGTAGAACCAGCTCTCCAATCCCTGGTACGCGATGGAGTGCCGGGCGTACATGTTCTCCCCGCACACCCGCCACCCCGCCGGGATCCGGCCGCCGATCCGCCCCTGCAGACCCTTGACCCACGCCCGGGACGGATGGTGCGCCGAGTCCGGCGACCGGGCGTGCATCCCGTCGGCGTACAGGGTGGTGTTCTCCCCGTCGAGCTTCTCCGTGACCACGACCTCGCGCCCGCGCAGCCCGGACAGATCGCCGGCGCGTACGTCGTCCGAGGTCACGCCGGGGGACCAGGGCAGGTGAGGGGTACGCGGATAGTGCACGCGCATGACCCCTCCCCCCTCGGCTGGGGACGACTGTACAAGCGGCCACAAAGCGCCTCCATCGAATAAAACGGCTAGAGTCGGGCACCTTGATCGGCGGGAGGGCGGCGGCATGCGCGTGACGATGACGAGCGTGGCGACGACCCGCCACCCGAACGAGGACTTCACCGGGGCCCTGCCCGCGGCGGCGGTGCTGATCGACGGCGCCGGCATCCCCGGCACCGCGTCGATCTGCCGGCACGGCGTGGCCTGGTACGCCAACCGCCTGGGAGGCGGCCTGCTGGGCCTCCTGTCACTCGACCGCGGCCTCCCGTCGCTGCTCGCCGAGGCCATCGAGCAGGTGACGGACGCTCACCGGGACACCTGCGACGTCGCCGACCCCATCAGCCCGTCGGCGACCGTGGCCGTGCTGCGCCTGTCCGGCGGCCTCGCCGAGTACCTCGTGCTCGGCGACTCGTTCCTCGTGCTCGACCCGGCGGAGGGTGAGCCGCTCGTGGTCTCCGACCCGCGGGAGGTGATCATCAGTCGGTCGTACGAGCCCGCGATCAGGGCCGCGGCCCCGGGGAGCGACGAGCGCCACCGGCTCCTGCGGGACCTGCGCGCCAACCGGAACCGGCCGGGCGGCTTCTGGCTGGCCAAGGACGACCCGCGGGCGGCGGACGAGGCGATCACCGGAAGCCGTCCGATCTCCGGGCTGACCGGCGCCGCCCTGCTCAGCAACGGCGCCGGCCGCATCGTGGACCGGTTCGGGGTCACCGACTGGCCGGGGGTCATGGCCGTCCTGGCGTCGAGCGGGCCCGCCGAGATCATCCGTCGCGTCCGGCGGGCGGAGGCCCGGCACTCGGTGGTGTCCGACGACGCGACGATCGCGTACTGCACCGGCCTTGCCGAGACCTGACCGCCGACCGGACGAGACGTCTCACGGCATGCCGAGCGACTCCTCCATGTAGGCCATCGCCCCCAGGGGCTCCTCGGCGAAGAAGACCAGGTCGGTCAGGGGACGCGGGAGGAAGCCTTCGTCCTCCATCCGCCGGAACTGCTGCTTGAGCCCGTCGTAGAAGCCCGCCGTGTTGAGCAGCACGACGGGCTTGTCCGTCCGGCCGTGCTTCTTCAGCTCCAGGATCTCGGTGGCCTCGTCGAGGGTGCCCGTGCCGCCCACCATGATGACCACCGCGTCGGCCTTCTCCAGCAGCAGCCTCTTACGCTCGGCGAGATCGGCCGCGATGACCATGTCGTCCACGCCGGGGCGTACCTTGTGGGCCAGGAAGTCCACCGAGACCCCCATCAGCCGCCCGCCCGCCTCGTGCACCCCGTCGGCCATCACCTTCATCAGGCCCACGTCGGAGCCGCCCCAGACCAGCGTGTGCCCGCCCTTGCCGATCAGCTCGGCGAACTCGCGGGCGGGCCCGGTGTAGGTCTCGGACAGGTCGGCGGCGGACAGGAAGACACAGATGTTCATGGGCACCACCGTAAGGGGCACTCATGGGTGCGGGCCCGTCAGGTGGGCGGGTGCCACCGGGCCGCATCGACGAGGCGGCCGCCGAGGGCGCGGATGTGCCGGACGAGCTCGGGCGGCTCGTGCACCTCGAACGGGACGCCGAGCTGCGCGACCCACATGGCCAGCTCATCGAGGGAGTTCGACCCGGTGCTGAGGACGCACGCGCCGTCGCCGGCCGGCTCGACCACCGCCATCGTCGGCGGCATCCGGGCGGCGACCACCTCGGCCGGCGCGTGCACCGTGAAGCGGCCGCGGTAGCGGTACGGGTCGACGGAGATCCGCTCCGAGACGTAGCGGACCAGGTCGGCGGCGGGCGGCTCGCGGGGGGTGAAGCGCGGGCCGTTCGGGGTGTGCGGGCGCAGCCGGTCGACGCGGAACGTACGCCAGTCCTCCCGGCCGGTGTCCCACGCCACCAGGTACCAGCGGCGGCCCGAGTTGACCAGCCGGTACGGCTCGGCGGTGCGGCGGTCCTCGGTGCCGTCGTGGGACCGGTAGCCGAACCGCAGGCTTTCCCGGTCGCGTACGGCCGCGGCGATCACGGTGAGCACGGCCGGGTCCACGGCCTCGGCCCGCCCCGCCAGCGGGACCGTGACCGACCGCAGGTCGCCGACGCGATGCCGGAGCCGGGACGGGAGGACCTGCTCGAGCTTGACGAGGGCGCGTACCGAGGTCTCCTCGATGCCCGCCACGCCTGAGACGGCGGCGGTGCCGAGCCCGATGGCCACCGCGACCGCCTCGTCGTCGTCGAGCAGCAGCGGGGGCAGCCCGGCGCCGGCGCCGAGCCGGTAGCCGGGGGCGCCCGCGGTGGCGTGCACGACGTAGCCGAGCTCGCGCAGCCGGTCGATGTCGCGGCGGATCGTACGGGGCGAGACGCCGAGCCGTTCGGCCAGCTCGGGGCCCGGCCAGTCCCTGGGGGTCTGCAGCAGCGACAGCAGCCGCAGCAGCCGCGCCGACGTCTCCAGCATGACGTCCATCCTAGGACTGAATCTGTCCTAACCCATTCCTACGATGACGGACATGAACGACGACATGCGCATCCATCCGTTCCGGATCGACATCCCGCAGGCGCGGCTGGACGACCTGCGCGGCCGGCTGGCGGCGACCCGCTGGCCGGACGAGCTGCCCGGCGTGGGCTGGTCCTACGGGGTGCCCGTCGGCTACGCGAGGAAGCTGGCCGAGTACTGGCGCACCGGTTTCGACTGGCGTGCCGCCGAGGCGCGGCTGAACGCCTTCCCGCAGTTCACGACCCGTATCGACGGGCAGAATGTGCACTTCATGCACGTCCGCTCGCCCGAACCCGACGCGCTGCCGCTGATCATCACGCACGGCTGGCCGGGCTCGGTCGCGGAGTTCCTGAACGTCATCGGCCCGCTCACCGACCCGGCCGCGCACGGCGGCGACCGGTCCGACGCGTTCCATGTCGTCGCCCCGTCCATCCCCGGGTTCGGCTTCTCCGGCCCCACCACCGAGACCGGCTGGGACCTGGAGCGGGTCGCACGGGCGTGGGTGGAGCTGATGGCCCGGCTCGGCTACCGGCGATACGGCGCGCAGGGCGGCGACAGCGGCTCGGTCATCTCGCCGATGCTCGGCCGCGCCGCGCCCCGGAACGTCGTCGGCGTGCACGTCAACGGCGCGCTCGGGTTCCCGACCGGCGACCCGGCCGAGTTGGAGGGGCTGGCCCCTGGGGAGCTCGCCCGGCTCGGCCAGTACCAGGACCAGGACCGGGCCGGCTACGCGATCATCCAGGCGACCCGGCCGCAGACGCTCGCGTTCGGGCTGCACGACTCGCCCGTGGGACAGCTGGCGTGGATCGTGGAGAAGTTCAAGGAGTGGACCGACCCGGCCCGCGAACTGCCCGAGGACGCGGTGGACGTCGACCAGCTGCTCACCGACGTGAGCATCTACTGGTTCACCGGGACCGCCGCCTCGGCCGCCCGCCTCTACAAGGAGGGGCAGAAGGGGTGGGGGGCGGTGGCCGAGTACTCGGCGCTGCCGCACGGGGTCGCCGTCTTCCCCGGGGACGCCGGGGTCCGGCGGATCGCCGAGCGCGAGCACAACGTCGTGCACTGGTCGGAGTTCGACCGCGGCGGCCACTTCGCCGCGATGGAGGCGCCGGACCTGCTCGTCGAGGACGTCCGGGCCTTCTTCCGTCCCCTCCGTTGACCCCCGCCCCGCCCGGCCCCGCCCCGCCCCGCTGCCGGGGTCCGGTCGCTCCGCCTGGCCAGGCGCTCTCCCGTGGGCCAGAATCGGTGACTCGCGGCGTTTCAAGGCAGGAGGCCGGAGTGTCGGTATCAGTGCTGGACATGTCGATGTCGCTCGACGGGTACATCGCGGGCCCGGACGACAAGGTGGGCAACCCCGGCGGCGACGGCTTCATCCGGCTGCACGACTGGGGCCTGACGCCGGACGGGAGGTTCGCCGAGTCCGGGCCTGCGGGGGAGATGCTCGGCCAGATCCACGCGACCGGCGCGGTCGTCACGGGGCGGCGTACCGCGGAGCAGGTCGATCACTGGGGCGGGAACCATCACGGTGAGGGCATCCCGGTCTTCGTGGTCAGCCATCGGCCGCCCGCTCCGGAGGTGGCGAACCATCCGCTGGTGACGTACGTGACCGACGGGATCGTCAGCGCGATGGCCCGGGCGAAGGCGGCCGCGGGGGACCGCAACGTGCACGTGATCGGCGCCTACACGGGGCAGCGGGCGATCGAGGCGGGGGTGCTGGACGAGCTGCAGATCCATCAGATCCCGGTGCTGTTCGGCGGTGGCCGCCGGTTGTTCGAGGTGTTGCCGTCGCGGGTGGAGCTGGAGATCCTCCGGGTGGTCGACACGCCGGAGGCCACCCACATCCGTTACCGCATCCGCCGCTGACCCGGCTTGGAAATCTACACCGTAAAGGCGCCAGGCTGGAGTTATTTGATCATCCGGCGCTCGCAACCCCCCGGCGAGGGAACCGGCCTGGCTGTCGGCGCGCGAGTGAGCTGTCCGAGGTGACCTGGGGACCGGCGACCGCGGCGAGTCGTAGCTTGGTCTCGTCCTCGCTGCCGGGCGCGGCGGTCATGATCACGATCTTGCGCTCGGAGTCGCCGTCGTTCAGGATGTCGCAGTCCACGGTGACCGGTCCCACCGAGGGGTGGTCGATGGTCTTGTGGTTCTCGCGATGGGCGGCGACCGTACCCGTGGCCCACAGTTCGGCGAATCGCCGGTTACCGCCGGTCAGGTCGTGGATGAGCTTCGCCAGGCGAGTGTCCTGGGGGAAGCGGCCGGTGGCGCGGCGCAGGTCGGAGACGACGGCGGCGTCGACGGTGTCCCTGTCCTGCTCCGTCACGGGCCAGAGCGCGAGGCGTGCGGGGCTCGCGGTCACCGGGAATTTGTCGCGGGCGAAGTTGCGCAGTTGGGGCGGTGAGGTGGAGGGGTCGCCGAGCAGCGCGGCCCAGCTGCGGTTCCACCAGATCAGTTGCCAGTCTGCCGCGAACACGGCGACCGCCACGTCGCCGAGCCGGGTGAGGACGCGGTGGACGCCGGGCGGGATGTGGTCGGAGATGGTGCCGCCGGCCGGAGGTACGAGGTGGGCCAGCCGGTAGAGGTGGTCGCGTTCGGCGGTGGTCAGCTGCAGGGCTCGCGCGATGGAGGCGATGACCTGTGCCGAGGGCGTGGTGGCTCGTCCTTGTTCGAGGCGGACGACGTAGTCGACGGATATCCCGGCGAGCTCGGCGAGTTCTTCGCGGCGGAGCCCGGTTGCGCGGCGTGTCCGGCTGACCGGGAGTGCCGCGGCTGACGGGGGCAGGCGGTTGCGCCATGTGCGGATCATCGCGCCCAGCGTGGTGCCGGGTGTCGTCGTCATGGCACTCATCCTGCTGCATCGTGGGTGGTCGAAGGTGGTACTGGTTCTCCTACCGTCGGGGCCCGCAGGTTCGTCGAGGATGCCCTCGCCCGACCGCCACAAGCCGGTCGCGTGGTCACCGGTGAGCCGCCGCCGTCACCTGAGGAGGTCGCGCGGCCGGGCCCGTAGCCAGAACATGATCAGTACGGTGGCGGCGGCCGGGCCCAGGCCCCAGGCCAGCGGCGCGATCACGCCCAGGAGCGCGGTGGAGCCGACGAAGAGCCCGAGTGCGCCGCCGAGGCTGAGGATGCCCATGGTGGCCAGGGTCGCGGCGATGCCGCGTTCGAGCCCGGGGGCGTGGAAGGCGGGCGCCAGGAAGAGGCAGGCGAGGGAGAAGAACACGCCCCAGCCGAGTATCTCGAAGGCGTACATCACCGACGGCCAGCCGTACGGCTGGAACCATTCCAGGCCCGCGGTCCGGCCGAGCCCGGGGCTCTGCCTGACCATCGTCAGCGCCACGAACCGGTTGGCGCAGACGACCACGGCGTTCATGACGACGAACGCCAGCGAGATGAGCGTGAACACCTGCCTGTCCGCCGGGGTGGCGAGATGGACGGCGCTCCACAGCGGCACCAGGATCAGGGCCGCAAGGATCATGATCGCGTGGAAAGTGGTCGTGAAGGGCTCCTGGGGCGGGAACGGCAGCTCTCGCACCATCATCACGGAGAGCACCACCAGGTAGAGCAGCGCCAGGGCGGTGAAGCCGCCACCCGCCCACATCCCCACCGCTTTTGTCGTTCTCATGCCTTGCCCCGTCCTATTGGTGGCGTATGAAATTCGCCATAGTGGCGAACACAGTACGCCACTATAGACTCGCCGGTGAAGGCACGGGCGGCATGGGGAGCGGGCGACGATGGGGGAGCAGCACAGGACACGTACGCCGGCGGGCATCGAGCTGGCCTGGCGTGCCTCCACCGACGCGGCCCGTCTGCGCGATCAGCCGGCCGGCGGGCCCAAGCCCGGTCCGCGACCAGGTCTCACCCTGGAACGGATCGTCGCGGCCGCGATCGAGATCGCCGACAGCGAGGGCCTCGCCGCGGTGTCGCTGGCTCGCGTCGCCGCGGCGCTGAACTCCGCGACGACCTCGTTGTACCGGCACGTCCGCGCCAAGGACGACCTCGTGGTGGTGATGCGCAACGCCGCCGCCGCGCCGCCCCCCGACCTGCCCCGGCCCGACGCCGGACGCTGGCGGGAGTCCCTGGCCGGCATCGCCCGGCAGATCTACGACCTCTACCGGCGGCATCCCTGGGCCCTGCAGATCCCCACCTCGGGCCCGCCGAGCACGCCGAACGAACTGTTGTGGGGCGAGCACATGCTCCAGGCCCTGTCCGGGACCACCCTCAGCCCTCATGACCGGCTCCGCGCCGTCACGCTGATCTCCGGCTACGCCCGCGAGCAGGCCCGCCTCAGCCTGGACCCGGTCATCGCCGACGGTGGGGACGCCGCGGCGGGCGACTACTTCCGGTTCCTCGGGAGCGTCATGACGCCGGACCGCTATCCCATGTTCTGCCGCCTGTTCGCCGACCAGGTCGACACCGGCTCGATCGGCTACACCGCGGAGGACTTCCAGTTCGGCTTGGACCGCATCCTGGCCGGGCTCGCCGAACTCGACCGGGCCCGCTGACCTCGACCGGGTCCTGCGAGCGCGACGCCCGCGCTCAGCCGGCGGCGCCGCCCTGAGCGATCACGCGAGCGCCCGCCGGATCAGCGCCGCGTCGCGGTCGAGAGACTCACGCGAGCGGCTCTTCCAGTCAGCGGTGACCACGACACCGTCCCCCGGATAATGCGGCACGACGTGCAGGTGCAGGTGGAAGACGTCCTGCCCGGCGGCCTCCCCGTCGGCCAGAGACAGCCGCACCCCGTCGCAACGGAGCCCCGACGCCCGCAGCGCGACCGACACCCGCCGGGCCGTCCGCCAGATCGCCGCGCCGACCGCGTCATCGCAGTCCGCCAGCCCGGCCACGTGCACGCGCGGGATCACCAGTACGTGACCGACGTTGGCCGGTTTGTGGTCCAAGATGGCCACCACGCTGTCGTCCTCGTGGACGATGGCGGCCTCGGCCCGCCCTGCGATGATCGCGCAGAAGATACAGACGCTCATGTGAAGCATGGTCTCGGTTGCGGCAGCTCCGCCGCATGGGCATTTCTCACGACCGCCGCCGGGCCGGAAGTCCTGCCCGTTCCCTGCCTTCCGCCGGTGCGGACGTTACGTCGCCGCTTCCCTGTCCGCCGACGTACCGCCGGTCCGGGGCCGTCATCCTCTCGGGCCGTAGGCCGTCATGAGGACGTGCACGACGATGAGGACGACGATCCAGACCATGGCGCGTCTGGTCGGCGGGGGGCCGCCGCGCAGCAGCGAGATGCCCAGGGGGATGAAGGCGACGCAGAGGCCGCCGACGGCGATGAAGGACTGCGGTTCGGTGCCTTTGAGGGTTCCGAGCGCGAGCGCCGACATCAGGCCGAGCGCGATCGAGCGGCCCAGCCCCAGGGCGCCGGAGCGGTAGGCGCCGATGGCCAGCACGATCCAGCCGAAGAAGGCCGGTCCGGAAATGGCCCTGAACGGATGCCAGACCGTGTCCCGCCAGGTCTCGTAGTAGTGGTCGATGCCGTTGAGCATGGTCTGCAGGCCGAGGCCGTCGGTCAGGTGGAAGGCCAGGTGATCGGTGCCGAACTGGAAGGTCCGGGTGAACAGGCCGACGATCACCAGGCAGCCGCCCCACAGCCCCCACAGCGGGCTGGTGGCGGCGATCCGTTGCGCCAGCGTCATGACCGCCGGCCACAGCATGATGAACCCGGCGGCGAAGCAGACGTAGGCGGCGGTGATGAGGGTGGGGTGCTGGGTGTAGGCGACGAGCTGGTACGGGACGAAGTAGTAGAACGGGGAGCGCAGGAGGGTCCCGGCCATGATCAGGGTGGGGCCGCCGATCAGCGAGACGGCGCTCACCCATCGTCCGGGGAACGGGGGTTGCCGGTCCAGGTTGGCCGCGGCATTGGCGGCCCGCCGGTCCGCGCCGGCCTGTCGCCAGCCGGTGATTCGCCGGCGAAGATCGATGTTCATGGGTTCCTGCCCGTCTCGTCGGTGTCGGGGTGGGCGCGTCCCGGCACGGTTCGCCGGGCGCACCAGCATGGTGACGGCCGGTACGGTGGCGGCGCGTCTGGCCCAGGTCGCATTTCGGCCGGCGGGTACGAGCAGGTGGTACGACCCTGGTCGGATGCGGGATATCAGACCCTGGGCAGATGCCGGGTGATCCGGGGAGGCGATAACTTCTCGGCATGAACTGGGCACGGCGGGTCGGTGGAAAGGGCGCTGTCGATGTGGCGGCGGCCGTCATTGTGGCGCTGACCGTCGGATACGCCATCGTCGACCCGCCCGGGCCGTCGTCGTCGTGGCCCGCGTGGTCGGCCTGGCCGGTGGCGGCCGTGGTGAGCTTCCCGATCGCCATCCGGCGACGCTGGCCGCGGGCCATGCTCGTTCTCGCGTGCGCGGCGGGGGTGCTGGCGACCATGGCCGGTTCCGTCGCGGCGAGCGCGATCTGGGTGACCTTCGTGCCGACCGTGCTCGTGCTGTACCTGGTGGCCGCCACCGTCTCGGCCGCATGGTCGGTGGCGGCCACCGCAGCGTGCGCGTTCGCCGCGGTGGGCGCGATCCTGATCTTCTACGACCAGGTGCTCCCCGGCCTGGCGCCCCCGGCGTCGCCCAGCGAGATTCCGCCGTACTGGCCGGTGGAGATCGGTGCGACCTGCTTCCTCCTGGCCACCGCATGGGTCGTCGGAGCCGCCGTCCGCTCTCAGCGGGAGACGACCGCCCGCCTCGTCCGTCACCTGGCCGAGGCCGCGGTGGCCGACGAGCGCAGGCGCATCGCCCGCGAGCTGCACGACGTGATCGGCCACAGCATGAGCCTGATCACCGTCAAGGCCACCGTGGCCAACCATGTCGCCGACGCCCGTCCCCAGGAGGTGCGCGCCGCGCTGGCCGTCATCGAGCAGACCAGCCGGAGCACGCTCGCCGAGATCCATCGCGTGCTCGGCCTCCTGCGGTCCGACGGCGATCTGCAGGAGGCCCATGTGCCTGTCCCAGGCATGGCGGACCTGCCCGAGCTGGCTGCCGGCGCCCGCTCGGCCGGGGTCGAGGTCGACCTGACCGTCCGCGGGGAGGCCGCGCCGCCTCCCGCGGTCGCGGTGTCGGTCTACCGGATCGTGCAACAGGCCCTGACCAACGTCATCGCGCACGCGGGGCCCACCCGCTGCTCGGTCACCGTGGACATCGACGGCCGCGCCGCCACGATCGAGGTCACCGACGACGGTCCCCGCCACGGCCGGCCGCCGCGAGCGGGCTCCGGCGGACACGGGCTGATCGGCATGCGCGAACGGGTCAAGATGTACGAAGGCACGTTCAGCGCAGGACCCCGGCCCGAAGGAGGCTTTCGCGTGGCGGCTCGACTGCCCTACGACCCGGACGGTACCCTGTCATGATCGATGCCGCCCCGCACGATCCGCGCCCGCCCATCCGGGTCCTGCTCGCCGAGGACCAGGTCCTGGTCCGCGACAGCCTCAAAGTCCTCATCGACAGCACGCCAGGGATGACCACCGTGGGCGAGGCGGGCACCGGCGCCGAAGCCGTGCTCCTGGCCCGCCGGCAGCGGCCGGACGTCGTCCTCATGGACGTGCGGATGCCGGACATGGACGGGATCGAGGCGAGCCGGCATATCTGCGCCGACCCCGCCAATGCCGGTGTCCGCGTTCTGATCCTCACCACGTTCGATCAAGACGAATACGTCTACGCCTCGCTCAGGGCGGGCGCCAGCGGCTTCCTCCTCAAGAGCGCCACGGCGACCGAACTGCTCGCCGCCATCCACGTCGTCGCCTCCGGCGAAGCGCTGCTCGCACCCACCGTGACCCGCCGGCTCATCGCCGACTTCCTGCGAGACCCGCACCCCGCCCCGGCCGTGCGGGACCTCAACGACATCACCCAGCGCGAGCGCGAGGTGCTCACCCTCATCGGCAAGGGGATGTCCAACTCCGAGATCGCCGAGCACCTTCACCTCACCGTCGGCACGGTCAAGACCCACATCAGCCGCCTCCTGGCCAAACTGCACGCCCGCGACCGGGCTCAGCTCGTCATCGCGGCCTACGAAGGCGGCCTGATCACCGTCCCGGACGGGCGCCGTTGACCGGTTCGGCGTTGGCACAGGCGCGCATGGGCGTGGATCGGCGGGAGCGGAGGAGCCGGGGGGAGCGGGGGAGGGCGCCCAGGTGCACGCGGGCGGTGGCTCGCGCGGCATCCCCCGAGGTCGGCCTGAAGTGAGGCCGAGGTCAGGCGCGGACGGGCCCACCATGATGACCTGGCACCGGAGGCCACGCTCCGCCACGAGCACGGGGTTCACACGCGGGTGTCGGCGGGAGCGGGCGGTGGCACGAGTGCGGGGGGGGGCCGGGGTGGGGGGGTGGACGAGAGCGGAGTCCATGCGGGTGTCGGCCAGGGCGGGGGTGACGTGAGCGCGCCGGGGTTCATGCGGGTCGGCCAGAGCGGAGGTGGCACGAGTGCCGGGTCCACGCGGGTGTGGGTCAGGGCGGGGGCGACGTTAGCGCCGGGTCCACGCGGGTGTCGGCGGGGGCCGGGCGGTGAGCAGCACGTCGGCAGGGTGAACGGCGCTCGCCGAGCGTGCCGCCGACCGCGTCCGGGATGCCGCAGGTCGGGCCGGCTGATGGTTCGCCGGAAGGTCCTACGGGAGTGAGGGCTCAGCGAGCTTCTGGACGCCGATCACCGACAGCAGACGCAGCTGCTCGACCGCCGGGCTGCCGGCCGGGGCGGTGAAGAACTGCAGGCGTTGCCTGCCGTCCTCGCTGAACAGGTTCTGGCAGTGGACGTCGACCACACCCAGCGCCGGATGGACGATCCGCTTGCGGTCCCCCCGGCGTACCGCGACGTCGCCGGTGTCCCAGAGATCGGCGAATTCCCCGCTGCAACGGCGCAGCCGGACGACCATCTCCATCGACTGCGCGTCATGATCGCGGCGGGCCACCGCGGCGCGCAGGTCGTGGACGAGGACGCGCGAATGGTGCGGATGATCCGCTTCGGGATAGATCGACCGGCTGCCGGGATCGGTGAACCACCGGCTGACGAAGCTGTCGCTGGTGGGCGGGCCGATCAGCGCCGTGGCCGGCCGGTTCTGCGCGAGGGTCTCGTGCAGGTCGGTGATGATCCGCGCGGGCGTCGTGTCGAGCCGGTCGAGCAGGGCGAGCATCGCCGGCTGCACGTGCACGGCCGTCCCGTGACCGGCCGGTGCCGTACGTCCGGCGAGCAGGAACAGGTGCTCCCGCTCGTCCTCGTCCAGCCGCAGCGCGCGGGCCAGCGCGGCCAGGACCTGGGCCGACGGCTGCGCGCCACGGCCTCGTTCCAGCTCGATGTAGTAGTCCACCGAGGTCCCGGCCAGCTGAGCGACCTCCTCCCGGCGCAGGCCGGGCACCCGGCGGCGCGGCCCGCTGATCAGGCCGGCCTCCGCGGGGCTGATCCGCGCGCGCCGGGTCCGGAGAAAGCTGCCGAGTTCGGAAAGGTTCACCGGCCCAGCGTTCCACACCGGCTCCACCGCGAGACAGGGGGCGCCGGCCCCTGGACAGCGGGCACCTGGATACCCCTGCTCCGCCCGGACATGGTGGGAACCACCGAACCGAAAAGGAGAAACGGATGCCGTTCGCGAACTTGAAGGTCCCAGCCGGAACCCTCACCGCCGAGCAGAAGGAGGACCTGGTCGTCAAGGTCACCGACCTGTACTGCGCCACCTTCGGCGACGCCGTGCGGGGCAACACGATGGTGCTCGTCGACGAGGTCTCCGACGGCGGATGGGGGATCCGGGGCGAGGTCCTCACCCTGGCCAGGATCGAGCAGCAGGCCTGAGCCGTTCCCGGCCCCGCGGCGACGGCGACGTTGCGGGGCCGGGATGGCAGCTCCGCAACGAACGCCTCAGAGTGCGTGGTCATGGAGCGTCGTCCTGGCCGGATCGCAGATGTGATCCTTCCTGGCCGGGTCATCGCCCCACCCCACGATCTTCACGACAGTCCCCACGCACCCGAGCCCTGCAGCCTGGCGAGGATGATCGCGGGAGAGGGGCCACCGCCACGGACGGTCAGGGCGGCGGTGCTCCTGACGTCGGCCATGCTGTCGTTCGGCGCGGTGGTGACGGCGATGAACAGCGCCGTCGGTGCCGAGACGGAGCAGGTGGTACGCGAGGCGCCGGCCGCACGTCCGCACCTGGTCCGGCCCGGCCTGCGGCAGCACGTGGACACCGTCGCCCGGGTGCGAACGGCGGAGCCCGGGGCGCTCTTCGTGCTGTCCGCGCTGGTCCTGGGCATGTTGACGTGGGTCTCGCGGTGTGGGTCCCCGCAGTGGCCCGGTCTGGTCCCGTCGCCGGCGGTCGCGCTCAGCGCGAGTTACGCGTTCTGGTTGCGTCGGGCGGTACCCGAGCAACCCCGTCGCGGACGCTTTCTGGCACCCGCTGTGGGACATCTGATACGCCGCGAACCCGGACATGCACGGCACCGAGCCCTTCGCCGACTTCCGTCCCTGGTGGCGAACCCCGGCCGTGCCCAACCTCGTCGTCATGGCCGCACTGGCCCCCGGAGCGCGAGCGTCGTGCACACGATCCGAACCCGACCGAACCGGCTGCTCACCTCGCCGGCCGCGGGCCGGCGGGTGCGTCCGCTCGGCCGAATGCCGTCCGGGCCGCGGAGGTCTTCCACGCGGCTCAGCGCGGGACCTTCGGGCCGGCCGGCGGCTCGCCGACGCGAGCTTTCGCGGAGTTCTTGCACGTTGGGGAGGGTCATCGAGCGTCTCGTTCCGTCAGGGTCCGGCGGTGAGCAAGACTAGTGCGACAGCCGGGCGGGGGAGTCGCCGGCCGGACCGGTTGCGCGCTCGGCGGGACCAGCACGTACGACCCCGTAGGAGCCCGCCGTGGACCGTCACGCATGGAAGCCGTTTCTCCAGCGCTGGAGCGAGGAGTGGCGCATCGCCCACCCCGGCGAGGAGCCGGACGACGACCCCTGGCTCGGCCGCCCGCCCGCCACCGAGGACGAGATACGCGCCCTGGAGGCTCGCCTGGGCCGCGTGCTGCCCCCGTCGTTCCGGGAGTTCCTGCTCGTCACCAACGGCTGGCGGAACGCGGGCAAGTTCGTCAGGAGGCTGCGGGGCACCGAGGAGATCGGCTGGCTGGCCGACCTGGAGCCGAGCTGGGCCGACGTGTACGCTGGCCGTGACGAGGAGGAGACCGAGCCCGCGGCGGCCCGATCGTTGCTGATCTCCCTGGAGGCGGACGCCGGCGTCATCTACCTCGATCCGGGCGACGTCGACGAGCGCGGCGAGTGGGCGGCCTACGACGTCTTCTCCTGGACGGCCATGGGCCCCGAACGGCACGGCTCGTTCTACGAGAAGATGTACGACTTCTACGCCGGATTCCACGCCCTCGACCGCCCCCGATGCGAGACCCAGCGCGCCTGGGACGCCAGGGTCGAGGAGGCCCGGCTGGAGAGCCTGCGCGGCGAGGTGGACGGCCCGCTGGCCGTGTTCGCGCAGGCCGCGCGTTTCGGCCGCGACCGCGCCTCGTTCCTGCACTTCCAGATGCGGACCCTGTTGAGGCAGGACGACGACGACCCGTTTCGCCGGCTGCTCAGGAACGACGACACCCGGTCGTGGACCCTTGACGAGGGACTGTTCGCCGTGCAGGTCGTACCGCTGCTGTTCGCCGCGCACGAACGGGACCGCCGCTTCGCCTCCGGTTCCACGCTCCAGTCCCTGCGCGAGCGGGGGCCGCAGTGGGTCAGGCACCTGCTCGGACGGCATCAGGCGCGGCGGAGGGAGCCGGGGTTCCGGCTCTGCTTCGGCAACCCGGAGTTCGACGTGGCCGCGCACGCCGCTCTCGACGCCGGCGAGGATGCCGGCGGAGGTACCGGTGGAGATTCCTGGTCGCGCCTGCGCGACGCCCTCGTCCACTGGCGGCCGCTGCATGAGGACCAGCTCGCACCCATCGCCCTGCTCGCCGACCCCCGGGCCGCCCGGCTGATCACGCCGGAACGCGGACGCGAGCTTCTGGCCACGAGACGGGGCTGAACGCGGGCCGGCCGATCACCGGTCCGCGGTGGAGGCGCGAGGTCCGCTGCCGGTGCCAGTGCCAGTGCCAGTGCCAGTGCCGGTGCCAGTGCCGGTGGCGGGGTCGGTGGCGGGATCGGGGCTCTGCCTCCGGCGGGCTTCGAGCGCGTCCAGGATCAGGTCCAGGCCGTAGCCGAACTCGCTCGTGTAGTCGTAGCCCGGCCGCAGGGCGTGGTCGACGATCATCTCCGTGAGGTACGGCAACTCGTCCGCCGGGAGCTGCTCGAGGATGCCGCCGGCCACTTCCTCCATGTCGTCCGGCGTCATCACCGGCAGGTTCGCCTCCTGGAGGACGAACCCGCCGATGTAGCTGTCGATGAGCGAGATGGCGTGCGCGGCCATCGGCAGCGTGAACCCCGCCTCCCGGAGGACGCCGAGGACGGCGTCGTGGTGGCGCAGCGTCGCCGTCCCCGGGTTGCGACGGGAATCCATGAGGCCGAGAGCCCAGCTGTGCTGCGACAGGACCGCGCGCGCGGAGGAGGCGCGCGCACGGATCGCGTCGCGCCAGTCGTCGCACCCGGCACCGGGGAGCTTGATCGCCGCGAACACCATGTCGACCACGCCGTCGAGCATCGCGTCCTTGTTCGGTACGTGGTGGTAGAGCGACATCGCCTCCACGCCCAGTTCCTGCGCCACCCGGCGCATCGTGATCGCCTCCACGCCGCCGCGATCCGCGACCCGGATCGCGGCCTCCAGCACGAGACCTCGGCTGAGCGGCTGCCGTGGCGGTGACGGTGGTGGCACGACGGCTCCGGAAGTGTGGGCGGTTGACAGCCTTACGAGTGTAAGCCATCCTTACGTACGTAAGCCGCCTTACGGGCGTAAGTCATCCCGGGTGCCGGGAGTTCGGCGAACATCCGGCCCACGACGCGCCCCACCGGGGCGAGGCAAGGAGATCCCGATGCCGATGCCGAGGTGGTGGGGGCACGTGAACAAGCGAGTGTTCAACCCCCGCGCGCTCGCGGGCGGGAAGTGGCCTGTCCTGATTCACGTCGGACGTAACTCCGGCGCGACGTACCGCACCCCTCTCGACGCGTTTCCCGTCGAAGGCGGCTACCTGTTCGTCCTGGTTTATGGATCCCGCTCGGACTGGGTGCAGAACATCCTGGCGGCCAGCAGCGCACGGCTGCGGGTCGACGGGAAGGAGGTGGAGCTCGCCGCCCCGCGCCTCGTCGGGGAGGACGAGGCGTTCCAGGCCCTGTCCGACGACGTGAAACGCCCACCGAAGCTGCTCCGCATCAGCGAGTTCCTCCGCATGGACCTGGTCGCAGGTTGACGATCTGAACCTGGTTGCAGGCTGACGATCCGGACCTGATTGCGGGCTGACGATCGACAACCCGCGAACACGCGCCCGGCGGGCTATTCCGGACGCCAGCGGCCGATCTTCTTCGACAGGAGAGTGGCGCCGATGCGCGCGTAGAAGCGTTGCGCGGCCACGTTGGTCTCGGCCACCTCCCAGCGGATCACCTTTCCGCCGGCGGCATCGGCGGCGGCCCGCATCAGCTGCTCTCCTACGCCACGGCCGCGTTCCGTGCCGTCCACGTACAGGTCGTCCAGTGCGAGGTAGTCCTCGCCGGACCAGAAGCTGACCCGCTGCAGCCAGGAGACGTACCCGATGGCCTGGCCGTCGCGCTCGGCGATCAGGTAGGTGATCTCCGGGCGGGCCAGCATCCGTTCGAGGCCGGCGACGGTCACGGTGATGGCCGCTGTCTGGTCCTGGTGTTCGGCCAGGCTGCGGATGAGCCGGTGCACGGCATGGGCGTCATGGGGCGTGGCACGACGGATCGCTGTCACGGTGCTCCTTTTGTGAGAACGGTACGGGGGTTAGGTATCAAGATGGGCGAAGGAAACCGTACCCAGGCCGGGTATGAGGAGGATAGGGGTCAGCCGTGCTCGGCGTGCTGGCCGTGGTCGGTGACCTGGGCGTCGAACCAGGCGTGCAGGGCCGTGAGCAAGGAGGCGTCGGTGGTGGTGTAGGTGATCCGGGCGCCGGCGGGCAGCTGGGCGTAGCGGATGTCGATGCGGGTGTGGCCTTGCTCGAGCGCGCGCAGGCCCGGCATCTCGCCGCCGTGGATGGAGGCGGGGTCGCCGTAGTCGCCCTTGCTGAAGCCCGCGGCCTCGGCGGTCAGGTGCTCCCGGATCAGCCGCACCTGCTCGGCGTCGGCCGGGTCGTCGGAGGTGACCGTCTGCTCGCCGCCGGTGGCCGACTTGGCGAAACGGTGCGTGGTGCGCTCGAGGTCGAACGGCATCACCTGCCGGCTCCTGGCCGCGATCTCGGCCTGCCGGGCGGCCAGCGCCTGTCGCTCGTCACGGATGACGAGCACGTACGCCGTCGCGGCGACGACGACGAGCGCGAGCGCCACGATGAGCGCCTGGACGCGTCGATTCTCAAGGGTCATCTATGGCCTCCGTGAGGATGGTGAGGGCGCGCAGCACGTCGCCGCGTTCGCCCTCGGGGACACGGTTCAGAACGGTGGAGAACCGCTCGGCCCTGGCCTCGGCCAGCCGGGCCGCGGCCTGCACCCCTTGTGGCGTGAGCCGGACCAGCACGCCGCGCCCGTCGTCGGGTGCGGGGGTGCGCTCGGCCCAGCCGCGGTTGATGAGCTGCGTGACCAGCCGGCTGGTGGTGCTCTTCTCCAGCCGGAGCCGGTGCGCCAGATCGCTCTGCCGCAGCGCTCCGTCCCTGGCCAGCTCGCCCAGCGCGTGCGCCTCCGACACCGGGATGGGCTGCCCGCAGGGGGTCTGGTCCGGCTGGTGGAGGCCGAAGGCCCGAACGAAGCGGGCCACGGCTTCCTGGAGTTCCCGATCATCCGCCATGGTTCGACCATACAACCAGATGGTTGTATGGCGCAACCAGTCGCCGGTTCAGCAGGGGGAGGGCAGCACGGACAGCTCGCAGGGGTAGGAGTCGGCGGGGGCGCTCAGCACCCAGACGATCATCGCCGCCAGCGACTGCGGCCGGATGCACGCCTCGGGGTCGTACGGGCGCCCGAAGGCCCGCCTGACCTCACCCAGCAGGTCGGTCGCCGTCGCCGCGGGATAGACCGTGGTGACGCGGATCCCGTGGGCGGCCTCCTCCTCGCGCAGCGAATCGGCCAACTCTCGAAGCGCCGCCTTGCTGCCGACGAACGCCGACCAGCGGGGGGCCCCCGTCATCCCGGGCGAGGCGTTGACGAAGATCACATGGCCCCTGGACCGCCGCAGCGCGGGCAGCGTCAGCCGTACCAGCTCGGCGGCGGAGGCCACGTTCACCGCCAGCGTCCGCCGCCACGTCTCAGGGCCGGCGTCGGAGACGGCCGCGACGGGGGAGATGCCCGCGCAATGCACCAGCGCCTGCACATCCCCCAGCTTCCCCGCATCCTCCAGCGCCCCCATGGCGGCGGCCAGCGTCCCGGGCTCGGCCAGATCCGCCTCGATCCCCGGTACGTCCAGCCGCCCGGCGCCGCGCCCCACGGCGGTCACCCGATGCCCGGCCTCCACGAGCGCGCCGACCAGCGCGGTCCCGATACCCCCGGTGGCCCCGGTCACCAGCACATGTCCCATGACGACTCCCTTGATGCGCGCTGCACTTGATCACAACATGCCACGGCGGCGGGGGAACTCGTCGCCGGCGACGACGTGGCGAGGCCGAGCGGGCTTCGCGATTCGGGCCGGGTGTGTTGCGCGATGCGGGCCGGTGGTGCGGCTGGTTGCGCTCCTCGACGATGTCGCCCAGGACACTGCGGCGCTCGGTGGGGGCGGTGACGAGGCGGGGTGGTGACCGGCAGGGCGGTGACGAGGCGGGGTGGTGACGAGGCGGGGCGGTGACCGGCAGAGTTGTGTCCAGCAGGGCGGCAGCTCCAGGCCGTCGTGCGGGCGCAGGCCGCCGGGCGCCTCTTTCCCGCCCTGCCCGCCGCCGATGCGCACGCCATGACCAGGATCTGGTCGCCGGGCGGCCTCACCTGCACCGCGATGTCGTGGAGCTGGTGTACGGCCTGCTGCAGCGCAGCACGAGGTTCCGCGGGCCGCGCCTCCGACTGCCTCGTAGCGGTGCGGATCGTCCGCGCGGCAACGGGCGTAGTCCGCTGGCCTCGAGCACGACGGGACCGTCCGGCCTGCCGAGGCGAACCGTGCCCGCGTTGGCGAGGAAGCACTTCATCACCCCTGGCTGGGGCGTGGCAGAGTGCTGGGTGCGCCCGGACGGGTGGCCAGGTCGTACAGAGGTCGGTGGGCAGGTGGGTGTCGAGGTGGTCGAGCGGGTGGGCGTCGACCGCGGTGGGTCAGGAGGGTCTGGGAGGTCCGCCGCGCCAGGAGGGGAACGGGCGTAGGCCGGTGGCTGCGTCGTAGGCGGCGGTGGACAGGAGGCGGGTGGAGTCGAGTGTGGGGAGCGGGGAGTGCTCGGGGGTGATCAGGAGCGGGATCTCGGTGCAGGCCAGGGCCACGGCGTCGCAGCCTCGGGCGGCCAGTCGTTCGATGACCCCGAGGTATGCCGCCCGCGAGTCGTCGGTGAACACGCCGTTGACCAGCTCGGTGAAGATGATCTCATTGACCGTTCGGCGATCTTCCGCATCCGGCAGCTCCGCGGCGATGCCCCGGGAGCTGAGGGCGCGTGGGTAGACCGGGCCCTGCATCGTGTAGGAGGTGCCCAGCACGCCGACGCGGGTGTGGCCGTCACGGGCGGCCTGCTCGGCGACCACCTCGGCGATGTGCAGGCCCGGCAGGGCGAGGGCCGGGCCCGGGCGGTCGAGCGCCAGGTGGGCGGTGTTGTCGGGACAGACGAAGAACTCCGCGCCGGCCCGGGCCAGCCGGGCCACGCTGACCGCGAGGGTTCTGCGCACCGCGTCGTGATCGCCCGCGTCCCAGGCGGGCATGCTGCGGCCGAACGGGATGTAGTCGAGGGTCACGTCGGGATGGTCGTGCTCGCCCGAGCGCCGGAAGCCCTCCTGGCAGAAGGACAGGAAGCTCAGCGCGGCGCCCTCGGTGCTGTGCGCGAGGATGCCCAGGTGTCTCATCGTGGCGTCGACGCCGCCGTGCCGGTGCGTGTCGTGGCGGCTCTCGAGCGGCCGGTGACGCTCCTCCAGGTCGTGCATGTCCCATCCCCCGTTCGGCATGTCGGAACGCTTGGCCGTTATAGTGGACCAAGAACGAGTGTTCGTCAAATCGAACGAGAAGACTGGTGGAGCGAACGGTGGCCGACGGCAAACCTCCCTTCGAACGTATTGCGGCGGCGATTCGGCGCGAGCGCGACCGTGCCGGGATCTCGCTGACCGAGCTCGCGAAACGCTCGGGCCTGGCCAAGTCCACGCTGTCCCAGCTCGAGTCGGGCACCGGAAATCCCAGCCTGGAGACGCTCTGGGCGCTCGGCGTCGCGCTCGGCGTGCCGTTCAGCCGGTTGGTCGACCCGCCGCGCCCGGCCGTACAGCTGATCCGTGCCGGTGAGGGCCCGGCCGCCCACTCCGGCCAGGCCCACTACACCGCGACACTGCTGGCCGCCAGCCCGCCGGGGGCGCGCCGCGACCTCTACAGGATCGAGGCGCAACCGGGGGAGTCCCGGCGCTCCGAGCCGCACATGCCGGGCACGGTCGAGCATCTCCTGATCAGCACAGGGCGGGCCCTGGCGGGGCCCGTGGACGAGCCGGTCGAGCTGGCTCCCGGCGACTACCTGTCCTACCCGGGCGACGCGCCGCATGTCTTCACCGCCCTCGATCCCGACACGACGGGGGTGATCGTGATGGAGCACGTATGAGCTGAGGGGATCGAGTACGTCGGTGCGCATGGCATTGCGGATATGACGGATCCGCGGCGGTGTCGGCATCCCGCCGTCGCTCTCGGTGGACCTGTGGCGTGCCGGCCGGTCCGCCTCGTCCCTGTTGCTCAAGGGCCGGTGCCACCGGCACCGGCCTGGTGCTCGCTGGTGAGATGCCGGTGAGATGGTCGGTCAGGCCGGCCCGGCGGTGGCCGTCCGGGTCTAGTCGTGAAGCGTCCAGAGCGCCCTGCCCAGGAACAGAGGCAGGGGCAGGCGACAGGGGGAGGGGCAGGCTCGGGACCAGGCTCCAGGGGAGGCTCCGGGCCAGGCCCCAGGGGGAAGCTCGGGGGCAGACGCAGGCTCGGGACCGGCGGCGCGGTCGCGGGGGTCACCGCGAGCAGCAGCATCAGGGCCTGGGTCTTGTCCCGGCGGAGGTCGGCCGGCACGAGGCGCACGACGGGAACGGCGCAGGAACGGCGCACGAACGGCACAGGAGCGGCACAGGAGCGGTGCGAGAGCGGCGGCGCGGGAACGGTGCGAGAGCGGCGGCGCGGGAACGGCGCGGGAACGGTGCGCGAGCGACACACAAGCGGCGCAGGAGCGGCGGCGGCCTGCGGCGGTCAGTCCTCCAGTCCGATCAGGTCGCCGAGCCGGCCGGTGCCGGTGCCGGTCAGCCGGACGTCGTCGACGAACATCCCGTCCCGCATCGAGACCAACCGGTCCGCGCAGGCCGCGACCCGCTCGTCGTGCGTGACGATCACCAGGGTCTGCCCGGCCGAACGGAGCTCCTCGAAGATCCTCAGCACGTCGAGGGTGGCCGCGGTGCCGAGGTTGCCGGTCGGTTCGTCGGCCAGGATGACCAGCGGCTCGTTGACCAGCGCGCGGGCGATGGCGACCCGCTGACGCTGCCCGCCGGACAGCTGCGACGGCAGATGCCGGGCCTGGTCGGCGAGCCCGACCCGTTCCAGCAGGAGGATCGCGTGCCGCCGGGCCTCGCGCCGCGAGCGCCCGGCCAGCAGCGCGGGCAGCTCCACGTTCTCCGCCGCCGACAACTCCTCCACCAGATGGAAGGCCTGGAAGACGAACCCCAGCGACCGCCGCCGCAGCCGCGCCAGGGCCCGTTCGCTCAGGGTGTCGACGCGCCGCCCGGCCAGCCACACCTCTCCGGCGGTGGGCCGCTCCAGGCCGCCCAGCAGGTGCAGGAGGGTCGACTTTCCGCAGCCGCTGGGGCCCATCACCGCCAGCGTCTCTCCCTCGGGCACCTCCAGGTCGACCTCGTCGACCGCGCGGATCCGGCCCGGCCCCTGGCCGTGATCCTTCACCAGGCCGCGGACCTGGACCACGGCACGCGGTACGTTCATGCGTCCTCGGGATCGTCATCGACGGCGGACCAGGCCCGCTCGCAGGCTTCCAACCAGCGCAGGTCCGCCCGCAGCCGCAGCACGACCCCCTCCAGCAGCAGGACGGCGGGCGATCCGGCCGGCTCGGCCAGAACGGCGTGCTGCGCCTCGCGCAGGTGGCGCAGCAGCTCACGGCGCTGCGCCGCCACGAGCCCGACGGGGTCGGCCAGCCGGGTCGCGGCCGCCGCGACGAGCTTGAGGTGGAACTCCGCCAGGTCCGGTTTCGGCCAGCCCACCTCGGCCAGCCACGCGCTCACCCGCTGCTGCCCGGCCGGGGTCAGCGCGTAGACCTTGCGCTCCGGCCGCTCGGGCAGGCCGTCGGCGTGCTCGCAGACGACGAGCCCGGCCTTCTCCAGCCGGGCCAGGGTCACGTAGATCTGACCGGGGTTCATCGAGCCGCCCAGCGGGCCGAGGCTTCGCTGCAGCCGGGCGCGCAGATGGTAACCGTGCGACGGTTCTTTGGCGAGCATCGCCAGCACTGCGTCCTGCACCGCACTCCACCCCTCTAGCGGTCGGCCAATAGGTAGCGGCTGGCCGCCGGGGATGTCAAACGCTTGGAGGAGTGGCCGGCCGGGCGCTGGTCGTCGCGGTCCCGCCGGAGGGCCGTGGCGACGCAGTCCTTGCGTACAGCGTACTCAGTGACTTAGTCTGGCCGGAATAACCGCGTACGCCGTACCCAGGAGGTCGCCCGATGAAAGGCCCGCTGTCAGTGATCAGCGAGGACGACCGCGAGGCGGCCGTGCGGCGCCTGCAGGAGGCGTACGCCGAGGGGCACCTCTCCTACGAGGAGATGGACGAACGCCTCCACCAGGTGCTCACCGCCCAAAATCCCAGCGACCTCGTCCCGCCCCTGGCCTCGCTCCCCACGGAGAGTCCAGCCACGATCGCCGCCGTCGGCGGCCTGATCCAGCGGCGCGGAGCATGGCGGGTGCCCCGGGTCCTCAAGGTCGAGTCCGCACTCGGGAGGGTGCGGCTGGACCTGTCCCGGGCCGTCGTCGAGCATCCGGTGATCGACATCGAGCTGCAGCTCGGCACCGGCCGAGCCACGATCACGGTGCCTCGCGACGCGATCGTCGAGATGGATGACCTGCGTACCGGGTGGAAGGGCCCGCTCTACCGGATCCGGCGGCGCCCCCGTCCCGGCGGGCCGAGGATCCGGATCTCCGGGACGATGGGGCTGGGACGGTTGAAGGTCCGCCACGCGCGGCGTTGAGGCCCGCCCGTCCTTACGCCGGGACCACCTTGAGCGACTTCACCAGGGTGTGAACGTCGGGCCAGAGCTGCTTGTGGGTGTCGGGGATCGTGATCCACAGGACGGCCGGGCGAGGGCGGCCGGTGTCGACGGCGATCGTGACGGACAGCTCCTGCGATGCCTCGCGGCCGTCCGGGCTCGGCGGCATCCGCATCATCCGGGCCAGCAGCCAGCCGTGGCGTACCGGCTGTGAGGCGATGTCCTCGCCCGTCGTGCCCGACGGGAACGCGCCGGCCTGCTTGGCGTCGAGCATCGCCCGGGCGGCGTCGTAGAGGCTGTCGCCCGCGTCGAGCTCGGACCACAGGTGCTGGGAGTCGATGTCCGCCCACCACTCGCGGTCGCCGTCCGGGCCGTACGACTCCGTGAGCAGCGTCTGGCGCAGGTTGTAGCGGCCGTCCGTGACGGGGCCGTCGCTGATGGGGCGGCTCCTGCGCCAGGGCGCGCCCAGCTCGGCGAAGGACAGGCCCGTCTTGGGGTCGGTCACCCTGCCGATCACCTTGGCGCCCTTGCCGGGGTGACGCCGGAGCGTGACCACGGTCCCCTCGGCGATCCTCTTGACCACGAGATCGCTCGAGGTCGGACTGGGGGTCGGGACGGCGGAAGGGGGAGCGGAAGTGGGAGTAGGAATGGGAGTGGGAGTGGCGATCGCTTCGGCAGCAGGCGTGGGGGACGCCTGCGCGGGTGGCGTCGCCGGCGTGCCGTCACCTGTCGCCAGGTGCAGGCCGACGGCGAGCTCGGTGAGGAGCAGCGCGCCGCCGACCAGGCGGAGCCACCCGGGGAACGGCGCCATGAGGTCGCGCATGCGGTCGGAAGTCCTGGGCACGGGTCAGCCCTCCGGGGTGAGCAGGGTGAGGCCGGCGCGCCGGGCTTGTTCGACGCTGTGGCGCAGGGACTCCTCCAGATGCCGCGCACGCTCGGTCAGCTCGCCGACCTCGCCGGCCGCCAGGTGGTCGCGGACCGTCCTGGACAGCAGTTCGCGGTAGGCGTCGCCGTCCTCGGCCAGGTCCTGCAGCGTTCGCCACTCGGCGTAGACGGCCTCCGCCTCCTCGGTACGCCACGCGTACTCCTCCAGGGCGGAGATGCGCCGGGCCAGCGCCCGGGTCGCGACCGTCAGCGCCTCCTCCTGCGATGCGAGCACGGTGGAGATGCTCTCGGTGACGCGGCCGGAGCGGGCGTTGTCCTGTTCGCGGCGCAGCCGGGTCAGCTCGGTCAGCGTCTCGGCGATCTCCCAGGCCTGGCGGGGGAGGGCCACCCGGTTGGCGATGCCGTCGAGCAGGCCGTCCCGGTCGATGGGGGAGTTCAGCACGGTGTCCGTCGCGGCCACGGTGCGATCCAGCAGCGCGGCGTCCAGCGGCTCGAGCATGGACGCGTGCACGTACCTGCCGTGGTGGCGGCGGCCGTACCCGGCCACGGGGGATTCGCCCGCCATGGCCAGCAGCGCCACGGCCGCGATGCCCTGCACGGCGAGACAGGCGAGGAAGAACACCGGGAAGCCGTACGCGATCCAGACGGCGAGGACCGCCACCTGGAGCAGCACCGCTCCGGCGACGAGCGCACGGCGGTGGCCGCGGCGAGCCAGCGCCGGGACCAGAGGGAGGAAGCCCCACAGCGCCGACAGCGCCAGGGCCGCCAGCACGTCACCGCCCGTCCGGCCGCCCCACGCGGGCCGCTCGGGCGCGGGCGGCAGGTGCTCGGGATGGGCGGCCATCGCCCGGCGGTGCGCTTCGGGCAGGTCGGGGTCGAGAACGAGGGCTTGCCGCCGGCGGTCTCCGGACCTGCCGCGGATGGGGGATGTGCCAGTCATGCCGTTCCTGATCTACGCGTCGCCGGTCCGCTCGGGATCCGGCGGTCTTCTCGGGGAGATCATCCCGGCTGGCGCTTGCACACCGCTTGCACCGGAATCCCCTTGGCGGTGTACGTGCGGCGAGGTCGTCTGTGATCGTGGAGATGTCCGCCGCCCTGACCGTCCAGCGATCGGAGCCGTCATGCGCAAAGGCATCGTGGTCACGGCACGGCCGGGTGTGGAGGAGCTGGCCGTGCGGGCCGAGAGGCTGGGCTTCAGCAGCTTCTGGGTCTACGACACGCCCATGCTGCACGGTGACCCGTTCGTGGCGCTCGGGGCGTGTGCGAAGGTCACCAGCCGTATCAAGCTCGGCGTCGGCGTGACCTCACCGGCGCTGCGGTCCACACCGGCTGCGGCCGGCGCGTTCGCCAGCCTCAACGCGCTGGCGCCAGGTCGGATCATCTGCGGCATCGGCACCGGGAACACCGCCCGCCGCACCCTGGGGCTGCCGCCGGCCACGACGGCCGAGCTCGAGAGGTTCACCGCCGCGCTGCAGGGTTTGTGCGCCGGCGGCACCGTCGAGTACCGCGAGGGCGACCAGGTCCGCGACATCAGGCTGCTGCATGCCGGGCAGCACGTGAACACCACTGACCCCATCGAGTTCGTGGTGGCCGCGAACGGCTTGAAGGCCGCCGCCGTCGCCGGCCGCCGCGGCGCCGGCATCATCTCCTTCGCGCTGCTGGACCCCGCGGCGTGGAACGCCTTCCACCATGCTCGCCGGCAGGCCGCGGGCGCGCCTCACGACGCCGACTCCTACGTCATGACCTCGCTGTACGTGCTCGACGAGGGCGAGGCCCCCTACGGCGACGCCGTCCGGGACGCGACGGGCCACATCGTCATGTCGCTGCTGACCTTCGCCGCCGAGGCACCCGCGTTCGCCGAACGGCTCGGGGCCGCGGAACGTGACGCGGTGCGGTCACTCCTCGCCCGGCGGGGCACCACGACCACCGCGCCGGACCGGCACACCGCGCTCTACCGCGACTACCTGGGACGCATCGCACCGGCGGACCGGGATCTGATCCTGCCGTCGCTGATCGACGCGCTGGCCCTGGTCGGAACGCGGGACGACCTCCTGGCCCGCATCGCCACCCTGGAACAGGCCGGGATCGACGAGATCGTCATCCAGCCGGTGGTCGATCCGCCGGCGGAGATGGCCGAGCTCGCGAAACTGGCCACCTGAGCCGGCGGGCTGCCGGGGTGCACCCACGGTGGGGCGCCCCGGAGCGATGCGGGCAAAAGGCCTCGCGTACGGTCGCCGCTGGGCCGGTACGCGGGGCGGCGGAACGCTGACCGGCCGGCTGCCGACCACGGCGCAGGTGGTGGACGCCGCCGTCTTCCTGCTGGAGAACCAGGCGATCAACGGGTCGGCCTGCGCGTGGACGGCGGCGTACGGGAACGATGAGGGCTCCGGCCAGGTCCGCGTCATGAGCGTGTGGTCGACCTCAGGTTCCGGGGGAGACGGTCAGGCCGGCCAGCCGCCCGCGGCGGCGGTGGACCTGGCGAACTCGGCGAAGGTCCGCGGCGGGCGGCCGAGGGCACGCTGCACGCCGTCGGAGACGTACTCGTCCGTACCCTCCCTGAGCGGCTCGATGACGTCCGCGAAGGCCGCGGCGTCCGCGGGCGGCAGTCCCTGCCGGACGAGCTCCGCGACGTAGTCCTCGACGGAGAGCGGCACGTAGCGGATGTCGCGGCCGGTGACCTCGGAGATCGTGGCGACCGCCTCGGCCAGCGTCACCGCCCGGGGGCCGGACAACTCGTAGATCCGGCCCGCGTGCCGGTCCTCGGTCAGCGCGGCGACCACCACCGCGGCGATGTCCTCGGCGTCGACGAAGCTGGCGGCCCCGTCGCCGGCGGGCAGCCGCAGCTCACCGGCGCGGACGGCATCGGCGAAGAAACCCTCGCTGAAGTTCTGCGCGAACCAGCCCGGCCTGCTGATCGTCCACTCCAGACCGCTCTCCCGCACGGCGGCCTCGCTGTCGACGACGCCCGCCAGGATGCCGCCGCTGTCCCTCGCGTAGTCCGGATCGTCGATCCCGCGCCCCGAGGCCAGCACCACCCGCCGCACCCCGTGCCGCACCGCCCGCTCCATGAACGGCCGAACCAGCTTCGTGCCGTCCAGCTGCACGATGTAGACGGACCGCACGCCCTCCAGGGCGGCGTCCCAGGTGCCGCTGTCGGTCCAGTCGAAGGCGTGCTCGCCGTTGCGGGCCGCCGCGCGAACCGGCAGCCCCATGGCCCGCAGCCGGCTGACGACGCGGCGGCCTGACTTGCCGGTCGCCCCGGTGACAAGAATCGGATGTTCAGACATGGGCCCAGTCAACCGGCCCGGGACGAGACGATCCATGGCTGGAAAGCTCTGGCCGATGTCTAGGCGTCTACACTCGAGGGCATGGACGCCGTGTCGCAGCTGCTGGCAGACGTACGGGCGCGCGGCGCCGTCTTCCGGCAGACGATCATGCGGCCGCCCTGGGCGCTGCGGATGGCCAGTGGCGCCCCGCTTACCCTGGCCACGATGCTGCGCGGCCGGGCCTGGATCGTTCCCGACCGGCACGAGCCGGTGCCCATCGGCGTCGGCGACATCGCCGTCGTCCGCGGCGACACGCCCTACACGGTGGCCGACGACCCCGCGGCCACACCCTCGCTGGAGGTGACCAGCGCCGACTACTGCCCGGGGTCGGAGGGCGTCGAGCAGGCGTCCCGGACCGCCCGGACCTGCGGAACCCCCGCCGACGGGGCGGCCGTGCTGGTCAGCGGGGCCTTCGAGCGCAAGGGAGAGCTCAGCGAACGTCTCCTGCAGGCCCTGCCCGCCGTGCTGGTGGTGCCGGCAGAGGGCGGCCCCTACCCGTCGGTGGAGCTGGTGGCCGGGGAGGTCGCCGCAGACCGGCCGGGACAACAGCTGGTGCTGGACCGGCTGCTGGACCTGATGCTGGTCTCCGCGCTGCGCAGCTGGTTCGGCGACCCCGGCGCCGATGCCCCGGCCTGGTGCCGGGCGCTGGACGACCCGGTCGTGGGCGCCGCGCTGCGGCTGCTGCACGACACCCCCGCCCACCCGTGGACGGTGGCGGACCTGGCCGCCAAGGCGGGAGTGTCGCGGGCGGCGCTCGCCCGGCGGTTCACCGCGCTGGTCGGCGAACCGCCGATGTCCTACCTGGCGGGCTGGCGGATCGCCCTGGCCGCGGACCTGCTGCGGGAGACCGACCTCACGGTGGGCACGATCGCCCGGAAGGTGGGCTACGCCAACGCCTTCGCGCTGAGCGTGGCGTTCAAGCGGCTGCGCGGCACCCGGCCCAGTGACCACCGGCGCCCCGAGCCGGCGTGGCGGGCCGGACCGGGGGCGTAGACGACGCCGACCACGGCCGGCGATCAGTTCAGCCGAGCGGTGAGCTCGATGATGTTGCCGAGGTTGTCGGTGACGAACGCGATGCGCTGACCGATCGCCGCTACGTCCATGGGCCCGCCGATCAGCGGCACGTCACTGTCACGCAGCTGGGACACGGTCGCGTCGAGATCCTCGACGGCGAGGCAGAAATGGTGCAGCCGCTCCGGGTCCATGCTCGCCAGCACGTCCTCGGCCGGCGCCTCGTGACGGCGCGACGCGCCCGCGAGCAACTCGATCTTCACGCCTCCGCTGACGATGAAGGCGAACGTCGTGCCGTGGGAGTCGAACCGCTGCTGGAGTGCGAAACCGAGCTTGCTCGCGTACCACTGGATGGTGGCATCGAGCTGCTCGGGCGTCACGCTGATGCCGACGTGGTCGTGGGAGAAGGTAATGGCCATATGGACGAGACTGGCCGACTGGCGAGCCGGTAACCAGGGACGGGCCGACGGTAGGACCGGCCGTACCCACCTTCGTGGCGGTGGCCCGCAGCCGGGCATCGGGCACAGCGGCGAGCCGGTCGGATCGCGGGCTGGTCGAGAAGGCCGTTCCGTACGATGATCGCTGCATGCCCTCATCCGCGTCCGCCGCTCTGACCGGATCGGCCCTGGCCGCCGTCCTGGTGGCCGTCCTGGTCGGTGGCTGCGCCGATCCGGCCGCCGATCGGGTGTCGCTCGTCGGCGCGACCCAGCCACCGGCGTCACCGCCGCAGCCGTCGCCGTCGACCGCGGTGCGCCTGCCGCAGCCCGCGCAGACGACCTCGGGTCCCGTACGGCACCCGTTCCCGCCGGCGACCTCCCTGGCCGATCCCCTGGCGACCGGAGCGCCCCTGCCGGCGACGGGCCGGCCGCGGTTCTTCGTCTCCGCGCGCGCTCCGCTCACCCACTTCCCCGGCAGGACGAAGACCGCTGTCTTCACCCCGGTGCCGCCCGCCGTGCACGACGCGGAGACCGGGGCGATCGTCGCGAACGTCCCGCTGCCGCCCGGCATCGCCGGCTCCTGGCACCTGGTCGCCGCCGCCCGGGACAACCGCACGTTCGCCATCGCCGGCTGGACCGAACCGAAGGACCCGTACATCCGCTTCTTCCTGGTGCGCCTCGGGCAGGACGGGCGCCCCGAGCAGCCGGTGGCCATCACGCAGACCGACCCCGACTACCTGAAGTCGGTCTACGACCTCGCCCTCAGCGCCGACGGCACCCGGCTGGCCTACGCCACGCCGCTCATCGGGGGCGGCGCCAAGATCTCCGTGCTCGATGCCGCCACCGGCAGGCGCCGTGACTGGACGTCGACGTACTCGATGGTGACTGGTCTGTCGTGGGCCCCGGACGGCCGCTCGCTCGCGTACGTGCTGGGTGGCCGGGCCATCGGCCTGCTCGACCTCGCCCGCCCGGACGCCGGCCTGGAGGGCGCGGCGTCCCGGATCATCAAGAACGGCGCGGGCGGCATGCCGATCGAGTCGACCGCCCACACCCCGGACGGCGGCGCGCTGATCTACGCGACCGGGCACACCGTCGAACGCATCGCCCTGGCGGGCGGGCCGGCGCAGGTCCTCGCCCGCCCGGAGCGGCCGCCGGGCGCGTCGCTGAGCCTGCGCTTCAGCGTCGACGGGACCGGCGAGCACCTCCTGTACGTGCACAAGTGGCACGCCTACCGGATCGACCTCGCCGGCGGCACGGCCGCCTCGGTGCCGATCACCGTCGCCGAGCGGCCAGGCGAGGGCACCGAACCCCGCGCAGCCTGGTGACCCCGGCCGCCCGCTCGAACGTCGTCGTAGAGGTGACCGCCTTTCCGAGCCGAACGGAGAGCGGTGCGTGACCCGATCGCGGATGCCGGCGTGAGCGTCGTGGACCGGCTCGGCATGTACTACGAGAGCGGGCCGGCACCGTGCAGGAACTGTTCGACCGCGGTCTCCACCAGCCCGTCGAGCAGCTCCGCCTTGACGATGTTGCCGTTGATGAGCGAGGCGATGCCCTGGAGGGTCGCGAACAGGACGATCCCGATCCGCTCGGGGTCACCCGCCTGGAGCGCACCCTGCTCCTGCCCTTGCAGGATCAGCTCGCTCATCAGCCCGAACGGCGCTTCGGCCGCCCTGACGATCCGCGTCGAGGTCCGGCGGCTCGACCTCGCCGACCTGTCCTCGGTCCGCGCGTTCGCCGCGGGCTTCACCGAGCCCGTCGACGTGCTGATCAACAACGCGGGTGTCATGATCCCGCCGTTCTCCCGCACGGCCGACGGCTTCGAGCTGCAGTTCGGTACGAACCACCTGGGGCACTTCGCGCTCACGAACCTGCTCCTGCCGCGGATCCGGGAACGGATCGTCATCGTCTCGTCCAACGGTCACAAGGTGGGCTCGATCGACTTCGACGACCTCAACTGGGAGCGCAGGCCGTACCGGGCGATGGCCGCGTACGCGCAGTCCAAGCTCGCCAACCTGCTGTTCACCGCGGAACTCCAGCGACGGCTCGCCCAAGCCGGCTCGCCGGTGATCGCCACCGCCGCGCATCCGGGCATGGCGGCCACGAACCTGCTGAAGTTCGACGGCCGGCGACGCGTGCGCCACCTCGTGCAGCAGGCGGCGGCCGGCCTTCTCGCGCAGAGCGACGACGACGGCGCCCTGCCCACGCTGTACGCGGCCGTGGCGCACATTCCGGGCGACAGCTACGCGGGCCCGAGCGGTTTCCTGGAGGGACGCGGCGCGCCGAAGCTGGTCGGTCGCTCGGCGAGGGCGCGGGACGCGGAGGTGGCACGCCGCCTGTGGGAGGTCTCCGAAAAGCTGACGGGAGTCGCCTTCCCCGGGAGCTCGCTCCGGGCCGCCTGATCTCCACCCGCGCGGCGAGATCTGTCGGTGCGGCCTGGCATGCTCCCGGCCATGCGTCAACCACTCGCGCACCACTCCGAGGTGGAGTCGGCGGTCGAGGCCGCGCTCGCCGCAGCAGGCTGGATCACGCAGGCCGGCAACGACCGCCTCCGCCTGAGAGACCGGCTGTCCCGGGAGCGGGGGTTCGCCCGGCGCGCCGCCGCCGTGTATCTCGCCCAGGCCACGCTGGACGACCTCGCGAGCGAGCTTTACCTGGCACTGTCCGGCTCGGACGGGTGGACCGCGGCGGAGGTCGCGGCGCTGTTCACCGTCATGCGGGAGCGGGAGATCCACTACCGCGACGAGGATTGGCTGGCGCCGGCGCTGGAGCTGGCGGCGAGCCTCGACGACGAGGATCGGACCATCGTGTGGGAGCCCCTGAGGCCGCTGGTCGAAGCGGTGTCCACGAGCGGCATCGAGGCGGGGGCACGCCGACGGCTGCACGGCCTGATCGCACGCGTCTTCCGCACCGGCCCCGAGGCGATGCCGCTCGCGGCCCTCGTGCCCTGCGACGAGTGGGCCATGGCAGTACGCGACCACCTCGGCGCCGCGCCGCCGGAGGGCCTGGTGCGGCTCGTCGACCACCTCGCCGAGCTCAACGGGCCGCGGCCCGCCAAGACCTGGCGCGGCCGATGCCTGGAGCTGCTCCAGACCGACGGAGCGGGCGACCTGGTGCGCGCCGCGGTGAACGCCTTCGGAAGGGTCAGCGAGGTCGACAGCCCCTGGGGCCCGGCCCAGCTGATCGTCTCCGGCGCCAACACCGACGTGGCCAGGGGGTTCGTCTGGGCGGCCGCCCTGCTGCCGATGGACGACGCCGTGCCGGAGCTGACGGAGCTCGCCCTGCGCACCTCGGGAGTGCACCGCGGCCTGCGGGAGGACCTGAAGCTCGCCGGAGCGGCGATCAACGCGCTGGGCGTCTACCCCGGCCCCGTCGCCATGCGGGCGCTGTGGCAGCTACGCCGGCGGATCAGGCATCGGGCGCTGCACAAGCAGATCGACACCGCCCTCGACGCCGCCGCCGCCCGCCTCGGCATCACGCCCGGCCAGATGCTGGAGCGCAACATCCCCGACCACGGGCTCGGGCCCGACGGGACGCTGACGCGCACCATCGACGGCTGGACCGCGGTGCTGGCCGTCGAGAACGCCAAGACCGCACGGCTCGGCTTCCGATCGCCGGACGGCGCCACGGTCCGCACCGTCCCCGTCGCGCTGAAGGAGACCGCCGAGCTCGAAGCGCTCAAGGCCGTGCTGAAGGAGATCCGCCAGACGCTGTCGGCCGAACGCACGCGCCTGGAGGAGCTCTTCACCACGGACCGGGCGTGGCCGTACGAGGAGTGGGCCCGCCACTACCGCGACCACCCGATCACCGGCGCCGTCGCACGCGGGCTGATCTGGACGGCCGACGGGCACACCTTCCTGCCGGACGAGACCGTCCCCGCCTCCGTGCCCGCCTCCGAGGTCCGGCTGTGGCACACCGCACGCGCCACCCCGGAGGAGACCGCCGCCTGGCGAAGGACGGTGACCGAGCGCCGGCTGCGACAGCCGTTCAAGCAGGCCTTCCGCGAGACCTACCCGCTCACCCCCGCCGAGGAGAGCACCCGCGTCTACTCCAACCGCTTCGCCGCCCACATCGTCGACCATCCCCGCCTGTACGCGCTGCTCAAGGAGCGCCGCTGGCGGACGACCTGGCTGGGGCCCTTCGACGGCGGCTACACCGCGGAGGCGAGCAAGGGGCTGGCCGAGGGTGCCTGGCAGGTCCGGTTCAGATACGAGGCCGCGGGCGTGGAGGGCCACGAGGTGACACTGGCCGCCACCGGCCAAGTCCGCTTCGACCGGCGGCAGGGGCGCGGCTTCGTACAGGCCGATCTGGCCGAGGTGCCGCCGCTGGTGTTCAGCGAGGCGATGCGGGACGTGGACCTCTTCGTGGCCGTCACCTCCATCGCCGCCGACCCGCAATGGCAGGACCGCGGCGAGGACGACCACCAGGCCTACTGGAGGCAGGCCTCCGTCGGCCCGCTGCCCCCGTCGGCCGAGGTGCGCCGCGACGCGCTGGCGCGGCTGCTTCCCCGCACGGCCGCCGCCGACCGGCTCACCCTCACCGACCGGTTCCTCGTCGTCCGCGGCGACCTGCGCACCTACAAGATCCACCTGGGCAGCACGAACATCCTCATGGAGCCCGACGGCGTCTACCTGTGCATCGTCCCGGCCCGCACGCGCGACTCCCGGCGGTTCCTCCCCTTCGAGGAGGACGGCCCGCTTTCTCTCATCCTCAGCAAGGCGTTACTGCTGGCCAACGACACCAAGATCACCGACGAGAGCATCCTCCGCCAGATCAGGTAAGCCCGCTGTCAGGCCGCCCCCGCACGGGCCGGCGGCTTCGGCCGGTGCCGGCCGGGGAGATCATGTGGGCTGCAGTTGTCATGCAAGCGACACCTGATCAACTACCGGCATCGGAACGGACAAGGCCGGCCCAACCGGGCCCGCCTTTCAGCGTGAGGAAGAAGGATGGCATCGGTCGTCTTCGGGACATGCGCCGCAATCGCCTCGATCGTGGGCGTGGTGCTGTTCATCGTGTTGAGGCGGAAGCCGCACACCCGGGTCGGGGCGTATGTCAGCGCGACGTTCCTGTTCCTGGGCGCGGGGATGCTCACCCTGGGCTCCATCTCGTTCGCCGGCCTCGAATCCGCCGCGCTGCAGACCTTCACGCCGGAGGAGCGCGCGACGGCGGTGCCGTGCAACGCGGTGGTCCTGGGAGCCGAGCAGACCAACAAGCACAACGGACGCTACATCTGGCTGTTGCGGCTCCGCGTGACCCCTCAGGCCGGCAGCCCGTACGAGATCGAGCGCACGGCGCGGCTCGCCTCGTCCATGGGGGAACGCCTGGAGAAGGGGAACGTCGCCCTTTCCTGCCTGGTGGCCCCCGCCGACCACACCCGGATAGAGATCCCGGCCCTGGCCTGAGCCGCCCCCTTGCCGCCGGCGCGAGCGTCCCGGCACACGCCTCAGGCGTGAGCGATGAGTTCGGGCGGCGGATCGGGTCTGCCCTGGCATGACCCGAATCATCGCTGACATCTCGGTCTCCCTGGACGGCTTCGTCACCGGGCCCGACCCCGGCCCGGACAGCGGTCTGGGCACCGGTGGCGAGGCCCTGCACACCTGGGCGTTCTCCGACGACCCCGACGACCGCCGGATCCTGCGCGAGGCGACCGCCCGATCGGGCGCCGTCGTCCTCGGCCGCCGGCTCTTCGACGTGGTCGACGGGCCGTACGGCTGGAACGACGACTCCGGCTACGGCGCCGGCGAGGTCGGCAGGCCCGCGTTCGTCGTCGTGACGAGCTCGCCCCCGAAGTCGGTGCGGCTCACCGACCTCGACTGGACGTTCGTCACCACCGGTCTGACCGACGCCGTCACCGCCGCCCGCGAGCGCGCCGAGGCGGCGTCGGCGCACCGCGGCGAGGACCTCGACGTCGTCCTCATGGGCGGCGGCGCCACGATCGGCTCGGCGCTCGCCGCCGGGCTGGTCGATGAGCTGACGCTGCACCTCGCGCCCGTTGTGCTGGGCGCCGGGACGCCACTGTTCACCGGCGGAGCGCCGCGCACGCTGGTGCAGCGAGGCGCGACCCCGACCTCGACCGCGACGCACCTGACCTACGACGTCCTCTGACGGCGTCGTCGCGGACCTTCGCCTCGATCATGTCGCGGAGGGTCTCCGCAATCCCCCGAAACAGGCGTCGCGGAGCCTGTGCAGGACCTCGTGGCAGCCCTCGTCTTCGAAGCGCGCCTCACCCGCGGCGCTCGGGGGCGCTCAGGACGTCGGCGAGGTCGTCCACCGCCAGCCCCTGGCCAGGCCTCGCCTCGGGCGCCTTGATCGTCATCGGCTTGTCCCAGTTCCGGTACTGCGTGGCCAGCCGCGCCTGCGGGATCCGGTCGTCGCCGAGCCCTCGGACCTCGGGCCGCGGGTGCGCGTCGAAGCCCCAGAAGATCCGGTACGGCCATCCGCGGTCGTCGTACATGTACGTCCACGTCACTTCCGACGTCCCGAGAGCCGCGTTTCCCGCGGCCTCGCGGAAGCTGGGGGAGACGCGATAGAGCTCCTTGAGGGTGATCGTCCCGGTCAGGGAGTAGATGCGCCGCTTGCGGCCGGTCGTGCGGTCCTTGGTCCAGGGCGTGACGCTCTTGCGGGTCCTGGTGGACAGCAGCGTGCGCAGCGTGTCCTCCGTGGGGAGCACACCGGCGGGCGGACGGCGAGGCTGAACGGGCGCTCTCCCTTCCCCCATGTCACAGAAGTGACCCCTGTCTCGTCGCAGGAGAGACAGACCCTCTAACGGAGAGCGTGGACATGAACGAGCACACCCCACACCAGAAGGTCGCCATGATCACCGGCGCGAACAAGGGAATCGGTCGCGCGGCCGCCGAGCAACTCGCCGCGCTGGGCATGACGGTCCTGATCGGAGCCAGGAACGCGCAGCTCGGCGAGGAGGCCGCCGCGGCGCTGCGCGCGACGGGAGCCGACGCCCACGCGGTCACCCTGGACGTCACCGACCAGGCCACCATCGAGGAGGCCGCGAAGTGGGTGGGGGAGCGCTTCGGCCACCTGGACTCGCTGATCAACAACGCCGGCATCACCGGCTCCGGGCAGGTCTCGCCCCAGGACGCCGTCGATCAGATCCCCAGCACCGTCGACCTGGACATGGTCCGGGCGGTGTTCGAGACCAACGTCTTCGGGGTGATCGCGGTGACCAACGCGATGCTTCCGCTGCTGCGGCGCTCGCCGGCGCCGTGCGTCGTCAACGTCAGCAGCGGCGCCGCGTCGCTGGCCCTCAACAGCGACCCGGACGGCCCGCTGACGCGACTCCCGGCGTCGGCCGCCTACTCGCCCTCCAAGACCGCGCTCAACGCGCTGACCGTCCAGTACGCCAACGAGCTGCGCAAGGACGGCATCCGGGTCAACGCCGCCGATCCCGGCTACGTCGCCACGGACATCAACAACCACGGCGGGTTCCTCACCCCCGCACAGGGCGCCACGGCCCTGGTGCACCTGGCCACACTCGGCGCCGACGGACCCACCGCCGGGTTCTTCAGCGCGGACGGGCCCGTGGCCTGGTAGGGAGCGTCCCCGGCCCTGGGAAGCCCTCGTAGGGAGTTTCCCCGGCCCTGGGCAGCCCTCATCCGCCGGGCCGTCGGCCAGGGTTGGCGGCGATCTTCTCGCGGAAAGGTGCGATGGTCGTCTACCTGCGGTGGCAGGGACCCGCAGGGGTGGATCCGCGGCCGGTTCCCGAGCGCGGCGAGTCGGTCCTGAAGCGCACGCCGGACCGGCTCGCGCGGGCCGCCTGACCGATCGGCAGGGGCACGCGGGATCGCCCGGAGACGCGGACGGCCCCGCGCTCTTGAGAGCGCGGGGCCTCGGGGGGTGTCCGGGTGTCGCTGTGATGGGGAGGGGCCTTACTGTTGTGTCGATCCGAGCCGTACGGCGAAGGCCTGTACGCCGGTGGGAGCGTCCCAGGTGGCGCCGACGCCGACCAGGCCCCAGCCGCCGGAGCAGTCACCGGTGGCGTACAGGAACGCGGTGTCGGTGGTGTCGTTGGAGAAGCGGATCGCCCCGCCGGTCAGTTGCAGGCAGATGTCGCTGGGCGGCTCGGCGACCTGGAACGGCTGCCCGGCGGGGGTGACGTAGGTGTAGGTGCCCGAGGCCGCCTGCGCGGCCGGCGCGGTGAGGAGGACGGCGGCCAGCGGGGTGGTGAGGGCCACCGCCACCCTGCCCCTTGCGCACTGTGTGTATCGGCTCATGTACGAAAGGTAATCGCGCGGCAAGGCCGGCACCATGCGTCATGCGATCTCGGCAACCCATGTATCTGCAGGTCCGCGCGGTTGCTCGGTCATGGGAACTTCGACGTCGCCACCTACCGGTAGCCTCGAACGCGAGGAACACGACCGCCCTGGCGACCTCGGCCGGGTGCCCCCGCTTCAGGGCCGAGGCGCAGCGGGCGTGGGCACGTGCGGTCGCTCGCGGGCGAGGAGCGCGCCGAGGGCGGCGGCGAGGAGGGGAAGGCCGGCGACGACGGCCACGATCGCCGGCCAGGGGGTCTCGAACGGCACCCGCACCGGTGCCTCCCACGTGGTACGCACCGTCAAGGGCCACAGCAGCAGCATCCCGGCGGGACATCCGGCGACCGCGCCCAGGACGGTTCCGTACAGGGCGCTCAGACCCGCGCGGGATGCGCAGAACCACCGGAAGGCCGCGGCTGACCCGTTTCCGGCCCGCCTCAGGACCCGGGCCTGACGCGCGTCCGCGGCCTTGCCGAAGCCGGCGGCCAGCGCACAACCAAGGGCGACCAGGAGCGCCGCCGCGACGACGGGCAGCCACCCGGTCGAAGCCGCGAAGCCGCGCTCGACGTAGACCTCCGCGACCGTGTCGTCCAGCCGGTCGTCGAGGCGCTCCTGCTCCTGCACCGTGACCCGGCGGAGAGTGGGGTCGACGATCAGCTCGTCCGGTAGGAGCCGGTAGCCGAGGTCGCGGACGATCTTCGAGGGCACGAAGATCGTCTCCATGTACGGGTCGGCGGGCCTGGCGATGACCGCCCGGACGGTTCTGGTCTTCGTTGTGTCGTCGTTCTCGTCGATCTCGTAGGAGAGCTCGACCGAGTCGGCCTTCACGTCGGCTGACGTGATCACCACGGCCGTGTCCTCGTCGTACGGCGTCGACTGATCGCCCGTGAGGTACCGCAGCAGTTTCTCGTCACCGATGGCCTGATCCCAGTAGACGGCCTCCTCTGATATTTCGATGTTCTCCGCGTTCGCGTGGAAGTGCCAGGATTCGCGCGAAGGGCGCTCGCTCTGGGCGATCGGCACGCCGGGTAATTCCCGCTCGATCGCCGCTCGTACGGTGCCCGCATCCGCCGCCGAGGAGAAGAACGGCGCGAACAAGGTGCCCGACCGGACCAGTAAGGTGCCCGGCCGGGCCCGGGGCGAGTATTCGGCCCTGCTCTGCGCCGTTTCGCCGACCGCGACGACCGTCAGCGCGATGCCGAAGGCCGTCGCCAGCATCGCCAGCGTGATCGCGAGCACCGCGCGGACACGACGATGGGCCAGGTCGCGGGCCGCCAGGCGGAAGGGCGGCGGCAGCCGTTCCGCGTACGGACCGATGATCTCCAGCAGCCACGAAGGCACCGGGCCGAGGCCGGCGACGAGCAGGCCCGCGCCGATGAGGGTGATCAGCAACATCCCGGAAGCCGCGAGGGCGCCGTAGCGCGAATCCGCACGCCCCAGCCAGGCGCCGAGCCCCATCAACAAGACGCCGGCGAACGACACGAACAATCCCGCGACGACGAATCGCCGGCTCATGAGCTCGTGGCGGTTGGGCGGGGCGGAGAGCACCGCGGCAGGGACGGCCCCGGTCGCGGTCATCAGGGGAAGAACTGCGAACAGGCCGAGGAATACGGCCATGAACACGTAGTACGCAAGATCGAAAGGCATGGCGGAATGGTAGTGAGCTGTCCATGACCCGGGGAAGGAGATGGGGAGCCGAACGCGGGAGTGTTCGTGCTGGTGGGCGGCCGATCGGGTGCCGCTGGTCAAGCCTGGCGCGCTGGCCCGGGAAGACCTTCGCCGGTCCGGCCCGCTCGATATCGAGGTGCGGTGGGCCTGTGGCCCGGGTGAAGATGGCCGCGTCTGGCTATGTGAGCCGGCACCCCGGAAGAGGAGCGTGCCATGAGCGCCATCGGATCCGCAGGCCCGGAGATCCGAATGGGCACGGGAAGGCTGCGCGGGCGGATGGAGGACGGCGTGGCCGTCTTCCGCGGCGTGCCGTTCGCGCGCCCGCCGGTGGGCGCCCTGCGGCTGGCCGCGCCGGTGCCGGCCGAGCCGTGGGACGGGGTGCGCGAGGCCGGGGCGTTCGGTCCGCCGCCGCCGCAGTCCAGGTTGCTGGGCGCGTCCGGCGTCGACGGTACGGACGGCGACTGGCTGACCGCCAACGTGTGGTCCCCCGACCTGGGCGCTGCCCGGCTGCCGGTGATGGTGTGGATCCATGGCGGCGGTTACATGTACGGATGGTCCGGCGACCCGGTCTTCGACGGCCGCGTGCTCGCCCGGGACGGCGTCATCGTGGTCACCTTCAACTACCGGCTCTCCGCCGAGGGCTTCGGACATTTCCGGGGCGCACCGGCCAACCGCGGGTTACTGGACCAGGTGACCGCCCTGCGCTGGGTGCGCGACAACATCGCGGCCTTCGGCGGGGATCCGGACCGGGTCACCGTCTTCGGGGAGTCCGCCGGAGCCGGGAGCATCGCGGCGCTGATGGCGATGCCCATGGCCGCCGGTCTGTTCGGCAGGGCGATCGCGCAGAGCGTGCCAGGCCTGTTCTTCTCCGCTGAGCTGGCCGCCGACATCGCCGCCGCCGTGGCCGGTGAGCTGGGCCTGCCCCCGCGCGCGGACGAACTCGCCCGCCTGTCGCCGGAGCGACTGAACGACGCCGGTGACGCGGTGGCGGACAAGATGGCCGGCCGCCCGCAGTGGGGCCGGGCCGCGTACATCCGGTCGCCGTTCGCGCCGGTGGTGGACGGCGAGGTGCTGCCCGCGGTGCCGTGGCGGTCACTGGCGGACGGGGCCGCGCGCGAGGTGGAGCTGATCGCGGGGCACACCCGCGACGAATACCGGCTGTTCATGGCCATCAGGGGTGACACCGGCCAGATCACCGCCGAGCGGGCCGCCACCGCGCTGCGGGAGCTCGCGCCTGATCCGGAGGCCTTCCGGGCCGCCCACCCGGAGGCCGGCGAGGAGCGGCTGTACGAGCTGGTGCACTCCGACTGGTTGTTCCGGATGCCGTCCGTCCGGCTGGCCGAGGCCCACCAGAGGCGCGGCCGGGCCCACCTGTACGAGCTGACCTGGCCGGCCCCCGGCATGGGCGGCGAGGTCCTCGGCGCCTGTCATGGGCTCGGCCTGCCGCTCACGTTCGGCAACCTGACCGCCGGCGCGGCGGGACTGCTGCTCGGACAGGAGCCGCCACCGGCCGCGGCCGAGCTGTCGGCCCGGGTCCGCGCGGCCTGGATCGCCTTCGCCACGACCGGGGATCCCGGCTGGCCGGCGTACGAGCCGCAGAACCGGCATACCTGGGTCATCGACACCGAGCCCGGCATGACGGCGTACCCGGAGGAGACCTCCCGTGAGTTGTGGGCCGGGCACGCCTTCGACCCCCTCACGTTGCGGGCGCATCCGTAGCCGGCCACGGTGCGACCGTGATCAGCGGGGCGAGGTACCCCTCCGGCACGGCCTCCTCCACCGGCACGCCACCGGCCTCCACCACCCAGGCGTGCGCCGCGAACGGCGGGTGGAGCGGGGCCGCTCGCCTGCCCGTGGTTGACCTCGACCGCGGTTGAGATTGCAGGATGGCGATCGGGGGCCTGTCCTGCCATCGACCTCGAGGAGCATGCGCGTGAGCATGGACACGGGTTTCTATTCGATCATCGATTACACCGTCGACGGATTCGACACTCAGCGCGAGCTCGTCGAGGCGTTCGCGGAGATCCAGGAGCGGTGGGTGCGCTTCTATCCCGGCTACCGCTCAGCCCGTTTTCACGTGAGCACCGACGGCACCCGCGTGTACAACATCGTGCACTGGGCGAGCGAGGCGGATTACCGCGCCTTCGTGGAGACCTCGGACACCGACGGCCGGGTGGCCGCCATCGGCAGGGCGCTGCGGGGCCTGTCCGGCAAGGCCGAACCGCGCATGACCGGGCCGCCCACCTACACCGTGGCCCGCGAGGTCGGTCCCGGGCCGCAGCGCCTCGACTCCTGATCGCCGAAACCTCCTACAAAGGACCTGCATGAAGCTGGAGATATACGCCGATGTGCTGTGCCCGTGGTGCTACATCGGCAAAAGACGCCTGACGGCAGCGTTGGCGAGCCTCGCCGACCGCGACAGCGTGGAGCTCGCCTGGCGCAGTTACGAGCTCGCCCCGGAGGAAGGCCGGGTCCCCGGTCCGACCGCCGCCGAGGCCATGGCCGGATGGTGGGGCGAGCAGGCACCTGCCCGAATCACCCTGATCCGGTCGCTGGGCGCCGCGGAAGGCCTGGAGCTGAACCTGCATCTGGCCCGGCCGGTGAACACCTTCGACGCGCACCGGCTGTGCAAGCTGGCCGCCGACCACGACCGGGCCGACCAGATGATGGAGCTGCTGCTGCACGCGTACCACACCGAAGGGCTCAACGTGGCCGACCCGCAGGTCCTGCGGCGCCTGGGCGGCGCGGCCGGCCTGGACGCCGATGACGTGCACGCCGTGCTGGCCGGTGACGACCACGCCGACCAGGTGCGGGCGGATCGGCTCCGCGCGGCCGAGCTCGGCGTCACCGGCGTCCCCAGCCTGGTGATCGACGGCCGGCCGCCGGTCTCCGGGGTCCAGCCCGTCGCCGATCTGCGCCGGCTGCTGGAGCGCGGCCCGACCGGTTCACCGGGCGTTCCGGCCGGTTCTGACCGGGCCGGCTGACGCGTCACCCCTCCGCGACACGACTTCTCCGAAAGGGATCACACCCGCGATGACCGGGCCACCTCCTCAGCCGAGCAGCACTTCCTTTGTCCGGATTTGTGGAGTCGTGAGGCGCGGCTCAGTGTCCGTCCTCCTGGCCGGGGCAGCCTGATTCGCCGTGACCCGGCGCTGAGTGCCAGGCCGATGCAGCCGAGGGGGATGACGGTGTCGATGGGGAAGAAGAAGCCTGATCTGGTGAGCCTCATGTTCGCCGAGCAGCCGGACGGCAGCTACGTGACGTCCCTGCGGGGCCAGGCGGTGCTGCAGGAGCCGCTGCTGAACAAGGGCACGGCGTTCTCGCCGCAGGAGCGGGCCGAGCTGGGTCTGGAGGGCCTGCTGCCGCTGGCGGTGGAGACGCTGGAGGAGCAGGCGCGGCGGATGTACGCGCAGTACCGGGCACAGCCGAGTGACCTGCTCAAGAACGTCTACCTGGAGGGGCTGCGGGACCGCAACGAGGTGCTCTACTACCGGCTGCTGAGCGATCACCTGCGCGAGATGCTGCCCATCGTGTACGACCCGACCGTCTCCGAGGCGATCAAGGCCTACAGCCACGAGTACCAGCGCCCCCGTGGCGTGTACCTGTCCATCGACGACCCGGGCGGGATCGAGCGGGCCTTCAGGAACCTCGGGCTGGGCCCGGACGACGTCGACCTGATCGTGGCCTCCGATGCCGAGGAGATTCTCGGCATCGGAGATTGGGGGGTGGGCGGCGGAGCCGGCATCGCGACGGGCAAGCTGGCCGTCTACACGGCCGCCGCGGGCATCGACCCCGGCCGCGTCATCCCGGTCGCCCTGGACGTGGGCACCGACAACGAGGCCCTGCTGAACGATCCGGCCTACGTCGGCAACCGGCACGCCCGGGTACGCGGGCAGCGCTACGACGACTTCATCGACGCCTACGTCACCACGGCCACCCGGATGTTCCCCGGCGCCCTGCTGCACTGGGAGGACTTCGGCCCGTCCAACGCCCGCCGGATCCTGGAGAAGTACACCGGCCGGATCTGTACCTTCAACGACGACATGCAGGGCACCGGCGCGATCGTGCTGGCCGCCATGCTCAGCGCCGTCCGGGTGTCCCGGACCCCGATGCGTGAGCAGCGGATCGTCATCTTCGGGGCGGGCACCGCGGGCACCGGCATCGCCGACCAGCTGCGCGATGCGATGATCCGCGACGGCCTGGACCGCGAGAGCGCCTCCCGGCGGATCTGGCCGATCGACAAGCAGGGCCTGCTCACCGACGACATGGCCGGCCTGCGCGACTACCAGCAGCCGTACGCCCGCCCCAGGGACGAGGTCGCCGACTGGTCTCGCGACGAGCACGGCATCTCGCTGGCCGAGGTCGTCACGCGCGTGAAGCCGACCATGCTGCTCGGCACCTCCACCGCCCACGGCGCCTTCACCGAGCAGATCGTCCGGACGATGGCGGCGGGTGTGGACCGCCCGATCATCTTCCCGATCTCGAACCCGACCGAGCGCATCGAGGCCATGCCGGCCGACCTGATCCGCTGGAGCGACGGCCGGGCTCTGATCGCCACCGGCGTCCCGATCGAGCCGATCACGTACAACGGCGTCACGTACGTCATCGGCCAGGCCAACAACGCCCTGCTCTACCCGGGGCTGGGGCTGGGCGTGGTGGTCGCGCGGGCCCGCCGGGTCAGCCCCGGCATGTTCCAGGCCGCCGCCGAGGCCGTCGGGAACATGGTCGACGTGTCCGCCCCGGGCGCGTCGCTGCTGCCTCAGGTGGACAACCTGCGCGAGGTCTCTGCCACGGTGGCCGTGGCCGTCGCGAACCGGGCGGCCGAGGAGCACCTGGCCCGCGTCGATCTGCGTGACACCGTCCAGCAGGTTCAGGACGCCATGTGGCAGCCCACGTACCGCCCCGTCCACGGGAACGGGCAGTGAGCGCGCCGCAGGTCCGCGACGCGCGGATCGGGCTGCGGGCGCTCGCCGCCCACGAAAAGCGCCTGACGCCGCCCTGGCCCAGGCGACACACGATCCAGACCTGGGTCGTATGCCTCACCGACCCCGAAACGGAACCCCGCCCGGTCGCCTACAATGCGGAACGCCACTCCGATTCGCAAAAGGGGCCACGCCGCATGACGACGCCTCCGCCCGGGGAACCGGCTCCCCGCCCCGCACGACGCGACGTCCAGCGCAACCTGGACGCCCTGCTGACCGCTGCCGCCGAAGTGTTCGCCGCGGAGGGCGTGGACGCACCCGTACGGCGGATCACCGAAAAGGCCGGGCTCGGGGCGGGCACGCTCTACCGGCACTTCCCGCAGCGCTCGGACCTCATCGTCGCCGTCTTCCGCCGGGAAGCCGACGCCTGCATCGATGCTGCCGCCGCCCTGTCGGCACAGTACGAACCCGTCGAGGCTCTCACCCGCTGGCTCAACCGCCTGACCCGGTTCATCGCCACCAAACGCGGCCTCAAAACCGCCCTGCACTCCGGCGACCCCGCCTATGAGAACCTGCCCGCCTACTTCATGCAGCGTTTCCTCCCGGCCATCGAGCGACTGCTGGACGCCGCCGCCGCGTCCGGGGACATCCGCCCCGCCATCACCCCGTACGACCTGCTGCGCACCATGGCCAACATCGTCGACCCCGACGACGACGCCTACACCCAGCGCATGATTACTCTGCTGGTCGACGGCCTGCGCTACCGGACCGGCGCGACGGGCCGGTGAGCGGGCCCTCGCGGGCATCACCGTCGCGGTCGGCGACGGCAAGGCGGGCGGGAGCCTCAGCGCAGCACCAGGAGGTCAAGCCAGTTGGTCCTGGTCCCCGGGCTGGATGCCTGCTCGGCCTCCCGCACGGCCCGGCGCAGCTGTTCCTTGCCCTGGAGGAACTCCTCCTCGGTGAGGCCGCGCATGATGGTGTCGGAGCGGCGGAAGACATCCACCCGGGCCAGGAAGTCGGCAAGAGTGGTCAGCGTCTCGGGGACCGGTTCGAGCGCGTCGCGGCGGAACCCCGCGGTGGCGAACGCCTCGCACGTCCGCTCGACCGTGGGGAAGGTGTCGGTGGTCCGGGTGGTCTGGGGAAAGAACCCCCAGGGAAAGGTGCTGGTCGTGTCGGCCCTGCCGGGAAACCCCTGCCGGATCAGAACAGGAGCGCCCGGGCGCAGAACGCGGCGGATCTCGCGCGCGGCGGCTTCCAGGTCGGGGATGTGGTGGATCATGAGGGACAGCCAGGCGCCGTCCGCCGAGCCGTCCGGGAGCGGGAGGGCGCCGGCGTCGCCCGCCAGCACCTGGATGCCCGGGCGGCGCGGAATCTGGGCCCGCATCGCCGCCGACGGTTCGACGGCGACGACGCTCAGGTCGAACCAATCGGTGAGGGCGGCGGCGAACATCCCGGTCCCCGCGCCGATGTCGGCCACCGTCATCCCGGGCGACGGGTCGAGGTGACGTCGTATCGCTTCACGCCATTCTCCGAGCCCGTCTCGGGGGATCTCACGAACCGCCTTGTACGCTGCCGCGGTCTGGTCGTCGTAGGTGATCCTGGCCATGTCGCGCCTCCTGATCGAGACTGCTTCGCGATCGCTGGGTCGTCGTTCGGTCCGCGTATCGGCCGCTCCCACCTCGGCACGAAACTGCTGATCGCGGGCGGTGCTGAGATCATCGCTCCTCCTGTCGCGTATAGCAATTACTATCCGCGATAGTCCTCCGCTGCCCGCCGCGGCGAGTACTTACCTGGCCACCCTGTCCGGCACCCACTTCCCCCTCGCCGGGCTCAACGACGAGGAGAACGTCGAACGAGTGGCCGGGTTGCCGCGACCTTCAACCGGCACCCGGACGCGCTCCGCTCCGCGGTGACCTTCTGGATGGACCAGGGCTGGCTGACCGCCGATCCGACCGGCGGCCGTGCACCCGGCCGTACCCGCGCGCTGTCGGTCGCCGACATCGAGGCGTTGCTCGGCCTGGACATCGAGGACCTGGACCGGCGTTCCTCACCCCGCCGGCAAGCCCGCCGCGACCCCCAGCGCCGAGCCTGACCAGACCTGGCCCCGTTCCCGAGGCCCGCATCCGCCACGAAGTCGTCTTCGTACCCTTCGGTGATCCCGAGAAATTCGGGTGCGCCATGAGTGCGGCCGGGTGTTGCATGAACCAGATGATCGACGAACCGCTGGAACGACTCCGCGCCGCCGCCCGGCGCACCCGTGAACTGGCCCTGAACCGGGCGGGCACCGGCCTGGGCCACCAGGACGCCGATGACGACGTCGGCACGATCGGCACGGACGGTGCCCTCGGGTTCGACCCGTTCCCGCTGCTCGAAGCCCTCCATCGCAACGGCGTCCGAGCCGTCGTGATCGGGCAGGTGGCCGGCATCATGCATGGATCCACCGAACTGACCGGCGATCTGGACCTGCTCTGGGACGGCGTCCCCGCTCACGCCCCCGCCCTGGCGGCCGCCTTCACCTCCGTCGACGCCCGGCTGTTCGACGAAGAGGGCAACCCCGTGGCGACGCACGCGGATTCCTTTCTCCGTCCCAAAGTGGAGTTCACCTCGCCCGGAGCCGCCGGCGACTGCTGCACCCCGGCGCTTCCCTGGGGCGACCTGCGGGTCCGGGAGTGCCTCGACCGCGCGATCACCGCAGCCGGCCCGGGCGGCCTGGAAGTTCACTACGTCTCCCGAGATGACCTCATCCGGATGCGCCGCGCCATCGGCCGCCCCAAGGACCTCCGGCGAGCGGACGAACTGGACTCGCCGGCCTCGGATCGCCGAGGACCACGACCCGCTTCCCACGCCCCATGAGCCAGATGCCCGGCCGGCGGTCAGTTCACCAAGGGCATGCGCAGGACCAGGCACGTTCCCTGGCCGGGGTCTTCGATGGTCAGGGTGCCTCGGTGGGCGTGGGCGATCTCGCGGCAGATGGCCAGGCCCAGGCCGGTGCCCTTCGGGTCGCGCTCGCGTGACTCCGGGAGCCGGGCGAAGCGTTCGAAGACGATCTCGCGGTGTTCGGGGGCGATGCCGGCGCCGTCGTCGAAGACCGCCATGACTCCGGTGCCGTCCTCGGCCCGGACGGCGATGGTGACGGCGGTGGCGGCGTGGCGCTGGGCGTTGTCCAGCAGGTTGGCCAGCAGCCTGGCGATCAGCAGCCGGTCGCAGCTGACGACCACGCCCGGCTGCAGGTCGGTGCGGATGGGGACCCGGCCGGGCAGCCGGCGGCGGAGCTCGATGCGGGCGAGTTCGGCCAGATCGGTGTGCTCGTGCTGGGCCGTCCGGTCGGCGTCCAGGCGGGCCAGGGTGAGGATGTCCTCGGCGATCGCCTGCTGGCGTTCCACGTCGCTGAGCAGGTCTTTGGCCATGCGCGGCCAGTCGGCCGCGTCCGGGTCCACCAGTGCCTCTTCCAGTCGCAGGATGGCGCCGGTGATCGGGGTGCGCAGGTCGTGGGAGGCCTCGGCGGTGAAGCGGCGCTCGCGCCGCAGCGCCGCCTCCAGCAGTTCCAGGGTGTCGTTGACGACGGTGGCCAGGTAGCGGATCTCGTCATGGTGGGCCGGGACGGGCACGCGGTGCCCGAGGTCGGTCGTGGTGATCTCGGCGAGCTCGGCGGTCATCGCCTCGACGGGCCGCAGGGTACGGCCGACGAGCTGGTACGTACCCACGGCCACGATGACCAGCAAGATCGCCATGGCCGCCAGGAGCTGCGCGAGCAGCGCTTCGCTCCCGTACCAGAGTGGGTCCGGCAGCGCGCTGTAGGCGACCAGGTCCCCGCCGAGGGCGGGCACCCACATCGCCGCGACGATCATGCACCGGCCGGGAAAGCCCGGCACGTCGCACAGCCGCCGATCGGTGGCCGAGGGCCGCCGCGACGGTACGAACGTGGCCATCCGCGGCTGTCCGATCACCCGGACGCTCGCCGACACCACCCGCCCGGCACGATCGACCAACTGCGTCGCGGCCACCGCCTCGACGTCGATGACCGGCGGCACCCGGCGGTGCGCGAACCGATGCACCATCTCCAGGTCCGCGCCGTAGACGTGCCTGATCCGATGGGTCGTCTCGTGCTGGTGGTGGTGATCCAGCACCAGCCATACCGCGAACACGGACAGCACCGCCGTCACCAGGGTGGCCAGCATCGTCATCCGCGCCCGGATCGACCACTCCACCCGCCTGAGACGCGCACCTGCCCGCGATCCGGCGTTCACGACCCGCCGGCGGAGGTCCTTCACGGCGTGCCGCTGCCCCGTCCATCGTCCATATCTCGCACAGCAGCCACCCCCCCAGGTAAGCCGTGCCGTCCCCTTTTTCCGGGCACCTTCCCCTGACCAGCGAGAACAAGCCCGCAGGGGTCTCCGCCCGTAGCCAGGGTGGGGAGTTCAGGCGTGCCCGTCGTACGTCGCTGCTGCCGTGCGCGTGGACGGCGGCGGTGCGCCACCACGGCGGGTGCGACGCCGCCAGGTTCGGTCCGGGCCGGCGGTGACTTTCACGCCGTCGCGGTGACAGCCGGCGCGCCTCGGGCACTCGTCCCGTTCGGTCCGGCTGCTGGGGCGGCGGCCGGGCGGCGTAGATTCGCTGGTGAGGCATATCATCGCGTGGTCCGGTCAGGAGAGTGCCATGACCAAGCCGATCGAGCCCCGGGAGTCCCGTCCCGAGGCTGCCCCTCCGGTTCAGGTGCTCCTGTCGGCCTCCAACGTGTGGCGGGTCGGGTTCGCCGTCGTCGCCGTCGTCGTGGTGGTGTACCTCCTTCGCTTCATCCTGGTGGACGCGGGTTCGCTGGTCGTCATCGTGGTGATGGCCTGGTTCCTGTCGCTGGCGATGGAGCCCGCGGTGGGCCGGCTGGCCCGGCACATGCGCCGCGGCGCCGCAGCCGTCCTCGTGATGATCGGGATCATCCTGCTCGCGGCGGTCTTCCTCTTCCTGTTCGGCAACCTGTTCGTCGAGCAGGCCGCGCTGCTCGTACGGGCGCTGCCCGAGGTGGTCACCGGCGCCATCGACTGGATCAACGCCAGGTTCGGCACCAGGTACGACATCTCCACCGTCCTCAGCTCCATCAACCTGACCCCGCAACAGGCCGCCACCTACGCCCAGGACCTGGTCGGTGGCGTGCTCGGCGTGCTCGGCACGATCACCGCGGCGGTGTTCAACGGCTTCGCCCTGCTGCTGCTGACCTTCTACTTCTCGGCCGACGGCCCCCGGCTGCGGCGCTGGCTCGCCCAGTTCCTGCCCGGCCGCATCCAGCAGGTCTTCCTCACCGTGTGGGACGTGTCGCTGGTCAAGACCGGCGGGTACGTCTCCGCCCGGCTCATCCTGGCCACGATCAACGGCACCACCTCGGCCATCGTGTTCCTGCTGATCGGCATGCCCTCGTGGCTGGCGCTGGGCGTGTGGACGGGCGTCGTGGCCCAGTTCGTGCCGACGATCGGCACGTACATCGCGATCGCGCTGCCCGCCGTCGTGGGCCTGGTCTCGCCCCGGCCCTGGATCGGGCTGGTGGCGCTGGCCTGGGCGGTCCTGTACCAGCAGGTGGAGAACCTGACGCTGGAGCCGCGCATCAGCGGGCGGTCGGTGAACATGCATCCGGGGGTCGCGTTCGCGGGCGTGATCATGGGAGCGCAGCTCTTCGGGGCGGTGGGCGCGCTGCTGGCGGTGCCGGTGCTGGCCATGCTGCTCTCGCTGCTCGACACGTTCGTGGCCCGCAAGGCGCTGGTGCCGACCCTGCCCCAGGTGCCGGAGGCGTATCTGGAGGACGAGGGGAACGGTCACGGCGGCAAGGGCCCGGCAGCGACCGAGCCCGAGGACAAGCCACCCGCCGGACGGACGCGGACAGTCCCCCGGGACGGCTGACCCGGCCTGAGGAGGACCAGCTCAGCCGGCGGCCACGACGACCCCCGCGTCGGTGGCGCAGGCCGGACTCGAGAGATGGCGGTCTCCCGGCACGGCTGCACGACCACGGCGGCGACCTCCGTCCGTGCCCTTCCGAGAGCACGGACGGAGGCTCAGTCGTCGTGGGCGATGAGCATGAGCTGCCGCCACAGCAGCACCAGGAACACCGCGGAACCGGCGAAGGCGAACCAGAAGGGCGCCGCGACACCGAAGCGGGTGGCCAGGACACCGCCGATCAACGAGCCGACCACCAGACCGGCGTACACGCAGATGGTGTTGACGCTGCCCACCCGGCCCTGGAGGTCGCGCGGCACCGCGCGCTGGCGGACGGTGACCGAGGTCGTGCCCCAGATGAACGCGTGCGCGCCGAAGGCCAGGAAGATACCTCCGGCGACCCACGGCGAATGGGTCAGGGCCAGGCCCAGGTGGGTGAACGTCTCGATGACGAGCCCGATCCGCATCAGGGCGCCGAGGCTCACCCTGCGGGTGATGGTCCCGTACAGGCCGGTGCCGATCAGGCCGCCGATCCCGCCGATGGTGGTCATCAGGCCGAAGCCCATGGCGCCGAGGCCGAGCTGCTCCTGGGTGTAGAGGACGAGGACCGACCAGGCCGCGCCGAACGTGAAGTTGAAGATCAGGATGGTGAGCGCCAGCGTGCGGACCGCCGCGTGCTGGATGGTCCAGGCGAAGCCGGCGATGAGCTCCCGTACGGTGTCGGGCGCGGGATCGTCGGCCTGCCGGCCGTGCGGCGGCAACGTGATCCGGGAGACCAGGATCATCCCCGCCACCACCAGCAGCAGCTGGCCCGCGAACGGCCAGGTCAGGCCCAGCCCGAACAGCGCCGCGCCGATCGGCGGGCCGGCGAGCTGATTGAGCGTGATGAATCCCGTGCCCAGGCGGGCGTTGGCGACGACGAGATCGTCCTTGCCGACCATCATCGGCGTCAGCGTGGCCGTCGCGCTGTCGGCGAACACCTCGGCGACTGACCGGAGCGTGAGCGCCACCAGCGCCGCCGCCACGGTCACGGTGCCGGTCACCATGAGCGTGACCAGTGCCGTCAGCACCACGGCCCGCACGGCGTTGGCGACGAGCACGATCCTGCGCCGGTCGTACCGGTCCGACAGCACGCCCGCATACAGGCTGAACAGCAGCGGCGGCGCCCAGCCCACCAGGGCCGACAGCGAGATCATCAGCGGGTCGCGGGTCAACGTCGCGATCAGCAGCGGGCCCGCGGCGGCCGCGACCCCGTCACCGAGATTCGTCAGCCAGCTCGAGGCCAGCAGCCACCGGAATCCTGTTCCCAGCCGAGCAGGCAGGACTCGCTCCACCACTGTGATCACGAGCGCAAAACCATACGTACTGCGGGAATCCATGGCAACGCGTTTTTCGCGTCCGGGGGGCGGAGATCGGGTCAACGTCGGCAACCCGGGAGCACAGCGCCTCCGGCTCCGAGGCCGCCCGAGGGCGTCGTGCGGCTGCCCGGCCTGACCAGTACGGCCGGCGCCCCTGACCGCTGGGCGCCGCCCAGCGCAGGTGACCGCGGCGTCGTTCAGAGCGGCGGCCGTCTCACCTCCGTTCGGCGACCGGGCCGGAGATCCCTGGAGACGTGCGGCCTGGCACGCGTGCCGTGGCCGGGCCAGGCGAGGGGGTCAACCGCCAGAAACGGCTCACCGGCCACGGTCGCGGGGGTCGCCCCGGTGAACGCCACGACGTCGCGGTGCAGGTGTGACTGGTCGGCGTAGCCGCCGTCGGCCGCGACCCGGGCCGCGGCCTCACCCGCGACCAGGCGGTGGGCGGCATGGTCGAAGCGGACCAGCTTCACGGCGCGCTTGGGCGGCAGGCCGAGCTGCGAGCGGAACCGCGACCACAGCCGCTTACGGCTCCATCCGACCTCGGCCGCCATTTCGTCGACCCGGACCAGGCCACGGCCGCTGACGATCCGGTCCCAGGCCCAGGCCACCTCCGGGTCCACCGGCGACCCCGCCGCATACCGGCGGGCGAGCAACGCGTCCGTCAGCGCGAAGCGGTCCTGCCAGGAGGAGAGCTCGCTCAGCCGCTCACGGATCCGTGACGCCTCCCGGCCCCACAGGTCGTCGAGGGCCACCACGGCGCCGTCGAGGTCGGCGGGGGAGGCGTCCAGGACCGCGCCTGCGATCACGGGGGACAGGCGCACCTGAACGCACTCGACGTTCTCGCCCCGCGCCCAGAGCGCGCCCCCGGACCCGACCCCGGGCCCGGCGACGACACTTCCCTGCTGCCGCCCGGCGGCATGGTGCAGGACCGGCGAACCGGCGCCGAAATCCAGAAGCAGCGTCACGGCCGGGTGCGGGACCATCCGGAGCGCGTCCAGGTCACGGACCCGGAACCCGGCCATGGTGACACCGGCCACCCGGCTGGGCCGCCGCGGGCACGCGACCTCCCACACAGCCGCACCATGTACGAACGTCCGCACCGTTCCATGCTACGAGCCGACCGAGGGGAACATTTGTCCAATCCACCGGTGCGTACCGGCGGCGACAGTGGCCTCATGACCCTTTCTGACGGCGCACCGTACGCGCGAAGCGACGCCGAGGCCAACGAGAGCTCGACCCTGTCCCTGGACGACGGCGCCATCCACGTGGACCAGGACGGCCCCCGCGACGCCCCCGCACTCCTGCTCATCCACGGGTCCGCCTCCTCGACCCGCTCGTGGGACCCGCTGGTGCCGATGCTGACCCGATCCCATCGCGTCATCCGGATCGACCTGCTCGGGCACGGCCGGTCGGCCAAACCGGCCGACCGTGGCTACGCGATCCCGGACCAGGCACGCCGCGCCGGCACGGTACTGGACCGGCTCGGCGTCACGCACGCCATGGTCGTCGGCCATTCCAGCGGCGGCGCCGTCGCCACCGCCCTCGCCGAAGAGCGGCCCGACCTGGTGACCGCGCTCGCGCTCATCAACACCGGCCCCAGCCTGGACGCCTTCATCGCACCGGAGTCCGCCGCGATCGACCCGTCGCAGTGGCCGCCGACCGACGAGCAGCTCCGCCAGTTCGCGAGCACCGGCTTCAGCCGCGCGGGCTACCAGGTCCCCCAAGAGCTCCTGGACGAGGTGCGCGCCATGACGTTCCACACACTCACCTCGACGATGCGGGCCACCAGCGAGTATCTGATGCAGCGGGCGCTCCCGGACCGGCTGCGGGGCCTCGGCAAGCCGCTACTGGTGATCTTCGGCGAGGACGACCGCAGATGGCGATCCTCGTCCGCCGCCGACTACCGCACCGTCCCGGGCGCGGAAGTCGAGTTGCTGCCCGGTCTCGGACACTCACCCAACCTCGAGGATCCACCGCGTACCGCCGCCCGCCTGCTGGCCTTCACCGCGATGCACGCCGTACGGGTGGACTGAACGACAGGGAGAGGTGCCACGCGGCCACTCGTCCCTCGACGCCCGCCTGGACGCTGGAGAGGGATGCGGCCGCGTGCTCGCCGTGATGTTCCGCGCGGTCGCGCTAGTGCCGGCCGGGCCGATCGTCGGCTTCGCCGGCAGGGAGCAGCGCGCGCAGCCGTACCCGGGTGTCGGCCGGCGCGTCGAGCGCCTCGGGCGACCGCGTCCCCATGTCCTGGTAGAACTCCGCCGCGTACGCCTCCGACCGGTACGTGCTCACCCGTCCGTCCATACCGCTACCGAAACGACAACCGGATCCTCCGTCAACCGCGCGCCTTCCCTGTGCGGCCGGCCACGGAATCGGGGGCGGCGCTGACTGTGTCCGCCGTCACATCGTCGCCGGGCAGAACATCCATGTGCTCGGGCCGCTCGCCGGCGGTGGCTCGTTCCTACGACTCCGGAAGGGCCGGCACCTCAGGGGCCGAGGTCGAGGACGTCCCACTCCACTTCGCCGGCGACCGCCGTGGGCTTCCAGTAGCCGATGGACGTGCCGTTCTCCATGGCGTCGGCGGTGGCCTTCAGCAGGGCGTGGAACGACCGGATCCGCACTCCGCCGGGCCGGAAGCTCATGCTGCCCTCGTGATCGGTCGTGCCGACGTCGCGCTGCACCGCATCGACCACGAGGTGGTTTCCCATGCCGTCGGCGCCGACGGGCAGCATGCGCCCGTCCCACCATTCCGTGCGCGCGTGCGCGTCGCCTCCGTCCCCCTCGTTCCCGCCGTCGATCTCACACAGGCCCCGCCAGCCGTCGAGGATCTGCGCGACGCCCGCGTTCGAGTTGCCCAGGAACCCGAAGGCCCAGGTGTCGTCGAGGAAGCGGGAGCCGTCGTGCCGCAGCAGCGACGCGCGCAGGTCGTCGGGGAACCGCAGACCCGTCTCGGCCTCCGCCGCCACGATGTCCGCAGCCTTTCCCGGCTTGCCGAGCGTGCGGTGGCTCCGGGGGGCGTGCGTCTTCAGCCATGACTCGATGCGCCGCCATTGCCGGTTGACGGCCCGGGTCACCTTCGCGTCGATCTTGCGTACGCGCGGGGTGGCCTCCTTGGGCAGGCAGTCCTCGTCGACCGTTTCCGCGGGGGGCGGCGTGACCGGCTCCCGCCCGGGCGGGTCTTCGCCGGGGATGCGCAGCAGCAGGCAGGTGGCCCGGCTCTCGGAGAGCGAGGGGTCGCACACCTCGTCCGTGATCAGGCCCGGCTGGGTGACGCTCTCGCCGGCGTCCCGCGTCGCCGGGGCGTTGGAGAAGACCGCGGACTCGAGCATCTGGGTGCAGGAGGCCAGCAGGACGAGCGCGCACCCGGCCACGCCCCAGCGGGTCAGGCGGCGGCGGGCCGCTTCGCTCAAGGGCTCCCGTGGCGACCGGGGCCTGGCCGGGGGACGGTCCAGGATGGAGGGCTTGGTGACGAAGCGCTGCAGGTCGCTTGCCGTGGGAGTGCCGAGCAGCGGTGCGGCGGCAGGCTGGTCGGGAACGGGAACGGGAACGGGAACGGGAACGGGAGCGGCTGCGGAGACGGCCGGCTCCGGCTCGTCCTGGTGCTGCGCCGGGAGCGGTCGCGTGGCGGCGAGACACCGGGAACGCCTCATCGTCAGCACCGCCGCCACCGCCGCGAGGGCCGCCGCGAGCGCGAGCCACACCGTCCGGGGAGTCATTAATCGCCGCACGCCCGGCAGAGTATCCGGTATCGATCAACGATGAGATCCGGAGCAGGGGAGCGGTGGGTCAGTCCGGCAGCAGGTGTGACACGAGGGTGCGGGTCCATTCGGGGGTGAGGGCCAGGTCGGTGAAGACGGCCCGGTAGTAGAGGGGGGCGAGGACGGCGTCTGTGGCGCGTTCGATGGTCGGGGTCTGATCGCCCCGGGCCTGTTCCCGTTCGAGGATGGCTTCGAGCTGCTGCTGGCGTTCCCTGCGGCAAACGGCGGCGCCCTGCTCTCCGGCTGTGCCGATGGTGGCGCGTACCAGGGCGAGGGTGTCCGGGTCGCTGAGGTCCTTGGCGAGGTCGGCCGCATAGCGTTCCAGGTCCCCGCGGAGGCTTCCGGTGTCCGGCACCACGATGTCGCCGGAGAAGCGGCTGCTCGTGACGTCGGCGAGCAGTTCGCCGATGGAGCCCCAGCGCCGGTAGACCGTGGTGGCGTGCACGCCTGCGCGGGCGGCTACGACCGGGATCGTCAGCGGGTCGCCGGCCTCGTCGGTGAGCAGCTCCTTGACGGCCCGGTGGACGGCCGCGCGGATTCGGGCGGAGCGGCCGCCGGGCCGGCTCGCGGTGCGGGACGGGGAAGTCGTCGTGGACATGTGACCATTATTGCATTGATCACTGCTTTAAAATTGCAGTGATCAATGCGTTTGTGTTAGCTTCGAGCCACTAACGCAACGATCGCTGCGAGGTTCGCATGCCTGTTGATCCTTCTGATACCGCCTCACCGCCCGCCGGCGGTCCGCGCCGCGTGCCGTGGAAGGGCGCCTTCCCCGGCGTGGCCGCCGTCCTCGTCCTCTTCCTGGCCGCTTCCAGCGCGCCGTCCCCGCTCTACGTGATCTACCAGCAGCAGTGGCAGTTCACGGCGTGGGTGCTGACCGTCGTCTTCGCCCTTTACGTGTTCGGGCTGCTGGGCTCGTTGCTCGTCGTCGGAGCGCTGTCGGACCATCTCGGCCGCCGGCCGGTGCTCGCCGCGGCGATCGGGCTGGAGGTGGTCGCGCTCGTCCTGTTCCTGGTCGCCGGGGACGTGCTCGTCCTGTCCGCCGCCCGGGTGCTGCAGGGCATCGCGACCGGGGCGGCGGCGACCACCCTGAGCGCCACCCTGGTCGATCTCGAGCCGTCGCATGCCCGCGGGCGGGCAGGCGTCGTCACCTCGGTGGCTCCCCTGACCGGGCTCGCTCTGGGTGCTCTCGGCAGTGGTGTGCTGGTGGAGTTCGGCCCCGCCCAGACCCGGCTGGTCTACGCACTGCTGCTCGGTGGCATGGTGCTGGCGGCGGTGGTCGTCGCCCTCATCCCGGAGACGTCGCTCCGCCGGCCGGGAGCCGTCGCCTCCCTGCGCCCGCGGGTCGCGATGCCCGCGTACCTGCGCGCGGACATCGTCCCGGTGGTGCCGGCGATGGTGGCCGGCTGGGCCCTGGCCGGGATGTACCTCTCGCTCGGCCCGTCCGTCGCGGCCGAGTTGCTGGGGCTGCACAACCATCTGGTCGGCGGTGTCGTCGTGACGCTTCTGACGGGCGCCGGAGCGCTCGCGGTCTCCCTGCTCCGCTCCCGTCCCGCGTCCTCGCTGCTGGCCCCCTCGTCCGCGACGCTCGGGCTCGGCACCCTGATCTCACTCGCCGGGTTGGCGGAGGACCTCCTCTGGCTGGCCGCTGCCGGCACCCTCGTCGCGGGTCTCGGCTTCGGCGCGTCGGTGCTGGCCACGTTCGGCACCTTCGCGCGGGTCGCCAAGCCGCACGAGCGCAGCGCGGTCTTCGCCCTGGCGAACATCATCGGCTATCTGGGGAACAGCGTGCCCGCCATGCTCGGCGGAATCGCCGTCACCGCCCTGGGGCTGAGGACCGCCACCGTGATCTACGCGCTGGCGATCGTGGCGATCACCTTCTCCGCCCTCGTCCTGCGCCTGAACCAGGTACGGGTCAAGCGCCGCGCCGCCATGGTCCCGTGCGGTTGAGCACGGGCGGGCAGAGGATCCGTCAGCACATCACCCATAGAGATTTCCACAATGCGGAACAAGGAGACATCGTGACCACTGCAAGCAGGGCCAGGAAGAACCGTGAGGTTCGGCGATCGGACCACACGACGATCCGGTACACGGCCAGCGGTCCGGCCGGAGGGCCGACTTTGGCTCTCATCCACGGCTGGGCGTGCGACCGAGGCGACTTCGACGCGGTGACCGACCACCTGCCCGAGCACTACCGCGTCCTCGCGATCGACCTTGCCGAGCACGGCGAGTCGCGGTCGACGCGGGACGTCTGGACCATGGAAGAGTTCGCTCGCGACGTGGCGGCGGTGCTGGAGGCCGAGGCGGTGGACTCGGTGGTCGTGGCCGGCCATTCCCTCGGCGGGGCGGTCGCCGTCGAAGTCGGCCGGCTGTTGCCTGACACGGTCTCGCATGTGGTCGCACTGGACGCGCTGCACTATCTGTCGTTGTTCCCGGCGACAAGTGAAGACCAGGCCGAGGCGGTGGTGCACCTGTTCCGTGAGGACTTCGCCGGAGGGGTTCGGGGGCTCGTCGAGGGCGGCTCCCCGGCCGGGACCGACCCCGCGCTCAAGGACGCGTACTTCGAGAAGATGGTCGCCGTACGGCAGCCCGCGGGCCTGCGTTCCATCGAGGCCCTGGTGCGCTGGGACATGGACGCGGCGCTGCGCGAGACGAAGCAGCCGATCACCGTGTTCGCGATACGTGACCTGGTGACGCGGGAGGCGATCGACCGCTACGGGGACCGCCTCGACATCGTGCTCGTCGACCTGGGCAGCCACCACTTCCCGGTGGAGGCGCCCGAAGGCACGGCGAAGCTCCTGGCCGGCGTCGCCACCGGGTAGGGACGAACGGGGTCGTGCGGCTCGCCGCGGAAGAGAACGCGAACCCGGCGGCTACCTGGTGGCGTTCATGACGAGCTTGTCGAATTCGCGGTCGGGCAGCGTCCTGTTGAGCTCCAGGAGCCTGTCGGCCAGCCAGCCGACCGCGTACCGCGTCTCGGGCTTGCCGGCTTCGATGGCCTGCCGGATGGTGGTGGCGACGACGCCGGGGTCGGTTCCCTGGGAGTTGTCGCCGAGCTGCGTCTCCGCGCGCCTGGCCATGGCCTCGGCCATCGTGGCGTACGCGGTCCCGCCGGAGATCTCGCGGAGGTGTTGTGCCGTGTGGTCCTCGAACTCGGTCTTGATGATGCCGGGCTGGATGATCACGACGTCGATGCCGAACGGCTCGACCTCCATGCGCAGCGTGTCGGAGTACGCCTCCAACGCGTGCTTGCCGGCGTAGTACCAGCAACCGAGGGGGAGCGCGATCTCGCCGCCGATGGAGGAGACGTTGACGATCGTGCCGGACCCCTGCTCGCGCATGTGCGGCAGGGCGAGCTGAGCCAGCCGGGCCGGTGCGAAGAGGTTGACCTCGAACAGGTCGCGCGCCAGGTCGAGGGCGGTGTCCTCGGCCGCGCCGTGCAGGACTGTGCCGGCGTTGTTGATCAGAACGTCGATGCGGCCCTGCTCCTCGACCACGGCGCCGACGACCCGTTCCAGGTCTTCCGGCCGGCGTGCGTCCAGCTCCAGGACGTGTCCGCCGGCGTCGCGGATGTCGTCCATGTTGGGTACGCGCCGCGCGGCGCCGTAGACGATATGGCCGGCGCGGACGAGTTCGAGTGCGGTGGCCTTGCCGATTCCGGCGGAGGCGCCCGTGACGAGAACGACCTTTTCCATGATGAACCTCCTCTTCGGTCTGAGGGAACGGTAAGGTCCTGTTCCGATCCGAGACAATTCGTGAAACTCATCTGCGCAGGTGGGAGCCGATATATTGGTGCAACGAGTTTGTAGCTGAGTGCAACAACGCTCGATCTGGGGGAGAGGATCGCATGCCAGGAGGCCGGTTGACCGCCGAGGACCGTCGCCGGATCGCCGAAGGGCTGGCGGCCGGCCTGACCTACGCGGAGATCGCCCGCCGGCTGGGACGCTCCAGGTCCACCGTCACCCGCGAGATCGCCAGGAACGGCGGCCCGCACGGCTACCGGGCGGCCCGCGCCCAGCATGCGACGAGCTGGCGCGCCCGCCGCCGCAAGCACGCTCCCCACGCCGGCGTTCCGCGCGGCACCGACGACCGTGAGGTCCGCACGGCCCAGGAGTTCGAGGAGCAGTTCGTCGCCATGATGATCGAGACCGGGATGGCGCCCATGACGGCCCGGGTGTTCGCCGCACTGTTCGTCAGCGAGAGCGGCAGCCTGACCGCCGCGGAGCTCGTCCGGCATCTCCGTGTCAGTCCGGCGACGATCTCCAATGCCACCAGGTGGCTCGAGCAGAGAGAGCTCGTCGCCCGGGAGCGCGAGGCGCGCCGGGTGCGATACTTCGTCGACGCCGACGTGTGGTACCGCACCTGGGCGGCCAGCGCCAGGTCGATGGCCCTGTGGGCCGCCACCACCCGGCACGGCGCCGGCATCTTCGGCACCGACACGCCCACCGGCGACCGGCTCCACACCACCAGCCAGTTCTTCGAGCTCCTCGGCCACGACATGAGCCAGGCGGCCGAGCATTGGCGGCAGGCGCTCTCCACGCAACGCCGGCGATCAGGTCCGGCCGGCTGATCGGGGTTGCCTGCCCCGTCCGGCGGCGTGAGGAGCGGGTGCGGGGTTACGACGTCTCCCGAGCCGGCTCCGGCCGCCCGGCCACGGCCAGGGCATCGGCCGGCAGCGTGACGGTGACGGTCAGGCCGCCGCCCGCGTTCGGCGCCGCCGTGACCGTGCCGTGGTGCGCGTGCACGATGGACCTGACGATGGCCAGGCCCAGACCGGTCGATCGGGAGCCGGCGGTGCGGTGGGACGTCAGCCGCTGGAACGGCTCGAACAGCCGGTCGACCTCCTCCGGGGGGATGGCGTCGCCGCTGTTGCGTACCGTGACGAGCGCTTCGCCGTCGCGGTGACCGGTGCCGACCTCGATCCGACCGCCTGGATGGTTGTGCCGGATCGCGTTGTCCACCAGGTTGCGTACCAGGCGATCGAGCAGGACGGGGTCGCCGACGACAGGGGCGGGGCGCAGGTCGGTGGTCATCGACAGGCCGGAGGTCTCGGCTTCCTCGTCCGCCTCGCCCAGCGCGCGGGCCGCGGCGAAGGCCAGATCGTGCGCCTCGTGGGCGATGGCCCCGCTTTCGCTGCGGGCCAGCGACAGCAGGCCGTCCAGCAGGCGTTCGGCCTGGCCGGTCGCGGTCAGCACGCGCCGCCCCATCGCCTCCCACTGGGCGACCGTGCTCTCCCGCTTGGCCAGCAGCACCTCGGCGCCGGTACGGACGATCGCGAGCGGGGTGCGCAGCTCGTGCGAGGCGTCGGCGACGAACCTCCGCTGGCTGTTGAAGGAGGCCTCCAGCCTGGCCACCATCTCGTCGAAGGTGTCGGCCAGCTCCTTGAGCTCGTCGGGTGGGCCGGTGAGCGCGACGCGCTCGTGCAGGTGGTGCTGGGAGATCCGGCGGGTGGCGGTGGTGAGTGTCCGCAGCGGCCGGAGCATGCGGCCGGCGATGACCCAGCAGACGCCGAGCCCTAGCACGGCCGTGGCGAACAACGCGATCGCCGACGTTCTGGCGATGTTCATCAGCGTGGCGTTGCGGTACCAGACGATCTCCCCCATACGGCGCTCCAAGGCCGCGCACTTGTCGGCCCGCACGGGGTCCGCCGCGCCCATCTCGTCGCACATCGCGGCCATCTCGGTCGCGGACGGAGCACCGGCGTGCAGCGCGTAGTTCAACGCCAGGAGCGCCGCGCACGTGCTCACGAGCACGACCGCGTAGGTGAGCGTCAGCCGCAGCCGGATGGACGGGCGCGTACGGCGCGGCCTCACAGCCGGTATCCCGCGCCGACGACGGTCTCGATGAGCGGCGGGTCGCCCAGTTTGCGGCGCAACCGGGCGATGGTGACCCGCACGGTGGCGGTGAACGGGTCCGCGTGCTCGTCCCACGCCCGCTCCAGCAGGTCCTCGGCGCTGACCACGGCGCCGTCGGCGCCCATCAGGATCTCCAGCACGGCCAGCTCCTTGGTGGTCAGCGGGATGATGCGGCCGGCGCGGGTGACGACGCGCCGAGCGGTGTCGAAGGCCAGGCCGGCGCGCCGCAGGACCCGAGGGGCGTTGTTCGCCCGGCGGGCCAGCGCGCGGATCCGCAGCACGAGTTCGTCGAAGACGAACGGCTTGGGCAGGTAGTCGTCGGCACCGAGGATCAGGCCGGCGACCCGGTCGGCGGATTCTCCGGCCGCGGTGAGCATGAGGATCCGGGCATCGGTGCCACGCGCGGTCAGTGCGGTGCAGACCTGGTCGCCGTGCAGGATCGGCAGGTCGCGGTCGAGCACGACCACGTCGTACCGGTTCGCGCCGGCCTTGTGCAGGCCGTCGAGCCCGTCGGACGCGAGGTCGACCGCGATGCCCTGGTCGCGCAGCCCGTCGGCGACCTGTTCCGCCAGCAGCAACTCGTCCTCGATCAGCAGTACGCGCACCCGCACATCCTCCTCTCCATCAGCAGTTTCGGCGGTTGGGCGTAACACCGGCGTTACAGGCGCTGTAACGGTGCCGTTGCCGGCCCGCTGCTCCACTGGATCCCGGACCAGAGGAGAGATCGCTGATGAGAAAGAGATTCGTGGTCGTCGTCTGCCTGCTACCACTTTTGCTGGTCACGGCGGCCGCCTGCGCGGAATCGACCGACGGCGAGGGCGTGGCCTCGGCGGGCGGCACCGCCGCCCCGAACGCGACGCGGAGCCTCAGCCGGCTCGACCTGCTGACCAGGTTCGCGCAGTGCATGCGGGAGCACGGCGTGCCGATGACGGACCCGGAGGTCGACGGCGACATCGTCCGGCAGGGCAGGTACGACAAGAACGCGGTGAGCGCGGACACGGAGGTCGAGGCCGAAGAGGCGTGCAAGCGGCTCCGCCCTCCCCAGGAGACCGGCCCTGAGGCCGACCTCAAGAACGAGCTGTCGCGCCAGTTCGCGCGGTGCATGCGGGAGCACGGCGTGGAGAACTACCCCGACCCGAACCCGGGTGGCACCAGGATCGGCGAAGACATCGGGAAGGACCCGCAGTTCGACGACGCGAAGGCGCTCTGCACCGCGCAGAGGGACGCGGCGCAGGCGTCGATGCGACCGAGCGCGGGAGCGACGCGGTGACGACCGGCCGCCCCGCCGCCCGCCGCCGGCGCGGCCGGCCCGCCGTGGTGGCCGGTGCGGTCCTGCTCGCGGTCGGAGCCGCGGCCGCGGTCGGGGCCTCCGTCGGGTTCGGCGGGGTCGGGTTCGGCGGGGGCGGGTTCGGCGGGGGCGGGTTCGGCGGGGGCGGCACGGGCACGCCGACCGCGGCGAACCTGCCCCCGGACACCGCGCGGGTGACCCGGCAGACGATGCTGGACGCCGACGAGGTGGCCGGCGACCTGGGGTACGGCGCCAGGACCGTGCTGGTCGGGCGCATCGCGGGCGTCGTCACCAAGGTGCCGCGGGCCGGCCAGGTCATCCGCCGGGGCCGGCCGATCTACCGGGTGGACAACACGCCGGTCGTGCTGATGTACGGCGACGTCGCCGCGTACCGGACGCTCGGCCCGTGGGTCACCGGGGCGGACGTACGGCAGCTCGAAACCAACCTGAAGGCCCTCGGCTACGGCGGATTCACGGTGGACGGCACGTACACGGAGGCCACCGCGACTGCCGTGCAGCGATGGCAGCAGGATCTGGGCCTGTCGCAGACCGGCCAGGTCGAGCAGGGCCGGGTGCTCTTCGCCCCGGGCGCCATCCGGGTCGACACCGTGACGGCCGGGGTGAACCAGTCCACCGGCAACGGACGGGAGGTGCTGCGGTGCACCGGCACCGGCCGCGAGGTGACGGTCAGGCTCGAGGTGTCCGACCAACGGCTGGCCCGCAGGGGCGTCAGGGTGCAGGTCCAGCTGCCCGAGGGCAGGAAGGTGGCCGGCCGGGTGAACCGGGTCCACACGGTGATCGAGCAGCCGGCCGATCCGAGCGGCCAGGCCGAGACCCTGATCGAGGCCGTCGTCTCGCTGCGCGACCCCAAGGCGGCCGCGGGAATCGAGGCGGCCGTGGTCAACGTGGTCTTCACCGCCGCAGAGCGCAAGGACGTGCTGACCGTGCCCGTCGCGGCGCTGGTGGCGCTGGCCGAGGGCGGCTACGGCGTCGAGGTCGTCGAGGGATCCGCCACGCGCTACATCAAGGTGGAAACCGGCCTGTTCGCGAACGGCCTGGTCGAGGTCACGGGTGACGGGTTGGCGGAGGGCATGACCGTGGGGATGCCGGGATGATCGAGCTGACCGACGTGACGAAGGCGTACCCCGGTGACGTCCACGCGCTCGCCGGGGTCACCCTGACCATCGACGCCGGCGAGCTGGTCGCGGTGGCCGGCCCGTCCGGCTCCGGCAAGTCGACCATGCTGCACATACTGGGCACGCTCGACCGGCCCACCTCGGGCCGGGTGGTGGTCGACGGCCACGACGTGGCGCGGCTGTCCGACCGGCAACTGTCGGCGCTGCGCGCGAGCCGGATCGGCTTCGTGTTCCAGCAGTTCCACCTGGCCACCGGCCTGCCGGCGCTGGACAACGTGGCCAACGGCCTGCTCTACGCGGGCGTGCCGATGGGAGAGCGCCGGCGGCGCGCTGCGGCGGCGTTGGAGCGGGTCGGGCTCGGACACAGGCTCGACCACGAGCCGCACGAGCTGGCCGGCGGCGAGAAGCAGCGGGTCGCGATCGCCCGGGCGGTGGTCGGCAACCCCGCCCTGCTGCTCGCCGACGAGCCGACCGGCAATCTGGACACCGCCTCCGGACAGAGCGTCATGGCGGTACTGCGGGACCTGCACGCCGCCGGTACCACGGTCGTGGTGATCACCCACGACCGGGAGCTCGCCGCCGGCCTGGACCGGCAGGTGCTCATGCGCGACGGCCACGTGGTCGGCGACGACATGACCGCGCCACACCAGGAGGGGGAGACGGCATGGTGACCGCGCGGCAGGCCCGCCCCCGGGCCACGCCCGCCCGGATGTCTCCGTCCGACGTGGCCCGGGTCGGCGCGGCCGGGCCGCGCACCCGGCCGACCCGGGCGCTGATGTCCGCGCTCGGCATCGCGATCGGCATCGCCGCGATGGTCGCCGTGGTGGGCATCTCGTCCTCCTCCCGCGAACAGCTTGACCGTCAGCTCGCCGCGCTGGGCACGAACCTGCTCACCGTCTCCCCTGGACAGACGCTCGGGGGCCAGACCGCGAAGCTGCCCGCCGAGGCCGAGGCGATGATCGCGCGGATCGGCCCGGTCACCGCCGTCTCGGCGACCGGGGCGATCCGCAACGCCACCGTGTACCGCTCGGACAAGATCCCCGCAGTGGAGACCAACGGGCTGACCCTGTCGGCCGCCCGGCTGGGCCTGCCACAGACCGTCGGCGCGGTCCTGCGCAACGGCACCTGGCTCAACGGCGCAACCAGCCGGTATCCGGCGGCGGTCCTCGGCGCCGACGCGGCCGAGCGGCTCGGCGTCGGTCGGGCCGGCCCGGAGGCGGTGATCTTCGTCGGCGGCGAACGGTTCACCGTGATCGGCGTGCTCGACCCGGTCACGCTCGCCCGCGAACTGGACACGGCAGTCCTGATCGGCTGGGAAGTCGCCGCCGACCTCTTCCGCTTCGACGGGCGGGCGACCACCGTCTACACCAGGTCGCGCGACAGCCAGGTAGAGGCCGTACACAGCGTGCTGGCCGCCACGGCCAACCCGCAGACGCCCGGCGACGTGAGCGTGTCCCGGCCCTCGGACGCCCTGTCCGCGAAGCAGGCCGCCGACGCCGCCCTCAACGGGCTGCTGCTCGGCCTGGGCGCGGTGGCCCTGCTCGTCGGTGGCGTCGGGGTGGCCAACACCATGGTCATCTCGGTGCTGGAACGCCGAGCCGAGATCGGGCTGCGCCGCTCACTCGGCGCCACCCGGGGACAGATCAGGCTGCAGTTCCTCACCGAATCGCTCCTGCTGTCCGCGCTCGGCGGCGTCGGCGGGGTTCTGCTCGGTATCGCCGTCACCACCGGATACGCCATCTACCAGACCTGGCCGGCCGTCGTACCGGCCTGGGCGACGGCGGGCGGACTCGCCGCCACCATGCTCGTCGGCGGCCTCGCCGGGCTCTACCCGGCCATCCGCGCTGCCCGGCTGTCCCCGACCGAAGCGCTGTCCACACCCTGACCGGGCGCCGTCCGGCAGTTTTGGGCTTCCTCACCGAGCCTGGGTCAGCGGCGGCACGTCCTGCTCGCCACCCGCCCGCGATCTGGCAGGCGAGGTTGGATGGAGGAGCTGGTCCACCGGGTCAAAGGAGTGCCGCGATCTCCGGCCAGGAGTAGAAGACCTCGTCGGGTGGCACCTCGCCGGTGAGGACTCCGCCGAGGGAGGCGTAGAAGCGGCGGGCGCGTTCGTTGGCGGCCCGTACCCGGATCGCCAGCGAGCCGAACCCGTCGGCGGCCAGATCGGCCGCCGACGCTCTGAGCAGGGCGCGGCCATGGCCGCGGCCCTGATGGCCGGGACGGACCGCGAGGGCGTAGATCTCGGCGTCGAGGCCGAGCTCCGGTCGCGCCGGCCCGCCCATGATCAGACCGACGACCGTCCCGTCCGGCAGCTCGGCGAGCCTGGTGTGGTGCGGGCGAGGCCGTTCGGCCGCCTCCCTGAGGAGATTCCGGCGCCAGTTGGCGGCGGATCGGTCGCGGGTGACGTCGAAGTCCGCGAACTCGGCGAACGCGGCACAGGTGACGTCGGCCATGACGTCCGCGTCGGGCGGGAGGGCGTACCGGATCGGCATGCGTGGAGACTACGGCGCGACAACGTGTCCGTCACCGGCCGCAACGAAACCCGAACTCAACGCCTTCCTGGGCGGCGCCGGCTACCCCATCCGCCGTGACCCGCACCGGGGCGGTCAGTTCGATGGCCGCGCCCGACATACCGCGGACATACCGCGCACCCCTACCTTGGCGTGCATGTCTCCCTCGTGGCGGCGGCTCGCCGTCCTGATTCTGGTCGCCGCGTTCCTGGTGCCGGCCCCTCCGGCCGCCGCGGCCGCATTGTCCGACGCCGGCTTCTTCGGCAGGTGGAGCGCCGGCGCCTGGGCGGTGGGGCCGCGGCTGAACTACGCGCACGCCGGCCTGAAGCCCGTGGAGAGCGCGGTGAAGGCGGGGGACTACGCGCTGGCCAAACAGCGGCTGCTGGATTACTACCGCGCGCGCCCGGCCATCGAGGCGGGCGGCTTCTCGCACACGACCTGGCCGGGCGCACTCGAGCTGACCCCCAGCCACATCTGGACGCTCGGATCGGGCGAGGTCTACATCAAGACGCTCACCTTCGGCCCGGGGGAGAAGACGGTCACGGCAGACGTCACGAGCAGCATCACCAGCGGCAAGCCCGGATTCTTCCTGATGAGCCGCTACAAGGACGCGGTCATCGCCCTCGTCAACAGCAGGAGCAAGGGGTCGGGCAAGCCCACCCTCCGCCTGACCCTGGCCGACGGCTCGGTGAGGACCCTGCACCCCACGCACGACACCTACATCTGGGCGGCCCACCCCGGCAGCGTGTACGGCGCCAAGTACTACATGCAGGTCAGCGACCAGGGCACGGGGGCGTTCACCGGGGAGACGCGCAAGGCGTACCTGCGGTTCGACCTCGGCGGCGTCACCGGCGTGAAGAGAGCGGAGCTGACGCTGACCGGCACGGCCGACACCGCGAAGGACATCATGCTGTACGGCAACGCCGAGACCTTCGACGAGGCCACCCGCACCTGGTCCAACACCGTGCAGAACACGTTCTCCTGGGAGGGCGACCCCGGCGGGTTCGACTGGAAGCTCCCCGGCGGTGCCGACAAGGACAATCTCATCGCCGACATGGAGTATCTCTACCAGCTTCCCCGCTTCTACTTCGCCGGCCCGCTGGCCCTGGAGTACCGGAAGACGGGCAACGAGCAGTACGCCCGCACGCTCATCGGCCTGATGACCGACTTCATCAAGGACGCCGACGCCTACGACGCCGACCAGGGCGCCGGTTCCTACCCGGGCAACCTGCACGCCGCGCGTCGCCTGCACAACTGGATCGCGGCCTTCGAGATCCTGCGCAAGAGCCCGTCGCTGACCGCTGAAGCCAACACCGCGATCCTCAAGACGATGAACCGGGCGGGCCTGTTCCTGCAGGTGAACGTCAACGGCACGCCGAACAAGATGCAGTCGCAGAAGATCACGCTGCTGCACGCGTCCGTCTACTTCCCGGAGTTCCGCGTGGCGCCGGCGTGGCGGACGAACGCCGCCGACTTCCTCTCGGCCCAGCTCAACGACTCGACCTACGCCGACGGCGGCTACAAGGAGTCCACGGACGCCTACCTGCGGGGCTACCTCAGACAGTACGTGGACGTCGTCGCCTACATGCGGCGCAACGGCATCGCGTTCACCGCCACCACCAAGCTGCGGCAGTTGGCCCGCTTCCTCATGGACCAGAGCTACCCCAGCGGGTACGGCCCCGCCTACGGCGACAGCGACTCCCTCGACCTGCGGAGCACCCTCGCGGAGCTGGGCGAGCTCCTCAATGACCCCGAACTCCGCTACGTCGGCACCTCCGGCACGTCGGGCGCGAAGCCGGCGCACACCTCCGCCCTCTACCCGGACACCCGGGTCGCGGTCTCCCGCTCCGGCTGGACCGCCGGCGACTCCCACCTCCGGATCAACGCCGACCGCGGCAACCACAGCCACCCGGACGAGCTGGCGATCACCGCTTATGCGTACGGCCGGCCGCTCCTGCCCGACATGGGCACCTTCACCTACAGCACGGACACCCGCGCGCAGTGGCTGCGGCGCACCACGGAGGCGCACAACACGATCGAGATCGACGACAAGCCGCAGACCTCGACGGCGGAGGGCGGAATCTCGCATCTGATCACCAACCCCGCCTTCGACCTGATCGGCGCGAACACCGAGAGCTCCGCCGGTGCTCGCCACGAGCGCTCCGTCCTGTCGCTGCACTCGGGCCTGTGGGTGGTCTCCGACCGGCTCAAGCCGGTGGACACCGCCACGCACCGCTACGAGCAGAACTGGCACTTCGCCTCGGACGCCAAGCCCGTGATCCGCTCCGGGACCGAGGCCACCACCACCGCCTTCCCGACAGGGGCGAACCTCGCGATCGTCCCCGCCGACCCGGCCGAGGTCGGCTCCGGCCTGCGCGACGGCTACTACGCGCCGCGCTTCTACTCGGTGGAGAACGCGAAGTACGCCTCCTACGTCAAGACGACCACCGGCCAGACGACCTTCGACACCCTCCTGCTGCCGTCCAAGGGCGCGGCCGACACGTCCGTGACGGTGGAACGGCTCCCCGTGGGCAGCATCCCGTCGTACCAGGCGACAGCTCTCAGCCTGAACGGCGGCGCCGGGGTCTACTACAAGTCCTGGACCGCGAAGACGCCGCGCGCGTTCGGGTCCTACACCTTCGACGGCAAGCTGCTCTACGCCGACGCCGGGTCGATCGTGATGGTGGACGGCTCGTCGGTCGAACGTGCGGGCGCGACCCTGGTCAAGGCGCCGGCCGCGGTCAAGGACCTGTCCGTGACCTTCGGCGGGGACGGCACCGTACGCATCGACGGCAGCGAGCTGACCGCGAGCACCGACGCCGCCAAGGCCATCGCGATCGCCGCGCCGAATGCCGTAAAGGTGATCCTCAACGGCAACGTCGTTCCCTTCGTACGCGCGGGCACGCTCATCTACGCGGCAGCCTGAAGGACCCGGATCATGGAGCTGCCCGACCCGCGGTAGGCAGGCGGGGTGCGACCCGACACGGCACCCCGGCCACCGCACGTGCCCGGCACAGTGCTCATCGCCGCGCCGGGTCCGGCGTGCTGCCCCGATCGGGCGCTCTCTGCCGCCGACGCCCTGACCCGGGTCCGGGTCTCCCACCGGGACCCGGGGGACGTGACGCCCCGTGGATGCCTGGGGGTCCGAGCTGCGGCTTTCGTGCATGGTTGGCGGGGGTTGGGTGCGGAATTGTCGGTGGCGTACGGCACAGTGGAGGGCATGACTGAATCGCCGGTAAGCAGTGTTGTGACCGATCCCACCCACGTCGATCCCATGCCTGAGGTAAGTGCGTCAACCGGGGTGGGTGACCGGACACGTGATCGTGAGGCGGCCGAGCAACCGCTCGTCTGTCCCCGTTGCCAGGGAGTGACCGTCGGCGTGCAGGCCACCGCCTACACGCCCGAGCGCGGACGGCTGATCGTCACCAACGGCTATTGCCAGGCCGGCTGCTCCGGTTGACCGCATCCTGACCTGTGAAGCCCTTGCCGACACCAAGCTGACCCACTTCTGCTCCCTCCGGGAGGATCGCCGGCCGACAGGCCTGACGTGCCCTTGCAGGCCGTAACCCAGGACGACGACGGCGCCGGCCGCTGCCACGGCCGCGTCGATGACCCGCCGAGTCACGCCGCCAGCACCTGCGCCGCCGCGGCCACTACGCCCGCCGCGGCGAGAAGCCCTCTGCTCGCGGCGCCGCCGAACCCGATCCGGCAGCACGCCGGCGCTCCCGCTGACGCATGAGCCTGTCGTGCGTCTGTGCGGGCACGGCGCAGGCCGGAAGGCTGCCGCGCCCGCCACCGAAAATCTACATTCGCCGCAGTAGACATTCGCGGGTATGGGTACTAGAGTTTCTGACATCGCAAGGAACGGATCCACCGGGCAGCAGAAGTAGTAACTGGCATCACGACGAACTGCCCGGAACGCGGATGAAGTCTGTTGGTTGCGGCAGAAGGTCGGACGTGACGGGCCAGCGCAGTTGATAGGGCCCTGATCGTGGACGCGCTGCCGAAGAGTAAGTGGACGCCATGTCCAGGAGATAGAGAAGGGAGTGTTGAACGCCATCGAAGGATCGCCCGTTGCCGGCTGAGTCCCGCCGCTCGGGTACCGCAGTTCCACAGATTGGAAGGTGGTCTACGGTCACGCATTCGCGATCCCCGCATCACCGCCGCACGGCAGGGCGGATGCGGAAAACAGTAAGCCGGCCGGATGGCCGGTAGATGGTGTTGAACCTCTTCGGGGCCCCGGCGCAACGCGCCGGGGCCCCCTGTTCGCGTGATGAAAGGCATCTATGGATCAAACCCACCCACCCCACACCCGCCGCGGCGGCAAACAGGCGCCGCCCGCCGGCACCGTGGACAGCGGCACGCACGGCGTCACTGACGGCGCCGACGACCGGTTCGACGATGAGGACTACCCCGCCTACAGCATGGGCTCGGCCGCGGAGATGCTCGGGGTCACTCCCACGTTCCTGCGGGCTCTGGGCGCCGCCAAACTGATCGAGCCGAAACGCTCCAGCGGCGGCCACCGCCGCTACTCCCGCTACCAGCTGCGCCTGGCCGCGCGTGCCCGGGAGCTCGTCGACCAGGGCACCCCCGTGGAAGCCGCCTGCCGGATCATCATCCTGGAAGACCAGCTCGCCGAGGCGCTGCGCATCAACGCCGAGTACGAACGCGAGCGCTCGGCCGGAAACTGACCCGGCGGCTTCATCACCCTGCGGGCCTGGTCTCCGACCGTCGCTGACCAGGCCATCCGCATCCCACCCGCCGGCTGCAGCCCTTCGTGTCCGGAGCTGCCGGGGTCGGCCACGCCCACGCCGAGCCACCGACGGTCGCCTCGCCGCAGTGCTGCCCGCCTTCGGAATCGCCGAGTTCGCCACCGCCGACCTTCCGGCGACGCTCAGGCCCGCATCCGCTCGGCCACCTCAAGCAACGGGGCCGCCACCTCGGTCGCCGCAGGCAGTGCCGGTCGTGTGATCGGCCACGGCTTTCAGTCCTGCGCCGCCGGGAAGGGCGGCAGCGGGCGGATCAGCGGGGTGAGCGTGCGTACGGCGTCGTCCAGGGTGATCACGTCCCTGGTGGCGATGGGGACGATCTCGCGTGCGGCGACGTGATCGTGAACGTGCTCGCCGATGACGCGCCCGCGCCGGTCATGCGGCCAGTACATGAGGGTCCGGTTCCGTTTGGTGTACCAGCCGCCGGACGGCTCGATCGTCTTCCTGCCACGAGCGGCGCCGCGGGGCATCCGGGAGACTTCCATTCGCTAGGGCGTTCCATATGGTTCCGCCCCTGGAACGGCGCTGACCTGGGTGACCGCGTGTCCGACCTGATCACGTCGGCGTCGATGCCGACGGCCAGGGCCGGAGGGTGTCACCCCTGTTGCGACTGGCGGTATCGGAGGTGGCGCCGGTAGGTCGCCGGAGGGGCCCCGTAGGTCTTCCGGAAGAGGCGGTTGAAGTGCGCTTCGTTGGTGAAGCCCCAGCAGGCGGCGATGACCCTGATGGGGCGACCGTCCATCAGGGGATCGGCCAGCGCGCGGTGACAGCGTTCGAGCCGCCGCTGCTGGATCCAGCCGGTGACGGTGTAGCCCTCCTTCTGGAAGAGCCGCTGCATGTGCCGCAGGGAAACGTGGTGGGCGGCGGCGATGTCGGCTGTCGAGAGCTCCAAGTCATCCAGATGCCGCTCGATGAACGCCTGGGCACGAAGAACGAGCACCGCACCGGGATCCGTCACGAAAGGCGAGGGGTCGGTCTCCAGTTCGTGGGCGAGCACGGAAGTGAGGAGATCGACGATGACCCCCGACAGCCGCTCGGTGTCGGCTCGGGTCATGCGCGCGGCCTGGGCCAGGACCTGGTGAAGCAGTCCGCTGAACAGCGCGGCCACGCTCTCACGCCCGGAGATTCGCCTGGCGAGTAATCGCTGCAGGGTAGCGCGGGGGAGGGCGAGGGCGCCGTGGGGGACGTGCAGTATCAGCCCGTCGGATATCTCGTCGGGTGAACCGCCCGACGCGCGGTGCTCGCCGGGAAAGCTCCACGCCACGAAAGGACGGGAGGCGTCGTAGAGCGTCAGGTCCGCGGGAGCAAGCGTCGTCTCCTGGTTTTCCTGGACGATTCCCGATCGGCCGCGAAAGGAGAGCGCCACTTGGTAGGCATCGGAGTTGGCGCGTCGAATTCTGTTCGCATTTCTGCGCGCCTCGAACCCGGAACACCTGACTCTCGACAACCGCAGCGCACCCAGATCGACGGTACGCATCTCCGCCCAGAAGTCGTCGACATGTTCGCTGAAAGCGTCCACCGATACCACCGACTCGGCGACCGCCTGCCACCAGAAAGCGAACCTGTCCTTGACAGGGACGTCGTCGAGCCGAACCACCGTCAAAGCCACCTGTCGCCCCCGCAGACATCCCCTGGACCAGGCCCCGCCAGGCATGCGTTCATCCTCGAACTCATGGCGCCGGAGGTCAAGCAAGTGGACGCACAGCGGCAAACCCGCACCGTCCAGAGGTGTCAAGCTTCTGGAACGGTTAGGTGACCGCCGGGCATGCCGGAATCGGCCGGGAGCGTTCTGTTCACAGGGGGAACCATGAGACGAATGACAGCTGTCCTCGCAACCTGCTTCAGCCTGATACTCCTTCTCGCCACACCCGGCCTGGCCCGGTCCGCCCAAGGCGCGGGATCGGCCGGAGCGCTGGAAGGCGGCGGTTGCCGGGCGCCGTACGACTCCAACGGCTTCAAGAACACCTATCCCTGCATATCCGTGTCGGGCGGCTATTTCAGAGCCGACTCCTACACCGCGGGATTACCGGCCGGCTGCTCCTATTACATCGTCTATCTCATCGAGTGGGACCGGCTCGCGCCGGTCACCGGCGGCCGGGTGGCCAATCTGTCGTCGCATCAGCCCTGTAACAGGGTGCATTCCGATATCGTCCTCTACCGGGACTCCAACACGCCATGGACGTACATCTCGAGGATCACGGTATTCAACAGCAGCCATGCGAAGATCGGATCCCTGGAAAGCCCGCGCGTCTGGACCTAGAAAAGCGCTGAGGATGCCGGGAGCGAGCTCCGCATGACGAGTCGCGTGCGGGGCTGACGCTCGCGCTGAGCAGGGGGTGCCGACCTGCGGCAGCGCCCCGCACCGCGAAGACCTCGCCGGCGGCGGTCTCGGCGCCGCGGTGACATGCTCATGTATTGTCTGGTCCGAGCCGGCAAGGCCACCAGCAAGCGCGCACAGGCATGTCATCGGTGTTCGGACGCCGGAGGACGAGTGGACAAGTCGTCAGGTGCACACGGTGCCGGCGGAGGATCCCAGCAAGCGGAGATCATTCGGGGCACGTTGCTGCGTGGCTGGCGGGAGCGGGCACTGCTGACCCAGGAGCAGCTGGCCGACCGGGCCGGCCTCAGCGTCCGCACCGTTCGGCGGCTCGAACGAGGCATCCAGGTCCGGCCCCGTGGCGCCTCGTTACAGCTCCTGGCGGACGCCCTCGGGCTCAGCGCCGCCGAGCGGGAGGCTCTGGTCACCGCCACCTCGGACGCCCTGCCTCGGCGGACAGTGACGGAAGTGCCGGTGCCGCGCCAGTTGCCGGCCAACGTCGCCGTGTTCATCGGCAGGGAGCAGGAGCTCGCCGATCTGGAGAACGTCCACTCCCACCAGCAGCACGGCGCCGATCCCGACAGCGGCCACGGCCCGCCGGTGAAGATCATCGCCGTCGACGGGATGGCCGGGATCGGCAAGACCACGTTCGCCATCCACGCCGCTCACCGGCTGACGCCCCACTTCCCCGACGGAACCTTGTTCGTCGACCTGTACGGCTACACGCAAGGACGGGCACCGGTCGACGCCGGAGACGCGCTCGACCAGCTCCTGCGCGGCCTCGGCCTGGCCGGCGAGCGGATACCGCCCGAGCTCGACGAACGTTCGGCGCTCTACCGCAGCGTGCTCGCCGACCGCCGGGCACTGATCGTGCTCGACAACGCGGTGAGCGAACGACAGGTGCGCCCGTTGCTGCCCGGGGCCGGCGGCTGCATGGTCGTCATCACCAGCCGTGGCCGTCTGACGGGCCTCGAACGCACCCATACCGTCAGCCTCGACATCCCCTCGTCCGCCGACGCCCTCGCGATGTTCGTCCATGCGGCCGGACAGAACCGCCTCGTGCGGACCCCGACCGACCTGCTCCACCGGACCGTTCAGCGCTGCGCCATGCTGCCGCTGGCCATCTACATCGCGGGCGCCCGCCTGCGGTCGCACCCCTCCTGGAACGTCGAGGACCTGCTCGAACGGATGGACGAGCACGAACCGCGGCTCGACGAGCTCCAGGCGGGAGAACGAAGCCTCACCGCCGCCCTCGATCTGTCCTACCGCGAGCTCACCCCCGGCCAGCAGCGCGCCTACCGGCTGATGGGCACGCATCCCGGGAAGGACTTCGACGTCCACGCGGCCGCCGCGCTGCTCGGCTCCCCCGTCCCGGCGGCCAGGCGACTGCTCGACCAGTTACTCGACGTCCACCTCCTGCAGGAGCCCGTCGCCGGCCGGTACCGCTTCCACGACCTCGTCCGCGAGCACGCCGCCGTGGCGGCCGGCCACGACGGGGTCGAGAGCGGGGCGGCGACCGGCCGGCTGCTCGACCACTACGGCACGGCTGTGACGGCAGCGGTGGACACGCTCTACCCGTACGAGGCCGACAAGCGCCCGGCCGTCCGTGCCGTCCGTGCCGCCCGGGTCGCCGCTCCGGCCATGCGATCGGCGGCGCAGGCGTCCACCTGGCTGGACGCGGAGCTGGCCAACCTGGTCGCCGTCGCGGCGCACGCCGCCGACCACGGGTTCGGCGACCGCGCCGTGCAACTGTCCGCCGCCCTGCACCGGTGCCTGCGCACCCGCGGCCGCTACATCGAGGCCGAGGCCATCCTCCATCGCGCGCTGACGGCCGCCCGCGTGACGGGCAACCGCTCCGGCGAGATCGAGGCGCTGCTCGGCCTCGGCGAGATCAGCTCGGCCCGGGGACTGCACGGACAGGCCGCCGCCCACCTCGGGCAGGCTCTGGACATCGCTCAGGAGACCAGCGACCGCCGGGGCGAGCTCGGCGCGCTCAACGGCCTGGGCTGGACCCACCGGCGGCGGGGCCGGTACCAGCAAGCGGCCGAGGTGTTCGAGCGCGCTCTGGCCATCGCGCACGCCATCGGCAACCGCACCGGCGAGCTCGATGCCCTGACCGGCCTCGGTGACGTCCACCGCATGCTGGGCCGGCACGAGCGGAGCGCCGACGACTTCGCCCAGGCGCTGGACATCGCCAGAGCGCTCGGGCACCGCACCGGCGAACTCAAGTCGCTGAGCGGCCGGGGGCACGTCCTTCGCGCCCTCGGCCGTCTGGAGGAGGCGGCGGACAACTTCGCGCGCGCCCTGCCCATCGCCCGCGCGACCGGGCACCGTACCGGCGAGCTGGACACGCTGAGCAGCCTCGGCGACATCCATCGCTTGCGCGGCCGCCTGCCGGCGGCAGCCAGCACCTACCAACAGGTGCTCGACATCGCCACGGAGATCGGCAGCCCCAACTGGCAGTTCGAAGCCGTCCAGGGGCTGGGACGGCTGTGGCGCGCCGCCGGACGGCCGGCGGAGTCGCTCGACCACCACCAGCGGGCGCTCGCGCTGGCGACGGACCTCAACCAGCCGGACGACGAGGCCCGTGCCCACGACGGGGTCGCCCACGCCTGCCACACGCTGGGCCGGTACGAAGAGGCACGCCGGCACTGGCGGCAGGCCCTGGAGATCCTCACCACGCTGGGCAACCAGCAGACCGAGGACGAGGAGGCGAACGTCGACACCATCCGCGCCCACCTCACCGCTCTGGAACACTCCGGCGGCGACGCGCTCGCCGCCGTCACCGACCACCGCCACTAGCCACCGGGAACACCCGGCCACGGTGTCCTTCTCACGTATGCCGGGTGCCCGCGGCCCGATGGCGGCCCGCTGATCGCCGGGCTGGACAAGCCTTCGCGGGACATGATCACAATATGGCGCTGTTCGCTTCCTTCGCGGCACGAAAGGCCGAACGTGATCAGAAAAGGCATCAAGGGACTGCTGGTCCCGATCGCCATACTCCTCAGCTCCGGCACTACGGGTGCGGCGGCGCACGACGAACCCGCCGGCTCCACACATCCCGGACCGGTTTACGCGACGGTCACCGACAAGAGCGGGAAACTGTCCTTACAGACGTTCGGACGGCCGGACGGAAAGGACATGGTGTTCCGGATCTCCGGATCGGTGTACGCGAACATCGAGGGCAACAGCCTGGACCCGGCGATGCGGCACGGCCAGAAACTGTTCAACATCGAGGGCTACAACATCCGGCGGCTCTACCGGGTCCCTGACACCAACCAGCTCTACCAGCTCTCCCGGGAGATCGTCTTCTACACCGACCCGGCGGATCCGCGGCGCGTCCTGCGCGAATGGAAGAACCCGATCGACGGCAAGACATACCCGGTCGTCCCCATCAACAACGACATGGTCAACTTCGGCCCGTTCACGATCACCTCCTCCTACGCGGGCCCGCCGCTGCAGCAGCTGCACGACGAGACGGTGTGGACGAGCGACATCGGCGTACGCGCGAACTTCGCCACCACGCTCGGCGAGCGATTCGGCCTCGTCGGCGGTGTGTACGCCGCGCAGGAGATGTTCGACTTCTCCGTCGACGGGCGCGAGGTGGTGGCCCGTACCGGATCCGGCGTCCCGACCGGCGCGATGAAGACGAAGATCAGCTGGGCGCGGACCAGCCCGTGGGCGCCGTTCATGTGCCTGGCCGAGACCGACGTGCGCGGCCAGCTCACCTACCACGCCCGCAGCTGGTCGCTGGGCTCCTACGGCCAGATCGAGCCGTGGCTGCGGGCCGAGGTCGAGGCGAACCACCCGCTGTACAAGGCCGCACCCAGCGCTCCGGGGCCGAGCGAGAACTCCTGGACGTCCTTCCACACCAAGCAGCTCGGCAGGGGCGCCACCACCTGGGCAGGATGGTGCGCCGCCAACGGCCGCGCCTGAACACCTCGACCGCCGCCCGGCGACCGCGTCCGGTCAGGTCACGGGGTGCGGTGTGGCGCGGGGCTGGACGGCCATCAGCTGGTCGATCAGCGCCAGCAGCACATCGCGCCCCTCCCCGCGGTCGCGGGCGTCACAGAGCACCAGGGGCACCTGCGGATCGAGGTCGAGCGCCGTGCGGATCTCCTCCCGCGTACGGTCCCGGACGCCATGGAAGCAGTTGACGCCGACGACGAAGGGGACACCCCGGCTCTCGAAGAAGTCGATGGAGGCGAAGCTCACCTCCAGCCGGCGGGTGTCGACCAGGACGATCGCGCCCAGCGCGCCGTTGACGAGGTCGTTCCACATGAACCAGAAGCGTTCCTGCCCGGGCGTGCCGAACAGATAGAGCACGAGTCCGCTGCTGATGGTGATCCGGCCGAAGTCCAGCGCGACGGTGGTGGTGGACTTGCCGCTCACACCGTCCAGATCATCGACACCGACGCCGGCATGGGTCAGATACTCCTCCGTACGCAGGGGGGCGACCTCGCTCACCGCGCCGACCAGGGTCGTCTTCCCGACGCCGAACCCACCGGCGATCAGGATCTTCACGGCCAGGGGAGCGTCGTCCCCGTGGTCAGAGTTCCCGTAACCCATCCCGCACCGCCTCAAGTATCGCCATATCGGGGAGACCGCCTGCCTGCGTGAAAGCCAGCGGTGGCCGGGCTCGCAGCCGGCCCGACTCGATCAGGTCACCGATGAGAATCTTGGCCACCGACACCGGCAGGTTCAGCGCGGCGGCGATCTCGGCCACCGCCAGGGGCCGCCGGCACAACGTGACGATGGTGCGGTGCTCCGGCTGCAGCCCCCGATGACCGCGTCCCCTCTCCGCGGGGGCCCCGGACACCGCCGACATCACGGTGATCAGTGTCAGGTCGTCCCGCTCGGGAGCGGTTCGTCCGCCGGTGATCGTGTAGGGACGGACAAGGGGCTGGTCGGCGTCATCGTCGGCAAGCCCCTCCGTCCAGTGGTTCATCCGTGTCCTCCGATGTCACGGCCCTGCGGGGGGCGCGCGTCAGTGCCCAGGTTCTGTCCGACCTGCTGGATCAGGGTGTGCATCGCGACGCTCATGAGCTCGGCGTCGACCTCCTGGGAGGCGACCACGGCCAGGTGGGTGCCCCGGCCCGCGGCAGTGATGAAGAGCCACAGCTCCGCCATCTCGATGATGACCTGGTGGACCGGCCCGCCGCCGAAGAGCTGCCCGGCGCCGCGAGCCAGGCTCTGCTGGCCGGTGGCGATCGCGGCCAGGCGTTCGGCGTTCGCGCGTTCGATGGTCCGCGACCGGCTGATCACCAGGCCGTCGTCGGACAGCACGATGGCGTGCCGGGTACCCGCGACCTGGCTGACCAGGGCGTCGAGCAGCCAGTCCAGGTCCGTGTTGGTGGCGGTGGTGCGCTGCGTCATCATCGATCTTCCGTCGTCGGGGAAGTGGGTTCGGCCGATCCGCTCGGCCCGGTCTGGGCGTCGTCATCGGTGCGGCGCCTGCGGGACTGCCGTTGGAAGGCGCCGATCATGGCGCTGGATCGGCCGGGCTGCTCGCGGACGGCCCAGCTCTCCTGGTCGCCGCGGTCATTCGGGTCCGCCGGGACCCTGAGCTCCTCGGCCAGGCTGGCCTGGCGCACCCGCCGGGGCAGCGGCCGGGGACCGGACGAGGCCGGTGCCCCGCCCCGATCCGGCGATCCCGCGGGTGCGGTGACGGAAGCCATCGCGCGTCCTCTGGTGCGGGCCGGCAAGGCGCCGTCCCCGTGCGGCGGCCGGGCCTGAACGGCGGCGGCCTCCTGGGGGACCTCCTCGGGGAGCGTGGCGGGGCCGGGCTCGGCGGGTGGGCGGTCCACCACCAGCGCTTCGGGGAGGAGCACGATGACCCGGGTGCCGCCGTAGGCCGACGAGCGCAGTTCCACCTGCAGGCCCAGGCTCGCAGACAGCCGGGCGACCACGTACAGGCCCAGACGCACGTCGTCGGCGTGGGTCATCACGTCCAGCTGCGGCGGCGCCTGCAGCAGGGCGTTGACGGCCTCGTACTGCTCGGGTTCCATGCCCAGGCCGCGGTCCTCGATCTCCACGGCGACGCCCCGGCTCACCGGTGCGGCCCGCACCTCGACCGGGGTCAGCGGCTTGGAGAAGGCGGTGGCGTTCTCCATCAGCTCCGCCAGGACGTGGATCAGCGGTCCCACCGCGCGCTCGGCTATCCAGGGCTCGTCCTCGACGTCGATCGAGATCCGGCGGTAGTCCTGGACCTCGCTCTGGGCCGCGCGCAGGATGTCGAGCAGCGGTACGGGCCTGCGCCAGCGGCGCTGCGGCTGCCCGCCGCCGAGGATCACCAGGTTCTCCTCGTAGCGGCGCAGCCGGGCGGTGAGGTGGTCCAGGTCGAACAGCCCCTCCAGCACCTCGGGGTCCTCGTGCCTGCGCTCCAGCTCGTCCAGCTTCTTCAGCTGCAGGCCGATGAGGATCTGGGTACGGCGCGCGATGCGCTGGAGCATGCGCTGGAAGCCGCGGTGCTGGTCGGCCTGCCGCACGGCGGTGCGGACGGCGCTGCGGCGGGCCATGTTGAGTGCCTGGCCGAGCTCGCCGAGCTCGTCGCCGGTGGGCTCGATCACGCGTACTTCCGCGTCCACGTCGACGTCCTCGCCGCGCTCCAGCCGGGCGACCACGTCGGGCAGCCGCTCCTGGATTTCGTGGGCGTCGTGGCGCAGGTGCAGGATGCGCCGGCGGAGAACGGCGGTCAGGCGCCAGCTGGTGACGACCACCAGGCCCAGAGCGAGCAGGCCCACGCTGGAGATGCTGACGAAGACCGTGAAGATCATGTCGGCGTGGCCGTAGCCGATCCTGCTGACATGCTCGAAGCGCAGGCCGAGAAGTTCGCGCAGTTGCGCGGTGAGCGCCTCCAGCGCCGAGCGCCACGCGGCGGCGTCGTCGCGGAGCCGCACCTGATCGCCCTCGGAACTGCCCGCGGCGAGCGTCAGCCGCCCTTCCACGGCGGTCATCGTCTGCCACGCCCGGCCGTCGGTGAGCTTCGCGTACCGGGTCTCCTCGCCCGCGAGAGCAGGCAGCACGCGGGCGTGCATGAGGTGGTTCCTGGTGCCGATGGCCTCGGCGGCGAGGCCGTACTCGGTCCGCGTCAGCCGTCCGGTCTCCCAGCCGCGAGCCAGAATGGCGTCTTCGCGGCCGACCATGTCGATGATCCAGAAGAGGTCGACCAGCGTCTGCGCCTCGGTGTTCACCTGGCCCTCGTCGGTGTTGCTGAGGGCGGTCAGCACGCTGAGGTCCGACTCGAGGACGCCGCCGTAGTAGTCGAACGCCTCCCGGCCGCTGGACCAGCCCGCGTCCACCGCCCGGCGCTGCTGGTCGAGAAGGCCGAGGTCGCGTTCGGTACGGGAGACGGCGTCGGCGAGCCCTTCCTGCGCGACGGCGACGTTCAGGGTCGCCAGGGGGCGGAAGGCGCGCACGGCCCGGTCGGTCGCCGCGCGCTGCTCGGCGAGCCTCTCACGGGCCGCGCTCCCAGGGTTGGCCTGCACCTTCGCGGTGAGCCGGCGCTCCTGGTCAAGGGCGAAGAACAGGTCGGCCGCGGGCCTGCCGGCCGTCGCGGTGGCCAGATCCATCTGGGCCTTCTCCGCCCGCCATTGCGTGAACAGCTGTGACATGCCCGACGCCAGCAGCGGGGTGAACGTCACGCTCGGCACGATCACCATGATGATCAGCACGGTACGCAACCGCAGCCGGCGGGCGCCGGCCGGTCGTCGCGGCCCGTCGGTGATCGACTCCGCCGGCTCGCTCTCATCGTTCAGGGCCTTCGTCCGGCGCTGCCTGCCCCTGCCCCATCCAGCCACGTGCAGGACACTCTCCTCGCCGGTCGGTGAAACCCAAGACGAAAGATCTCCACACAGGTGATCGGTGCCCGATCGTAGCCATCCGGCAGTTGACCCGAAAGACCCCGTTGCGGCAGCCCGGCTCCTTTCCCGGCCGCCGGTCCACCCCGTCACCGCGCTGAACTGCGGTCCGTACGAATTCGTTGTCGATCCAGGTTCGCCGAATGCCATGCTCGAGCTCATGGACATCGACGGTTTCTGGGAACTCGTGGAGCGCACCGCCCAGGAGACCGGCAACCGGCAGGAGCGACTGGACCGGCTTGCGCATCACCTTTCACGCCTGCCGGCCGAGGAGATCGTGGACTTCGAGGCCTGGTTCACGATCTGCGCCAACCGGGCCTGCTCCTGGGACATGTACGCGGCGTGCTGGACCATCACCGGCTCCGGGTCGTCCGATGGTTTCGAGTATTTCGTGGACTGGCTGATCAGCCTCGGCCGCGATTCCTTCGACAAGGTCGCCGACGTTCCTGATCGGATTGTGCAGCTTCCGGAAATACAGCGGCTCTTCGAGCTGTCGCGGAACTTCTCCCACGAGCGGACCTCGGCATCCAGGGATGGCAGGTTCCGGCTGGGGCGGGTGACGCGGATCCGGCGTCAGGTATGGCCGGACGATGATTATCCGGAGTTCGAGTTGTTCTCGTACGTGGCCTCCAGCGCGTACCGGCGGGTCACCGGTGTGGAAACGGCCCACGTGGGGGAAGCCGTCCGGGCGCGGGGAATCGACAGCAAATTCCCCTTCCTTTCCTTTGTCGCTGAGCCCGATGGCCAGGAATGGGATTTCAGCGACAGGGCGGAGTTCACGCGCCGCCTTCCGCGCCTCGCCCGCCATCGTGGGCTCAATGACGAGCCGGACGAACCGGACGGACGGCGCTCCGACGGCCCGCGCGTCAAACGGTGGCCTCGGCTTTCCTTCCGGGGAGACGAACGGACCCGCGCATGGTTGTTCCGCCGTAAGGACGGGGACAGGATTTCCGTGCGGGACCGGCGTCACCTGCGCTGCGAGTTCGGTATCGAGAAAACGTGCACGTGGCCGGCAAAGGACAACTGCTTCTGTGCGCCCCGACTTTGCACCCGGGGACAGCCGCTTGCCGTACGCGTACGCGCGTGGCCAGTGCCAGAGCGCACCGTACCAAGGTCTCCCAGCCGCGCTCAGACCCTCCCGCGAACCGCATCCGCTTTCTGATCACTTGCGCCCTTTGCCGGCGCCCTTGCCCGGTGAGCGCAGCTTGTGCCCGAGTTCGACCTCGCCCTTCTTGCCGGTCTTCTTGGCCTGGCCCGGTGGCAGGGATGGCGCCGCGGATGGCGCGGGCGGTTCGGCCTGGTGCTGGGCGGTCGGCGTGCCGCGGGTGACGGCTGCGGGCCGCGCCTGCAGGAGTGCGGTCGATGGCGGCGGGGCCGAGGTGGTGGGGGTGGCGGCGGGTACCCGCCGCTCCGCGGTGGGCGCGCCGGCAGGCCGGCTTGGCCAGGAGGTGGCTGCCAGCACGGCGGCGACCAGGACGGTCGCCGCCGCTGCGGGCCGGAGGTGCGTGGTCCACGGCCGGCGCCCGGCCGGATCGGCGGCCGGCCGCATCCGGGAGGGAGCCTTGCGGGCGGGAGCCGGCGTGCGGCTTCCCGCGGGAGCGGAGCCGGCGGGGCGGCTCGGCGGCGGCGCCGGGGCGGGTACGGCCATATCCACCGCTGTCACTGCTGGTGTCACCGGCGCTGCCATCGGAGCCACGGCGCCGGTGACGGGCATTCGATCGAGGGAAAGGGAGCTGATGCGGTGCAGGTGCCGGCGGGCGTCGTCGATGCCGGTGCGGCGGTCGGGGTCCTTGTCCAGCAGGCCGGTGATGAGGGGCGCCAGCGGGCCGGCGAGGTTGAACGGGGCCGGCTCGGCGGTCAGGACGGCGCTGAGGGTGGCCAGGGCGCTGCCCTGCTCGAAGGGGCAGTGGCCCTCGACCGCGGTGTACAGCATGACGCCCAGCGACCACAGGTCACTGGGCGGGCTCGGAGCCGCGCCGCGGGCGCGTTCGGGGGCGATGTAGGCGGGAGTACCGACCACCAGGCCCGCTTGGGTGTGGCCGTCCGGCTGCCGCCGGCTGGTGGCCAGGCCGAAATCGGTCAGCACCGCGTGGTCGCCGTCCAGCAGGACGTTGGCGGGCTTGACGTCGCGGTGCACGATGCCGGCGGCGTGCGCCACCTGCAGCGCCTCCAGCACCTGCAGGCCGATCCTGGCCACCGCGGTCGGCGCCAGGGGTCCGCGTGCGGCCAGCACGTCGGCCAGGGTGGGCGCGCTGACCAGCTGCAGGACGATCCACGGCCGTCCGTCGGCCACCACCACGTCGTAGACGGCTGCGATGTGCGGATGGGACAGCCGGGCGGCCAGACGGGCCTCGCTCATCGTACGGCGCAGCAGCGCCTCGCGCTCGGGCTGCGGCCGCTGGTCCAGGGTGACCTCCTTGACCGCGACCGGGCGATCCAGCAGCTCGTCGTAGCCGCGCCAGACCCGGCCCATGCCGCCCCGGCCGAGCTCGGCCTGCAGCCGGTAACGACCAGCGAGCAACCAACCCTTGTATCCCTCCGCATCGGCCATAGCGCGCGCCCTACCCGATCAACGCCTGCCCATGCGCGCGCACGACAGCGTGCCGACGATAGCGGGCAAGGACGGCGGGTTTGGATCGCCGTTGCCGGTGCGGACCGTACGCAAGCTTGGACAATCGTCGTCTGGCCATGACACACCATCGCCGCCTGCCGGGTCATGGTGGAGAGGTCGGGAGGTGTCCGGACCATTCGGAGGAGTCTTCGCATGGACACGATGACGATCCGTACCTCTATCGCGCTGCTGGCCGCGGCCGCATTCGCCGCCGGCGGTCCCTCGACGCAGGCCGTCGCCGACGCGCCGGCACAACCCGCCGCTCACGCCCCGATCGCCCCGAATGTCCCGATCGCCCCGGCCGCCTCGCAGCCGATCGGTGCCGGGCTGTACGAACCGCTGCCCGCGGATGCGATCCACTGCGGGCCCGGGCCGGGCGGTGACGTCTTCGCGGTGGTCCGCCTGGACGGCGAGCCCCATCCCGAACTGTGCGCCATCGCGCAGAACGTGGCCAACGCCTGGGCAGGGGCCAGTGGCAGCCCGGTCACGGTCTATGTGGACGGCAAGGACTGGACGTGCAACGAGCGCCCGACCGGCCCCAACACCTACACCGAGTGCGTCAGCGGCGCCATGAGGGTGCAGATGCGCTCGTGACCGCGCGGGAAGGCGGCGAGTGCTCATCTGGTGTGGCGGAGGACGTCGACTGCGCTGGGAGCGGGCCGGCCGCCTTCGGTGCGGATCGATGAACCTGCTCCCACTGGCGTGGATCGGAGTTTGCCGGTAGATCACACTCCATGGACTGGTGGGCAAACCTTCTGCAGGGCGGGATCAGCGCTGTCATCGGCGGCATCGTGGCAGCCCTCACCGCTTGGGCGGTCGTCGCCGGCACGGGGCGGCAGGCGCATAGACAGGCGCTGATCATCGATGCCAGGAACGCCGCTCGAACGCTGATTCGTGACACCGAGGCGCTGATGCGTGCTGTCATGCGGCTGAGCCGTTCGCCTGAGCGGCGTGACCGGCGGGAATGGCTGCTCCAGCTGGACGAGGCGCGGGTGGCCTTCTTCAACAGTTGCGCGGTCAACATAGCGACGATCGCGGCGGTGGATGAGGGGTTCGAGCAGCGCTTGTTCCGGCTCATGAACGAGATCCACGAGGAGATGACGGGATTCAAGCCACCGTGGATGCACTCGCGTTCCTGGCGCGGCGCGCAACGCCGGATGGCCGGCCGGCCCGATCCCGAACGCCGGACGCCGCGCTTCGAGACACTCACCGGCACTCTTGTGGAGGAACTCACGATGTGGCTGGCAGGTCGGCGTCCCGTTCCCTCGAATCCGCCACCTCGAACGAGAAGGCAAGACCAGTGACCATCCCAGACACAGCCGGCGAACCGCAGGTCGGCGATGCCGGTACTCGACAGGCCAATCGAGAAGCCGCAGCGCCTGCCTGATCCGCCATCCCCGGCCCCTGCTGCCCCCGGAACTGCCGGCCCACCAGCTTGGCGAGGCCACCCCGGTGCCGCACCGGCGGCGGCCTGCTCGCCTCCGGCGGCCGCTACGAATTCCCGCCGCCGCGCCTGGCCGACGTCCCGACGAGCGCCTCGGGAGGTCACGCACACGGCGCCCGGAGCCGTTGGCCGCCGAAAGTTCGGCAGGAAATTCGGCTGGACCTGTCGAGGACCGGTGCCGGCCGTTCGTCACACGGACGACAGAGCCCTTCCAGCCACGAGGAGTGACGATGAAGTACGCGATGCTGATCTTCGGCGACGACCGCGAGTGGACCGCGCTGTCCCCGGACGACGAGCAGGACGTGATGAAGCAGGTCTACGAGTGGTTCGAGCGGTGGCAGCCGACCGGCAGGATCGCCGACGGCGGCGCCGAGCTACAGCCCCGGGACGCGGCGAAGACAGTGCGCGCCGGCGCCGGCGGGCAGCCGGTGATCACCGACGGGCCGTACCTGGAGCTCAAGGAGGTCATCGGCGCGATCGTCATGCTGGAGTGCGACGACATGGACGAGGCCACGCGGATCGCGGCCACCTGGCCACTCGCCGCCGGGATGAGCGCGCTGGAGGTCCGTCCGGTGATGAGCCGCGAATAGCGGTGAGGCTGGGCGCCGGTCTCACAGCCGGCGCCTCAGCTCGCCCACCCGACGCGACATCAGCTCGCGTTCGGCCGGGTTCGTCGCCAGCTCCAGAGCCCGCTCCGCCGCCGTCAGCGCCTCGGCCGGACGGTCGAGCGTGCCCAGCAGGTCGGCCCGGGCGGCGTGCCACAGGTGGTAACCGGCAAGCCGGTCCCCGAGCGCGTCGACCTCGTCCAGCGCCGGGGCCGGGCCCACCGCGAACCGCGTGGCCACTGCCCGGTTCAGCAGCACCACCGGCGACGGGTCCAACGCGTACAGCCGGTCGTACAGCGCCCGCACGTCGGCCCAGTTGACGGCCTCGTACGAGGCGGCCAGGGCGTGTAGCGCGGCGATGCCGGCCTGCAACTGGTACGGCCCGGGCCGGCCCCGGCGCACCGCCGCCCGCAGTCGCAGCGCCGCCTGTTCGATCGCCGCCCTGTCCCACAGCCTCCGGTCCTGCCGTTCGAGCAGCACGATGCGGCCCCACGAGTCGAACCGCGCGGCGGCGCGGGCGTGGTGCAGCTCCAGCAAGGCGGCCAGGCCGGCGGCCTCCGGCTCACTGGGCAGCAGCGCGGCGAGTTGGCGGGCCAGCTCGACCCCCTCGCGGGCCAGCTCGCGTCGCTGGGCGGACCGGCCACTGGACAGATACCCCTCGTTGAACACCAGGTAGATCACCGCGAGCACGGCCGGCAGCCGGTCGGCGTACTCATGCGGCTGCGGCACCTCGAACCGGATGCCGCGCTCCCGCAGCTGGCGCTTGGCCCGGGAAAGCCGCTGCGCCATCGTCGGCAGCGGCACCAGGAACGCGGCGGCGATCTCGGCCGTGCTCAGGCCGCCGGCGGCGTACAGCGTCAGCGCGACCCGGGCCGGCTCGGCGAGGTCCGGATGGCAGCACGCGAAGACCATGGCCAGCCGATCGTCCACGCCCGGTTCCGGCGGCGGTTCGGCGGCCAACTGTGCCGCCTTCCTGCGGCCGACGGCGTCGCGGCGCAGCCGGTCCAGCGCCTTGCGCCAGCCCGTGGTGACCAGCCAACCGGTGGGGCTCTCCGGCAGACCCTCGCCGGGCCAGCGCTTGAGCGCCTCGGCCAGCGCGTCCGCCAGCGCCTCTTCGGCCCGGTCGAAGTCGCCCAGCCGCCGGCTGAGGGCGCCGAGCATGCCGGCCGCATCCGTACGCCAGATCCGGTCCAGCAGTTCCGCCACGTCGTCCACCGCACCAGGGTGCAATACCCGCGGGACCGAAGCACCCCTTCCCGTCGCGCGATCCGCAAGATGGTTCCCGGTGGCGAAGCAAGCTCATGCCACTCCCGTGGTTACGGTGATCCGCCACCCGGCGGTCCGGGGAAGAGGCGCGGGGTCATTCGTCGTCCGGATCTGCCGGCTCCACGGTCGGTGCGATCTGCAGCGGTGTCGCGGCCCCGCCGGCGATCTCGCGCCCTTGACTCAGGGTGTGGTCAAGCTGCCTGGCCAGGTGGGGGAGGGTCGCCGGAGGCAGGTACGCGTCAGCGCCGGCGTCGAGTAGCCGTCGGACCGGGCCGTGGTATCGAACTCCGAGTTCGGGGTCCTCGATCTCGGTGACGACGACGCGAGCTTTCGGGAACATCGACCGGAGCGCTGCGATCAGCTGCGGGCTGCCTGCGGGCACCAGCAGCACATCGGCCGTTGCCGGAGCCGCATGCATGTCGAGCACCACGTAGTCGGCCCCGAGCTGGGTGGACAGCGCAACCCGAGCCACGGCCGGCAGCTCCATCGCGGTGGCCACGACTGTCACGCTCTCGTGGTCGACCGGTGCTTGATCGTCGGCCTCGTCCGGCGCCTCGCGATCGACGACGGCGCCTTGGACCACGTCAACGGTGCTGGAGATCGTCGCGATCGACGCGCCGTCACGCGTGAGAACCACGTTCTCACCAGGCTCGAGGGCGTCGATCAGCGCCACGACGTCTTCGGGAAGGCGGCTCACGTCGATGCGCTGCGTGGAGCGTGGGGCGCGTTTGCGGATCACCATGCCTGGGGCACGCTCACGGCTGCGAGGACAGCCCGCGTCATGGGCGGCCCCGGTCGTCTGGTGAAAGGCCCGTCCACGGGGACACGGTCGCCCGCCCCGACGCTGCCGTCCAACCAGATGATCACATGAGTCCCTTCCGATGCCGGGATCTTGTTGGATGCCACGACACGACCATTGGTTCGAGGCTGCGCCGGAGTTTCTCTCATCGTCCAGGTCCGCGCCCGTCGGCGGCGACGCGAAGGCGGCCGGGCGTGCGGTCGTTGCGTGGATGAGATTGCGGCGGCCGCGATGCTCTTGAGGGTCGCGGTCAGTTCGGGGTGATCATGGCCAGGACGTGCCGCGGGAGGGCGTTGACTTCCCCCTTCCGGCCGGTTCAGCCTGCGTGCCGCAGGAGCGAGCGGGAACTTGACTGAATGCCGGCGCCGGGTTCAGCCGGTGAGGTAGCCGCCGGAGGCGTCGATGTCGGTGCCGAGCACGGCGCTGGCGTCCTCGGAGGCCAGCCACATCACCACGCGCGCCATCTCCTGCGGCTGGACGATCCGCTTGATCGGGTAGTCCCGCGCGATCTCCTCGTACGTCATCCCGAACGCCTCGGCCGCCCGACGGAGCATCGGGGTGTCGACCGCACCGGGCGCGAGCGCGTTGACGCGGATGTTCCTGTCGGCGTACTTCAGCGCGGCGACCATGGTCAGCGAGGCGACGGCGTGCTTGCTGGCGTTGTAGGGCGAGATGGTGGCGAAGCCGACCTCGGCGGAGATCGAGGCGGTGTTGACGATGATGCCGCCCCGCTGCTCGACCATGTGCGCGAGCTCGTACTTCATCGCCAGGAAGACGCCGGCGGCGTTCGTGCGCCACACCTGCTCGAAATCCTGCAGCGTCTGCTCGTGCAGGGGCGCCGCCCGGGGGCTTTCGATGCCGGCGTTGTTGAAGCCGATGTCGATCCTGCCGTAGGTGCGGACGCAGGCGCCGACGAACGCCCGCAGGCCTTTCTCCGGCTTTTCGGGTGTCCTGGGCATGCTGCCCCTGTGGATTCCGATCATGGAGGTCAGGTGCGTATGGGCAAAGACAATCTTCTTCATCCGCGGCGTCTGTGGCTCGTCATCGTCGCGCTGGTCATGGTGAGCGCCATGGGTTGCTCCGGCGGCCCGGAGGATCGCGACGGCGCGCGGGTGGCCACGGGCGGCGCGTCAGCGACAGCCACGCCGACGCCGGGCGGGAGCTTCGGGACGCCGGGAGGAGAGGCCCTGACCGGCCGGGCGTTGCTGGAGGCGCTTCGGGACGGTGGTTACCATGTCGTCTTCCGGCACGCGGCGACCGACCATTCCACCCCCGATGCCGGCGACGTCGATCTCGGCGACTGCGGCACGCAGCGGAACCTGTCGGACGCGGGCCGGGCCGACGCCCACGCGATCGGCCGGGCGTTCCGCGACCTCCGCATCCCCGTCGCGGACGTGCTGACCAGCCCCTACTGCCGCACGAAGGAGACCGGCAGACTGGCTTTCGGGCGGGTCACGGCCACGCCGGAGCTGGAGCGCCTGTGGCCGGAGGACGAGCCCGCCGACCGGCTGGCCGCCCGCCGCCTGGAGCCGCTGCTGCGTCAGGCTCCCGCGTCCGGGCGGAACAACGTGCTCGTCGTCCACGGCCACTACACGCGCGCGCTGGACGGGATCGAACTGGCGGAGGGCGAGGCCGCCGTCTACCGGCCGGGGACGGGCGGGCCCGTGCGGGTCGCGAGGGTGCTCGCCCGTGCCTGGACGGAACTCGCCTGATGCGCGTCAGGAGTCCTCGCGCGAACACGCCCCACGCCACCGCGACGGACAGCGCGACGAGCGGCGTGGTGCCCGTACGCGCGAGCACGGCGCCCCCCGTACCCGGCGAGGCCGAGCAGGAGTTGCACGCCCAGGACAGTGACGACGTCCAACGCCGGGGATCCGGCATCCGCGCCCGCCCCCGCGTCCGGCCATCGGCGATCCGATGGCTCACCCGAAGTCCGCCTATTGGTCCTCGGCCTGCGGACCGTGCTGTGATCCCCCTGGCTGCGGGAGAAAGGCATGATGAGCATGCGGGACCGATGGGACATCGATGACGGCCGGACCCCGACGGACCGGGGGCACCGACCTGCGGCGTGCCCGGCCGGCGGGAGCGCCGGCCCCTACCACGTCGGTTTCGTCGTGCCGGACATCGAGGCCGCCATGCGTGACTTCAGCCGCACGGTCGGCATCGAGTGGAACGCGGTGCGGGAAGGACGGCTGGGCGACTGGGCCTACCGCATCGTCTTCTCCCGGTACGGTCCGCTCTACACCGAGCTGATCGAGGGGCCCGCGGACAGCCCCTGGGATCCCGGCCGGGAGGCCCGCTGCGACCACATCGGATTCTGGGCCCGCCAGGATCGACGACTGCGCGGCCCGTCTCGCCGAGATGGGCTGGCCGCTGGACTTCGACGCTCGCCCGTACGGTCGCCCCTTCACCTACCACCGGATGACGGGCCTGGGATTGCGGCTGGAACTCGTCGACGTCTCCGTCCAGCCGGAGTTCCTGCGCAACTGGGACCCGGACGGGCGGCCCATGCCCGCGCTGGACTGCTGACCCGACCGCGGCGGGCGACGAACCGGCCCGCAGGGTGGCGGGGGCGCTCGCCGCGCTGGACGAGGGGGTGGCCGCCTCCCTCGGGCTCCCCCCTCGACCCGTGCTGGGACGATCTGACGAACGGCACGCTGGTCGCGCCGGCCGAGCCCGGGATCGGGGCCAGGCGGCTCAGGAGGGTCCGTGCAGCTGGCGGCGAATGGCATCGATCGTCGTCTCGGGCGAGCTGTTGAAGAAGAACCGGATCCCGGGTGAGGCCCCCACCAGCACGTTGATCAAGCGCTCGAAGAGGATGGTGTGCTCGGGCGCCACGCGCAGGCCGGCTCCGATCCCGGCCAGGTCGAAGGATGCCCGGGACAGTCGTTCGCGGACGGTTTTCTCGGCCGCGTCCGGGTCGGCGTCGACCAGGCACAGCTCGGCGTCGAAGCCCGCCGCCAGCAGCGCCCTGTGGCCCTGCTCGATCCGAGCGGTGAGCGTCGCCTCGTCCAGGCCCGGATGCAGGCTGTAGTCGAGCTCGCGGGGATGGAGGCCGATCGTCAGGATCTTGGTCATGGTCATTGCTCCTACCACGGGACAACGCCGTCGCGATCGAAGAACCCGCCGGTCGATCCGGCCGCGTCCAGGGTCGCCAGCCGGATGATCGCGTCGGTGCCCTCGGTGAGGGTGTGGATGCCGGTGTGCTGGTTCATGTCGGTGGCGGGGAAGCCCGGGTCCGCTGCGTTGATCTTGAAACCGTCGAGGGCGCGGGCGTACTGGGAAACGATCATATTGAGTGCGGTCTTGGACGAGGCGTAGGCCAGGTTCAGGAAGCCGGACTCGGGGCGGGCGGGGTCGGCGGCGTGCGCCAGCGAGGCCAGAGCGCTGGACACCATGACGACGCGAGGCCGTGCGGACCTGCGCAGCAACGGCAGGAACGCATGCGTCACCCGTACCTGGCCGAACACGTTGACCTCGAACACCTGCCGGACCGCGTCGACCCCGGTGCCGGCCGGATCCAGCACCGGGCTGCCGATCCCGGCGTTGTTGACCAGGACGTCCAGGCGATCCACGCGGGCGGCGACGGCCTTGGCCGCTGCCGCGACGGACTCGTCGCAGGCCACGTCCAGCTCGACGAACTCGAGGTCGAGCCCCTCGGCGGCCAGTTCGTCCACCGTACGCATGCCGCGTTCCCGATCCCTGGCGGCCAGGAAGACCCGCCAGTTCCTGCCGGCCAGGCGGCGCGCGGTCTCGCGGCCCAGCCCCTTGTTCGCTCCGGTGACCAGCGCCACCGTGTTCGCGTCTGCCATGACTCGATGATCGGTACGCGCCGCCCTGCCCCGCCAGGACCGGTGAGCCATGGGACCGGCGGTACCACCCCGCCGTGCGATCTTTGCGGCACGATGGAGAGGTGAACCGCGCCGAACTCGCCGAGGTGCTGCGTCGCGCACGTGACCGCGTGCGACCGCAGGACGTCGGGCTGCCGTCCGGGCCGCGCCGCCAGGTGCCGGGCCTGCGCCGGGAGGAAGTGGCCACGCTCGCGGGGCTGAGCGTCGACTACGTGGTCCGGCTCGAGCAGGGGCGCGGCCCCCGGCCCTCGAGCCAGGTCGTCGCCGCGCTGGCCCAGGCCCTGCGGCTGAACGACGACGACCGCGATCTCGTCTTCCGGCTCGCGGGCCACCAGCCGCCCCAGGCCGGGCGCGTGGCCATGGTCGTACGCCCGAGCGTGCTTCGCCTGCTGGACCGGATGTCGGACCTGCCGGTGCTCGTGCTGTCGGCGAAGGGCGACGTGCTGGCCTGGAACCCCCTGGGCGCGGCGCTTCAGGGCGACATGTCCGCCTGGCCGCAGCGCCGGCGCAATCTCATCTGGCAACGCTTCCTCGGCAGCAGCCGTTGCCAGGCCGGGGCGGACCCGGACGAGGACGAGGCGGCCGCGCGCGCCGCGGTCGGCACCCTGCGCGCCGCCCAGGCCCGCTACTCGGACGATCCCGACCTGAGACGGTTGATCGCCGAGCTGCGGCGGGGCAGCCCGGCCTTCGAGCAGCTCTGGCGGGAGGCACGTTCGGTGCCCTGGCGCAGCGCGACCAAGTCCGTCAACCACCCCGAGGTCGGCACGATCACGCTCGACTGCGACACCCTGCTGCTCCCGGACACCGATCAGACGGTGCTCATGTACTCGGCGGAGCCGGGAACCCCCGAGGCGACGGCGCTGGACCTGCTGCGGGTGGCCGGGCTGCAGCGTCTGTGAAGGACGCCGCGGCCGGCCCGGCGGCGAACAGGACGAGTTCGGCCGGGGGGTCCAGCACCTCTTCAATGCGAGCGCTGATCGTCAGCGCACCAGCCGTGCATTTCCGAGGTCAGCCGAGCCAGTCCGTGAGACGTCCAGGCGGGTGAACGGCTCCTCCTCGATCCGCCGATCCGTACGGGCCGGAATGGTAGGTGTGAGCCGCTGCCGTCTCCCTCGCCGACCCCATCCCCCAGCAGCAGACCATTCAGCCGGTTGAAGGTCATCAAGCCACGTGAGCCGGTAGGCTGACCGCGATCGTCTGCGACGGTGAAGGAGCCGTATATGACCGCCGACCCCACGATGGCCTGGATCGGCCAGGGGGTGGAGTTGCATCACCACCAGGGCCGGCGTGAAGCCGCTCGCGAGTTGTTCGCGCAGATCTGGGACGACATCGGCGGCGAGCAAGGCGACCCGCTGCATGTCTGCGTTCTCGCCCACTCGATGGCCGATGTGCAGGACGACGTGAACCAGGAGCTGATGTGGGACCTGCGCGCGCTCGCCGCCGTCGGCCAGATCACCGATGAGCGGGTGGCCCAAGCCGGGGTGCCGCTTTCGGTGGCCGGCTTGTATCCGTCGTTGCACCTGAACCTGAGCGAGTGCTATCGCAAGCTGGGCGACCTCGACCGCGCCCGTGAGCACCTCCAGCATGCGCGGGACGGGATCGGCGCACTCGGCGACGACGAGTACGGGCAGCTCATCAAGAGCGGGCTGGAGCAGGTGGCCGAACAGCTGGGTGAGACCGTCTGACCCTCAGCTCGCGTGAGCTCTGGGCCTGCTTGGCCCAGGGCTCCCCAGCTTGTCGCTTCATGAGGCGGCGAGAACGGCTTCCCGAGCGAGATCGAACAGGCTTGCTGGAACCCCGGGATCCAGAAGGGCCGCAACGCGACGGCCAAGGCAAGGTCCGCGAGAACCTGCTCGTCGCCACGGTGGGACAGGCCGCACACGGGTTCTCAGCTGGTGGCGCCCCAGGTGAGGGACAGGCCGGTGGCGGCGCGTTCGGTACGGATCTCCATCATGCTGCCGAGGATGGTGGCATGGTCGGACACCACGGGCGTGGCGTCGAGGGTGTAGGTGATCCGGGTGCTGACGAGCACCGGGCTGCCCTGCGGCTCGTGGAGGTGGCGGGCGGCGGCGGGGTCGAGCAAACCGGGCCGGACCACCTCGGACGCCCGGGCGACCGTCACTCCCGCGTCGGCGAGAGCCGTGTAGAGGGAGACGGCGGTGAAGTCACGGTCGCGGATCTGGTCGGCCACCGGCCGGCGGACCCAGGACACCTGGTGTACGGCGGGACGTCCCGCGAACTCGCGGACCCGCTCCAGCCGCAGGGCGGTGTCGCCGGGACGCAGCCGCAGGTCCGCGGCGATCCGGGCCGGGGCCCGGCGCACCGCCCGCCCGGCCACTGCGGTGCGCACGTCGTGGCCCTGTTTACGCAGGTCGTCGACCAGGCTGCGGAGCGAGTCGAGCTGGTACGCCAGGTGCGGCGGGGCGACGAACGTACCTTTGCCGGGCTGCTGCACGATCAGCCGCTCGTCGCTGAGCTCCCGCAACGCCTGGCGCAGCGTCATGAGGGTCACCCCGTAGGAGGCGCTCAGCTCCCGTTGCGGCGGCAGGGCCTCACCGGGGGAGTAGTGTCCCGACCGGATCTTCGCGGCGAGGTCGGCGGCGATGGCGCGGTATCTCGCCTCGTGCCCGGCGTCGGGGGTCATCGTGATCGGTCACACTCCTGGTCGAGGGCTTGCCGCAGGGTAGCGAGGAAGGCCCGCAGGTCGTCCGGCCCACCCCCGTCGAGCACCCGCCGCATGACCGCGGCGCCGACCACCACGCCGTCGGCGTGCCGGCGGGCTTCGCGTGCCTGGTCCGGGGTGGAAATGCCAAATCCTAGCAAGACCGGCCGGTCGGTGACGCGCTTGATCCGCCCGGTGAGCTCCGCCGCCGAGGCGGCGAGGTCGGCCCGCTCGCCGGTGGTGCCCATCAGCGACACCGCGTAGATGAATCCGCGGCTGCGGCACGAGATCTCGGCCAGCCGTGGCTGCGGCGTCGCCGGCGACGCCAGCAGGACCAGCTCGATCCCGGCGGCGGCGGCCACGTCCGTCAGCTCGTCCGCCTCGTGCACCGGCAGGTCGGGGACGATCACGCCGCTGATGCCGGCCCGGCGCAGCGCGGCGCAGAACGCCTCGGGGCCGTCGTGCAGCACCAGGTTGTAGTAGGTGCTGGCGACCAGTGGCACGCCCAGGTCCGGCATGCCGGACAGGTCGGCGAGGATCCGGCGGGTGCTCGCCCCCCGGGCCAGTGCCTGGGCGCTGGCCTGCTGGATGGTGAGGCCGTCCAGCGTGGGGTCGGAGAAGGGCAGGCCGACCTCGATCGCGTCCGCCCCGGCGGCGGCGAACGCCCGCAGGTAGTCCGTCCAGCCGGGCGTGATCCCTCCGGTGACGTACGGCATGAGCAGGCCACGGCCGGTGTCCCGGCGGGCACGCAGGTGGCGTTCGACCGCGCCCGCGGCCAGGGTGGGGTTCGTCACAGCAGCTCCTTCAGGGTTGAGACGTCCTTGTCGCCCCGGCCGGACAACGTCATCAGCACCGTCGATCCGGCGGGCAGCTCGCCGCTGCCCGCCGCGCTGATCACCCAGGCGAGGGCGTGCGCCGATTCGAGCGCCGGGACGATGCCTTCGGTACGCGCCAGCCGTACCGCCGCGCCGATCGCCTCCTCGTCGGTCACCGTGACGTAGCGGGCCCGGCCCAGCTCGCGCAGGTGGGCGTGCTCGGGGCCGACGCCCGGGTAGTCGAGCCCGGCGGCGATGGAGTGCGCCTCGACGATCTGCCCGTCGTCGTCCTGCAGGAACAGCGAGCGGCAGCCGTGCAGGACGCCGAGCCGGCCGCGGGCCGCCCCGGCGCCGCCCTCCGCCTCGACGCCGACCAGGCGCGCCGGGGTGTCGGCGAATCCGGCGAACGTGCCGGCCGCGTTGGAGCCGCCGCCGACGCACGCGACCACGTGGTCCGGGACGCCGGTCCGCAGCTCGGCGGCGAACTGCGCGCGGGCCTCGTCGCCGATGACCCGCTGCAACTCCCTGACCATCCATGGGTACGGGTCCGGCCCGACGACCGAGCCGATGCAGTAGTGGGAGTCGCCGGTCGCGCCCACCCAGTGCCGCATGGCCTCGCTGGTCGCGTCCTTGAGGGTACGGCTGCCCGTGGTCACCGGGATCACCTCGGCGCCTAGCATGCGCATCCGGAAGACGTTCAGGGCCTGACGCTCGATGTCGCGCTCGCCCATGAACACCGTCGCCTCCAGCCCGAGCAGCGCGGCGGCGGTCGCGGTGGCCACCCCGTGCTGGCCCGCACCCGTCTCGGCGATCAGCCTGCGCCGTCCCATCCGGGTGGCCAGCAGGGCCTGGCCCAGCACGTTGTTGATCTTGTGGGATCCGGTGTGGGTGAGATCCTCGCGCTTGAGGTACAGCTGCACGCCCAGCGCCTCCGACAGCCGGCGGGCCGGTGTGAGCGGGGTCGGCCGCCCGGCGTGCACGGCGAGCAGCCGCGCCAGGGCGCCGCGGAACCCCGGATCCGCCCAGGCCTCCCGGAACGCCTCGTCCACCTCGCGGCACGCCTCCACCAGGGACTCCGGCGCGTACCGTCCGCCGTACTCGCCGAATCGGCCCCGCGCTCTGGGCTCGCCCATCGTCCCGTCCAGCGGGACCGGCTCACGCCACGGCAACACGTCTCGCATGCCATCCTCCTATCGTTCTATAACTCTATGAGGAGTTCTATAACAGTGAGTGTGACATGGACGGCGTGAACGCGCCACCCGGTGCGTGTACGGGCAGCCTTGCCAGGCGGCCCCAGACGTGAAGTCCGTGGAACCCAACCCGATGGGGACGTCGACCCGGACGGGGTCTGCGGGTGACACCACCGTTCCAGCCGCGAACGGAACCAGGTGCAGAACGGCCCGAAACGCGCCTCCGCCGTATCAAGAGATCGTTACTCTTCTAGATCCGGTGACGAAGGGGAGCGCTCCGAATGGGTCTGGAGATCAGATTCCTTGGTCCGTGGGAGATCACGACGGGTGACCATGTGGTCAAGCTGGCCGGGCAGCGGCGGATCGGGGTGCTGGCCAGGCTCGCCCTGGACGCAGGCCGGCCGGTCCACACCGAGCGCATCCTCGCCGACGTGTGGGCGGACAGTTCGGCGGCGACCGCGGCCAAGCAGCTGCACATCGTGATCTCCAAGCTCCGGGAGACGCTCGCTCCCCACGGCGGGGAGGAGATCATCGAGACCGTGCCCGGCGCCTACCGGCTCACCCTCGACCGTGACCGCGTCGACGCGCACGTGTTCAGCCGGCTGGCTCTGCAGGCGCGTACCGCCCGTTCCCGGAACAGGACGGCGGACGCCGACATGCTGTTCCGCCAGGCGCTCGGGCTGTGGCGGGGGCCGGCGTTGGCCGAGGTGGACGCGCCTTGGGCGCGGCTCGAGGCCGGGCGGCTGGAGGAGGAGCGGCTCGCCGTCCTGGAAGATCACGTCGATGTACGGCTCGCCGCCGGGGACCACCGTGCCGTGGCCGCCGAACTCGCCGGGCACGTCGCGGCACACCCGCTGCGCGAGCGGCCCGCCGCCCAGCTCATGCTCGCCCTGTACCGCGACGCGCGATCGTCCGAGGCGCTGGCCGTCTACCAGGACACCCGCCGGGCCATGGTGGAGGAGCTGGGCATCGACCCCGGCAACGAGCTGCGCCGCCTCCACCAGGCCATCCTCGCCCGCGACCCGGAGCTCGACCTCAGGGTCCCGGCGCAGGAGGTCACGCCGGCCGAGCCGATCGTGCCCGCCGAGCTGCCCGCCGACACCCACGCGTTCACCGCCCGGGCCGCCGAGATCGAGCGGCTGCGTTCCGCCCTCGTCACGGACGGCGGGTCCACGATCACCGTGATCGACGGTCCCGGCGGCATCGGCAAGTCGGCGCTCGCCGTACACGTCGCGCACACCGTCGCCGACCGTTTCACCGACGGCGTCGTCTACGTCAACCTGCACGGATCCACCGCCGGGCTCGCCCCGCTGACGGCCATCGAAGCGCTCCGCCACCTGATGCGCTCGCTGGGCCTCGACGGCACCGCCGTGCCCGCCGACCCCGGTGAGGCCGCCGCCCGCTACCGCTCGCTCACCGCGACCGGCAACCTGCTGGTGATCCTCGACAACGCCCGCGACGCACGTCAGGTCCGCCCGCTCATCCCAGGCGGGGCGGGCTGCCGGGTGCTCATCACCAGCCGCGCCCCGCTGTCCGTCCTGGACAACGCCCACCACCTGCACCTCGGCACCCTCGCCGACGCCGACGCGGCCGCGCTGCTCACCCGCGTCGTCGGCGCCGACCGGGTGCGCGCCGAGCCGGAAGCGGCGGCGGAGATCGTACAGCTCTGCGGCGGCTTCCCGCTCGCCCTCCGCATCGCGGGCGCCCGGCTGGCGGCCCACCCCACCCGGGCGATCTCCGATCTGGCCGTACGGCTCGCCGACGCCACCCGCCGCCTGGACCTGCTGGAGTACGCCGACCTGGCCGTACGCGCCGGTATCGCGGTCAGCCACCAGCACCTGCACGAGGAGCCGGCCGGGCGGGACGCCGCCCACCTCCTGGCCCTGCTCGGCCTGCTCGAACTGCCCACCCACACCCCCGCCGCCACTGCCGCCCTGGCCGGCTGGCCGCAACACCGTACAGAGGCCGCCCTGGAACGCCTCCTGGACGCCCGGCTCCTCGAACCCGCGGGCCACGACCGGTACCAGTTCCACGACCTGGTCCGCCTCTACGCCCGGGAACTGGAACTCACCGCGGAGGAGCGGGCAAGCGCGATCCGCCGCGCTCTGCACCACTATCTGGCGACGGCGAGGCAGGCCGAGGGCATGGTGGGTGCCACCGCCACGAACTTCGACCACGTCCCCGCCGAGCAGCCCGGGGAGGAAATCACCACCCTGGAGGCCGCGAACGAGTGGATCGAGCGCGAACGGTACAACCTGCTGGCCGCGGTCCGCCAGGCGACCGGTGACCTCACCGATCAGACGGCGGCCGCGCTCGCGAACGTCACCCAGTGGCTGTTCGACCGGCGAGGCTGGTTCTCCGAGCTTGTCGAGGTCAGCGAGGAGGCTTTGCGAGGTGCCGCCGAGCTGGCGGACTGGCCCGGCAAGGCGCTCCTGCACCAGGGGCTCGCCTCCGTCCACCACCAGCTCGGACGCTTCCAGGAGGCCCTGGACCACCTGGAGGAGGGGCTGGCCTGCTGGGACCGGGCCGGACTGCCGGACCGGAAGGCGGGGATGTACAACGACCTCGGAACCGTCTACGCCATGATGGGCCGCAACGACGACGCCCTGGCCGCGCTGGAGCACGCGCTCGCGATCGTCGAGCGTACCGGCCGCGTCGACCACGAGTCCTACGTCCGCAACAACCGGGTGCACGTCTACTACCGTCAGGGGAGATTCGAGGAAGCCGTGGAGGAAGCACGGCATGCCGTGGCCATGACGGAGAAACTGGACGACATCGGGGGCCTCGGCATCGTCCATGACACCCTGGGCGACGCCTACCGGGCCGGCGGCATGCTCGTCGAGGCCGTAGCGGAATACCGCCACGCCATCGAGCTCCAACGTGAGGCCGGCTTCACGCTCTACACCGCCGTGTCCAGCTGGTGGCTCGGCCGCACCCTGCACGACCTGGGACGGCCGGAGGAGGCATGGGCTTCCTGGCGGGTGTCGCTCGACCTGCTCCACGAGGCCCGCCTCCTGACCCCTGCCGAGGTGGCCACCTACCTCGCACAGCCCGTCCCGGACACGCCGGAACCCATCAGGAACCAGCTGTGACGCACTCCGGATGCACATCGAGATCCCGGACGGCGGCCACGGCGTGGTCGATCGACCGCGGCCTCTCCGGCGCCACCCGCCGCACCTCACGAGCGGCCGCCACCCCAGCCACCAGACTGGCGTCCGTCATCGAGACCACCTGACCGAACGCTCGCCGATCTGGGCGGCTGGGGACGAGCTCCGGCGAAGGACGCCGGCCAGGCGGTTCGGCGGCGTCCTCAGGACGGATGAAAAAACATGACATAGGACGTCGGGTTTTGGATCGATCATGGGTGCACCGGTCGGCACCGATGTGGGCATGGACCGGGGCCCCACCGATGGACAAGGACCGCAATGCGCGAAACACCAGAGGACCTCAAAGAGCTTCAAGCCCTCCTGGACGCCTCGCTCTCCCGCTCCACCTCGCACCTCCGCTCGATCATCAACACCGAGCGCACACTGACCGCGGAGCAACTCACCCAGGTCCTCACCGGCATGTGCACCCTCGCCCTGTCCACCGTGACGGCGAAGGGCGAGCCGCGGATCAGCGGCGTGGACGGGCACTTCCTGCACGGAAAGTGGCACTTCGGCACGGCGCGCGGCGCAGCCAAGGCCCGCCATCTCGCCGCCCGCCCCGCCGTCAGCGCCGCGCACATGCGCGGGGAGGACCTGGGCGTGTTCACGCACGGCACGGTGGAGATCCTCAACCCCCAGCGCGGCGAACGGGCCGCAGACTGGCCGGACCTGCGCGCCTACGTCAAGGACTTCTACGGCGACGACTTCTTCGACTGGGACAACGACGTGGTCTACTACCGGCTGCAACCGCACTGGATGACCGTCTACGCCCCCGACGCCGACAAGCTCACCTTGTGATGGGCGGCCGCCACGCAGTGGCGTGATCGGTTTGTTCGGCATGGGTGGATGCCTGTCCGCCCATGTTCTGCTGTGTTGCGAGAGGATGGACGAAGGTTGACCGCGTTCGTACGGGACGTTGCGAGCATGGGGTGCGAGGCCATCGAGGTGGTGGGGGCTCGTACCAACAATCTGCGGGACGTGTCGGTGAGCATCCCCAAGGGGCGGCTCGTCGCCTTCACCGGAGTGAGCGGCAGCGGCAAGACCTCGCTGGCCATCGACACCCTGCACAACGAGGCCCAGCTGCGGTATCTGGAGGGACTTTCGCCGTTCGTGCGGCAGTACATCACCCAGCGCAATCGGCCGAAGGTCGACCGCATCCTGGGACTCGGCGCGACGCTCGCGGTCGACCAGCGCCGTCTCAACCGCAACCCCCGGTCCACGGTCGCGACCATCACCGGCATCGACGGGCATCTGGGGCTGCTGTACTCGCGCCTTCCCGGGATCGGCGCGGACCCGGCGGCGGAGAGCGGGGACGGGCATCTGACGACCGCTCACTTCGACCGCAACACGCCGGAAGGGAGCTGTGCGGACTGCCACGGGGTGGGCGGGCGCTGGCAGGCGCAGGAGGACCTGGTCATCACCCGTCCGGAGCTTCCGCTCTTCGAAGGGGCCTCGCCCTGGTACGCGAAGTGGCGGTCGGGGGAGCACGCGTTCGTGCCGGCGCTTGCCGAGAAGCGGGGTGTGGACCTCGGCCGGCCGTGGCAGTCGCTGCCTGAGGAGTTCCGTCGCTGTGTGCTGTACGGCACGGGCGAGGAGAAGGTCGAGGCCACCGTCGACGTGTCGAACAAGAAGGAGACGGTTTCGGTGACCTACACCTCGAGCCAGCCGCTGCGGGGGGCGCTCGCCGAGGTGGAGCGGGTGTTCGTGAACGCCCAAACCTCCAGTGCCAAGCAGCGCTACCTGCCGTACATGCGCAAGCAGCCGTGCGGCACCTGCGGCGGCAGCGGGTACGACCAGGTGGCCCGGTCCGTGCGGCTCGGCGGGCTGACCTATCCCGACCTGATCGAGGTGGAAGTACGGGAGGTGCGCAGCTGGGCGAAGCGCGTGGCGGACGACCTGGACGCCCGGCAGCGCGAGGTGGGTGAGCCGCTGCTGCAGGACCTGGGCCGCCGGCTCGGGATCCTCGACCGGCTCGGCCTGGCCCATCTCCAGCTGTCGCGGAGTGCGGCGACGCTGTCCGGGGGCGAGTTGCAGCGAACCCGGCTCGCCGCGCAACTCAGTACCGAGCTGAGCGGCGTCGTCTTCGTCCTGGACGAGCCCGGGACCGGGCTGCACCCGGCGGACAAGGCGCACCTGCTCGACATCGCCCTGGAGCTACGCGAGGCCGGCAACACGGTGCTCCTGGTCGAGCACGACCCTGAACTGATCGCCCGGGCCGACTGGGTGATCGATATGGGGCCCGGTGCGGGCCGCCTCGGCGGTGAGGTCCTGGTGTCGGGGCCTCCCGCCGACGTGGCCGCCCACCCGACGTCGCTGACCGGACGCTATCTGGCCGGTGAGGGGCCGCGGCTGCGCCGGCCCCGCCGTCCGGCCGGGGACGACACCGGGTGGGTGGAGTTGCACGGCCTGCGTGCGCACAACGTGACCGCTGACCTGGTGCGTTTCCCCGCCGGTCGGCTCACCTGCCTGACCGGGGTGAGCGGCAGCGGCAAGAGCAGCCTGCTCGACGCGCTCGCAGTGAGTGTGGAGGCCGCCCTGAACGGGACGACGAGCGACACGGTGCGGCAGGTGGTCGGCCTGGAGGGGTTCGACTGGGTCGCCGTCGTCGATCAGGAACCGCTCGGGCGGACGCCTCGGTCCAACCCGGCCACCTACAGCAAGGCGTTCGACATTGTCCGCAGGCTGTTCGCCGGAACCGACGTGGCGCGCGGACGCGGCGTCAACGCCTCCTGGTTCAGCTTCAACACCGCGGGTGGCGGCCGCTGCGAAACCTGCACCGGTTATGGCCGCAAGCTGGTCGACATGCACTTCCTGCCGGATGTGTGGGTGGTCTGCGACGCATGCGCGGGCCGGCGCTACCAGCCGGAGGCGTTGGAGATCAGGTATCAGGGGTTGGCCATCGATCAGGTGCTGGAGCTGACTGTCGCCGAGGCTGTGGAGCAGCTCTCCGAACCCCGGCAACTCGCGGAAACCCTGGGAGCCTTGAACCAGGTCGGGCTTGGCTATCTCCAGCTCGGCCAGAGCGCCACAGAGTTGTCCGGCGGCGAGGCGCAGCGGCTGAAGCTTGCGTCCGCGATACAGCGCGGTGCTACGGGCCGCAAGGCCGGCCTTGTCGTTCTCGACGAACCCGTCTCGGGCCTGCACCCGTCTGACATTCAGCGGGTGGTGGATGCGCTCGATGTGTTGCTCGACTCGGGCAACACCGTCGTCGTGGCCGAACACGATATCCCCCTCGCCGCGTCCGCGGACTGGGTGATCGACCTGGGGCCGGGAGCCGGTCCGGACGGGGGTGCGGTGATCGCGGAGGGCACCCCGGACGCCGTCGCGACCGCGGACACCCCGACCGCCGGTTTCTTCCGGCGGTACGCGGCGGGCCTGCCGCTGCTGGAAGTGCGAGAAGGCGCGCGCTGCTGAGGGGCAGGGCGCGTCTTGCGTCACGTCCTGCACAGGCGCACCGTGCCCCTGGCGGCTGCCGGCGACGCGGGAGATTCGGAGCCGGAGGTGCCGCTCCTGGCGCGGCGGGAGAGTCGGTGGCCTGGCCATCGCTAGAGGTCGGTTCGTGGGGGAAGGGAATGGTTCGTGGTCCGGGAGCGAGCCTCGGCCATCAGACGGGCCGCGATCAGGGACGTCCATGTCCAGCTCAGGGCCAGCCCTGCCAGGATCAGCCGGAAGTCGGCGGCGGGGAGGGCGGCGAAGTTGAGGACGACCACGATCGGCGCGACCACCAGGCAGAACGCGGCCCAGCCGGGCCGGCCGGCGGCGGCGAAGCGACGGGCGAAGACGGCGTACGTGGCCAGGCCGGCCAGCCCGGCGAGGGCCGGGGCGAGGGAGTGCACGATCCCATGCCAGGTGGGTTGCTCGGACATGCCCGGCGGGAAGCCGTTGATCGGGTCGGCGAGGAACACGCCGCTGACGATCAGGGAGGCGCCGTTCACTCCGATCAGGAGCGGTGCCCAGGTGCCGCCCCGGCCTGGATGCAGCACCCGCCGGGTCGCGACCGCGTAGGCCAGGACCAGCAGTCCGGTGACCACGAAGGTGGCGATCTGGATCCAGCCCAGGTGGCCCAGGCTCAGCGAGCTCAAGGGATGCCGTTGCGGATCGAATCCGGCGCGTGTGAGCGCCTGCGCCAGGACGCTGGCGATGAACAGCGGCCCGGCGACGACTCCGCATGCGAGTAACGCGGTGGTCGACGCTCCGGTCGCGGGTAAGGGCGGGTCAGCGGAGGCATCGGATGTGGTGTGGCGTGTCGATCTCATCGAGGTCATGATCGTTTCCCGTTCTTGGTTCGGCTGATGCCGCCCGTACTCAGCGGTCCAGCGCTTCGCCGGTCTCCAGCAGGGTCTTCAGGCCGCTGAGCATCCAGTTCCAGCCGCCGCCGGCGCCCTGGCTCTCCATCTCGCCTGCCAGCAGGGCCGCCGTCAGCGGCGCGCCGCTCAGGTCGTGGGTCACCGTCAGTTTCGTGACGCCGCCCGGGCCTGCTGCGATCTCGTACGTCAGCCGGGTGAAGCCCTCGGCCGCCATCGCCGGGTCCATGAGTACCCGCCAGGTCTGCACCAGCTTGTGCGGCGGGTCGGCCTCGACCACCTCGCCGTCGATGGCCACCTCCGGCGCACCCTGCGCGATCATCCCCTCGTTCGCCAGACCCCGGTAGGTGCCGCCCGGGCGCAGGTCGTATTCGACGGCGCCGCCGTAGCCGTACTTCCGCGTCCACTCCGGCTTGGTGATCGCGTCCCAGATCGCCTGCGGTGTCGCCTTGATGTAGACCTGATAGACCTGAACGGTCTGGGCGGTCGAAGTGGTACCGGTCATGATTCGTCCTTCCAGCTCGGATTTGAGGTCGGTGAGCGCCGATGCCCGGCGTTCGGTGTACTTGTCGATCCACCGGTCGTGGAGCAGCCGGATCGGCACCGGGTTGAGGAAGTGCAGCTTCTCCCGGCCCGACTTGCGGGCGATGATCAGACCCGCCTCCTCGAGGAGGCGCAGGTGCTTCATGACGCCGAATCGGGTCATCTCCACCTCCGACTCGAGTTCGGTGAGCGTACGGCCGTCCCGCTCGAAGAGCCGATCCAGCAAGTGCCGCCGCGTCGGGTCCGCCAGCGCCTTGAAGACCAGATCGTCGTTCACCACACCGGCAATATAGGTGACCAAAAGGTCACATGTAAACCCGTGGAGACGGCGGCACCGGGAGAGCGGACCGGATCCTGGCGCAACTCCCAACGCGAGCAGCCGGTCCGGGGGAGCGCGCGGTCCAGGTGAGCCGGACGGGCGAGTTGCAGCGCCCGGACGTCGATGACGGCGAGCACCGGATCGCCTGGCGCGTGCACGAGGTGAGGAGTGTGTGGCTATGACAGGTGTTTCTGAGCAAGGAAGATCACCAGAGACGTGACGATGCCCGCCACATACTGCAAGATCCACCCCGTCCTGATCGGCAAGCTCTTGAGCGAGCGGAAATACTGGTAGGTCTTGGTGGCGTCTTCGAAGCCCGGTGCGGCGAGCAGATCACTGTCCGGCCGGGCCGTCTGAGGCAGCATCGGGCCGAGGATGATGGTGTCGACGTGGCGGCGCACGAGCCGGGAAAGTGTCGCGTAAGGCTGCACGGCGACGTAGAGCGCGAGCAGCACCGCCAACACCGGAAAGACGGTCAGAAAAGCAGAGGCAACAGGAGAACGCAGAACGCCGGCCAGGACGGCAGCGGCGACCTCCGAGGCGATCACCCCCAACGCCATCCCTGCTGCCACCAGCGCGTAAAGCCGGCAAGCATCCTTGATGGCCGGTGTGTGGGCAGGATCCAGCCATGACATGGACAGCTCTCGGCAGCGTAGGAGCCGGAAGGGTACCTCGGCCACGGTGAGCAGCCAGTAGAGGACTCCGCCACCAGTGAAGCCCAGCCATCCGACCAGCAAGTACAGGAGCGCGGGATGGGGCGGTATCACTGCGGTGTTCCGCACGCCGGTCAGGAGCACCACCGATACGATGAGGCCGATCGCGGAAGCGCCGAGTTGCTTCCAGAAGCTGAGCCGGCTGTTGAGCCACGCGGTCATGAGGGCTCGGTCGCCTGCCGAGACGACCATCGTCGACAGCTGATCGGCGAAGGCGACGGCCCGGCGCCACAACCACCAGGCCAACGCCAGCATGGCCATGCAGATTGGCACACCAGTCAGCCCGAAGAGGTTTCTGGTGAGGTCCTGGTAGGCGACCTCGGGCAACCAGAACAGCGCGAGCAGGTTGAGGAGGTACGGCCAGCTTGCCGCCGCAGCAACCGAGATTGCAGCGGTGGCGGCGTTTTCCGGGAAAGGTAAGGCAGTCGCCACCAGCCTGGCGATCACTACAGGCCACGCGCGTTGATAGCCGCGCTCGAGTGCGGTGACGAGGGACGATGGTCGCGGGGTTACCTGTTGACCTGCGGCAGCGATGATCAACTTGCTCAGGAGATCGGTCGTTGGTGGTTGTGCCGCAGGCTGCATCCGCCCACCCCTTGGGACAATGCCAGATTGATCGCGGCAAGCGTAACCTGCGCAATCCATGCTGAGCTCAGCCGCGGGCCTCATCCGCCGCAGCCGAGCAATCCAATGAGGCAACCTTTTCGGACGTGCCTCGACGAGCTGCAAATTCGGGGTTGCCCTAATCATGGCCAGTTTGGACCGAGGTGGGCGACAACCGTGAAACCGCTCGGCAGTGGGGCGGGGGCACACCGTAGTGTCGGGCCGGCCCGCTGGGTGTCGTACAGCGCGATCGCGAGGTTCCGCGGCTTGCATGGGTGGCTGGAGGGGGCTTGGTCCGCTCTCGTTCGTCGATTGATCTACATGTAAAGGCGCTCGTTATATTAAGTTCTACTCGAATCAGCCGTTGCGGGTTGGACGCGGATTGACGACCGGTCGGCGAGCTGACCCGCCGTGAGGGTGCGCCAGTCGCCGCAACGCCGCTTGTCGCCGGCCTGTCCGGACCATCGCGTTCAGGTGTGCACCGGCTGGTAGGCCTCGTACCGCTGTAGCCACTCTGTTCGGACCTGCGGCGGATGCGCGTCTTGTACGCAGAACTCGTTGCCTTCCGGGTCGGCCATCACTACCCAGGTCTGGTTGTTGCCCTGGCCGACATCGACGCGGGTCGCTCCCAGCGCTTCCAGGCGGGCAACCTCTGCGGGCTGGTTCTCGGGTCGCAGGTCGAGATGCAGGCGGTTCTTGCTCGCCTTGGGCTCGGGCACCTTGATGAACAGCAGGTCGGCCACCACGCAGTCTTCGCGACTGCCTTCGGGCGGCTCGACGACCCACTCGGGATCTTCGTCTTTGCTGATCACCCAACCCAGTGCCTCTGCCCAGAACCTGGCCAGTCGTCCGGGATCTTGACAATCGACGATCAAGGCACCGATCCGCAGCCCCATGGCCTCACCGTAGGACACTGCGGCCGCAGCCGTCGACCCGCACGCAGTCCGGCGCTAGAGCACCACCTGCTGCCCCAGAAGAGCGACCAGGCGGCCAACCGCAACAAACGCGGGTTGTCGCGGTGGCCGACCGGTCGGTCATGACGAGACTTCTGCAGTCTGCCTTCATCTACGGAGCCCCCCATGGTTCCTCTCTGAAGGTCTGAACGCCCTGCAGGTCCTAGTAGCAGCGGTCCTTCACGTTGATGGCGACGGGGTTGCTCTGGGTCTCCGTCCCGTCCGAGGCCGTCAGCAGCAGGCTGTACACCCCGGCTGGGAGCGGCGCGACCGATATCTGGACGAAGCCGTTCAGCACCGTCGATCCGGTTTCGGGGTTGGTGTAGTTGGAGCCGGGCGGGATCTGCGAGCCGCCCGCGCTGGTCGAGCCGGGGGGCAGGTTCCGCAGTTCGATGCGGACGGTCGTCGACCAGCTTCCGACGACTGCGGCCACGAGGTACGTGTCGCGGTGGGCGCCCGGCTGGACGCATATCTGTTGCTGGGGCTGGAAGTCGAGCAGTTCCCACGTCGCCGCCGAGGCCGGGGTGCTGCCGGCTAGTGCGAGTGCCAGCGCGGCCGTCGCGCCGAGTGCCAGCCTGGCGGCGCGGTGAATCGTTTTCACGTCTGCCTCCTTGGTGCTTGTGCTTCGGAACGTGTGCCTGCTCGGCAATTATTGAGGATTAAAGGATCTTTGGGAAGTTTCGGTATTCTTATGAAACTTTCACTTTTACGGAGTGTAATCCTCGCTGAAGTGGTGATCGGCGCCGAATTCCGGCGGATCGGGTGGAGGGGTCGTGCGCCATGCTGACGGAATGAACTCGGTCCGGCACCGGTGGTCATGGCTGGCGAGGATGTGTCGGCATTATTCTTTATGTCCGAATAGCAGGTCTCATTGAATTCTCATGGCAGGCAGGGCCGCGGAAAACGGCTTCGGCGGGTTCGGCGTGGTCGACGATGCCGGGGCCGTCGACTTCGACTGTGAGATCACGAGACCACGCGGCCGGGCCGGATGCCTCGAAGGTGCTCCTCGAACTGCGGTCGTCAAAATGCTTGGTCCCTTGATCTCCCCAGGTCAGGCGGGGACGGGCTGGTCGATCAAGCTGCTGTGATCACTTGCGGCAGGCGGCACACGGTCTGCGCCGCCACGCCGTTAGGATCAGGTCATGGCATTAACGGTGGACGACGTCGACCGGTTCGAGTTGTCGAGGCCCCGTCTGGGGGCCATCGCCTACCGTCTGCTCGGCTCCGCGGACGAGGCGGAGGACGTCGTGCAGGAGACGTTCCTGCGCTGGCAGGCCGCCGACGTCGACCGCGTCGAGGTTCCCGAGGCCTGGCTGACGAAAGTGCTCACCAACCTGTGCCTCAACCAGCTCACTTCCGCGCGGGCGCGCCGCGAGACCTACGTGGGCCAATGGCTTCCCGAGCCGTTGCTCGCCGGGGATCCGATGCTCGGCCCGGCCGACACCGTCGAGCAGCGCGAATCGGTCTCGTACGCGGTCCTCACCCTCATGGAGCGCCTGTCGCCCAACGAACGGGCCGTGTACGTGCTGCGGGAGGCCTTCGACTACCCGCACCGGGAGATCGCCGAGATCCTCGACATCACCGAGGCGGCCAGCCAGCAGATCTTTCACCGTGCCAAGAAGCGTGTGGCGTACGGCAAAGCCCGCGCCGAGATCGACGAGGCCGCCGCCCAGCGGATCGTCGAGGAGTTCCTCGCGGCCGCCACCAGTGGTCAGACCGATGAGCTCGTACGCCTGCTCACCAAGGACGCCATCTCCGTCGGCGACGGCGGAGGGAAGGTGCCGGCCCGTACCAAGGCGTTCGAGGGAGCCGTCGCGGTCGCGAAGTTCGTGTGGGGCATGTTCAAGCCCGCCGAGGCCAAGCGTGCCATCGTCGGCGGCACGCCCGAGATATACGCCTGGACCGCCAATGGCGAACCCGCCGTTGTGGCCGTCGTGGAGGGCCGGGTCGTCGCGATCATGTGCCTGGAGGTCACCGCCGAGGGCATCACCGCCTGCCGTACCCAGGCAAACCCCGACAAGCTCGCACGCGCGACCGAGCAATGGGCGGCGGCCGGCCATGGGGAGCCCCTGCTCGTGATGTGACGTGACTCATATCCCGCTCCTGTCAGGAAACGGCGGGCCATCCGGTTCAAGTGGCAAATCCGAACCGGACAGGAGCCTGAAATGAAGCACCGCATCGTCGTTCTCGGAGCCGGATACACCGGAGCCAGCGCCGCCGGCCGCCTCGCCAGGCGGCTGCGCCGCGAGGACGTCGCCATCACCCTCGTCAACGCCGAGCCCGACTTCGTCGAACGCATCCGCAACCACCAGCTGGCGACCGGCCAGGACCTCAAACCCCGGCCGCTCAGCGAGATCTTCGCCGGCACCGGCGTCGAACTGAGGCTCGCGAAGGTCACCCGCGTCGACGTCGACCGCAAGACCGTCGCCCTCACCGGTGCGAACGGTGCCGAAGAACTGGGGTACGACACCCTCGTGTACGCCCTCGGCAGCGGCTGGAACAGCCAGGGCGTACCCGGGACCGCCGAACACGCCCACCAGATCGCCGGCCGTACCGGAGCGCTCCGGCTGCGCGAGCGCCTGGCCGGCCTCGACGCCGGGCAGACCGTGGTGGTGGTGGGTGGCGGCCTCACCGGCGTGGAGGCCTCTACCGAGCTCGCCGAGGCCCGCCCGGACCTCGACGTCGCCCTGGCCGTCAGCGGCGGTCTCGGCGACTGGATCTCGCCCAAGGGCCGCGAGCACCTGCGGAAGGTCTTCGGCAAGCTCGGCATCACCGCGTACGAGCACACCACCGTCAGCGGCGTCGCGGCCGGCCACGTCACCACCGCCGACGGCAAGGTCATCCCCGCCGCGGTCACCGTGTGGACGGCCGGTTTCGCGGTTCACCCGATCGCGCAGGCGACCTCCCTGGAGGTCTCCGGCACCGGCCAGATCGTGGTCGACCGGACCATGCGCTCGGTTTCGCACCCCGACGTGTACGCCGTCGGCGACGCGGCCATGGCGATGGGTGCCGGGGACAAGCCGCTACGGATGTCGTGCGCCTCGGGAATCCCCGCCGCCGCGCTGGCCGCCGACGCCATCGCGGCCCGCCTGACCGGCCGGAAGGTCCCGGACAAGACGATCGGCTACTTCAACCAGTGCATCTCGCTGGGCCGCAAGGAGGGCCTGATCCAGTACGTCACGGCCGACGACCGTGCCAGGCAGGGGGTCCTGACCGGCCGGCCGGCCGCCGCGTACAAGGAACTGATCTGCAAGGGTGCCGCGTGGAGCGTCGCCAACCCGACACTGGGGATGCCGACCCGGAAGCACCGCGTCACGCCTGAGCGGACGCTGAGGCAGGACACGGTATGAGCATCGTCGTGGACGGCGTTGCCGGCCCGCGCGGATCGCCGAGTTTCCCGAGGACCGCCACCCACGATGTCGAGATCGGCGGCCAGTTGACCCGGGAGGATCAGGAGGTGATGGCCCGTTGCAGGTGGCGGGCCTCCTGGAGGACGAGGCTGGAGCCCTTGCGCGCCGCCAGCTGCGCGAGCCCGGGGATCTCGGCCCGCGTCCGCGCCAGGACCGCGGCCTGGACGGCGACGCTCAGGAACTCGCCCAGCCCGCCCCGCGCCTTCTCGCCCCCCACCGGCAGGAGTAGCGGGACGGCCGTGGTGAGGACCTGCCACACCTGCGCGTGCGCCCCGGCGGCGATCAGGTCGGCGAGGGCGGCGGTGATCCGTTTGAGCGAGACGGTGCCGGCCCGGACCAGCTGCGCGACAGCCCAGCCGAGATCGGCGGCCGGCAGCTGCCCGCGCACCGCCAGGATGGTGAACGCGTCGACGGCGGTCGCGCGCTGGACGGGTCGTGGGTGGGCCAGGCAGGCGGCGAGGGTGACCGCGCTCGCTCTGCCCACCGGGCCGTCGCCGTGGGCCAGGGCCACGACGGCGTCCACGTGGGAGTCGCTGCCCGTGGCGAGCCAGCGCAGCACCTGGATCATGTACGCGGCCACGAGCTCACGATGAGACGGCATGATCGTCGGCCACCACATCACGTCGCCGGGGTAGGCGGCGTATCCGTTGGCGGGCCGTACCGAGCACAGCTCGCGCAGCCAGTCCGGCACACCGTCGGGCGCCTCCGTCGATGCCCGCACGCCGGAGGTGTGAGCGGGGTTGATGCCGTGGGGATCTCCCATCTCGCACCGTACCTGGGGGTCGGGCAGGCCGCCGTCGCGCAGCCAGCCGGCCAGCCGCCGCCCGGCCCGCGTCGGCAGCTTCTCCGCCCGCACGAGCAGGGACTCCTCCACCTGGCGCGGCAGCCGGAGCAGCGCCTGCTGAAAGTCGGCTTCCAGCGGTTCCGCGTCGCCCAGCCGCTCCATGCGGTCGATCAGCGTCTCGGGATTGAGGTGCCCGGTGGCGGCGGTCGGGGTGGCCAGCAGCATGGGGATGGTGGCGCCCCGCTCGAACAGGTGGATGATCTCCCGCAGGCGGCGCACGACAAGGCGCTGGGGCAGCACGTCGAGGTGGTCGACGGGGTCGGCGCGTTCGGCCAGGGCGGTGGTCAGCCGGCGGCTGTAGTCGGGGAGGACCAGGGCCAGGACGCAGCGTGACAGCAGCACGTAGGTGGTGCGGTCGTTGCCGGCATATGCGTGCGGGAAGGGGTTGTCCGGGTGTCCCCAGGTTCCGCGCCATCGGGGCTCCAGCAGCGCCACGAGCTCCTCGCGGTCACGATGGGCCAGCTCCACCAGAGCGGCGAGGATCCGCTCGTACTGGCCTGGTGCCTCCGGCCAGCGCAGGGCGCCGAGCTCGGCGGCCAGTTCGGCGGCCGACGCCAGGGGCGGCGCGAGCATGGGCGGCCGGGGCGCGGTGAGGTCCGGGACGGCCGCCGGCTCCGGCTGCGTCGCGGCCGGTACGGTGCCGAAGGCGTCGGCCAGGCGCTCGCGTAGCTCGTCGGGCAGGCCTCCGGCCGCCTCCCGGATGGCGTTCCGGGCGTCGTCGTCGGCGTGCGGGGCCAGCTTGACCGCGAGCCGCACCGCGCGGTCCCTCAGGGCCGGTACGCCCGCGTCGAACACGTGCGCCAGCGCGGCCGCCGCGCCGCCGCCCCTGGACGGGGATCCGGTCGCGAGCCACTGCACGGCCGCTGTGACGTGCTTCTTCTCCGGCCGGAACACCAGCGCGCCGATCGCCTCGGCGAACAGTTCGTCGTCCAGGGCCCCGGCGGCCTCGGCCCGGCGCAACTCCTCCAGCGCCAGCTCCACGAACGGCGAGGCCCCCGATGGCAGGAGCCGGACGAAGTCGAGCACCGGGATCTCGGCCACAGTGGTCTCCAGGTGCCGCCACAGCGTCACGAACGGAGCGATCTCGGCAGCCCCGCCGCCGGCCAGGAAACGGCTCGCGCAGCCGTCGACCAGCGTCTTGCGTGGCAGCCGTCCCGCCGCGGCGAGGGCCGCCAGCTCGGCGGTGATGCTCAGGGACGGCCGCGGATCGCGTGCCGGGACGCCCAGCGCCTGGTGCCGGCTCGTCTCCCGCTGCCGGAGCCGGCTGTCCTGCTCGTCGACGGCCAGCGCGGTGGCCACGCCCTGTGCGTGGAACAGGTGGGGGAGCAAGCGGTCCAGCAGGGGATCGTCGTCGAGGAGGGGCCGGCCATCGTTGTCCCGGTGCCGGGCTGTCACCTGCCATGCCCAGCCGGCCACGAACGCGTCGCTCTCCGGCGGCGGCTCGACCCCGGTATCGATCACCAGCGCGGCCGCCAGGTCCCACCCCGGCCCGCCACGCAACCGCCACCAGGTGCCGCCCGCCGGTGGACGCAGCCGCTTCACCAGCCGTACGGCGAGGTCCTGCCGCCACGCCTCCGGGCGGCCTCGCAGCACGGACATGACCAGCGCGGCGTCGGACTTCTGGTCGCGCACGCGGCGCAGCTCACGCCGGTTCAGCCAGGTCGCCACCTGCGCGGCCCCGCCCATGCAGGCGGCTCCGGCGAGCCGGTAACCGGTCGCCGGCTCGCCGAGCCGCGTCCTGACCTGCCATCGGGGGGCGCCGTCCAGCCGACTGGCCAGATGGTCGGGCACCTGCCTGGCCACCATGCGCCGGTCGGCGTCGCCGAGGCCGTTCAGGAACTCCGCCAGCCGCTCGTCATCCTGCGCCTCGATGCGCTCGAGGACCTCGTCCCAGGGATTCACGCGGCCGCGCCTTCGATACCGCGCGAACTCGGTCGGGGGGACACCCGTAAAGAAACGATCATGGGCGGCACCCTACTGGCGGGCACCGACAGCGCCGCCGGGTTCGCGAATCGGTTTCGTGTCGAAAACACCATGCGCGGTCGCGCAGGGTGGCGTCGTGGAGGTCCGGCACTCACCGGCCGCCGGCGGCCTCCTCCTCCGGGAGAGTCTCGGCATCGGGATCGTGCGTGGCGTGGGCGCGGGCGGCGGCGATGGTGGCCCGGCCGGAGGGCAGGCGGGACGCGATCGCGATGACGACGATGGCGGCCAGCCCGGCGCCGATGAGCAGGACCTGCACGCTGACCACGTCGGCCAGCGGGCCGAACACGGCCATGCCGACCGGGGTGGCCAGCGCCATCACGATGCCGACGTAGCTGAACACGCGCCCGTGCAGGGCCGGTTCGACGGTTTCCTGGATCAGCGTCATGAACGGCGTCGCGAACGGCGGCACCAGCAGTCCGAAGGCGAACATGAAGCCGTAGAAGACCCACAGGTTGCCGCTCAGCCCGAGCGCCACGGTCACCAGCCCGAAACCGTAGACGGCGACCAGGATCAGTCCTATCGGACTGCGTTTGGCCAGCACGGTGGACATCAGGACGCCGCCGAGCATCATGCCCAGGCTGAAGGCGATCTCCAGCGCCGCCAGCATCCACTCCTCGTTGCCGAAACTGCGCGCGACCAGCAGCGGCGTGACGAACGAGGGGGCCACGGTGAGCAGGAAGATCACCGCGTACACGATGAGCAGCCAGCGCACGATCGGGTGGGTGCGGATGTAGCGCATCCCCTCGGTCAGGTCCTGCCGGTAGGAGGCGCGGGACTCGGTCACCCGCTCCAGGGTCGGTACGGCGACCAGGGCGAGCAGCCCGATCCCGATCACCGCCGTGACCACGTCCAGGAAGAAGACAGGGACGAGTCCGTACGCGGCGAAGATCGCACCGGCGGCCGCGGGGGCGAGCAGGGCCATCGCCGAATGGATGGTCTGGAAGATCCCGTTGACGCGCATGAGGTGCTCGCCCGGCACGATCTGCGGGATCATCGCCTGCACGGCGGGGGTCTGGACGCCGGCTCCCAGCGACCGGACCGCCACGGCCAGCAGGACGATCCACAGGTCGTTCACGCCGTTGGCCATCAGCAGCGCGAGCGCCAGCGTCGCCGCGGCGATGGCGCCGTCGGCGGCCATGACCAGCACCCGGCGGTTCATCCGGTCGGCGAGCACGCCCCCGAAGATCGACACCAGGCCCTGGGGCAGGAACGCGGCCACCGCGTAGAGTGCCACCGCCAGCCCGGAGCGGGTCTGCAGCGTCACCCACCACATCACCGCGTACTGCGCGATCATCGAGCCGAACAGCGACACGGTCTGCCCGGTCAGGAACAGGGCGACGTTACGCCGCCAGCGGGTGGTCGTGGTCATCTGGTCCTTCTCCGCTCGCGCTGGGGCGATGGGGGGCGGGGGGCAGGTGCCGGGCGTTCGTGCGGCGGCATGGCCACTTGCTCCATCAGCTCGGTGACGGGGGCGATCAGGGCCTGTGTGCAGGCGTGCGCGTGGGTGCGGGCGCGCGTGCCGGCCTGCTGGGTCACGAGCGCTCCACTCCGGCTGCGTCATGGGCGATACGAGGCTTTTGGGCCGAACGCACCCTACCTACCAATAGGTAGGGTGCCAAATCAGGGCGCACGTCCGCGATCGGCGCGGCTCGTCGCGCGGGCCGAAGCGGGTCATGGTGACGACGGTGACCTTTCGGCGGCCGCTGCCGTCGGTGCAGTGCTGGCTGGAGTACGCATGGCCTCGTGGGCGGAGCTCAGGCTCCGCCTCAAGGACTGCTCCAGGCGGCCGGCGTCGGCGGCCAGGCGCTCCAGCTCGGGCACCGCGAACGCGTCGGCCCCCGTCTCGGCCACCAGCTCCTCGTAGTGGTGCACGTGGCTCCGCAGTTCCTCGATCTGGTGGTGGGCCAGGTACGCGCGCTCGGCGCCGGCGACGTTGGCCGCGTACCGCTCCAGCGCCTCGACCCGGGCCAGCACCGCTGCCTCGCTGCTGCTCAGCGCCCGCGCCAAGGGTTCGGCCACGGCCGCCACGCCGGGCGTGAGCCCCAGCGAGATGATCTCCGTGTGCTGGGCGCGCAGCGCCGACAGCTTGGCCAGCAGGCGGGCGATCTCCCACTCCTGCGCGGGCAGCATCACCGCGTTGCGCACGTCGTCGAGCAGGCCCTCGGCGTTGATCCGGGAGCCGCTCACGGTGGCGATGGCGCGCTGCGCGCGGGCCAGGAGCCGGGCGGCGGGCTTATCGAGGTCGTCGGCGAGCACGTAGCGGCCCTCGTACCAGCGAAGCTGCGCGAAGGCCTGCCGCTCGAACGCGTACTCATCCGCCTCCTCCGTGGACAGGTCGTTGCGGCCGAGCCGCAACATCACCAAGGGGAGGCCGAGCAGCGCCAGCAGCAGGACGGCGAGCCCGGGGCTCATGAGGCCGAGGCTCAGCAGCAGGCCGAAGGAGGCCGCCGGGCCGAACGCCGCCAGCATCCAGTAGTGCAGGCCGGAGGATGGCCGCCACAGCTTGGGGGCCCATCCCTGGCGCATCTTGATCAGAACGCGCCGGCTCCTTCTGAGCACCTGCGCGTCCTGCGGCGGTACGCCGGGGTCTACGATCACATCCGCCACGGATTCGGATCCTCCGGGTAGTGGGCAGTTGGGATGTCGACGGGTCTTCTACGATGCCGCGGTGGAGCCGCCAGTTCGTGGAAGCCGCTGTCTGGGGACCGCGTGCCGCCGCCGGCGGCGAACCTGACGCGCGTGTCAGCTGACGTAGCCGACGCCGGGGTGGGGTTGTCGTCGTGGTGGCGTGCCGCGCCTGTCCGGGCGGTGCTCGAAGTGCCACCACTCGTTGTCGTAGATGCGGTAGAGGTCGTAGCGGGCGCCGTGTTCCTCGAGCCAGCGGGCGCCTTCGTGCGGGCGCACGTCCAGCGCGATGCCCTTGACGTGGTTGGATTCCGCCGGTGGTAGCACGAGCATGCGTGCCGAGGCCGGGGAGCCGGAGCGGCGTACCTCCTCGTCGAACATCCGTTGCTGGACAAGGGGATCGCGGTATCCGGAGGTGAGGCCGATGAGCTGGCCGTGACGCCAGAGCGCCTCGGTGCGCGCCGCGGTGAACGCCGCCCTGGCGCCGTCGGTGAGCCCGGTGAGATCCTCGGCGGGGAAGCGCATCCCCAACGCCCAGCGGCAGGCCACTTCGCGGGCGCGGCCGGGATGGCGGGCGAACGCCACGGGCAGCAGGAGCACGGCGAGCACCAGCGTGACAGCCGCGTACAGCCGGTCACGGGGCCGAGGTGGGATGGTGCGTGGTTCGCTCATGACGAACTACGATTGGCGCCGAATATGCGTGCGTTGTCCGCCGCATGTCACGGTTCATCGACGACGGCCACCGCCGGCGCGACCGTGACACAACCATGACACGGCGCGGACGAGGCGGGGACACGGCCGGCCGACAGTGGATGGGGTTGACCGGGCAGGCGAGTTACGGAGCGTACTGTGATACTCGGGGGCGTGTCGCGAGTGTTGTTGATCGAGGATGACCCGGCTGTGCGGGAGGGCCTTGAGCTGGCCCTGAGCCGGCATGGGCACCGGGTGCGCGCCGTGGAGTCCGGCGAGCAGGGGCTCGACCGGCTGCGCACCGACCTTCCCGACGTCGTCGTGCTCGATCTGATGTTGCCCGGCATGGACGGGTTCGCCGTCTGCCGCCGCATCCGGGCCGCCGGAGAGGTGCCGATCATCATGCTGACCGCCCGCGGCGACGACATGGACGTGGTGGCCGGGTTGGAGGCGGGCGCCGACGACTACGTGGTCAAGCCGGTGCAGCCCAGGGTGCTCGAGGCGCGCATTCGCGCGGTGCTGCGGCGGGTCGGCCGGGACCAGGCGGAGCTGGAGCGGCACGGCGAGCTGACCATCGACCGGGCCGGGCTGGTGGTCGCCAACCGCGGCGTGCCGGTCAGCCTCGCCCCGACCGAGCTGCGCCTGCTGCTCGAGCTCTCCGCCACGCCGGGCCGGGTGCACAGCCGCCAGCAGCTGCTGGAGTCGGTGTGGGAGCACGGGTACTTCGGCGACTCGCGTCTGGTGGACGCGTGCGTGCAGCGGTTGCGCGCCAAGATCGAGGACGACTCGGCGGCGCCCGTCTACGTGCAGACGGTGCGTGGGTTCGGGTACCGCTTCGGGCCGGTGTGAGCCGCCGGTGTCACCTCGGCCGAGCCTGGGGCTGCGTACCCGGCTGTTGTTCGCCTTCGCCCTGCTGTGCGTGGTCACCGCGGCGGCGGTGGCCGGCGGGATCTACGTCCAGGCCCGCACCGCCATCCTGCAGCGGACCCAGGATGCCACGGTCCAGGCGATGAAGAGCCGCGTGCAGGCGCTCTACCCGTTGCGGACCTCGACGCCGGGCCCCGAGGAGCTCGACGACATCGCCGCCGCCGTGCCCGACCAGAACAGCGTGGAGTTCGCGGTCGCCGTCTACCGCGAGATGCACTCGCCGGTCCCCCCGCCGGGGCGCTGGAGGCCGGGCGGGAGGGTGCTGGATCTCACGGTGATCTCACCGGAGCTGCGGCGGGTGGTGGCCGACGGCGGCCTGGCGTGGCAACGCGTGGTGTGGGAGGGCATGCCCTGGCTGATCGTCGGCACGCCGTTGCTGATCGCCGAGCCGGACCACAGGACGCGGGTGTCCGGCATCGAGGTCTACGCCGCACGTAGCCTGCTTTCCGAACAGCGCAGCATCGACGAGCTCGCCGCACGTGCCTGGGCCACCGGCGGGGTGGCCCTGGCGTTCGCGGTCGCCCTGGCGTTGCTGGCCACCCGGAGCGTGCTGCGCCCGGTGCGCGAGCTCGGCCGGGCGGCACGCCTGCTGGGCGAGGGCGAGATGCGGACCAGGATCGCGGTCAGCGGCTCCGACGAGCTGGCCGACGTGGCGCGCACGTTCAACAACACCGCCGCGGAGCTGGAACGGCACGTCAAACAGCTGCGCGAGATGGAGGCCGACGCGCGCCGGTTCGTCGCCGACGTGTCCCACGAGCTGCGCACCCCGCTGGCCGCGCTCACCGCGGTCGCCGACGTCCTGGACGAGGAGGCGGCCCAGCTGCCCGAGCCCGCCGGCAGGGCCGCCAGGCTGGTCAGCCAGGAGACGCTCAACCTCACCGCTCTGGTGAACGACCTCATCGAGATCAGCAGGTTCGACTCCGGCGTCGCGGCCCTCGCGCTGAACGAGATCGACGTGGCCGAGCTGGTGCGCGCGACCCTGCGTACCCGGGGCTGGTCAGAGCGGGCGGACACCGAGCTGCCACCTGGGGTGACGGCCCGGCTGGACCCGCGCCGCGTGGACGTCATCCTCGCGAACCTGGTCGGCAACGCCCTGCGGCACGGCGAGCCACCGGTGTCGGTACGGCTTTCCGCCGACCCGCACTGGATCGCTCTGGAGGTCCGCGACCACGGGCCGGGGCTGGACGAAGCGGTGCTGCCGCACGTGTTCGACCGGTTCTACAAGGCCAACGCGGCCAGGGCCCGGTCCGAGGGCAGCGGCCTGGGCCTGGCCATCGCGCGGGAGAACGCGCGTCTGCACCGAGGCGATCTCACCGTCACCAACGCCCCGGACGGCGGCGCCGTCTTCACGCTGCGCCTGCCGCGCCGGGCACACGATCCGGAGGGGCAGACCGACACGGGAGGCCCCGAGTGAGGGCCGGACCCGCCCGCCGCGTGCTCGCCGCGGGCCTGGTGTCGCTCGCCGCCGTGGCCGGCTGCGGCGTGCGGCCGAGCGACGTCATCGAAGCCGGCGACCCGCCGAGCGGAGGCGTCGTACCGGTCACGACGATCACTCTCTATCTGGTCAAGAACGGCCGGCTCAGTCCGGTGGCGCGGCCCGGGCTGGGTGGCCGTCCGCTGTTCCGGGCCGACACGCTCGCGCTGCTGGCAGACGGACCCACCGCCAGGGAGCAGGCCAAAGGGTTCACCACCGACGTCCCACCCCAAGCCGCCCCGTTCCTGGTGACCGCCAAACCGGCCGGCCACGTGCTGGTGACCCCGTCCGCTGCGGCCGGCGACCTGTCCGCGCTCGCCGTCCAGCAGATCGTGTGCACGGCCGCCGCCGCGACGCCGGACAGCCCTGCCCAGGTCACCGTCGCCGGCACGGAGGAGGACGTCGACCCCCGGAGCTGCCCGGGGCAACGGTAACGACCTGTTCTCTCCTTCGGATCGCCCGTGCCACCGCGGCGGCAGGGCCGCAGCGGTCCGCGCAGCGTGGCCGTCCTGTGGGACGTCCGCAACCCGGCCAGTACAGTGCACCGCAGCGCTTGTCCGCCGTGAGCGCCTACAACGACCGCGTCGGCCAGGTCGCCGTCGGCCCCGGACGGGGCGAACCGGCGGCTCCACCCTGGCGTGGCCCGCCGGCCGCCGGTCCCGGGCACGCCGGTACCTTGGATCACGCCGCCCGGTGGCCGGGTGCAGGCAGCGAGGAGGATGGATGGTCAACTCGTTCGGCCCGCTCCTGCGGAGCCTGCGGCAGGCCGCGCACTTGACGATCGAGGAGCTTTCCCACGCCTCCGGCGTGAGCGTACGAGCCATCGGAGACATGGAACGCGGCATCAGCCGCGGCCCGCAACGGCGAACGGTGCAGGCGCTGGCCGACGCGTTGCGGCTCGATGAGGAGCAGCGGGCGGAGCTGGCCGAGGCCGCCAGGGCGGGCCGGCCGCGGTCCAGCGGCCCGGGGGAGGAGCGGGCGGGGCGGCCGCGGCTGTACGAGCTGCCGCGCGGGCTCGGCGACTTCGTCGGCCGGGAGGCCGAGCTCGAGCTGCTGTGCGAGCAAGGGTGGGCGGCGCCCGCGGACGGCCCCACGCCGGTCGTGGTGGTGCACGGCCAGGCGGGCCTGGGGAAGACGGCGTGCGTGGTGCGGGCGGCCGAACTGTTGCGGGAGGTGTTCCCGGACGGGCAGTTCTACGTGGACCTGCGGGGCGTCGACGCCGAGCCGATGCCGGCGGCCGAGGCGCTGCACCGGCTGCTGCGGGCGCTGGGTCTGGACCCGCGCGCGATCGCCGAGGAGGAGCAGGAGCGGGCCAGCCAGTTGCGGGCGCTCATGGCGGAGCGGCGGTGCCTGCTGGTGCTGGACAACGCCGCCGACGAGGCTCAGGTACGGCCCCTGCTGCCGGGCCCCGGCGCGGGGATGGTGGTCGTGACCAGCCGCCGCACGCTGGGCGGGCTGGAGGGGGTGACGCGGATCGCGCTCGCGCCGTTCTCGCCGCGGGAGTCGGCGCAGCTGTTGCAGGCCATCGTGCGGGACGCCGCCGATCGCGCGGCGGGGGAGACGGCGCAGGTGGCGGGGCTGTGCGGACACCTGCCGCTGGCGTTGCGGATCGCCGGCACCCGGCTGGCGTCCCGGCCCGGATGGACGATGCGACACCTGGCGGAGCGGCTGTCGGATGCGGATCGCCGGCTGGCGAACCTGGCGGTGGGCGATGTGGGGGTGGAGGCGGCGTTCGCGTTGTCGTACGCGTTGCTGTCGTCGCGGGCGAAGGCGACCTTCCGGCGGCTGGCGCTGGTCCCCGCGGTGGACTTCGCGGCGCCGATCGCCGCGGTGCTCACCCAGAGCGAGGTGTTCGCCGCCGAGGACCAGCTCGATGACCTGGTCGAGCTGGGCCTGCTGCAGCACGAAGGCGCCGACCGCTATCGCTTCCACGACCTGATCCGGCTGTACGCGAGCCACCGGCTGCGCGAGGAGGAACCCGCCGAGGCCAGAGCGGCAGCCGAGCGGCGCATGGCCGACTGGCTGCTGGAGACCGCGACCGTGGCCGGGCGGTGGTTCGAACCCGACCACGGAGCACCACCGCCCGGCTACGAGAGCATGGTTCCGCTCGCCACGCAGGAGGAGGCGCGGGCCTGGCTGGAGGTCGAAAGGGACACCTGGCTGGCCGGGCTGCGGATGGCGGCCGCAGCCGACCGGCACGAGCAGGTGGCCGGACTCGGTGAGGCGATGCGCTGGTTCGCGGCTTACACGCCGCACTGGTTGGGCGACTGGCTGGAGGTGTTCGGGCTGACGCGTGCCGCCGCCGCCCGGCTGTCCGACCGCCGCCGGGAGTTGTGGCACATGAACCGCCACGTCTGGGCGTTCCTCGCCGCCTACTCACGCCGCGGGGAGGCGGCGTTGAGGGAGGGTGCGGAGCGGGCGATGGAGGTCTACCGGCTCGCCGAAAGCCTCGGCGCCGTCAGAGAGCAGGCCGACGCGGTGTGCAACGCGGCCGAGGCCTGGCGGGCCCTGCCCGACGTCGATCAGGCGCTGTGGGCGTACACCCGGGGGCGAGAGCTGGCCGAAGCCGCCGGTTACCACCAGACCTACTACTGGGCCAGCGGCGGAGTGGCGATCGCGCTCGCCCGTCTCGGCAGGCAGGAGGAGGCGATCGAGGAGTACCGCAGCTTGCTGCGGAGCATCGACGAGCAGCCGGTCGTCTCCGCCGCGGCACAGCACTCACGGTTGTTCGCCCTGGGGGGCCTGGCCGGCGCTCTGCTCGCCGCGCAGCGCTGGCAGGAGGCCATCGAGGTGGCGGAGCCGGCTCTGGCCGAGACCATGGAGCAGGGCAGCATCTGGACGATGAACATGCGCCTGGCGCTGGGCCGGGCATATGCCGGGCTGGGTGCGACCGGCGAAGCCCGCGAGTATCTGACCCGGTCGATCGAGCTGGCGGAGAAGCACAAAACGTGGACGCCCAGATCGCTTGAGCAGGTGAAAGCGGAGCTGGCGGCCCTCGGCAGGCCGGAAGCAGCTGACGGGACAGTTGGGTGATGTCACCTGACGGTGAGCCCGGCGAACTCTCCTGGCGAACGCCGACGCCAAGACCCCGCTGGGCTCCTCAACCGTATGGCGGGTCGCATCGAGCTCGCCGGTACATGATTCGGTGCCCCGCCTCACTCCACCCACGCCGGCACGATCTGGCCCAGCCGGGCCGGGTCGGTCATGGAGCCGATCACCGTGATGAGGCCGTCCACGATCGTGAAGGCCACGACCGTGGCCGGCCGCCCGCCGAAGGTGATGACGGCTCCAGGGGCGCCGTCCACCAGCGCCGGATGCATCCGCGCGTCCGCGCTCCTGAACAGCGTCGCCTGACCGGCGATGTTGCGCGCTCCGCGAATGGTGACCGCCCCTCCGGGCGTCTGGGCGCGCAGCTCCACATCGGGCGCGAGCATGGTGAGCAGCCGGGCGACGTCACCCTTGCCGACCGCCTCGAAGAACGCGTCCACGACCTCCCTGCCCGCGGCGTCGGCGGCGGCCACCCTGGTCCGCAGCCGCCCCCGGGCCCGGCTGGCGAGCATCTTCGTGGCCGCGGTGCTCCGGCCGAGGATGGCCGCGACCCCGTCGAACGGCACCTCGAACACGTCGTGGAGCACGAACGCCACCCGCTCCGCCGGGGTCAGGGCGTCCATGACGACGTACAGCGCGAGACCGACCGACTCGGCTAGCAGGACCTCCTCCTCGGGGTCGGTCCCGGAGCCCCAGACCGCCTCCCGCGGGAGCATCCCGACCTCCAGTTCGAGCGGCTGCTCCCGCCGTACCCCGTGCCTGCGCAGCGCGTCCAGGCAGATCCGGACCGTCACCGTGGTGAGCCAGCCGCGCAGCTCCCCGATCCCGTCGGCGCCGTTGCGTACGAGCCGCAGCCACGCCTCCTGCACGGCGTCGTCCGCGTCCGCGTGCGAGCCGAGCAGGCGGAACGCGATCGCGTGCAGATAGGAGCGCTGGGCCTCGAACGCGGCGGCGAGCTCTTCCTCGTCGGTCACGGTCACGATCCTCCTCATGGTCTTTCCTCGGTACCGGCACTTCGACGTATCGCGAGCCGCAAAGGTAACGCAGGCACCCGCGTTACCTTCCCGGGCGGCGGCACGTCGTAGTGGCGTCAACCGATCCGACGACCCTCCCGGGGAGCAGAGATGACGCGTATCAAGGACGCCTCGACCCAGCCCGACATCACGGGCGCCGTCCAGCAGCTCTTCAAGGCGATGTACGCCGGAGGCGTGCCGCAGCAGACGCTGGAGCTGGTGCATCTGCGCGCGAGCCAGATCAACGGCTGCAGCGCCTGCGTGGACGCCGGCACCGCCAGTGCCGCGAACTCCGGGGTGAGCGCGGAGAAGATGCTCAACCTCGCCGCCTGGTACGAGAACCCGATCTTCGACGACGCCGAGCGTGCCGCGCTCGCGCTCACCGAGGCCGCGACCCGGCTCTCCGACCGGCCGGGCTCGGTGACCGACGAGATCTACGCCGAGGCCGCGAAGCACTTCGACGAGCGGCAGCTCGGGGCCCTGGTGCTGATGATCGCGACCACCAACTTCTTCAACCGCATCAACACCACGTTCCGGGTGCCCGCGGGCCAGAAGTGGGACTGATCACGTACGCGTGAACGTACCCGGCGGTCCGCACCCAGCGGGCCGCCGCAGCACCCAGGCCCGATCAGAAATCAGGAGGCCCCGGCCGCAACGTTCCTTCCCCGCGACGGCCGCTCCTTCGAAGGACGCGTGGATGGCTGAGGCGATGCACGCACCCAGCGTGGGACGAGCCGCTCCCGCGGTTGTCTGCCGGCAGATCCCGGCCGGTCCCCGGTTCTTCGGCCGGTCCCCGGTTCTTCGGCCGGTCCCCGGTTCTTCGGCCTGGGGACCGGCGCGGTCAGTGGGTGTCTGGTCTGGGGATGTGGATGCCCGCGGCGCGGAGCTTGGCCTCGACGAGTGCGACCCCCCGGGCCGTGGCCGATCCCTGCTCTTCGCCGTGGTGGGCGATCAGGTCGTACCGGGCCGCGGCGTCGGTGCGGGCTTGCAGGCCGGTCACGATCTTCAGATGTGCGGGGTTGGCGAGGAAGTGGTCGGCAACGGCAGTGGCGAGTTCGGCCAGGCGCGGGTCGTCCGGCTCCCATGTCGTGGCTTCGACTGCGCGCTTGCTCAACGCGACGAAGCGGGGGTCGTCGAGGGCGTGCTCGACATGGGCGAGGAAGTCGTCGAAGCCCTCCGGGACCAGGGCCCTGGCCAGCACCCAGCCCTCCCTGGTGGCCGCCACCTCCTCCGCGGGGAATCCGAGGCCGGCCATCCGCTCCAGCAGCGACACGGCGCGGTCGCCCAGCAGGGCCCGGTCTCCGTCGGCGAGCCGGTGCAGCATGTCACGGCGCGCGATCAGCTCCTCGATCCGCTCGGTGAGCTGCCGCTCGACGTCGGTGAGCGCGGCGGCGAACAGCGCGGCGTCGGCGTCGAGCAGGGGCCCGACTTCGGCCAGCGGCACCCCGGCGGCGGCCAGCGTCCGGACCTGCACCAGCCGCAACAGCTCGGCCGAGCCGTAGCGCCGGTAGCCGGAGCTGTCGCGTTCCGGCTCCTTCACCAGGCCGAGCTTGTGGTAGTGGCGCACCGTCTTCACCGTGACGCCGACGAACGCCGCCGCCTGCCCGATCGTGACTCCGTTCATCGGCGCAATCCTGCCTTGTCCTCGAGCTCGGCGACTAGCCAGACCATAGCCGAGCATGTGGTCCCAGTTCGCGTTCTACCTGATGCACGACCGGAAGGGGTCGCCTCTCGAGGCGTACGGGTAACGGGGGTTCAGTCCGCCGGCTGAGCCGGATCGGCCTTCTCGCCGCAGAACACCTCGTTGACGAGCCTTTGCTGGGCGTTCCGGAGCGCTGTCGCTATGGACATGTCGGCGTCGGCCACCCAGTTCAGTACGGCGGTCATGGTTTTGCCGCCGTCGGGTGTGATGTACATCAGCGTCGTGGAGCCGACAGTGCCGCCGCTGTGGGTGATGACGGTGCCGCCGCAGTCCGTTTTCTGGACGATCACTCCCAGCCCGTACTCGAAGTTCGGGATGCCCGTGGCGCGCGGGGTGCACATCTCGGCCAGCAACTCGGCCGGCAGGAGCTTGCCGCCCAGCAGCGCGGAGATGAACGTGTGGAGGTCCTGGCTGGTCGAGATCATGTCCCCGCCGGTTGAGACCCAGGAGGGGTTGTGGCGGGTGATGTCGATCGTCTTCTGCTCGCCGGCGTCCTCGTACCGGTAGTAGATGTGGGTGTGTGGCTCGGGAATCTCCGGCGAGGCGTCGGGCACCACCGTGCCCGACAGCCCGAGCGGTCCCAGGATCCGCCGCTGCATCTCCTCGGCCAGCGAGCGGCCGGTGACCTTCTCGATCAGCAGCCGGGCCAGCACGTAGTTGGTGTTGGAGTAGCTCCAGCCGGTCCCCGGCTCGAATCGGGCCGGCTTGGACAGCGCCAGACGTACCAGCTCCTCGGGCCGGTAGGTGTGGAACCGGTTGTCCACCCACTCCTTGCCCGTGGTGCCGTAGGGCACGGGGATCCCGTGCACGATCGACCCGTCGTCGTAGACCTCGCCGGTGAAGTTGAACAGCCCGCTGGTGTGCTGCAGCAGCATCCGCACCGTGATCCGCTCGTCCAGCCCGAACTCGGGCAGGTAGTCGGCCGCCGGGGTGTCCAGCTCGATCTTGCCCTCGGCCACCAGTTGCAGCACCAGGGTCGCGGTGAAGGTCTTGGTGTTGCTGCCGATCCGGGCATGGCCGTTGACCGGCGGCTTGGCGGTCCCGCCCAGCTCGGCCGTCCCGGCGCTGCCGGCCCACTCGCCCCGCTCGTCGTGCACGCGCAGCGACACCCCGAGGAAACCGGACTCGACGATCTCCTCGATCACCTTCTGCAGCTCCGGCCGGTCCTGCCCGGCAGCGGCCGCCCCGGCGGCGTCGAGGGCGGCGGTGATCTTGCGGGCCATCGCGGCGGTGGCCGGGCTCGGCCGGCTCTGGTGCATCTGGGCGGTCTCGACAGCGACGAGGACGGTGCCGCGGAAGTTGTCGGCCTCGGCCGGATCCTGCTGCTTCAGGAGGTTCATGGCCGCGGTCAGGGCCGGCAGCACGCGGTCGGCCATCTCGGCCACGGACGTGCCGGTCAGGTCCTTGCCGTCAGGGTAGTCGGCGAGCACATGCCCGATCAGGCCGGTGGCCGAGCCCAGCGCGATGCTGCCGTTGGTGGCGATCTTGTGAGGCTTGCCGGCGGCACCGGCGGCGGCCATCAGCGACACGGCGCCGTACGCGGCAATCCGCAGGGTGCTCTTGTCCTGATCGGAAAGGGTGATCGTCATGGTGGTTTGCCCTTCGAAGTTGTCATGTCCGGGTCGGCGTCGCGCCGCTGCGCTGCGCTGCGCCGAGCTTGCACCCTGACCCAAGGTCAACCTCAACCGTGATCTAGCTCACAGCCGCTCTGAGGGTTGAGACAGCTTGGGAGCAGGACGCCGTCCCCCGCGGGTGACAGTCGCATCTCGCGCGGGAGGTTCGATGGTGTTCCGTAAGGCGATCCCCGGTCGCGAGCCGACCCGGCCGCCGGCGACCGCTCGCCGCTGCCATGACGTCGTATCCGCTCCCAGCTTGACTCGATCCCGCTCATCCAGGGTCTCGCACTGCAGGCCGGCGTCCGTGGCCGTCTCGGCGACAGCGTGTCCGACCGACTGCAGGCGCGGCCGCCAGGCGCTCGCGCTCACCCTCGTCCCGTCGAACTGGTGCCTGCGCAGCGGAAACTCCCGCAGTTGCGCACGCATCCGGGTAGTGGGGAGAACCTGGCTCGCTACCCGGTGGGCTGATCGTGTGAGGGATGTGGCCGGCGTGCGGAGTACAGCGGGATGCGGGCGACGAAACGAGCGCCCTGCTCGGACTCTTCGACGGTGAGCGTTCCGCCGTGGCGTTCGGCGATCTGCCGGGCGATCGGAAGGCCGAGCCCGGTGCCGCCGGCGTCCTTGTCGCGGGCGTCGTCCAGGCGGGCGAAGCGCTCGAATATCCGCTCCCGCTGATCCGCGGGGATGCCGGAGCCGTCGTCACTCACCGCCAGCACGGCCTGTCCCGCTTCGGCGCTCAGTGAGATGGTCACGGTGGAAGCGGCGTGCCGTTCGGCGTTGTCGACCAGGTTGGTGAGCAGGCGGACGAGCTGCAGGCGGTCGCCGTGGACCAGGGCCGACTGGAGGTCGCGAGCTATGACCACCTCATGGGGGTGGCGGTGGTCCAGTTCGCAGGACACCAGATCCCTCAGGTCCACCGGCGCGGCGGGACCGAGCGCGCCGGCGTCCAGGCGGGAGAGGGTCAGCAGATCGGTGACGATGGCCTGCAGGCGGTGCAGGCTGTTCAGCATGGCGGCGGTTGTGGCGGGCCAGTCGGCGTCGGCAGGGTGGAGGAGCGCCTCTTCCAGCTGCGTGCGCATCGCGGTGATGGGGCTGCGCAAGTCGTGTGAGGCGTCGGAGGTGAAGCGGCGTTCCCGCTGGAACGCGGCCTCCAGCAGCGTCAGGGTCTGGTTCACCGTGCAGGCCAGGTCATGGATCTCATCTCGCGGCCCGGGCACCGGAACGCGGTGCCCCAGATCCGTGGAGGTGATCTTGGACAGCTGGGTCCGGATGGTATCGACCGGCTTGAGTGATCTGGCGACGATCCGCCACGCGCCGATGGTCGTGATCGCGATCAGCAGCACGAAGACCGCCACCACGCCGGTCAGGAGCCGTTCGGTGACGTACCACGGGTGGGCGGGCGCGGCTACGAAGATGCTCCAGTCGCCGTCTGGCCGTGGGACACGCTGAGCGGAGACGATCATGCAGGTGCCCGGGAGGTCGGGCATGTGGCACAGGGTTTCCATCCCGCCCACGAGGGGGCTCGGGACGAATGGGGCCATCGGTGGCCGTCCCCGTAGGTTCGCGCTGGCCGACACGATCCGGCCGGTGGGGTCGATCACCTGGAAGGCGGAGATCGGGTAACCCGTGCTTGCCGTGGGCACCTGGCCACGGGTCAGGAGGCGGGCGGCGTGCGTGATCGCATGATGATTACGGCGATTGGTTTCCAGCGTGCGGTCGTCGTGCACGATCTTGATGATCAACGCGGCGATGCCCGCGCACAGGAGGGTCATCACGATGGCCGACAGCAGGCTCAGCCGGGTCCGCACCGACCACTCACGACATGCCTTCAACGCGCTCCCCCTTGTGCGACCAGGTTAAATGTGCGCATTCGGGAGCCAGATGGGGGCGAAGGCAGATTCCCCTCAAGGTTCGACAACCTTGCGCCGCAGGCGGGGACGGTTCCGGGGCAATCGTGTGCAAGCCGGTCTCGAAGCGGCCGATCTAGGCAGGATGTCGGGCTGTTGGGGCCTGTATGGAGACCAGTTGCACCGTCGTGCGCCGAACGTCTCCGGCCTGCCAGAGCACCTCGATGTCGTCCGCGGGTGTTGGCAGGCGCGAGCTCGTCGGGTCGTCCGCCGTGGCGCGGCACGCCCCGCCGCCCTCACCGTCGTGCTGGCCGCGAATGTCGTCCTGGCCGTGCTGATCACCGTGGTCTGCGTCAGCGCCGGGCTACCCCTGGCCGGGTCCTTTGGGGACTGCCGGCCGCGTCAGGGGGCTGGGTCGGGGCAGCGCCGGCCGCGGGCACGCTGCTCGGGCTCACGCTCGTGGCCGCCGGGTTCACGGCCGCGGGCCTGTACGGGCTCCGCCGCCGCGACCTGGCCATGTGACTCCAGCCTGTTGGACATCACCGTCACCGGATCCTCTCGACACCGCTTCGACCGACCCTTGGGGAGCAGCCTCGCATCAGGTCCATCCGATGTGAGGTCCGCCGGCCACCGGCCGGGGAGCGTCGGACCCGCGCTGGGTGGGAGGGCAACGGCGAGGAACGGTTCACTGCTCGATCCTCGTGGCGGACGCGGCGGCCGCGTAGCCCGCCAACAGGTCCGCCACCTCTCCGGGGCGGCTGAGTGCGACGCAGTGGCCGCCCGCGATCTCGTCGGGGACGATGCCCAAGCGCTCGGGCACCAGCCGGCGGAAGAAGCCGGGCGGGAAGAAGCGGTCCTCGGTGCAGAGCACGAACCTCGTCGGCACGTCCGGCCACGCATCCAACGGCCATGGACTGGCCGAGGCGGCACTGGACGGATGGTCGCGCTCCTTGCCCAGCGCCTCCTCGGCCAGCTCCCGGGGCACATCGTGGTAGAAGCTCACGAATGGGTCCGCGTGGCCGGTCAAACCGCCATCGCGCCTGGCCTGCTCCTCCATCGCGCTCTGGTAGCCGGTGTTGGCCCACCACTCATCCGGCGACTCACCCGGCGACGGGATCATGCCGGCCAGGAGGACCAGCACGTCGACGGGCAGGCGATCGGCGACCAAGGGGGCGGTGAACGCACCGAAGGAGTGGCCCACGACGACCAGGTCCCGCTTGTCACCGACGGCCTCGACCACGGCGTCGGCGTAGTCCGCCAGCGTCTTCGACTCGTCGTCACCCGGAAGGTCGGGGGCCAGCACGTCGTGCCCACGCGCTCGTAGCTCGGCCGCCACCAGGTGCCACGACCATCCGACGTCTCCTCCGCCGTGGATCAACACGAATGTGCTCATCGGACTCTCCCTTGATCGTCGGAACAGCGCACGACGACGGCGACCGCGAGGACCAGCCATCCCAGGCGCGAGGTATGGCCTTTGTCGGTGCGACGGTGGGTCGCTGTCATGCCGACCACGCTAGGAGCCAGACGCCATCGTGAAAAGCGATTGTTCCCGATGGACTCGATCGCCCGAAGCGATGGCCACCTCACGCGGCCATCGTCCGACGGCTGAACTCAGCCCAGGTCGATACGGGCGAGCTCGGTGCGCACGGTGACGCCCAGCTTGGGAAAGGCCCGGTAGAGGTGGTGGCTGACCGTCTTGGGGCTGAGGAAGAGCTGGGCGGCGATCTGCTTGTTCGTCGCTCCGGTCGAGGCCAGCCGGACGACCTGGAGCTCCTGGGCGGTGAGCCGGGCGGCCAGGTCGTCGGTGTCGTGGCGGCTGAGCGTCTCGCCCGTGGCGCGCAGTTCGGCCGCGGCGCGGTCGGCCCACTGAGCGGCGCCGATGCCGCGGAAGGTCTCCTGGGCCGCACGGAGGTGGGCGCGCGCGTCGGTGCGGCGCCGGTTGCGGCGCAGCCATTCGCCGTAGAGGAGTTCGGTGCGGGCTTGCTCGAAGGGGCGGTCCGTACGGTCCAGGGCGGCGACGAAGTGCTCCTCGGCGTCCGGGTCCGCGGCCAGCAGGGCCTCACAGCGGTGCAGTACGGCACGCGCCCAGGCCAGGCCGGCCGCCTCCGCCCAGCGGCGGAATCGCTCGTACGGCACCGCCGCCGCTTCCGGCCGGCCGAGCCGTACGGCGGCCTCGATCTGGTCGGGCGCGAAGTACACGGCGTGGATCTGGCGTCCGACCGGCCCCTGAGCGGCCCGGTCGAGCCGGTCGAGGGCGGCCTCGAAACGTCCGTGGCCCAGGTCGAGCATGGCCAGGGCCCACACGCCCCAGGCCCTGCTGGTGGCGACGTGCTCGGTGGCGAAGTGGGTGAGGTTCTGCTCGGCCAGGGCGCGGCAGCGTTCCTCGTCGCCCTCCACCGCCGCCAGCCAGGCCAGCACGCCCTGCTGGTGCGCCAGGCGGTGGAGCTGCCCGGTGTCCTCGGCGACGCGCAGCCCCTCGGCCGCGGCGAGCGCGCTGTCCCGGAAACGCCCGCGGTAGAGCTCGGCGACCGACAGCGTCGCCAGGGCCAGCGGCATCCAGCCGATCATGCCGCGGGCGCGGCACTCCTCGGTGAGCGACATCGACAGCGTGCGGGAGGCGTGGAAGTCCCCGACCAGGATGGCCAGCGAGGCGGCGTTGCTGCGCATCATGGCCGGGGCGTCCGGGGCTCGCCGGACCCGGGCCACGTACGCGCGGCAGCTCGGCAGCGCTTCCTCCACCGCTCCGGTGAGGAGCAGGGTGACGCCGGCGGCCATCAGCCGGGCCAGGGCGTCGCGGGGGAGCGGCAGCTTGTCGAGCCGGGTACGGGCCTGCTCGGCCCAGCCGGGTTCGCCCGCGTAGAACGCCGCGCGGACGGCGTCGGACAGCATCGCGGCGGCGGTTTCCGTGTCGTTCTTCCCGGCCGCGTCGATCAGGATGTCGCAGGCCGTACGCAGCGAACCGCTTTCGAAGGCGATCCGCGCCCTCAGGGCGGCGGGCCGGAGCTCCGGGGTGAGGCGTTCGGCCTCGTCGGCCAGGGCGAGCGCGTGTTCCGTCCGCCCGGCCAGCTCGGCCGTCTCGGCGGCGAGCACCAGCCGCCGGCCCCGCTCGGCGACGTCCGGGGTGAGCTGTGCGGCCCTGGTCAGCGCGGAGGCGGCGGCGCTGAAGCCCGTGCGCTCGCGGGCGCGGTCAGCGGCCCGCTCCAGCGCTTCGGCCACCTGGGCGTCCGGTCCGGTCGCGGCCGCGGCGAGGTGCCAGGCCCGCAGGTCGGCGTCCAGCTCGCCGGTCAGTACGTCGGCGAGAGCGCGGTGGAGATCCAGCCGCTGGCTGTAGGTGGCGTTCTGGTAGGCGGCGGCCCGGATGAGCGGGTGCCGGAACGACCACGTCGGTGCGGAGACGGTGACCAGCCCGGCCGCATCGGCCGAGTCGAGGGCGGCGACCGGCAGGCCGAGGGCCGCCGCGGCTGCGAAGATCACCGTCAGGTCGCCGGACTCCTCGGCCGCGGCGAGGGCCAGCAGGGTCTGGGTGGGCGCGGGCAGCTCGCGGATGCGCTGCTCGTATGCCTGCTGGATGCAGTGCGGCAGCGGCAGCGGCAGCCTGGCCGTCGCCAGCGGGTCGGTGGTGTACGCGGGCAGCTCGCGCAGCGCGAGCGGGTTACCCGCCGCCTCGGCCAGCACCCGCTCCCGTGCCCCGGCACTCAGGCCGGGCGCGTGCTCGTCCAGCAGCCGGGCCGCCGCGGCGCGGTCGAGGTCGGCAGGGCACAGCACCGGCACCCCCGGGGCCTCGAACCCCGGCCGGGCGGCGAAGACCAGGGCGACGCCCTCGCCCCGCAGCCGGCGCGCCACGAAACGCAGGGCGTCGGCCGAAGCCCGGTCCAGCCACTGGGTGTCGTCGATGAGGCACACCAGCGGCGCCCGTTCGGCGAGGAGGGTGAGGGCGGCCAGGCCGACGAGGAAGCGGTCCACCCCGGACGGCGGCGCCGCGGCCAGGCCCAGCGCGGCTCGCAGCGCGTCGGCCTGCGGCTCGGGCAGCGCCTCGATCTCCCCCAGGACCGGGCCGAGCAATAACTGCAGTGCCGCGTAAGGCAGCTCGGCCTCGCTCGCGACGCCGCTGACCCGCAGCACCGGCAGTGGCGGCGCGCGATCCGCGGCGTAGTCGACCAGCGCCGACTTGCCGATCCCCGGCTCCCCGGAAATGAGCAGTGCCCCGCTGGAGCCGGCGCGGGCCTTGTCGAGCAGCCGATCGAGCTCGGCCTGCTCCTTCCCGCGCCCATGAAGCATGACCGGAAATCTAGATCAGTGTCCGTCCGGCAGGCAATCGGGAAGACCGGACATCTGTCCGATGCGGCCGGGGCCCGGTGGTTCCTAGCCTCGGACCATGAACCTCGGGATGTACTCGCAGAACGAGCGCAGCCGTCGCTGGGCACTGGGCCGGGCGCTGATGGATGCCGAAGGCGTCGAGGCGCTCTTGCTGTACGAGAACACCTACTTCACCGGGGGCCCCTCGGACGCGATCGTCGTCTTCCCCCGCGACGGCAGGCCGGTGGCGCTGACCGACGGTCCGTCCAGCAGCCCGTGGGCGCCCACCCGGCCGTCCCGGCACGCGTACGGCATCGCCGAGGTGCTCTGGGAACACCGGCTGCACCGGTCGGCCGTCGGCGTGCTCGGCCTGGAACCGTACCCGCCGATCCACCGGGGTCCGCTCCTGCCCCACAGCCTGTGGTCGCGGGGGCTCGGGCTGCTCCACACCGGCCGTCCGCATCAGTGTCGGCGTCTCCCATCCACACCTTCCGTACGCATCAGCGCCGGCTTCTGCCCCTCCACTCCGGCCGTCGGCCCCGGCTTCGCCGCGCTCGCTCTCCGCGCCGGCGGCGGGCCGATCTCCCGTGGCGGCGTCGTGTTGGTCGAGATCAGCTGCACATACGGCTTCCTCGAGGTCAGAGGGCGCATGCCGCTCCTACCCGGCGAGGTGCCCGGCACTGTGGCCGAGGCGCTCGATCGGGCCAAGGCCGGGTTACGCGGCCGGGCTGCGCGCCGTACGGCCCGCCAACACCGTCGGCCAGGCCGCCGCCGCGGTCGCCGCGCACCTGGGCGGTCCCGGCGGGGAGCCGTACCTCGTGGGGCTCAACCCGCTCAGCTTGAGTGCCGGCGGCCAGGAGCCGCCGAGCGGCCACGACTCCGTCATCGTGCTGGCATGACCTTCGCCCTCCAGACCCGCTACGGCCAGGTCGCCGTCGGCGGCACCGTGCTGACGACCGAGGACGGCACTGTCGAACTGTTCACCCCCTTCACCAGAGCCTCGTGCGCCCTCACCACCCCCGCAGGGCGGACCTCATGAACGGCCACGCTGAAGTGACCGACCCACAGGCGGCTCCCGGCCGAGGCCCGATCGGCGATCTGGCCGTCCTGCTGATGAACCGGATGTGACCAAGCGGCTCGACGAGTGAGGAGCGAATCCGTGTCCACCACCCCCACGGCCCGCGGGAGCGGACGATCCTGGGCCCTGCTGCTCGTCCTGTGCGGCACGATCTTCCTCGAGGGCAGCGACGTCGCCATGCTGGCCGTCGCCATGCTGGCCGTCGCCATCCCCACCATCCGCGCCGACCTCGGCCTCACCACCGGCACCGCGGCGTGGGTGATGAGCGGCTACGTGCTCGGATACGCCGGTTTCACCCTGCTCGGCGGGCGCGCCGCCGATCTGCTGGGCAGGCGACGCATGTTCCTCACCTGGCTGGGCGTCTTCCTGGTCTTCTCCATGCTGGGCGGCTTCGCGGCCGACGGCTGGATGCTGGTCGTGGCGCGGTTCGTCACCGGAGTGGCGGCGGCCTTCATGACCCCCGCCGCCATGTCGATCATCACGACCTCGTACCCGGAGGGGCCGCAGCGCGACAAGGCCCTGCTGATCTTCGCCGGTGTCGGCGCCGGCGGCTTCTCATTGGGCCTGGTCATCGGTGGCCTGCTGACCGAACTCGGCTGGCGCTGGGTGTTCTTCGCCCCGGTGTTCCTGGCCGGCGCCATCCTGCTCGCGGCGCTCAGGCTGCTGCCCGCCGAGGCCCGCCCTGAGCCCGCGCGTCGCGGCTACGACCTGGCCGGCGCGGCCAGCGCCGCCGCCGCGATGCTGCTGCTCGCCTACGGCATCGTCCGGCTCGAGCACGGCGGCGAAGGGCTCGGGCTGACCCTCGGCGCGCTCGCCGCCGGGCTGGCGCTGGTGGCGGCATTCATCGTGATCGAACGGCGCGCCAAGGCGCCGCTCGTCCGCCTGGGGATCTTCCGCAAGGCCGCGCTGGTCCGGGCCAACGTCGCCGCGCTGCTGTTCCTGGGTGCGTTCTTCGGTTTCCAGTTCATCGTGACGCTCTACCTGCAGGAGCTGCGCGGCTGGTCGTCGCTGCAGACCGCGATCGCGCTGATCGTCATGGGCTGCGACGCCGTGCTGGCTCCCATCCTCACCCCCCGCCTGGTGAACCGGTACGGCCGCGCCCGGGTGATCTTCGGCGGCTTCCTGCTGGCGATCGCGGCCTACGGGCTCTTCCTGCCGGTGGGGATGGACTGGTCGTACGCGGCGATGTTCCCGACCCTGATCATCGCGGGCACCGCCTTCGCCCTCGCCTACGGTCCGCTGACGATCGCGGCCACCGACAGCGTGGCGGAGGAGGAGCAGGGCCTGGCCGGCGGCCTGCTGTACACCTTCACCCAGTTCGGCTCGGCGGTCGGGATCTCCGCGGTGACCGCGGTGTACGGGTTCGCCGCGGCCGGCGCCGATGGCTCACCGGGCGCGGTGCTGGACGCCTACCGCACCGCGCTCGTCGTCCCGGTGATCATGGTGCTGCTGGGGGCGGCCGTCTCCGCCTTCGGCCTGCGCAACGCCCGGCCCGCCGGCCGACTGGCGGGCGCGGCCCCCGACGAGGCCGCTTGAAGGTCATCAAGGACGTACGGGCAACTGGTACGCGCCGCCGGCGATTCCCCTTCACCACAGCGGCATCGACGGGCCGGGCCCCCGCGGAGCCCGGCCCGTCCGCGATGAACAACCGTCAGACCGGACCAACGGCGCGTCCGGGTTCGACAGCGCGGCGATGGCTTCCCTTTCTGACGGTGCGGTGCGTGGCGGGTCTTCTCGCTAGGACGGGCAGCTGGGGCCGAGCAACTGCCAGGGCGAGCAGTTGTCGCCGGAAGACGAGCAGCACAGCCTCCTGTGCCAGCCGCTCGAGAAGCACTTGTACTGGTATCCGCACACCGCCGACGCCCTCACCTCAGGAAGTACCAGCGCCAGAGCCTTGTCGATGAGCACTTTCATCCTGCCTCCTCGTATCCCCTACTTACTGACGGTCGTGGCGATTATCGGGACGGGCGTTGGCGGGCGGTTAGCGCGGCGATAGCGCGGCTTGGGGGCGGTGGTGGGAACAGGGCGGGCGGTGGATCGCCGGAAGGAACCCGTGGCGGTGCGGTGCTGTCCCGTGGTCGCTGGTTCTCTCGGGTTCGGCAGTCAGGATGGCTGGACTTCGTCGAAGAGGGCGATGGCTTCGGTGGGGTCCGGGCTCACGAGGCGTTCCAGCCCGGCTGTCGTGATCTTCGCCCATCTGCCGGCCCGTGCCCACATCTGTTCCTCGAAGGCGCGGACGGCCTCGTCCAGATCCTCAGGACCGCGGGCGGCGGCGACGGACTCGGCGAGTTCGGCGCCTTCCAGCATCGCGAGGTTCGCGCCCGCCCCCAATGGGGGCATCAGGTGGGCGGCGTCGCCCAGTAGCGTCACCCCGGGAACGTGGGTCCAGGTGTGGGACACGGGCAGGACGTGGAGAGGGCGGTGGACGAAGGCGGTGCCGTGGCGGAGGAGGTCGAGGACGGGAGCGGCCCAGCCGTCGAACAGGGCCAGCAGCCTTGACCGCACGGTCTCGACATCGGCCTCGACATCGGTCTCGACATCGGCCACGTCGAGGCCCGCGCGCCGGTCCAGGTTCGTGTGCCCGTCCAGCGGCGCGCGGAACTGGGCGTACACCTTGACGTGGCCGCCGCTGTTGCGCTGGGCGACGAGGGCGCGGTTCACGCCGTACACGGCCACGGAACCGTCGCCGATCAGCCGGGCGAGGTCGGGGTGGCGGGTGTCGACGTCGTCCAGGGAGGTCTCGACCAGGGTGACGCCGGTGTAGTGCGGCGTCGCGGACGAGACTGCCGGGCGGACCCGGGACCAGGCGCCGTCCGCGCCGACCACGAGGTCGAACGTCTCCTGCCGCCCGTCCGCGAACCGGACCAGCACGCCGTCCCGGGTCCCCGGCACCACCTCCGTCACGCCCCGCCCCCACTGAACGTCCAGGGGGCCGAGCAGCAGGTCACGGAGTTGCCCGCGGTCGATCTCGGGATTGGCCCGGTCGTCCGGACGGGGTTGCCAGTCGCGCAGGACGGTCCCGTCCGTGTCCAGGATGCGCATGGCCTGCCCCTCGGGACGGGACAGCGCCTGGAACTCCGCCAGCAGCCCCGCCTTGTCCAGCGCGAGCTGGCCCAGCTTTACGTGCAGGTCCAGCGTGCCGCCCGGGGGACGGGCGTCGGGGGCGGGATCGCGTTCGAGGACGGTGACGGGGTGATCGTGGCGGTGCAGGACGCGGGCGAAGGTGAGGCCGGCGGGGCCGCCTCCAACCACGGCGATACGGTGTCTCATGTCGATACACTGTATTTCGCTGAGATGGCGTATCGCAACAGTACGATGTACGCATGACTGTGTGGGACCGGCCAGAGCCGCCGACTCGCCCCGCCCCGCTCGACCGGGAGCGGATCGTCGCCGCCGCCATCGCCCTGGCCGACGAAGGCGGGCTGGAGGCGGTGTCGTTGCGCAAGGTCGCCGCCCGGCTGGACGCCGGCCCGATGCGGCTGTACGGGTACATCTCCACCAAGGAGGAGCTGTTCGACCTCATGGTGGACGAGGTCCACGCCGAGATCCTCCCCGAGGAGGAGCCCGCCGACTGGCGGGAGGCGCTGCGCAGCCACGCCCACCGCACCAGGCAGGCCACCCTCCGTCACGAATGGCTGGCCGACCTGCTCGGCGGCCGTCCAGCCCTGGGCCCGAACGCCCTCGCCGTGACCGAGGCCAAGCTGGCCGCCCTCGACGGCCTCGCCGACCTCGACACCGTCATGCGCGCCGTGGAGACCGTCAGCGCCTACTTGACCGGCGCGATCAGGCGCGAGATCGCGAACCTGCGGGCCGAGCGCGCCACGGGCCTGTCCAAGCGCGACTGGCAGCGCGCCTCCGGCCCGCATGTGAGCAGGATGCTGGCCACGGGCCGCTTCCCGGCGCTGGCCAAGTTCGTGCACGACGGCACGGAGGTGGACGCCGAGACGTCCTTCGCGACCGGCCTGGACTGGGTCCTCGACGCCGTGGCCGCCAAACTCACCGGGCACCCGAGTCGGGGAGTTTCGTGACGTCGCCGGATCTGGCGGTGTCGTAGCCGCCGAGTGCGGAGATCCGGTCGCGCAGGGCCGGCGTCTGTAGGGCGGCGATGAGATGAGCGGCCGGGTCGAGGGCGGTCCCGACCAGCCCGATGTCGAAGTCCTCCCAGGTCAGGGGAATGAACTCGAGGTCCAGCTCGGCAGCGGCCGCGCGGATTCCGAGGCCGACGTCGACGGTGCCGGTGGCAACGGCCAGGGCGACCTCGAGGTGGGTCCCGACCTGCGGTCCCCGGAGGCTGTCCGGGTCGTGGCCGGCGGCGAGGAGCAGCCGGTCCAGCAGGATTCGGGTCCCGGTGCCCGGGCGCCGGGTGGAGACCCGCCGCTTTGCCACATCGGCTATGCCGGTGATGCGGTGGGGGTTGCCCGGCAGCACGATCAGCCCCTGCTCGCGTCGCCAGAGGTGGATCAGGTGCGGGTCCAGGCCGCGCAGCATGCCGAGCGCGAAAGGCGCGTTGTAGACGCCGGTGTGGTGCAGCAGATGGATCGCCGCGCCGTCGGCGCGACCCTGGCGTACCGCGGCGAGGCCGGTGACGCTGCCCTCGCGGGTGGCGATCTTCAGCTTGCCGTGAAGCGCGCCGGCGAGGAGATCGAGAGCGGGGTCGTCGCTGCCGGCGAGGGTGAAGACCAAATCCCCGTGCAGGAAGCGCCGGGCGGCGAGCGTGGCGCCGGGGGCTACGCGGGCACGGCGACGCTCGGCCAGCTCGAGCACTCCGACGTCGGCCAGCCGGCGCTGCGCCCGGCTGACGGTGGAGGCGGTGGTGTCCCACTGCTGGGCGATGTCGCGGACCCCCGGCAGCTCGTCGCCAGGGTGGAGGGTCCCCGCGCTGATCCGCTGGGCGAGATCGATGCAAATTTCCCGATATCGGGTCACGTTGCACAATTTACCCTTGCACTACTCTGATGTAGCACAGATAGGGTCACAGTCATGCGCAGACAGGTCCTGATCGGGTTCGCGTGGATGGCGGCAGCCTTACTGGCCGGGTGCGGGACCGCCCCCTCCTCCAGCGGGCCGGCGGAGAAGTCGCTGATCCTGGCCACCACGACCAGCACCCAGGACAGCGGGCTGCTCGACGAGCTGTTGCCGGTGTTCACCCGCGACAGCGGCTGGCAGGTCAAGACCGTGGCGGTCGGCAGCGGGCAGGCCATCGAGCTGGGCCGTCGCGGGGAGGCCGACGTGTTGCTGGTGCATTCCCCCGCAGCGGAGGAGAAGTTCGTCGCCGAGGGCAGCGCCGGCACCCGGCGGCTGGTGATGCACAACGACTTCGTGCTGCTCGGCCCGAAGGCCGACCCGGCCGAAGTACGGGGCACGAGCAGTACGAACGCGATGAAGAAGATCGCCACCGCGCGGGCGGTGTTCGTCTCCCGGGGCGACGAGTCGGGTACGCATTCCAGGGAGAAGGACCTCTGGTCCCGGGCCGGAGTGACTCCAGGCGGTTCCTGGTACCAGTCCACCGGGCAGGGCATGGGCGCGACGCTGCGGGTCGCCGGCGAGAAGGCCGCCTACACCGTGTCCGACCGGGCCACCTATCTCACCCAGCGCGGCACCTTGGAGCTGGAGGTCCTCAGCGAGGGCGACCCGGACCTGCTGAACGTCTACCACGTCATCGAGATGACCGAGAGGGCGGGCAACCGCGTGCGGCCCGACGGCGCGAAGGCGTTCGCCGACTGGATCGTCGCCCCGCCCGCGCAGCGGCTCATCGGCGAGTTCGGGCGGGCGAAGTTCGGCCGCCCGCTGTTCACCCCGGACGCCGGCAAGGACGAAGCGACGCTGGGCCAGTGAGCGCAGCCGGGGAGGTCGTTCGATGGATGTGCTGTTCGACGGGTTGGTGGACGCGATCGAGCTGCTGCTCTCCGGGGACGAGGACAGCTGGTCGATCATCGCGCTGACCCTGCGCGTCTCGTTGACCGCGACCGCGATCGCCCTGCTGCTGGGCTTGCCGCTGGGTGCGATCGTGGCGCTGGCCCGCTTTCCGGGCCGGCGGCTGCTGCTGGCGGCGGCCAATACCGGGATGGGCATGCCGCCGGTGGTGGTCGGGCTGTTCGTCACCGTGCTGCTGTGGCGCAGCGGGCCGCTGGGCGGGCTCGGGCTGCTCTACACACCCACCGCGATGATCATCGCCCAGGCCGCGATCGCCACCCCGATCGTGATCGCACTGGTCGCGGCCGCACTGCAACAGGTCGATCCCGACTTCCGCGTTCAGATGCAGGCTCTGGGAGCGAATCCGATCCGTGCGTTCGCGGCGCTGCTGGGCGAGGCCAGGTTGCCGCTGCTGGCCGGGGCGATGGCCGCCTTCGGCGCGGTGGTGAGCGAGGTCGGGGCCGCGCAGATGGTGGGGGGCAACCTGGCCGGACAGACCCGGGTGCTGACCACCGCTGCGGTGCTGGCCACGAGCCGGGGCCAGTTCTCGCTGGCAATCGCGTTCGGCATGATCCTGCTGACGATCGCGTTCGGCGTGAACCTGTCGCTGACGCTGATTCAGCAGCAACGGACGGCGCCGCGGTGAGCGGCCCGAGCACCGGGATCGGGTGCCGAGACCTGCGCGTGCGCGCCGGCGACCGCGAGCTGCTCAGCGTGCCGGAGCTGGATGTCGCCTCGGGACGCACGCTGGCCGTGCTGGGTCCCAACGGAGCCGGCAAGTCCACCCTGCTGCGCGCGCTCGGCCTGCTCAGCAGCCACCGTGTCACCGGACAGATCCTGCTCGATGGTCGTCCCGCGACGCGCCCACTGATGCGCCACGCCATCGCGGCCGTGCTGCAACGGCCGATCCTGCGCCGCGGCACGGTGGCCGCCAACGTGATCAGCGGACTGCGGTTCCGCGGTATGAGCCGCCGCGAGGCCCGCATGCGCGCCTGGCCGTGGATCGAGGCGCTCGGCCTGGGCCCGTTCGCCGGCCGGGACACCCGTACCCTGTCGATCGGCGAGGCTCAGCGGGTCAGCATCACCCGCGCGCTCGCGGTCGGGCCTCGGGTGCTGCTGCTCGATGAGCCGTTCAGCGGGTTGGACGGCACCACCCGCGCCGACCTGATCGCCGACCTGCGCGCCGCGCTGACCGGACAGCCCACCGCCACGATCCTGGTCACCCACGATCGGCAGGAGGCCCTCGCCCTGGCCGAGGACACCGCGCTGCTGATCGGCGGCCGGATCCGCCAGCACGGCCCGACCGCCGAGGTGCTGGACCACCCCAGTGACGCCGGCACGGCCCGGCTGCTCGGTTACACCAACATCCTCCCCCCGGCTCTCACCGGCCGGACGCACACCCTCGTGGCACGGCCCGAGCACACCCACCTCATCCTCGAGGCGTCCGATGGCCCCGCTGACCAAGGCGATGACGTACGGCCGGTGACCGGAACGCTGCGCCGGACCGTCGCACTCGGCATCGCCACCCGCGTCGACGTCGACACCTCCAGCGGCCCGCTGACCTGCCTGCACCCCGGCGACCTGCTCGCCACCGAACTTCCCCCGATCGGCGGCAACGTCCGCGTGAGAGTTCGGCACACGCGGACGTTGCTCAGCGCCGACGGAAACGAATGGACGGCGAACGAGCGGGGGAGGGGCGACAGGTTCCCGTCGGCCTGATCAGTCCTGGGTCTCCGGGATGTCGTCGTACCGGGCGGGGTCGATCTGGTTCACCGCACCGGTGCCCAGGGCCTCGATGATGGCGTCGAGTCCGTTGGCGACGGTCTGCACCAGTTGCCCGCGCTGCTTGGCCCCCCAGGTCTGGGTCTGCCCGCGCACCTCGAACAGCACGGTGCCCGAGCCGTTGAGCGCGAACGAGCCGAGCCCGGTGCCGGGCAGGTCGATGTCCTGCGGGTAGAGGGTCAACGATCCGAACGGCGACTGCCCGCGGAGCGACAGTGCGTCGTACGCCGCCAGGGTGAGCCGCTTGGAGTAGTCGAGCCGGTAGCCCTGGTTGTACTCCTGGTGGTTCTCCACGTCGACGAACTTGCCCGACAGCGACATGGTCACCTGGTCCTCTCCGCTCTCGTCGAGGTCGCAGGGGCCCTGGTGGTGCAGGTCGAGGTAGGTGTCGACGGCGCCGAACTCCGCCTTCAGCGACTTGTACAGGTCCCTGACCGCCCTGGACTCCGGATGGATGTACCAGCCCGGCTCGGAGGAGGAACCGGGGAAGTCCGCGGCCCGGGGCACGTAGTTCAGGTCCGGGTGGTAGTCGCGGTTGACGTCGAAGCCGGGCCGCGTCGCGTAGTCGTCTCCCGTACGCGGCTGGTTGTAGTAGTTCCACGCCGGCTGCGCCCCCGCCAGTTGCGGGAAGTCCGCGACGACCTCGGCCCAGGTACGGTCGTTGCCCCGCCGGTCGAGCTCCGCGCCGTCCGGGTTCATCTTGGGCACGGCGACCAGCGTGACCAGCGAGCGCAGGCGCTCGGCCGCCGGCGTGCCGGCCGTCATGTCGCGCAGCAGGGAGAGCACGGCGTCGGTGCCGGTCTTCTCGTTGCCGTGGATCTCGCTGGTGATCAGCACGACCTTGGGGCCGGTGCCGGTCCGCGCCGCCCAGATCTCACGCCCGCGGTTGGACGTGCCGATCTGCGTCACGTCCAGGACGTCGGAGCGCTGCGACTCCAGCCGCTGGAGCTCTTCGCGCAGCTCGGCGTGGCTGGTCCACGCGGATGCGCCGGTGTCCCCGGTGGAGGTGCCGCAGTGCGCGTTCGCGGGCTGGGCGACGGCGGGCGACGCCAGCGGCAGGGACGCGCCCACCAGGGCCGCCACGGCCAGGCCCACGCCGGCCAGCCTCGGCGCCACGGCACCGTACGCGGTTCGGTTCTTCCTCGTCATGGTCTTCTTCACTCCTCGTCGTCCTGGTCGATCGGCTCGCCGCGCTCCGGAATGGTGTCGGCCACCGCCGGGTCGATCGCGGCGAGACTGCCGTCCGCGGCGGCCTGGAGCAGCGCGGCCATGGAGGCGTAGGCGGTACGGATCAGGTAGCCGCCGGACTTCTGGCCGAGGCCGCCGCGCAGCTCGACCAGCAGGCTCGCGCTGCCCTGCAGGCCGAAGGAGTTGCGCGCGATGCCCGGGAGGGAGTCGCCGGGGTAGAGGCTGACGTCGGCGAAACCGTACTGCTGCAGCGAGGTGTAGACGAGACCGGCGACGCGCTTGCTGTCGGCGAGGACCTGCGGCGCCACGCCGGGGTTGGTGGGCCACAGGATGGAGGCGGTGGCCAGGGACCCGTCAGGCTGGCGGTAGCTGCCCTGGTGGTGGTAGTCCACGGTGATGTCCGGCTGCCACGAGCGCACCATCCGCTGGATCGCGGCCGACTCCGGCACCGGGTTGGCCTCGGGCGACATCGCGGGGTCGTGGTAGCGGTTGATGTCGAATCCCACTCCGGACAGGCAGAAGGGGCCGGAGCAGTCCGGGTCGACGTTCTGCCGCTGGAAACGTTCGGTGCCGTCGGGGTTCGCGCGTACGACGATCCGCAGCGTCACGTCGTCGAGCACGTCGGCGGCCCACTTGGCCTGTGACGCGCTGATCCGCTGGAGGAGTTGCAGCGCCGCCTCCGTGCCCAGCGGCTCGTTGCCGTGCTGCTGCGTGATGTAGAGCACCTTGGTCGGCCCGGTGCCGACCGTCGCGGTCCAGATGTCGCGGCCCTCGTTCGTCCTCCCGATCGACTCCACGTCGACCGCGCCCTTGGAGCCCTGCTCCAGGCGTCGCAGTGCGGCGGTGAGCTCGTCGTAGGTGTGGAGGCGCTGGAGAGAGACCTGCTGCGCGTCCTGGACCCAGGGACCTCCCGGCGTCGTGCGATCAGCCGACGCCGTCGCCGTCCCCCAGATCGTGAGGCCCAGAACGGTGGCCAGAGCAACTGCTGTTCGTCGTTTTGTGAACAAGAACAGTCTCCTTATCGATGTACGTCGGCGGAGGCGTAAATGGGTTTCAGGGCGCGCTCCACCGCCACTTGAGAACACGAAATTCCGGCGCATGGGAAAGCCTGTCCCGATGCGCGGCGACACCCGGCAAATCACCCTCGTGGAGGGTGGAAAGGGGTTAGTCAACGAACAATGCGTGCTCCTTGCGCCGACGCCGTAGCCGGTGGCCGCTGATATCTGGATATGGACCGAATGGGGCCGTGGGCGTCGGGAGCACCCCGGCACGGCGAAGCAGAATGAATATCGTCCTTCCCTGGTGCTTGCTGCAACACGACCGGCGCGGGTCGCCATGACTCTTGTAACAAACCTCAACTGGCATGACAAGTGTCACGTTCGGTGTCCGGGCCGGGCCGCACCGTGACCCTTGGCGGCGTTGAGGGGTGCCGCCGAACGTCGCGGCCATAACCGGGCCCGCAAAACACCCAGGAAACTGACAGGATTCCGGACTTGTCCCGGGGCGGACCGCCGTGGAAACGTCGCTGGTGACTTTTCCGCCCGGGATTTCGGTCTCCCCGGCGGGTCTGGCAGGTTTACGCAAGGAGCGGTCGTGCGTCTGCGCAAATGTTTTCCAGGAAAAGCCGAGGGGAACGCGGTAAGCCCGTCACCGAGATTCTTCAGTGGCCGGACGAGCATGATTGCCGCCACCATGGCGATGGCATTGACCACGTCGATCGTCGCCGCCTCACCCGCGCACGCGCTGGACGAGGAAGGGCCGGGAAACTGCACGGTCCAGGACAACCCCTCCTGGTCCGGCTGGTCCAACCACGAGCAGGTCGGTGCGGCGCTCGCGCAGATCGAGCGGACCAGCAGCGGCCGCGTCGACGTGGAGGTCGTGGGTCACTCCGCGCAGGGCCGGGCGCTGTGGGCCGCCCGGGTGGGAACCGGTGACCGGGTCCTGCTGGTGACGTCGGCGATCCACGGCAACGAGCGCACCGGGACCGAGGCGCTGCTGGCGATCCTCAAGGACCTCGGCAGCGGCGGCGACGCGCGGACCAGGCAGCTGCTGGAGGACATCACGCTGGTCGCGATGCCGATGGTCAACCCCGACGGCGGCGAGCTCAACCGGCGCATCAACGTCCTGTCCTGGGCCGACACGGTGGCCACGTTCCCGCAGCTGCAAGGCGCTCCCGCGGCCTGGTACCACAGCCTGCGCGGTGACGGCATCAACCTCCCCGGCTACGACCTCAACCGGGACTTCAACCCCGATCTCGACTACGTGCCGCGGGCCGCCGACCTGCCTGGCAAGGACACCGACGCGGGGTTCTTCCTGGCTCCGGAGTCGCGCGCGATCCGCGACGTGTACGTCGGCCTGCGCCAGGAGAAGGGCGCCGTGGACGCCTACGTCGACCTGCACCACATGGGGCCCTGCGACCGCCTCACCGGCGGACCCCAGGACGGTGACCTCATCACCTTCTCGCTGGACTACCCGCCCCTCGGCGTGCAGGACGGAGCCGCGTACAAGGCGGAATGGCCGGCGCTGGACCAGGACAAGTCCCGCCGTTACGCGCTCTCGGTCTACAACGGGCTGATCGCGACGTACGGCGCGCAGTCTCCCCTCACGGCCGTCGGCCGCTACTTCCACCCGGACACCCGCGAGTACGCCGGGCAGGGCCGGTCGGCGTTCGCCCTGAACGGCACCGGCACCGTCCTGTTCGAGGTGCGCGGCCAGCAGGACGATCTGGGCCAGAAGCACAAGGGCATGTTCGTCAACGCGGTGCGGACCGGGGTCGAGTCGCTGATGACCGGCCTGGCCACCGGCAGCGTCGACGCCCTGGACGGCGACGACTTCTTCGACCTGCCCGATTACGGCTGGGACACCACCGCCGACTGAGCCACCCACCCGTCCGGCACGACGCACCACGCAGCCGCAGAGCGCCGCGCTCTGCGGCTGCCGCCGTTCGCCGCCGGGGGTCCTCGGTACCGTGTGGTGCATGAGCGCGGTGCGGTACTGGCGTGACCCGTTGTGGGGCGGGGTGGATCTGATGTCGGCGACCTTCACCGGTGACCCGTTCGGCCGGCACCTGCACGACACGTACGCCATCGGCGCCGTCGAGCGGGGCGAGGAGGAGATCGGCTTCCCGGAGGGCGTGCGGAGCACCGGAGTGGGATCGATCGTGATGATCGACCCTGGCGTGGTGCACACCGGACGGGCCCGCACCCCCGACGGATGGTCGTATCGGGTCCTCTACCCCCGGCCGGAGCAGGTCCAGGCCATCGCGCGGGAGGCCGGGGCCGGGGACGGCGTTCCGTCGTTCCCGTCGCGGGTGGCGGACGACGACGACGCGTGCCGGCTGCTGCTGGCGGCGCACCGCGCGGCCGAGCAGGGCGCGCGGCTGGCGGCCGACTCGATGTTGCGGGTGCTGCTGGCCCGCCTGATCGGCCGCTACGCCAGCGGACAGATGCGCGCCCGCCGCCCCAGGGCCGGTGCCCGCGCCGCCGCCCGGGCCCGCGAGCTGCTGCACGGCTCGCCGGCCGACCCGCCCGACCTGGGCACGCTGGCCGCGGCGGTCGGGGCGGAGCCGTTCGCGCTGCTGCGGGCGTTCCGCCGGGCCTACGGGCTGCCGCCGCACGCGTACGTCGTGCAGTTACGCGTGCGGCGGGCCAAGACCCTGCTCGCTCGGGGGATCGCCCCCGCGGAGGTGGCGGTGTCGGTCGGGTTCTGCGACCAGTCGCACCTGTCGCGGCACTTCCGCCGGGCCGTCGGCGTGACGCCGGGGGCGTACCAGCGAGGGGTACGGAACGGGCGCGCTCTCACGACGGGCGCCCTCACGACGGGCGGCCCCGCAGAGGGTGCCGGTTAGCGGGCCGCGCCGTCGATGATGCGCAGCGCCTCCTCCACCCGCTCCTTGCCGGTGCGGAAACTCAGCACGCACATGCGCAGGTAGAAGACGCCGCCGACCGTGGTGCTCGACAGGTAGACGCGCCGGGTGGCGTTGACGTCGGCCAGGAACCGCCGGTTGCGCTCGTCGTCGCCGTCCCGCAGCCGGAACACCAGGACGGTGAGGTCCGGCGGCCACGGCACGTCGAGGCGCGGGTTCGCCGACAGCTCGCGATACACCAGGGTCGTCAGGTCGAGCTTCTCGTCGAGGGCGTCGGCGAAGGCGCGTACGCCGTGCAGGTGCAGCGGCAACCACAGCCGCAGACCCCGATACTCCCTGGTCAGCTCGATGCCGAGCTGGCTGTAGTCGGGCAGATCTTCGACCGGGCTGAGATCCTGCAGGTATTGCCCGCCGCCGGCGTGAGCGGCGCGCAGGGCCGCCGGATCCCGCACGAGCAGGACACCGGTCCCGTACGGCAGGAAAAGGCTCTTGTGCGGGTCGAAGGTGAGCGAGTCGGCGTCCCCGATCCCCGCCAGCAGGGCGCGCCCGCGCTCGGTGAGCTGGAAGCCGCCGCCGTAGGCGGCGTCCACGTGGAACCACAGGCCCTGCTCGCGGGCCAGCGCGGCCAGGCCGGCCAGCGGGTCGATCGTGCCGGTGCTGGTGCTGCCCGCCGTTCCGGCGAGCAGGAACGGGCGCAGTCCCGCCGCCCGGTCAGCCTCGATCATGGCAGCCGCGGCGGCCGGGTCCATCCGCAGGTCCGCCGTGGTGGGCACGACGCGTACGCAGCCGGCCGGCAGCCCGGCGAGGTGCGCGGCCTTGGCCAGGCTGTAGTGGGTGTGCTCGGTGGCGTACAGGGTGCCGTCGCCGAACTCCGCGCCCAGCCGGTCGTGCCGCGCGGCCACCACCGCCGACAACGTCGCCACCGAGGCCCCGGTCGTGACCACCCCGCCCGCACCCGGGGGCAGGCCGAACCGCGTGGCGAGCCAGGCCAGCACGCTCTCCTCCATGGCGACCAGCGCGGGCGCGGTCTGCGCCACCCCGGTGAACCGGTTGACGACCTGGGCCAGCAGCTCGGCCAGCGCCGCCGAGACGAGGCCGCCCGCCGGGAAGTAGGCCAGGTAACCGGGGCCGGAGGTGTCCACACCCTGCCCGGCCGCCTGCCGGAAGGTCTCCAGCAGGTCGCCGAAATCACCGGGCCCGTCGGCCGGGGGACGGCGCACCCGCGCCGACAGCTCGGCGGCGGCCCGGTAGTCGCTGGCGGGGGCCTCAGGCAGGGCGGCGACCTGTCGGACGATGAGATCGAGGGCCTGGCGGCCGAGGTCGTCGATCATGCCGGGGGTCAGGTCAAGGGGGACGGGGCTGGGTTCGGTCGGCGTCGTCATGCCGACACGGTAAGGATGCGGCAGGCGATGTGGATTGGACGTAATTGCACGTTCAGTCCTCCGCGGGGGAACCCGGCATGTGGCGGCCGGGCCGCTTCTCGCCGGAGTGCAAGGAAGAAGCCATTCGCCTGGTGCTGGAGGGCGGCGGGGACTCGATGACGCTCGCCACGTACGGACTCATCGACGCGGAGAAGGACGGTAGCAGCACCCAGCTGAAAGTCAGGGCGCACAATCTGCGACGTTGTCCCGCAAACCCAGACGGCCCTCGTAGATGGCGACCTTGTGGGTGATCAGCTTGAGGGACTCGTTGAGTTCGTGCATCTGGGCGAGCACCCGTTCCCGATGTTCGCGCAACACCTCCAACCGAGCCACCTCGTTGCCTTGGCCCGCCCTGACGAGCTCGGTGTAGCGCCGGATGTCGGTCAGGGGCATGCCGGAGGCCCGCAGCCGGATGCACACGCCCAGCCAGTCGACATCGCCCTCGTCGTAGACCCGGTGCCCCGCGGTTCCGCGCCGTACCGGCTGGGCCAGCAGCCCCTCCCGCTCGTAGAACCGGAGTGTGTGCACGCTGAGCCCGGTGCGTTCGGCGACCTGGCCGATGCTCAAACCCGACATGTGGCCGAGTTTGCCCTAGAGTCGGCTCTAGATTCTAGGGTCCGCAGTATGAGACATCGCATCCTCGGCGGCACCGGCATCGAGGTCAGCACCCACTGCCTCGGCACCATGATGTTCGGCTCGGCCGGCAACCCCGACCACGATGACAGCATCCGCATCATCCGCACCGCCCTCGACCACGGCATCAACTTCGTCGACACCGCCGACATGTACTCGGCGGGCGAGTCGGAGGAGATTGTGGGCAAGGCACTGCAGGGCCGGCGGGACGAGGTGGTGCTGTCGACCAAGGTGCACTTCCAGATGGGGGAGGGGCCCAACCGAAGCGGCAACTCGCGGCGTTGGATCATGCGCGAGGTCGAGGCGAGTCTCAAGCGGCTGCGCACCGACTGGATCGACCTCTACCAGATCCACCGCCCCGACCACCGGACCGACATCGAGGAGACCCTCTCCGCACTCACCGATCTGGTACGGCAGGGCAAGATCCGGGCCTTCGGCAGCTCGGCGTTCCCGGCGCACGAGACGGTCGAGGCCTACCACGTGGCCCGGCAGCGCGGCTTGTACCGGTTCCGCACCGAGCAGCCCCCGTACAACATCCTGGCCCGCGGCATCGAGGGCGACGTCCTTCCCACCGCGCAGCGGCTCGGCATGGGCGTGCTCACCTACAGCCCGCTGGGCTGGGGGTTCCTGACCGGCCGTTACCGCAAGGGGCAGCAGGTCGACCTGTCGCAGGGCCGCGCGGCGCGGGCGCCAGAACGGTTCGACCCGGCCATCCCGGTCAACGCGGCCAAGCTGGAGATCGTCGAGGAGCTGGTGAAACTGGCGGACGAGCTCGGCTGCACCCTGCCGGCGCTGGCCGTCGCCTTCGTCGCGTCACACCCGGCGGTCACCTCGGTCATCCTCGGCCCGCGCACGATGGAGCAGCTGGAGAGCCTGCTGAAGAGCGCCTCGCTGGTGCTCGACGACACCGTGCTCGACCGGATCGACGAGCTCGTGCCGCCCGGCACCAACGTCTACCACCCTGTCGGCCTCTGGAGCCCCGCGCCCCTGACCGACCCGGCGTTGCGCCGCCGCCCGCTCGGCGACCGCGCCGCGAGCTGACTGTCAGCGGGTGCTATAGGCGAGTCCCATGGCTCCGCGGCAGGGTGAGGGCCAGGACGGTTCCGCCTCGGGGGGCGTTGGCCGCGGTGAGAGTGCCGCCGTGCAGGCGCGCGTTCTCGGTGGCGATGGCCAGGCCCAGGCCGCTGCCGTCGGTACGGGTACGGGCGGCGTCACCTTTGGTGAAGCGGTCGAAGACGTGGGGCAGCAGGTCGGCGGGGATGCCGGGCCCGTCGTCGGAGACGGTGACGACGATCTGGTCGGCATCGGCCCGAACCTGGACGAGGACCGACACCGCCGGGCCGCCGTGCCGCAGGGCGTTGCCGACGAGGTTGGCCAGGATGACATCGACGCGGCGCGGGTCGAGCCGGGCGCGCAGCCCGGGGGGAACCTCGGTGCGGACCCGGTCGCGCCAGTGCCGCAGCGCCAGCGTCTTGTCGATGAGCTCGCCCACGTCGACTTCGTCAAGGTTCAGTACGGCGACGCCGGCGTCGAAGCGGGACACCTCGATCAGGTCCTCTACCAGGCGGCTGAGCTTGCGTGTCTCGTCGGAGACGAGTTGCAGCGCCTCGGCGGTGAGTGGCGCGAGGCGGCCGGAGGCGGCGTCGGCGTCGAGGACGTCGGTCACGGCGGACATGGCCGCCAGCGGCGTGCGCAACTCGTGGGAGACGTCGGCGGCGAACCGGCGTGCCCGCGCCTCCATGTCGCGCAGCGCGGCCGCGTCGGACTGGAGCGTGGCCGCCATGGTGTTGAACGTACGGCCGAGGTCGGCGAGTTCGTCGTTGCCGGTGACGCGTACGCGGGTGTCGAGACTGCCGCCCGCCATCCGCTCGGCGGCCGTCCGCAGCCGCCGTACCGGTCGCAGCAGTCTGCGCGCGGCCAGCAGCGCGGGGACGATGGAGACCAGGGCGACGGGCAGGGCTCCGGCGCGGGCGGCGGCCGCCAGCGTGTCCACATCCTGCTGCTGCGAGGCCAGGGAGAAGGAGGCGTAGACGACGAGCGGCGGGGGGCCGTGTGGGCGGGCGGCGGCGGTGACCGGAAGGGCGATGGCCAGCCAGGGCTCCTGGCCGCGATGGAAGCGCTGGGCCAGTGCGGTGGCCGCGGTGGCCGCTTGAGTGCGCAACTGCGCGGGCAGAGGCGGCTGCGCTCCGGTGGCGATGAGCGGGCCGCCGCGATGGGACAGGGCGGTGCGCCAGCCGCGGAGGCCTGTCGCGCGGTCCAGTTGCAGCGCCAGCATGCGCAGGTCCGCCTCGGTGGGGTCGGCGGGCAGGTCAGGCGTCCGGGAGGCGAGGTGGGCGCGCAGGTCCTGAAGGGCGTCGGCCTGGGCGCGTTCCACGATCGCGGTACGGCCCTGACGGAAGGTGATGGTGGCGGCGATCAGCGCGCTGAGCACGGAGACCAGCAGGAACACCAGGACCAGCTGGGCTCGCAGACCGCGGGGGAGCGACGGGGGGATCACAGCGGCCCGAACCGGTAGCCGAAGCCGCGTACGGTTTGGATGTAGCGGGGGTTGCGGGGGTCGTCCTCGATCTTGGCCCGCAGCCGCATCACGCACGCGTCGACCAGCCGGTAGTCGCCGTGGAAGGTGTGCTCCCACACCTGTTCCAGGAGCTGCTGGCGGCTGAAGGTCTGTTCGGGCGCGGCCGACAGGAACAGCAGCAGCTTCAGCTCCGTCGGCGCCAGCGCCAGTTGCGCGCCGTGCTTGAGCACGCGCAGGGCGACCCGGTCGATGAGCAGGTCGCCGTGGGTGGTGCGGGTCTGGCCGGAGGAGGCGGGCGGCGCGGTACGGCGCAGCACCGCGCGCATGCGTGCCTCGATGACCTCGCTGCTGGCGGGTTTGATCACGTAGTCGTCGGCGCCGGCCTCCAGACCGACCACGATGTCCACGTCATCGTCGCGCGCGGACAGGATCACGATGGGCACCTGGCTGAAGGCGCGGATGCGGCGGCAGGTCTCCAGGCCGCTCATGCCGGGCAGCATCAGGTCGAGCAGCACGACCTCGGGGGCGCTCGCGACCAGCTCGGCCAGCCCCTCTTCACCGGTCGCGACCAGCACCGTTTCGTGGCCCCGGTGGCGCAGGCCGACGCTCACGCCCCGGCGCACGGCCGGATCGTCTTCTATCACGAGCACGCGGGTCATGAGGAGGCTCCTTGGTCGGCCGGGACGGCCGATCCGTTCTCGTCGCATCTGACCGGCCAGGGCCGGTCCATGTCGGGCTCGACCACCTCGACGACGGGGTCGTCGCCGGCGTACGCGGCGGCGGCCGTGCAGACGAGCTGGCTCACCGCCACCGGCCGCAGGTTGCGTACCTGCCAGGGCAGACGTAGCTCCACCCGGCCTCTGATCGTCGTGGCCCGGACCGGCCGGGTCGACGGGGGAAGCCGTGTGATCAGCCCTCGGGCCCGCTCCTCCGCCGTGGGGCCGGCGAGCAACGCGTTCATGGCCTGTTGCAGCCGGTTCCCGGCCGGGGCCGGCCGCGAGACCGGCCAGGTGCCCTCCTGCGTGACGAAGTACACCCGCAGGAGCCGGTCGCTGTTCTCGGTCAGGCCGCCCCGGACCGGCTGACCGGCGGGCAGCGCATCGGTGTCGGTGATCCCGCAGCCCGCCAGGGCCGCCGCCGCGACCAGTACGGTCGCCACGCGGCGCAGCACGCCCGGCATGTGGTGTTCTCCTCTTCGACGCGATGTCACCGGTGTGACCTGGCTAGAGCTGACCGAGCTTGCTCACATCGACCGTCCCGGCACCGGGTTGCGGCCGCGGGATCGCCGCCCACAGTCCCGCCGCCATCGCTCCCGCGGCGGCCAGCGCCACCCATCCGCGGCGCCCGGTGGCCCACCGGGCGCGCAGTCGTACCGGATCCTCGACAGCGACCTTCGACACTACCGCAGCCAGCAGCGACAGGCCGATCGCGGTGACCGTCCAGGCCCAGCCGGTGAGCCCGGCCACCGGCCGGGGCAGCAGCAGATAGACCGGCCAGTGCCACAGGTACAGGCTGTAGGACAGCTCGCCCAGCCGGCGCGGTACGGCGCTGCCCACTGCCCGGCCCGCCAGGCCGTCCGGCGCGTGGGCGAGGAGCGCGATCAGCGCCGCGCCGGCCAGGGCGTGCGCGAACATCCCGCCCCGGAAGAGGCCGGGGTTCGTTTCCCCGCTGGTCAGCACCCATGACGCGAGCAGCCCGCCCAGAACCGGGACGCAGATCGCGTCCACGGCCGCGCGTGACAGGCCGGCCACGGCGTGGCGGACGGGCGCGGTGGCCGCGGCCGCGCCGAGGAGCAGGGAGCAGGCCCGGGTGTCGGTGCCCTCGTAGGCGCGGGTGGTGTCCACGGCCGCCCCGAACCTGATCATGAGCAGGAGCGAGACGAACGCACCGGCGACCGCGACCACCGCGACCCGCCGCTGCCCGCCGCGCCCCCTTCCGACCAGCGCCACCACCAGGGGCCAGGCCAGGTAGAACTGCCACTCGACGCTGATGCTCCACAGGTGGGCGAACAGACGGGTGCCGGAGGCGTTCCAGTATCCGATCTGCTCGCCGATGAAATGCCAGTTCAGGCCCTGGACGGCCACCCATGGCGCGTCCCGCAGGGCGGACCCCAGCATGCCGGGCCCGGCGAACGCCCAGGCCAGCAGCAACGTCGCCGCGATCATGACGGCCAACGCGGGCAGGAGCCTGCGGGCCCTGCGCCCCCAGAAGGCCACCAGGTCGATACGGCGGCGCCCGGCGAGCTCCTCCAGCAGCAGACCGGTGATCAGGAAGCCGGACAGGACGAAGAACAGGTCGACGCCCAGGAACCCGCCGCGCATGTGCCCGGCGTGGAACAGCAGGACCGCGGCGACGGCGAGCCCGCGCAGCCCGTCGAGCGCGCCGATATGCGGGCGGCGGGCGGCCGGCTCCATCAGCCGCAGCCGAGTTTGACGAAGCGCTCGTCGCCGGTCCACGGCCCGGTGGCCCAGGCGCCGGGGGCGGCCGGGGTGAAGCCGGCCAGCTTGCCGAGCTGCCTGGCGAACCAGGTGGCGAAGGCCGCCGACCCTTGCTGACAGGAGTGGATCCCGTCCTTGGCCCGCTGGGCCTTGCCGGCGGCGTAGTCGTCCCCCCACAGCTCAGAGGCGTCCAGGTAGCGAACGTCCGCGACCTTGGCGGCCATCGCGGGGGCGCTCTTGATCGCGTCCGCGTGGGGCTTGAAGAATTCGTCGATCTTGAACGGCGGGGCGGAGACCAGGACGAGCCGGGCACCGGCGTCCTTCGCCGCCCGGGCAAGCCTCTGGTAGGCCGCCAGCTGCTGGCGGGGCGTGCCCCAGTCGTAGGTGGTGATCTGGTACGCGATCACCGTTGGCCGGAAGGAGACGAGGTCCTCCTTCAGCCTCTTCCAGGTGTCCTTGGCCGCCATGGCCGTCACCGGATGATCACCGGCGACGATGTTACCGCCGCCGTCGGAGGTGGCGTTCCTGAACCGCACACCACTGGCCTGCAGCGCGGCTGCCACGGCCGGGGCCTGCGCGCCCGCGATGGAGTCGCCCATCCACAACACCCTGACGCTGGTCGCGGCCTGACCGGCGGGCCGGGCCGTCGCGGTCGGCCCGGCGCCGGGGGACGCGGTGAACGCGCCGCAGGCCGTCGCCGTGGCCCCGACCGCGACGGCCACGGCCGCCATCACTCCGGCACGACGGCGGCCGGTGGATCCTTGGGGGAACGGGGAGCCAGGGGAGGGGTTCGTCGGTTGCATGGTCCGTAGGCAACCAGACGAATCCGGCGATCAGCCGCGTTGTCATCGTTCCATCACACAATGAGGGATCAGCCATCACAGAGCTTCGCTGCCCCCGAACGGGCGCTGGGCCCGGCGTACGTCGGTCATCGCCTCGGGCTCGGCGGCCCGCCCCGACGGCGCGTGCCGCCGATGCCGGCCCGGAAGGACCTCCGGTCCGACCCGTCATCTTGGCCGGTGGCCGGGCCGTCGGGTAACCCGGAGCTGGTTCACCGCCTCGACGACGGGCGCCGCGCCGTCCTCTGCCGTGACCCGGACCGACAGGGCCTGGGCCCGCTGCCGGTAGGCCGGGTCGGTGACCGCTGTGGTCAGCGCGGTGGCCAGCCGTGCGGGCGTCAGGCGGCGGAACGGGATCGCGGCCGGAGCCACGCCGGGCGCCACCAGCCTGGACGCCCAGAACGGCTGGTCGTTCATCACCGGCACGGCCACGGCGGGCACCCCCGCCCGCACCCCGCTTCCGGCGGTGCCGCCGCCGCAGTGGTGGGCGACGGCGGCCATCCGGGGGAACAGCCAGTCGTGCGGCACGTCGCCGACCGCCAGCACATCGTCCGAGAGGTGTCCCCGCGGGCCGGTCTGCACCACGCCGCGCAACCCGGCCCGCCGCAGCGCGTGCACGGCCAGCTCCGTGTACTGCTCGGCCCGCGTGCCCGCCAGGCTGCCGAAGCCGACGAAGACCGGTGCGGGTCCCGACGCCAGGAAGTCGCACAGCACCGGATCCGGCTGCCAGCCCCGCGGCCGGAGCGGCCACCAGTAACCCGTGATCTCCAGCCCCGGCCGCCAGTCGGACGGACGCGGCAGCACCACCGGGCTGACCCCGTGGAAGACCGGCCAGCGCGTGCTCTCCCGGTGCTGGTAGAGGGCGCGCGGGGGCATCGGGGGCAGCCCCAGCCGGGCCCGCATCTTGGTGCTCAACCCGGCGAGCAGCGGGCCGGCGGCGGGTAACTCGAACGCGAGCCGGGCCGCCCTGCGGTTCCCCCACCGCCCGAGCGACCGGTGGAACAGGCTCATGACCGGCGGAAAGTCCCCCGTGGGCTCGACCGGCTGCAGGTGCACCCCCATGCTCGGCACGCCCATCGCCTCGGCGACGTGATAGCCCGACGCGCCCGCCAAGCCGAGCAGGAGCAGGTCGGCCTCCTGCTCGGCGATCTCGGCCAGGCCCTCCACGAGCTGCTCGCTGTATTCCTTGAAGGCGCTGACGCGTACCGCGAGCCGGCCGGTCAGCGCGCGGAGCGGGTCTCCGGGAAGCGGCAGATGGTCCAGGCCCGCGTCGGTCACCAGCTCCGCGTACGGCTCGTGCGCGGCGATGGCCACCTCGTGCCCGGCCTCGCGCAACCGCACCCCCAGCCCCGTGTACGGCGCCACGTCCCCGCGCGTGCCCACGCCGATGATCAGAACCCGCATCCAGATCCACCCCCGTCAGTCCCCTTTTTTCATACAGTCGCATGGTAAACGGGGACGATGGTTTTTACCATGCACTCGCATGATAAAGTCGCGGGATATGCCGAAGATCGTCGACCACGAGGCCCGGCGGCGGCACATCGCCGAGGCCGTGCACCGCGTCATCCACGACAAGGGCATGGAGAGCGTCAGCCTGCGGGTGGTCGCCGCCGAGGCCGGGATGTCCATGGGGGCGGTGCAGTACTACGTCACGACGAAGGACCAGATGCTGCTGCTGGCGCTGGAGCGCATCGGGATCTGGATCGGGGAGCGGGTGGCCGCCGTGGCCGCGCACCGGTCCACGCCGCTCGACGTGCTGCGGGCGACCGTGCTGGAGCTGTTGCCGCTGGACGAGGAGCGCAGCTACCTGAACCGCATCGGCTTGGCGTTCCAGGCGAGCTCGGTGGTGTCCGAGGACCAGGCGACCGCGATGCGGCTCGGGTTGCCGCTCCTGCTGTCCTTCTTCGCCGAGCAGATCAGGGCCGCCCAGGCCGCCGGGCAACTGGCCGCCCACCTGAATGCCGGCAAGGAGGCGAGCATCCTGTACGCCTTCGCCCAGGGCGTCGTGAACGCCACCCTGGTGGGGCACTACACACCCGAGGACGTCGCGGCGCTGCTCGACTACCACTTGGCGCGGCTCCGCACGGGGTGATGGTCGCAGGCCTGCCGCCACTTGCGCCGCAGTCTCCAACTTAAGAAATCTACAATGTAAAGGCGCTGGCTTTGAACGTTTTTCGTGGTCAGCGCTCCAGCGACTGGGTGCCAAGGACGATGACGAGGGCCAGGCGGTCGGCGTCCTCGGTGCCGGGCTCGGCGGTGTAGGCGGTGATGCGCAGGTCGTCCAGGGCGACGAACAGCGTGTCGCAGTCGAGGGTGATCGGGCCGACCGACGGGTGGTTGATGGTCTTGTGTCTGGACGGGTCGGTCAGGGGTGGTGGGGTGTCGGCGTCCCAGAGTTCGGCGAAGCGGGGGCTGCCGGAGGTCAGGTCGTTGATCAGGCGTCGCAGGGTGCGGTCGGCGGGGTAGCGCGAGGCCGTCAGGCGTAGGTCGGCGACGAGCCGGGCTTCGTGTTCGGCTTGTTCCTGTGGGGTGTGCGCGATCCGGGAGGGCAGGCGGGCGACGTTGCGCCAGACGGCGTTGCGTTCCAGGCCGTGCCAGGTGGTCGTGTCGCCCATGAGTGCGTCGTAGGGCGGGTTGGCCAGCACGAGTGTCCAGCTGGCGTCGTACACGACGACGGGGGTGTGGGACAGCCGGTCGAGCAGGCGCTGCACGCTCGGGGGGATCCGCGAGGGCACGATGTCCGGGCCGGGCGCGGCGTGTCCGGCCAGCCGGTGGAGCAGGTCGCGTTCGGTGTCGGACAGGCGCAGCGCTCGGGCCAGTGACTCCACCACCTGCGCTGACGGCGCGGTCGCGCGTCCTTGTTCGAGGCGGGTCAGGTAGTCGGCCGAGATGCCGGCGAGCGCGGCCAGTTCTTCGCGGCGCAGGCCGCTGGCCCGGCGTCGGCGGCCTACGGGTACGCCGGCGGTCTCGGGTGTCACCCGGTCGCGCCAGCGGCGTACCGTTCGGCCGAACTCCCATGTTTCCACGCGTTCCAGTTTGCGGGTGCTCGTACTGGGTTGTCCTGGCCCTGGCAGTCCTACGAAAACGGGACGACTGCCTGCGGGCCGGCTGATCTCGCAGGCTGGGGTCATGACCGAACCCGGAACTGTTCTGATCACCGGCCCGACCCGCAACCTGGGCCGCCATGCTGTGCTGGCCATGGCCGGCCGCCGGCATGGGGAGCGCCCCGATCTGCTGCTGGTGGGCCGCGCCGGGCGGGATCTGGCCGCGGTCGCCGACGAGGCTCGCGCGCGTGGCGCGCGTGTCCGTGAGATCGGCTGCGATCTGTCGCGCCTGGCCGACGTGCGTGCCGCGGCGGTCGCGGTGCGTGACCTGCTCGCTGCCGGTGCGGTGGGGCCGCTGCGGGCGTTGATCGCCAACGCCGGTGTCATCTCGACCGACACCCGGCTGGCTTCGTCCGACGGCTACGAGTTGACTTTCGCCGTCAACTATCTCGCCCACGCCCAGCTCGTCGGTGATCTGCTGGGCTCGTTCGCTGCCCCGGCGCGGGTCGTGCTGCTCGGCTCGAACACTTATTACGCCAATTTCTGGCGCAGGCTGCTGGGGGTGGCCGAGGCCGAGTGGGCCGATCCTGTCGAGCTTGCTCGTCCGGCCGCCGGTGAGCGGGCTCCGGGGATGACGGTCTCCGGCGTCGCGTACTCCAACGCCAAGCTGGCGATCCTGTACTACGCCCATGAGCTGCAGCGTCGTGTCGGTGCCGGGGTCAGCGTGTCGGTGTTCGAGCCGGGTTGGATGCCGGGCACCGCGTTGGGTCGTGGCGCTCCCGCGGTGGTTCGGGCGGTGAGTCGCGCCTTGGGTCGGGTACCTGGTGTGTCGACGCCGGAGCGTTCGGGGCCGCTGCTGGCTGCGATGGCCCTTGACGAGGAGTGGGCGCATTTGCGTGCGGGTGCGTTCGTGGTGAAGTCCAAGCTGGCCGAGGTGCGGCCGGTCGCTCACGACCGGGATCGGGAGCGGCGCCTGTGGGAGGCGACTGCGGAGCTGTTGGAACGCGCAGGTGCGTCGCGTTAGTGGGTACCGCATCGCCCTGCTCCGTTATGGATCTTGGAGTGCGATCTGGGAGGTGGATCGCCGGGGTGTGTACCTGTTGTTTTCTGCGCCGTTACTACCGGGACCGCAAGCTGGAAGAGTGAAGGGGTGAGGGGTGAAGCGATGAGTGGAACGACCGAGAGGGCGGTTCTTGCCGGGGGCTGCTTCTGGGGTATGCAGGATCTCATTCGCAAGCGCGACGGGGTGTATGCCACCAGGGTCGGGTACACGGGCGGTGACGTGCCGAATGCGACCTACCGGAATCATGGGTCGCATGCGGAGGCGATCGAGATCGTCTTCGATCCGGAGAAGGTCTCGTACCGGGACCTTCTGGAGTTCTTCTTCCAGATCCATGACCCGAGCACGAAGAATCGCCAGGGCAACGATGTCGGGGTCAGCTACCGGTCGGCCATCTTCTACACCAGTGATGAGCAGCGGCGGATCGCGGAGGACACGATTGCCGATGTGGACGCCTCCGGTCTGTGGCCGGACAAGGTGGTCACCGAGGTCGAGCCGGCCGGGCCGTTCTGGGAGGCGGAGCCCGAGCACCAGGACTATCTGGAACGTTATCCGAGCGGTTACACCTGTCATTACGTCCGGCCGGACTGGCGGCTGCCGCGTCGCGACGACAAGGCCGGCCGATGAGGGGCGCTCTCGCGGAACGGAAGGGGCCAGGGTGCCGGCGCAGGCCTGTCGGCTCCTGAATCGCTGATGAATGAGTTGACCTGCATCGACGTCGTGTCCCGGGCCGGCGACTACCTGGATTCGGTTCTGGATCCTGGTGAGGTGGCCCGGGTCACGGAGCACCTCGAGGGCTGCGCGGACTGCGCCGCTTATATGGCACAGCTGCGGACGACGATCGATGTCCTCGCCCGTCGCCCTGGTATCGAGGTCCCCGCTCCGCTTCGAGAAGCCGTGGACGGGATGAACGCGGGAGCCGGCGAGGGAGGCGACCTCCGGAGGGCCTTCGCCGAGCATGGTCCCCGGCTGCTCGCGCTCGCCCGGGCGATCGATCCCGGACACGCCGAGGACCTGGTGCAGAGCACGTGGGTCCAGGCGCTGCGGCAGGCAGACCCGGACGCGTTCGAGCTGCGCAGCCTGCTGGGCACCCTGGGCGACCTCGCCGACCGGCACAGCGTCACGGACGTGGAGACCGAGCAGCCCCGGCGGGACCGGGCCACCGAGGTGTCCCGGATGGAGCCGGACCCTTACGCCGACCCGGCCGAGCTGTTCTATCCCGATCTCTACCAGGAGGGACCGGACCTAGGCGGGTGGATCAAGTCGCCCAACTCCTGGCCGGGGCCTGCCCAGATTCTCGCTCCGGATGAGGACGTGACGACGACGGAGCTGTACGGGGTCGTCGACGCCGCACTCGACGAGCTGCCTCCGGCGGGGGCGGAGTTGCTCTCGTTGGTCGATGTCCAAGGCGTACCGAGCGAACTCGCGATCCGCACTCTGGGTCTCGATCCGGTCACGGCGCGGCGTGAGCTGCACCGTGCCCGGAACCACGTCCGTGACCGTCTCGACAAATACCTGGCCCGCTCCGAGGCGTCGTGACGGCCGGAGGCGGCAGGGCTGTCGGCTTTCCGGGGTCGCGGGTCATGGGCAGGGTGGTCGGTAGGGCAGGCCGGGGAAGTGCCGGGCCCATTCCTGGCGATCGATGCGCGGGTGGGCCAGCCGGCACAGCCGGGCGGCGACTCGTTCGGCGTCGGTCTCCCACAGCAGTGCCGCGCGGTCGTAGCCGCCGGTCGCCACGGTGTGCCGGTCGGGGCTGAAGGCGATCGAGGAGACGCGGTCGGTGTGGGCTTCGAGGGAGGTCTGCTGCTGGGGGTGTTGCGGGTCGGTGAGGTCCCATAGCCGGGCGGCGCCGTCGTTGCCCGCGGTGGCGAGCAGGTGCCCGTCGGGGCTGAAGGCCACCATGTTGACACTGTCGGTGTGGCTGATCGGGGTGGCCAGGGTTGTGGGTCGCCGGGGGTCGGCGACGTTCCACAGCCGGGCGGTGTCGTCGTAGCTGGCGGTGGCCAGGGTGCGGCCGTCGGGGCTGAAGGCGAGCGCGTTGATCCCGTCGGCGTGCCCGGAGAGTTCCGATGCCGGGACCGGGTTGCGCCGGTCGGTCACGTGCCATAGCCGGGCTGTGCGGTTCCAGCCGGCGGTGGCGAGGAGGTGTCCGTCGGGGCTGAAGGCGACCGCGTTCACGCCTTCCTCGTCGGCCTCGAAGCGGGCCGCTTGCGTCGGGTGCCGAAGATCGGTGACGTCCATGAGGCGTACGGTGTGGTCGAGGCTGGCGGTGGCCAGGGTGCGGCCGTCCGGGCTGAAGGCGACCGCGTTGACGTTGTCGGTGTGGCCGCGGATGGTGGCCAGGGGTCGGGCGCCGGCGGGGGTGGAGACGTCCCAGAGCCTGGTGGTGTGGTCGTTGCCCGCGGTGGCGAGCGTGCGTCCGTCCGGGCTGAAGGTCACGCTCCAGACCGCGTCGGTGTGGCCGGTGAGCGTGGCCAGCAGGTGGGGGCGTTGAGGGTCGGCGGTGTCCCAGAGTCGTACGGCCCGATCCTCGCCGACGGTGGCCAGGGTGTGTCCGTCCGGGCTGAAGGCCAGCCAGCAGATGCTGGAGGCGTGGCCGGTGAGTGCCGGGCCGGGAAGGTCCCACAGGCGGGCGGTGTAGTCGTCGCTGCCGGTGGCCAGGGTGCGGCCGTCGGGTGTGAACACCACCGAGACGACGTTGCCGGTGTGGCCGGTGAACGTGGCGAGCGGGAGGGGACGGCGGGGGTCGGCGATGTCGGCCAGGCGGACGGTGTCGTCCAGGCCGGCGGTGGCGATCCGGCGGCCGTCCGGGCTGAAGGCCACTGAGCGCACGATGTCCTGGTGGCCGGTGATCGTGGCCAGGCGGGGGACCCGGCCGGAGCCGGAGATGTCCCATAGTCCGGTGGTGTGGTCGTTGCTGGCGGTGGCCAGGGTGCGGCCGTCCGGGCTGAAGGCCAGCCAGGCCACCGGGGCGGTGTGGCCGGTCAGTTTTCGGGGCTTGCCGGGGTGACCGGGGTCGGTGACGTCCCAGAGCGCCGCGGTGTTGTCGAAGCTGGCCGTGGCCAGGGTGTGGCCGTCGGGGCTGAACGCGACCGACACCAGCCCGTCGTCGTGGCCGGTCAGTGTCGCGCGGAGCCGGTGGTCGCGTACGTTCCACAGCCGGGCCGTCTTGTCGGAGCTGGCGGTGGCCACGGTGTGGCCGTCCGGGCTGAACGCGACGGCGTTGACGCCCATGGAATGGGGGAGTACGGCCAGCGGGCGGGGTCGGGCGGGAGTGGTGATGTCCCACAGGCGGGCGGTGTTGTCCCAGGCGGCGGTGGCGACGGTGTGGCCGTCCGGGCTGAAGGCGGCGGCGTTGACGTTGTCGCCATGACCGGTGAGGGTGAGCAGGTGGCGCGGGCGGTGGGGGTCGCCGACGTCCCAGACTCTCGCGGTCCGGTCGCGGCTGGCGGTGACCAGCAGGCGTCCGTCGGCGCTCACGGCGACGGCGTTGACCCGGCTGATGTGTCCGGTGAGCCGGGTGGCGTAGGGGACGGCGAAGGTTCGCAGCAGGCTGTCGCGGGCGTCGACGGTGGGGGACAGGCGGTAGGCGGCCAGGCTGAGCTGGGCGGACAGGGCCGGGTTGGCCTCGCGCAGGTCGGTGGCCTCGGCGGCGGCCTTCTGCGACAGGGCGATGTCGCGTTGCTGTGTGGCGGTCTGTTGGGCGCGGAAGGCGTAGACGGTCGTGGTGGCGGTCAGGACGAGCAGGACGGCGAGCAGGGCCGCGAGTTGCCGCAGCCGGCGGGTACGGCGGCGGGCGGCTTCCTGTTCCCGGGCTTCGGCCGCGAGGCCGGTCTGGAGGAAGCGTCGTTCTCCCGGGGACAGGAGGGACGGGTTCCCGGTGGCCCAGTCGTTCGCGACGGTGAGCCGTGTGCCGCGGTAGAGTGCGCCCTCGTCGCGGTCCTCGGCCTCCCAGGCCTGGGCCGCTTCGGTGATCCGGCGGTGGATGCGCAGCCCCTCGCGGTCTTCGGTGAGCCAGTCGCGCAGCCGTGGCCAGGACCGGATCACCGCCTCGTGCGCGATCTCCACGATGTCGCCGTCGAGGGTGACGAGCCGGGCTCCGGCGAGCGCGTCGAGGACGGCGGCGGTTTCGGGGTGGTCGATCTCGCCGCGGGTGATGCGGCGTTTGGTGTCCTCGGTGCCTTCGCCGAGGGCGGTGAGCCGCAGGAAGATCTGCCGGGCCAGGGGCTGCCGCTCGGGGCCGAGCGCGGTGTAGACCTCCTCGCTGGTGCGGGCGACGGCGCGTTCGATGCCGCCGGTGGCCTCGTACCCGGCCAGGGTGATGGTGTTCCCGCGGCGGCGTCCCCACGCCTCCAGCAGCGCGTGCGAGACCAGTGGCAGCACGCCCGGCCGGCCGGCGGCGTCGGCGATGAGGCGGGACACCAGGGCGGATTCGACGCGGTAGCCCATGTCGACGGCGGGCTGGGTGATGGCCCGGCGCAGTTCCTCGGTGGTCAGGGGGCCGACGAGCACCTGTGAGTCCTGGAGGACGTCGGCGAGGTCCGGGTGCCGTGCGCAGTGGGTGTAGAAGTCGGTCCGTACGCCGAGGACCACCCGGGTCCGGCTGTCGGGGTCGCGGGCCGCTGCGACCAGCGCGGCGATGAAGGCGGTGCGTTCGGCGGGGTCGGTGCAGAGGGTGAAGGTCTCCTCGAACTGGTCCACGACGAGGACCACGTCGTCGGCGGAGGCGTGCTTGGCCAGGAGCTGGCGGGTGGCCAGGCCCAGGGTGCGGGGATCGCCGGTGAGTTCGGTGAGCAGGCCGCCGGGTGTGACGTCGAGCCTCGCCGCCAGGTGCACCGCGCACTCGTGCAGCGGGTGGGTGCCTGGGGTGATCAGCAGTACCGGGTGGGAGCCGAGTGTGGGGAGCAGGCCGGCGCGCAGCAGTGAGGACTTCCCGGATCCGGACGCGCCGAGTACGGCGATGAGGCGGTGCCGGCGCATCGTGGCGGCGACCTTGTCCGTCAGCCGCTCGCGGCCGAAGAACCGGCTCGCGTCCTGGGGCCCGAAGCTTCTCAGGCCGACGTACGGCGCTGTGTCGTCCGGTGCGGTGGCGGTGTCGGGCCGGTTGAACTCCTCGGCCAACGCCCGCCATCGGGCCTCCCACTCGGCCGGGTCGCCTCCGCAGGCCTTCGCGTAGGCCATGGTGACGGCCATGCTGGGCAGTTTGCGCCCGCCGGCCGCCTCGGAGAGGGTGCCGGCGGAGTAGTGGGCCTGTTTGGCGAGTTCCCGGTAGGACGGGCTGCCCGCTCGTTCGCGTAATCGGCGCAGGTCGGCTGCGAACCGGAGTAACCGGTCGTCGCCGTCGTCGCCGTCGTCAAGTGGCCGTTCCTGACGCGGCATGTCCGTCCCCCGATCTGCGGGCGCCATTGTTCAAGCGTTGTTGTTCGGCGTGCGGCGCGTGACACCGAACAACCCTCCTCCCCTATACCGGACACCGGCGGATCAATCGAGAGAGAGGGCGAGAATGCTCAAGCGAAGGATCGCGGTCGCGGCGGCCGGGGTGGCGCTGGCCCTGAGCGTCCCGTTGTCCGCGCCGGCCCAGTCGGCGTCATGGGATTGCCGGCCGGCGTCGGGGTTCTGCTGGTGGAACGCGCTCAACTTCCCGGGCCATCCGTGGTATTCGGCTCCGGTCCCGTCGGGGCAGTGCGTGAGGATCGCCGGTGTCGCCTGGTCGGTCTACAACCGCTCGCCCCAGGAGCAGCGGGTGTGGGAATTCGACAACTGCACCGGAAGGAACGTCCTGGTGGGGATCGGGCAGGCGTTCAACCTGTCGTTCGGTGCCCATGGGCGGGGCGGCTACTGAGATGGGAGGTCGTTCCGCCGCGCTCCCATCGCCGTCGACCGGTACGCGGCGTCTGGTGGCCGCCGCGGTCGGTCTCCTGGTGGTCGCGGGCTGCTCGGCCGGGGGAGGGGAGACGGTGGGTGCCGCCCCCCGGGCCGGGCCTTCAGATCTGCCGCCGCAGGTGACGGCCGGTGAGGCCCGCGTGCTGTGGGACGCCGAACAGTTGCTCGTGCGTGACTGCATGGCGCGGCGCGGGTTCCGGTACTGGGTCGTCCCGCGGGACTCGATCCCTGAGAACCGCGACTTCCCCTACGTGGTGGACGACCTCGGCTGGGCCCGCCGGCATGGTTACGGCGGTGACATCCTCGAACGGATCGACCGGCTGCGGGATCGGAATCCGAATCGCCGGTATCTCGAAGGGCTGCCCGCGCAGCGCCGGAGAGCCGCCTTCGCCGCCCTGTACGGCGAGGGGCCGCAGTCCTGGGCCGCGACCCCTCGCCCCGATCAGCTGGAGGCCCGGCTCCCCACGGGGGGCGTCGTCCGGAGGAACGCGGCCAGTTGCACCTCGGAGGCGCCAGGGCTGCTGTACGGCGACCTGGCGACGTGGTTCCGGGCCACCAGGGTGGTGCAGAACCTGGCCGATCTGCGCCGGGCCCGGGTCGTGCGGGATCCGCGCTTCGCCGCCGCGGTCGGGGCGTGGTCGAGGTGCATGCGCGGGCGCGGCCATCCGTACGCTCACCCGCGTCTGACGCGGGCGGAGGCCGTCGCGGACGGGTCGGCGGGACCGGCCGCACGGAAGGCACGTGAGAAGCAGATCGCCACCGCGGTCGCGGAGGCGATCTGCGCCGGCGAAAGCGGCCTGTCGGCCGTGGCTCGCGAGCTGGACGAGAAGTACGCGCGGGAGCTCGTGGCCCGCCACCGGCCGGACGTGATCGCCGAGCGGCGCATGCGACGGGACGCGCTCCCGATGGCCCTGAGGATCACCGCCGCCGGTGGAGGTCACGCACCGTCGTCCACGCCCGGCGTCGTCCGAGCCACCCCCTGAGCCACCTTCCGCAGTCAATTCGGCGACCGACACGAAGGGGAAAGTCATGAAGAGAACCACCGGAGCCCTGGCCGGCCTGGCCGGCGCGATCCTGATCCTGGCGGCTACGCCGGGGGCGGCCTCCGCGGTGCCGCCCGGCCCCGATCCGTCCAGCACGGCGACGCCCGTCCCGAGCGATGCCGCGCGCAAGCCCGTGCCCCCTGGCACGACCGGCACGGCCGACACGGCCGCCGTGCTGGCCGACGGTTACATCAACGTCTGGGAACACGCCATGTGGGACACCGAAGGCGGCCTGTGGTGCAAGTGGCTGGGCAATCACCGGTTCTGGGAGGACGCATCGGGAGATACCTGGGAAGGCTCGACCCCAGGCATCTGCAAGTCCGATAGCCACTCGTTCGACAACGTGGCCACGTCGATGTACAACACCGGCTTCCCGGGCGAGTTCGACGACGTGCGGTTCTTCAAGCACGCTCATTACGCTCAGCCGTCGATGTGCCTGGGCAACGGCGACCACTGGGGCAATCTCGCGCTCGGCTGGGAGATCTTCAACGACGGGTCCTACGCCAACGACGAGATCTCCTCCCACCGATGGGTGGACAGCTGCTCGTTCTGACGACCCCGCGGGGGTGTGCCCGCCGGCGCAGGTGCGCGAGTCCGCGATGCCGATCGGCGTCCGGATCGTCGCCCCGCCCGGCGGGCCGCACCCTGGGTGGGCGTCGCCGGGCTGCTCCTGAAGCGTTCTTCATGGTCGCTTCCCCGGAAATCGTCGTCCCACCCTTTAGGGTCTCGTGGCATGATCCAGCCCACAGACCTGACCGACCTGCGCGCCAAGCTGGCGACCGTGTCCCCGGCGAACGCGTGGAAGGCCGTGCGGCGGCTCGCGCTGGGCAGCCGGGATGGTGACGCGCTCGCCCTGGCCGCCGCCTATGCCGAGGTGGCCAAGCCGTCCACGGACAACCTGCTCAGGCTCTGGCCCCAGGCGCTCGACCCCGACGGCTTCGCCGAGCAGGTGCTGGCTCCGGCCTTCGACGCCGAGGGGCGTACCGAGCTGGTGCTGCGCCGGCAGGGCTCGCTCACGGGGCTGCGGCACCTGACGATGCTGGAGAGCCTGACCCTCGACCACTGCAAGACACTGACGGACGTGTCCGAGGTGGCCCCGCTGACCGCGCTGCGCGCGCTGGAGCTGGACGGCTGCGCGGCCGTCAGCGATCTGCGGCCGCTGTCCGGGCTCACCGGCCTGACCAGCCTGCTGCTCCGCAACTGCCGCCAGGTGGCCGACCTGTCCCCGCTGTTCGGCCTGCGTCACCTGCGCCGGCTCGACCTGCGGGGCACCGCGGTGGCGAGTGTGGCGGGGGTCGGTGACGCGTTCCCCGACCTCGAAGAGCTCGATCTGAGCGGCTGCCGGTTCGTCGACGACGTACGCGGCCTGTCGGGGCTGAGCCGCCTGAGAGAGCTGGACCTGAGCCGCACCAAGATCACTTCTTTGGAGGGGCTGCGCGACCTCGGCTCGGTCACCGAGCTGAGCCTGCACAGCACCCGCCTGACCGGCCTCGACGGCATCGGCGTCATGACGGGGCTGGAGAGGCTCTGGCTCGGCGGCAGCACGAAGGTGAAGAGCCTCGACGGCCTCGGCCACCATCCCCGGCTCACGGCTCTCGGCCTGCCGCCCGCCCCGCTGCCCGACCTGCGGCCGCTGTCGCGGCTGCCCGCGCTGGAGCGGCTGGCCATCGACCGGGACCAGCGGCTCACCTCGCTCGACGGGCTCGAAGGGCACCCGTCGATCGAGGAGGTGTACCTGGCCTACGCGGAGGACCTGCGCGACTTCTCGGCGCTGGCCCGCATGCCGGCCCTGCGGACGCTGACGTTGCAGGGCCTGGAGCAGCTCGCCGACCTCACCCCGTTCTCGGGGCTGCTCCACCTGGAGGAGCTCCACGTGGCCTACACCGACGAGCTGCGCACTTTCGGCGACGTCGAGCGCCTGCCGTCTCTGCGCAGGCTCGACCTCGACTCCTGCTCCAGGCTGAGCGACCTGAGCGCGATCGCCGGCTTCCCGTCGCTCAAGGAGGTAAGGGTGTCCGGTTGCCGGGCGCTGCCGTCCGACCTCGTCGATGACCTGAGAGCCCGGGGCCTGCTCGTGACGGATTGACGCCCCCGCCGGATCGCTTCCGTGGTCGGTGCTCGCCGCGTGCCGGGGACGGGAAACCACTACGTTGTGATACTTTATAGTGGTACTCGTTAGTACGGAGTACCTGGAGGATCGAAGAGGACCCACGATGGACGACCTGACGGAGATGCTGAAGGGCACGCTTGAGGGCTGCGTGCTGGAAATCATCGGCAACGAGGAGACCTACGGGTACGCCATCACGCGCCGGCTGAACGAGCTCGGCTTCGCCGACGTCGTCGAGGGGACGGTTTACACCATCCTGCTGCGGCTGGAGAAGAACGGGCTCGTCCAGGTGACGAAACGACCGTCCGAGCTGGGCCCGCCGCGCAAGTTCTATGCGCTCAACGACGCGGGGCGCGAACGACTTGCGACGTTCTGGGCGAAATGGGAGTACATCACATCACGGATCGACAAGCTCAAGGAGGGTGGGAGATGAACTTCTGGGAGACCATCACCGGCAGCGATCTCACCAGGGACATGAAGGCGTTCGAGGTCCGGGCCGGGGCATTGCCGGCCGACTACCGGGCGGCGTGGGAACAGATCAAGGGTCATCTCTTTCTCTACGGGGACTTCACGGGCCGCAACCTGATGCCGATCCTCGACGGTGCTCTGGGGCTGCTCGAGGAGACGGCGGCCGACGGGCAGAGCATTCACGAGGTGCTGGGTGACGACATCGGAGGCTTCTGCGCGGCGCTGGCCGGCGGAGAAGGGGCCCGGACCTTCCGTGACCGGTGGCGCGAGCAGCTGAACAGGAACGTCGCCAGGAAATTGGGCCGGCTAGGAGGCTGACGTGGGCATTCAGGACATCATCGAGGGCAAGAAGCAGTGGCGGGCGCACATGGCCCGGGTCAAGGCGCTCCCGCCGGACTACCAGATCGTCTACAAGGAGATGCAGAGGTACCTGTTCAAGGTCGGGCCGGTCGAGCTGACCGACGGGTCCCTGCTCTCGGGGATCGTCGATTTCTTCGAGGAGGGCGTCGCGGCCGGCAAGGGAGTCCTGGAGCTCATCGGCGACGACGTCGCCGCCTTCGCCGACGACCTCATCAAGGACTCGCGCACCTACGCGGAGATCTATCAGGAGTCCATCAGCGGGAAACCCGGCACGGCCGAGAAGTAACCCGGCGGGCGCTGGGCGGTGCGGGAGAGCGGAGCGGCCTCAGGGGGTCTGCTCGTCGATCTCGCACCTGGTGAAGACCCATATGTGGCCGCCGCTGTTCTTCAGCGACCAGTACATCCACGCTGTTGCGGTCAGGTCGACGCTGACGGTGAAGTCGAGCGTGATCGCGCCGCCGGAGACGTTCGCGGTCTGCGTGCCGCCGCCGTTCGGGGTGATGAGCTGGTACTGCGTGCTGGCTGCGTTGGTGGTGTTGAGGTGGAAGCGCAGCCGGTAGGTGTGCGGGTTGCCGTCGGGCACCCGTACGTACGGCACCACCAGCTGGCCCACCGAGGCCGGGATCACGTCCGGGTTGAAGGCGACGTTGTTCGGGGTGAAGGCCTGCACCCCGTACAGCACGAGCTGGGTGTCGGCCGAGGTGACGTGCTGGGGGTCCACGGTGCCGACCGGCGTCCAGCCGAACGCCGTGCCGCTCTGCGCGCCTGCGCCGGGCGCGAGCCCCGCCCAGAGCAGCACGGCCGCCAGGCTCGCCAGCAGTGATCTCCTTGCGGTGGTAGCCATCGAGCGCTCCCTTGCGGTCGTCGTCGTGTCGCGGGATGTGCCTCACCGATGCTGCGCGCGAAGCGGCCGCAGGAGAACTGCCCGGCGGGGAACAGCTGACGTCCCGAACGGCCGCAATCTCGTCCTGCGTGGGGCACTTGCCGAGCAGCGCGGCCGGCATCGGCCACACCAGCCGGACGAGCTTGCGATCCCGGGCAAGGAAGCGCCGCCACGTCACGCAGCTGGTATGACCTCGGGTGAAGACCTGCCCCTCGACATGAAGGTCGGGCCGGTTACCACCTGCGGTCAGGCGTGCCCGAGGCAGGAGGGCGAGCCGTCACGCGCTGGCCGCCGCTCTCCAGCGGCGCAAGATGGCGTCGTCGTCGGGGCCGCCGTGCCAGGATTCCGCCTCGTCGATGGCGTGGGGCAGCCAGTCCTGGTAGTCGGGTTCGTCGGGGGTGATGTCCCGGGTGCCGTCGACGTGGGTCCCGTCAGCCAGCACGGTGCAGGTGGGGACGCGGAGGACGCCGCCGGCCAGCTTGATCGCGGTCATGTGGTTCGCCCCTTCCGTCTCATCTGCCACCGTCTCGCTCCCCAGCATAGCCCCGGCGCGCCGGGGGGCAGGGGTGATGGTGTTCAGCCGATCCCGTACTGTCCGGTGAACCAGGTGTAGGCCTGCTGGGCGGCGTGTTCGTCGGCGAACAGGTGGATGAGACGCCGGGCCCGACGCACCAGCACGCAGGCGAACGCCTCGGCGTACAGTTCGGTGACCATGGCCCGGTACGGAGGATCCAGCCGCTCGGCGCACGAGGCATGCAGCGCTGTCCAGAACGGGCCTTGCGAGGGCATGCCGTCCATGTCGTCGGTCGCGTGCCCGAGTTCATGTCCGGCCACGCTGGCCGATGGTGACGGCACGCTGCCCACCCCGATCGCGCGCCACGTCGGGTCGTACACGCCCGCGCTGCGTTCCCATCCGCCTTGCTGGGCGGGCAGCGGTACGCCCCGCAGCCGCTCGAAGCCCGGTAAGTCCGGGACGGCGCCCGGGCCCACGACGATGCCGCCGTCCAGATGGGCGGCCAGCCGGGTGCCGAGAGCGCGCGGCACCGCGGACAACGTCATGATCGCCAACAGGGTCTCGGCAGGAGGGAACGTTCCCGAACCCCACGCCCGGCGAACGCGAGCTTCGAGCGCACCTACATGCAGCCAACCCGGCCGTCCTCTGCTCTGGCTGGCCACACACGTCCTCGGGTGATCACGCTGACATCGGCCGACGCGCTCGGCACCCGAGTGTGGGGGAGCTACGGGCGTGAAGACACGTCGTTGATCGGGAACTCTAACGGTCTGCCAGGGAGGGCGCATCCTCCCCGGCCGGCCGACCCGGCCGGGGCGCCGATGGGCCTACTGAGGCGCGGGCTTGGCCCTGGCTGCTGCGTTCCACGAGTGTCACCCGCTCAACGAGCAGTCCTGCTCCCGGTGGACGTCGAGTGTGCGGAGCACGTCGGCGCAGGCTTCGGCGAAGCTTGCCAGCCGCTCGGGGCCGAGCACGTCGATGAACAGGGCGTGGACCATCTCGGTGTGCGCCGGAACGGCCTTGTTGATCGCCGCGTGTCCCTTGTCGGTCAGCAGGACGTCGGGGTAGCGGCGGTCGGAATCGACCCGCTCGACCAGTCCGCGTTGTGCCATCCGGGTGAGCTGGTGGGACAGGCGGCTCTTCTCCCACTGGGTGGCGGCGGCCAGTTGCGCGACGGGCATCCGCCGGTCCGCCGATTCCGCGAGCCTGACCAGGACCTCGAAGTCGGCCGCGGACAACTCGTGGTCGCGCTGCATGTGCTGCTGCAGGTGTGAGCCGAGGTGCTTGGACATCTCGATGTAGGTGCGCCACATCCGGTCGGCCTCGCCGAGTTCCTGCTCCCATCCCATGGCGACCATGGTACCCGCTGGTTGACGTATCAACCCAACGCGGTATGGTGCCTAGGTTGATACATCAACCTGAATCGAGGGAGTTGTTCCGGTGAGCGAACAGCAGATCATCGCGGTGGTGGGCGCGACCGGTGCCCAAGGGGGAGGCCTGGTCCGCGCGATCCTGGCCGATCGAAGCGGGCAGTTCGCCGCGCGAGCCCTTACCCGGCACCCGGATTCGGCGCGGGCCGAGGAACTGGCCGCGCTCGGGGCCGAGGTCGTCAAGGCCGACCTCGACGACGCGGCCGGCCTGCGCAAGGCGTTCGACGGCGCGCACGGCGTGTTCGTGGTGACCAACTTCTGGGAGCCGCGGACGCCCGAGGAGGAGCAGGCACGTCCCGCGACCACCAAGGAGCTGGAGCAGGCCGGTAACGCGGCGCGGGCCGGCCGGGACGCCGGCGTGCGTCATTTCATCTGGTCCACGCTGTCCGACACTCGGGGCTACTTCCGGCCGGGCGACGGCACGCCGACCTTCGGCGGCACGTACAAGGTGCCGCATGCCGACGGCAAGGCAGAGGCCGACCGGCTCTTCCTGGAATCGGGGGTGCCCACCACATTTCTGCAGGCGAACGTGTACTACGAGGCGTTCCAGGACATGTTCGCACCCCGGCGCGACGAGCAGGGCGCGCTGGTGCTGCAACTCGGATTCGGCGACGCGCGGGTGCCCGCGCAGGCCGCGGAGGATGTCGGCAGGACCGCGTTCGGCATCTTCCGCCGCGGTACGGCGCTGGCCGGCAGGAGGGTGAGCGTCGCCGGCTCCGTGCTCACCGGGGCGCAGTACGCCGCCGCGCTGGGCCAGGCGCTCGGTGAGCCGGTGACCTATCAGGCGGTCAGCCCCGACCAGATCCGGGCTGCGGGTTTCCCGGGCGCCGGAGAGGTCGGCAACATGCTCCAGTACCTGATCACGGCCGAGCAGGACATCGTCGACCTCATCGACGGCGAGCTGCTGCGCGAGCTCAACCCGCAGTTGCAGTCCTTCGACACCTGGCTGGCCACCCACCGGGACGCCATCCCGCACTGACCACGTCCAGCAGGGCGAAGGCGACCGCCGTCTTGTCCTGGTGAGGTCGGAACAGGGGACGACGGCGGCAGTGCCCGGCTCTGTACGTCCCTGAGCGGACGGACGTTCGGCAAGCAGATCGAGCGCATCCGCGTCGCCCCCGAGACGTACCGGGCACTGGCCGGGCCGGCGCAGCGCCGCCGTCCGCGCGCTCGTCTTGTCCATGCTCGTCGGCGAGACCGGCATGCACCATGCCGGCCTTGGGACGGGTACCCGGCCGGCGTGGCGATCGGCTGCGGCGGCATCTGCTGGTCGTCGGTCCCGGCCGGGGTCCACGCGTCTGATCGTCTTGCCATGATTGGCAGGGCCACGGATGATCCGATCATGAACCGGCCGGCGAGACATCTATCACGGGGTCTACTCGGCGCGGGCGCGGCTCTTGGCGTCTACGCTGCCGTGGTCCTTCTCGTCCCCATGATGACGTTCAGCCTCGCCCTGCTGCCGATCCTCCTGCTGTACACGCCGTTCGCGTTCCTGCTCATCGGCGTGGTCGGAGTCGTCGTCGAACTGACAACGGAGCGGTCGCCGGTGACTCTCTCGTTCTGGTCCGGTTGGACGCTCTGCCCAGCCGTATACCTCGTGATCTTCTTCCTCACAGGTTGACGCCGCATCAGGACAGCACTCACGATCGCCCCCATCATGGTCAGCCGCCCTACGCGTTGGAGTACGTCAACCCCGGTGGCTCAGGGGTTGCGACCGCATGGTTGTGGTCACCGCTAGTGGCTGTCCCGCTGTTCCCCGATCCAGTTCCAAACGGCGGCCACTCGCTCCGCCGCCCGTACCGAGCGGCCGTTCCTGGCGGCGGGGGCGCGGCGGGCCGGGTCGAGGGCGCCGGCCGGCGAGCGGCCCATGACCTTGCGCCAGCTCGCCGGGTCGGGCGTGATCAGCACGACACGTGCCCGGTCACCCAGTGCGGCGATCTGCCGCTCCACTCCCGGCATGACCCCGCCGCCCCGCGTCATCGGGGCGATGACCACGATGCGGTCGTATCCGGCGGCCACGTCCAGATTGGCCGGTGATCGCATCCCGCCGTCGATGTAGCGGCGCCCGCCGATCGTGGCAGGCGGGCGGACGCCAGGGCCGGCCGTGCCGGCGCAGACGGCGTCCACGAGGCCGACCCCGCTGGCCGCGTCGAAGTCGGCGGGCTTGCCGTTCTCCGCGTCGACGGCGGTGATGACCAGCCGCTTGTTCGGCCATTCCCGCACGTCGTCACCGAGCAACCCCGCCACCTCCGCCCGGCGTTCCTGTTCGGTGGAGGTTTTGGCAGCCAGCGCGATCCTGCCCATCCGGGCGCCGTACTCCTCGATCGTCTTCGACCTGGTCAACTGCCACACGATCCGGAACAGCGCGAACGGCGACGACTTCGGCGCCTGCTCGCCGGCCTGCGGGCGGAGCTGGCGGGCGTACAGGTCCTGGGGGTCGAGCCCCGTGGCGAGCTGCGCGCCGACCACCGCGCCCGCCGATGTGCCGACGATCAGGTCGGCCTCGCGCAGGTCGAGACCGTCCGCCGCGAGCGCGGCCAGCACCCCCGTCTCCCAGGCGATCCCGATCATCCCGCCGCCGCCCAGCACCACTGCCCTGCCTGCCATACGCGCTCCCTTGAAGCCCAGAACGTCATCGATCTCCCGCTCGGGCGCCTCGCGCCCGGCTCCCAGAGGCGACCTCCGCCCGCTCCGGCAGCAGCACCCGGGCCCGACCGTCATCCAGCGGTAACCGCCCGGGAGCACCTGTAACGTACGATCCGCCCGGTGTCGCGGTGTAGGGACATATGTCATGAATTGCCGTCCAGTCCGGTCCCGCTGGGCGCTCGATCGTCTCTGCCTGCCATCCCCCGGCCGGACGATTCCTTGTCGATGGATGGCTTGGGCTGCCCGTCGCCGCCAGCGGAGACACCCTGCTGCCGGGCGGCGGCCTTGAGGGCGCGGCGGGCCGCGGGCCCGGACATCCCCTCCGGCGTCCACCCTGTCGCCCGGCTCGGTCATGCAGAGGTTGCCGGTGGCCCGGTACCCGCCGCTCGCGGCGAGATTGTCGGTGGGGTTCCCTACGGTTGCGGGCATGATCAACGCCTGGGACGCGGTCCGCGCGGCCGTCGACGCCGAGGACCTCGCCGCCATCGCCGCGCTGCTGACCGGACTCGACGACGCCCAGCGGCGCGAGGTGGCGCGCGAGCTGCCCCGCTACCTGCCGGTGGCGCAGCGGGCCGGCGAGCGACGGGACATCGAGCGCCATCAGGAACACCAGGCCCGGTGGCGGGAGCTGGCCGTCCAGGCGGAGCAGGAGGGCAGGAGCGTATGGGAGCTGCCCGAAGCGCTCGGGATGATCAGCAACAGTCTTGTGGGCGCCCGCGGTCGGTCTTCGCCTTGATGTCGTCCTGGCCGATGAGCAAGCCCACCGCACGCGACCTCGACCGCCTGGTGCTCGCCGACGGACCCGGCGGGCCGGGACTTGCCCTGCTGCTGGCCCGCCACCTGCTGGAGGGGCCCGACGGCGACGGGGTGCGGCCGCTGCTGCTCCTGTCCGCCTCCGGCGGCCTGCCGGGCGCCGAGCTGGGCAGACAACTGGCCGTCCTGCTGGAACGCGGGCATGGCCGCCCGGGCGACGCCATCGCCGCGCTAGCCGAGGCCGCCAGGCTGGGCGCGCACCGGCAGGTGTGGCAGGTGATGACCGGGCTGCTGCCCGCGTACCTGCCGGGGCCCGGGGAATGGGCGACCAGCGTGCACACCAGGCTGCTGCGGCTGGCGGCCGAGGTCGCCGGATGGGCGGACGCGCGGGGCGAGCTGCCCGTGGTGGCCGAGCTGGCCGGCCGGACCCGTACCAGCGAGCTGGTCCGCCAGGCCCGCGACCTGCACGCCCTGCTCACCAGCCCCGCTTGATCCGCCGGCGCGGCGGGCGTTGGATGCGACTGCTGCGAAGGCCGGCCGACGTGCCTCGCGCTCCGGACGGGACCATCTCGCTTCGGCCTGCGAAAGCCGATCCGGCGGCGTGGTGCCGTGCCCACCGGGCGGTCTCGCGCGGCTGGGCCGGTGAGGTGCACCTTCGACGGTGAGGGCGCGGGGGTCAATAGCGGTGGCCGACCTGGCATCCCTGTGTTCGGGTGCGCTGACCAGGCGGAGCTTTCTACGCCGCGGCGGCCTTGTCGGCGGCGAGCTTGGCGCGGTGGCGCTGGCGTTGAGCTGGGGTGATGCTTGTTGACACCTCAGGGCTGTTCCGTGGGGGAATGACGTGCCGTGGATCGTGTGCCTGGCGCGGTGTGCCCCGATCGGGCGGGCGATGCGGACGAAATCCTCCAGGTCGATGCCCACACCGGGACCGGGGCTCTCCTCAGCTCATCACGAACCACGAGTGGTGCCGAATGCGCGCGCGTTGTCTGCCGCATGTCTCGGTTCGTCGATGGCTGCCACCGTCGGTCGTGGCCGTGACACGACCATGACACGGCGCGGTCGAGGCGGGGATACGCCTGGCCGACAGTGGACGGGTCGGACGGCGGGCGAGTTACGCAGCGCGCTGCGAAGCGATCCGGCCACCCGCATCGGTACGACGCCGTACGGCCCGGGTGGCCCCGGCACCACGGTGTCGCCCTCATCGAGCAGGGCGAGATGAACCGGCCGGAGGTGTTGTGCCCGTCCGTCGGACGGAACGTCACGGCGAAGGTGATCAGGAAAAGGAGAAGGCGTGGCTGATGACAGGCAATGGGACCGGCGTTCGCTGCTGCGGGGCGCCGCCGTGCTGGCCGGTGCCGCGGCGGCCCCGCCGCTGCTGGGCGGCGCGGCCACCGCGCTGGCCGGCAGCGGTGACGCGGACGCGCTGTTCGAGGCCGGCAAGTTCGAGGAGGCGGGCCGCGCGTACGAGGAGATCCTCAAGAGAGACCCCAAGAACCTGCACGCGGCCCGCCGGCGCGGCCATGTAGCGCTGCTGGCCAATCGGTTCGCCGACGCCGAGAAACACCTCAAGACGGCCCTCGCCCTGGCGCCCGACGACAAGGACGCCAACTACTTCCTGGCCGACTGCTACATCCGGCAGGACAAATTCGGCCTGTCCGCGCCCCACTGGAGAGCGGCCGGCGAGGACAGCTACGCCACGTGGTTCGCGGCAGTCCGCGGCGAGGCGTACCAGGTCCACGGCGAGACCGCGCGGGTGCCATGGAAGCAGACGGACCCGATGCCGCTGGTGGAGGCCTCGGTCAACGGCGGACCGGCGAAGCGCTTCACGTTCTACACCGGTGCCCCGAATCTGAGCGTGCGCGCGTCGGTGGCCAAGGAGGCCGGGCTGAGCCCCGTCGCCAGTCAGAAGATCGATTTCGAGGGCGGCGCCATCTGGGCGTACTACGGGATACTGGACTCCTTCAAGCTGGGCGGCATCGAACTGCGCAACGTCCCAGTGGGCTGGTCGGCGACGGAGTCGGGCGACGACGTCGACACCGACAGCGACGGCCTGATCGGCACGTGGGTCTTCTACCACCTGCTGACCACCTTCGACTACGCGGGCAGGCAACTGATCCTGCGCCGCCGCACCCCCGAAACGGCCAGGAAGGCACGCGCCGCCGCCAGACGGGCCGGCGCCGAACCCCTGCCGCTGTGGCTGGCCCGTGAGCAATACCTGCACAGCACGGGCAGCTTCGCCGGCGACGCCGGCTCCCGCACCGGGGTGGTGGGCGTGAACTTCGGCGGAGGCAGCGAGATCGCCGCGGGCATGCGCGGGGAAACGGCCGAGCGGTTGGGAATCCGCACCGACTACGACCGCCAGGTCGGGACTTTTGCGCAGAGCCACCCGGCCGTCGTCTATCCCTGCTACCCGAAGGAGATCCGCCTCGGCAACGCCGTCGCCAAGGAGGTCTACTCCTACACGAACCCCAACCAACCGGTCAACGTGCCCTCGCCCTATGGGACGGGGTTCGACACGATGGGCTGGTTTTCCCACTGCTTCTGGAAGCCCTACAACATCACCGTCGACTTCACCGACATGAACCTCTACATCGCCCGCGGCGAGGCCGCCTGATCACCGCGACTGCACGGGCGTCATGGGAGCTACCTGGAACGGCCGGCTCCTACGGTCGAGGGGAGAGGGCGGGCCCGGTGCCCGCACCCCGTCGCCCGGTGCCGCACCCGGGAGTGTCCCGGCCGCCGCCCCAGCGGCAGCCACGCGCGGTCGCAGCCCGGCGAGTTACTGATCGAGCAGGGTCGTCAGCCGGCGTCCGGCGCCCTCCGGCCGGCGCCCTCCGGCCGGCGCCCTCCGGCCGGCGGCCCGGCCGTTTCGGGGCAGGCGGCTCTGAGGCCGCACCTGCGGTCCCAGACGGCGAACGCGGCCTCGCGGACGCCGCCGGCCGGGGCGACGCCGGCCGGCGGCTTCACAGCGGCGTCTCGGCTCGGAGGCGGTCGGCGTGGCGCTGCTGGTGCTCCAGGGCCACGGACAGGAACCTCTCGATCAGGGTCAGCTCAGCCGGCGTGAACCGGTCCAGCTCGGTACGGGCGTCGGCCAGGACGGGGCCCCAAATCTCCTCGCTGAGTCGTTCGGCCCGTTCGGTCAGGTGTACGAGCACGCGGCGGCGGTCGGCCTCATCCCGATGGCGTCGCGCCAGCCCGGCCCGCTCCAGCCTGTCGATGACGGTGGTCATGGCGCCTCCGGTGAGCCCGGCGGCGGCGGCCAGTTCGGTGGCGGTCAACGGCCCTCGGGCGCTCAGGCGGCTCAGGCAGCGCAGGTCGGTGCGGTTGACGCCGAGACGGCGTGCCGCCAGTTCGTCGATGACGTCCGTGGCGTCTTGAAGCTCCTGCACGGCCCTGGCGAGCGCGTCGATCAAATTTTGCTTTGACAATCTAATCCTTAGAAAATTAAAGTGTCTGCTCGTCGCACTTTACTCTCCCGGAGGCGAGCATGTCGAACCAGCAGATTGTCCTGCGCCCCGCCATCAGCGAGGACGTTCCCGCCCTCCTCGCGCTCATGGACTCCGTCCTCGACTGGCTCGTCGCCCGCGGCCGTACGCAACAGTGGGGCACCACGCCCTTCTCCCGCATCCCGGGCTTCCCCGGCAGGGTCGCCGACTGGACCGCCCAGGGAGCGATCACCCTCGCCCAACGGGGTGACGCCTGCGTGGGGCTGCTCGCCCTGGGCCCCACGGCGCCGCCCCGCGTGCCGGCCGGGCTGGTGCCCGACGGGGCCATCTTCATCCACACCGTCATGTCCGACCGCGGACCCGAGGGTCGCGGAGTCGGCGCGACGCTCCTGGAGGAAGCCGAGCACCGCGCCAGAACGTACGGATCTCCGGCCCTGGCCCTCGACCACTGGGCGGGCAGTCCCGAACTGGACCGCTTCTACGAAGGGCGCGGATACGTCAAGGTGGGCGCGTACGAGGACAAGCAGGAGGGAGGGGCCGTCCGCACCACCGTACGGGTCCATCGGCTCACTCCGTCCGTGGACAGGCCTGAGGGCTACGGAGAGTGAGAGGCGTACCCGGTCGACGACACCGACGACGCCATGGGCCCGGAGGGCATACCCGCCGACCATCCTGTGCATCCCGTCGGGATCATGCGGGTGGATGACGGCGGCGCCGTCCTGGTCACGGACCTGCACGCTGGAGCCGGCGCGCGCGTTGAAGTCCGAGGCCGGACAGCTGCCCCCGGGGCCGGGCTGGCACCGACTGCGCTACCCACGCTCAGAACATGGACGGGGCTGCGGAAGCGGACACCTCCGACGAGGTCATCGACAGCTGTCTCCTGCAGATCTGGCCTCAGGGCGAGCCGGCACCACGCGATCAAACGGGGTGCCGGTGGTAATGAAGAAACTTCCAACGAAGCACCGGCCCGACCTGCGGCAACGGCCGCGTCGGCGGCGGCACCATGAGCTCATCCGATGGCCACCGATCGCTCACCCCGCGACTGCGGAACCTGACCCCGGTGACCCTGATCCGCGACAACACCCCGACCGATATCGCCAAGCATTACCCGCACGCCGGGGCCGCTGTTGGGCGCACAATTCAAAATAAGTTACCCCGTTCACTGGACAATCCCCGCACACTATGGCCAGCAGTCGAGCGAATAGTCGGCGGCCGGGGAGATACATGATGAGAATTGAGATGTCTATCTCGTTGCGCGAAGCCGCATTTCATGCCCTCGCCAATGGAGCCGATCTGCTGTTAACCCAGCTGACCTGGGGAGGAGCATCTTGGACGGCAGAACGAGTGCGCAACTTCAGCCAGTGAAGATGGCCGTTTCGGCTTTTCCGGCGAATGCGGGCGACGTGCGTGGTGACAAACGTTTACGGCAGGCCGTTAGAGTCAACTTCATGGAATGGAGTTTTCAGGCGGCCGAAGACCTCGCAGCTGCATTGCGTGCCGGTGAAGTGAGCTCGGTGGAACTGACCGACGAGGCGATCGCCCGTATCGAGCGGGACGACAAAGTGATCAACGCTGTTTGCGTGCCGGACTTCGACCGTGCGCGGGACGCCGCGCGCGGTGCCGACCAGGCACGCGCGCGCGGTGAGGACCGGCCGCTGCTCGGCATTCCGGTGACGGTCAAGGAGTCGTACAACATCGCCGGGCTGCCCACGACCTGGGGCATGCCGCCGCACCGGGACTATATGCCGGCCCAGGACGCGGTACAGGTGTCGCGGCTCAAGGCCGCGGGCGCGGTGGTGCTCGGCAAGACCAATGTGCCGTTGGGGCTGCAAGACATCCAGAGCTTCAACGACATCTACGGCACCACCGTCAACCCGTGGGATCACGGTCGCACGCCGGGCGGATCCTCCGGCGGGTCGGCGGCGGCCCTGGCGTCCGGGTTCGGCGCGCTGTCCATCGGCTCCGACCTCGCCGGCTCGCTGCGCACCCCCGCGCATTTCTGCGGCGTCTACGCGCACAAGCCGACGCTCGGACTGGCGGCCAACCGCGGCATGGTCCCGCCGTCCGAGCCGGCATTGCCGGCCGACCTCGACCTCGCCGTCGTCGGTCCGATGGCCCGCACCGCCCGCGACCTCACGCTCCTGCTCGACGTCATGGCCGGACCGGACCCGCTGACGCTCGGCAAGGCGCACGACCTGACGCTGCCGCCCGCCCGCCACGATCGGCTCCGCGATTTCCGGGTCCTGGTCCTCGACGAGCATCCGCTCATTCCGACCGGGTCCGCCGTGCGGGCGGGCGTGAACCGGGTGGCCGCCGCGCTCGCCGACGGCGGCGGCCGCGTCGAACGGCACAGTCCGCTGCTGCCCGATCTGACCGAAGCCGCGACGCTCTACATGCAGTTGCTGATTTCGGGCTCCGTCGCGCGTTTTCCCATCGAATCGTACGAGCAGCTTCGGACCCGCGCCGACGGACCGATCACAGACGACCAGAGTCTTGACGCCGTGCGGCTGCGCGCCATGCTGTTCAGCCACCGCGACTGGATGGAGGCGAACAACCGCCGCGAGGTCCACCGCCACGGCTGGCGGCAGCTGTTCGCCGAGTTCGACGCCGTGGTGTGCCCGATCACGCCGACGCCCGCGTTCCCGCACGACCACGACCCCAATCCGCTGGAACGGCGCATCGACATCGACGGCGTCGAGTACCCGTACTTCGACCAGCTCGTCTGGGCTGGCCTGGCCACCATGCCCGGCCTGCCCGCCACCGCCATACCGGCGGGTCGGTCCCCCGAGGGCCTGCCGGTGGGAGTGCAGCTCATCGGTCCGATGTTCGAGGACCGCACCCCGCTGCGGCTGGCCGAACTGCTCGAGCAGAAGATCGGCGGCTTCCACGCACCGAAATAGCGCATCTTGCCGGGTATCCGTCGAGGACGAGGTGCGGATCGGTCTCCTCCCGGCACAGGAAGTCCACGGTGCCGGCCGTCCGGGAGATCAACATTCGTCCGTGAACCGGCAGAGCTGTTTCACGAGCCCTCGCTTGTGCAGCGGGAGGGCACCGATGAACTCGGTGGCCTGACAGGGGCTGAGCTACGTCGCCGGGCTCATCCCGGCGAAAAGGGCGTCGAGGATCCGGTCGACGTACTCATGGGTCAGTGGTTCCTGCGTGATCAGGAGTTGGAAGTACAGCGGGCCGGACAGGATCGCCATGGCCAGGTCGAGGTCGAAGGCGGGCGACAGTTGCCCCTGGTCGCGGGCCGTCTTCAAGCGGGCGACCGTCTTGTCCGCCTGTGGGGTGATGAAGCGCTCGTTGAGTGCGGCGGCGATCTGGGGATCGTGCTGGGCCTCGGCGATCAGGGCCTTGTACAGGGGGCCGAAGGGTGGCCTGGCCAGCAGGTCAACGGCCGAGTGGATCTGCGCGCGCAAGTCGGCCATGATGTCGCCGGTGTCGGGGTAGTCCAGGGCGGGCTCGTTCAGTGACAACAGCGAGTCGAGCAGCAGGGCTGCCTTGGACGACCACCGGCGGTAGATGGTCTGCTTGCTGGCGCCCGCTCGGGCGGCGACCGCCTCGATGCTCAGTTTGGCGTAGCCGATCTCCTGGCCGAGCTCCAGCGTGGTCCGCATGATGGCCTCGGTCCGGTCGGCGCCGCGACGGTGTGGCGTGTCGGTCATGCCGACACCTTATCGGTACGGAACGTTCCGTACTTGACGCAGGCGCCCGCCGTGGACATCATCTTATCGGTACGGTACGTTCCGTACGGATAAGAACGGCCAGGTCGCCACCTTGCAACGGTGTGCCCTCAACGAGGCCCGACGTTCTTCACCACACCATCGCCACCTCACAGGAAGAAGACGATTGCGTGACGGCTGTTCCCGCCGACCCGACCGTGGTGCATCCCATGCCCGAGCAGCCCCGAGTGGTGCTGCTCAAGCCGCTGGTCACCTCACCGCTGATCGAGGCCGGCGAGTTCTCCTACTATGACGATCCGGACGACCCGGCCGCCTTCGAGACCCGCAACGTGCTCTACCACTACGGCCCGGAGAAACTGATCATCGGCAAATTCTGCGCGCTGGGCACCGGGGTGCGGTTCATCATGAACGGCGCCAACCACCGCATGGACGGCCCCTCGACCTTCCCTTTCCCGATCATGGGCGGCTCCTGGGCCGAGCACTTCGACCTCATCACCGGCCTGCCCGGACGGGGTGACACCGTGGTGGGCAACGACGTCTGGCTCGGCTACCGGTCCCTGGTGATGCCCGGCGTCCGCATCGGCCACGGCGCGATCATCGCCTCCGGCGCCGTCGTCGTCGAGGACGTCCCCGACTACGGCATCGTCGGCGGCAACCCGGCCCGGCTCATCCGCCGCCGCCACAGCGACGCCGACATCGCCCGCCTCCTCGCGCTGGCGTGGTGGGACTGGCCGCTCCAGCACCTCACCGAGCACGTCCGGACGATCATGTCCGGCAGCATCGACGACCTGGAGCAAGCGGCCCCCGCGCTCCCGCACCACTGATCCGCCCGTATCAAGCACGACAGAATCGGTTCACCAGCATGCCTGCTCCGTCCCACCCCAACCCGTTCGCCGGCTGGCTTCGCGACCACGCCGCCCCGCTCACCCACCTCGACCCCGAGGCGCCGCTCGACGACCTGGAGCCGCTGTGCGACCTCGTCGGCAGCGCACGCGTGGTCGCGATCGGCGAGAACTCCCACTTCATCACCGAGTTCTCCCAACTGCGGCAGCGCATCCTGCGCTTCCTCGTCGAACGCTGCGGCTTCACCGTCCTGGCCTTCGAGTACGGCTTCAGCGAAGGCTTCCCCCTGGACGCCTGGGCCCAGGGCGAGGGCACCGACGACGACCTGTCAGCCCAGCTCGCCACGGCCATCCCGGTGGGCGTCGAGGAGCCGCTGCGCCGGCTACGCCGGCACAACGCCACCGCCGGGATGCCGATCCGCTTCGCCGGGATCGACATCCCGGCGGCCGGCGGATCACTGCTGCCCGCCCTGGCCCCCGTCGCCGACTACCTGCGCGACATCGACCCCGAGACCCTGCCGGCCATCGAGCAGGCGATGCGGATCGCCGGATCGTTCGCCGGAGCCTCCGCCGCCTCGGCCGCACCCGCCTGGACCCGCCTGCCCGCCGCCGAGCAGGACGCGCTCAGCGCGATCCTCATGCGCCTGCTCCTCCGCTTCCGCGCCGTCGAGGTGCTGTACGTCTCCCGTGGCGACCGGCACAGCTACGACATCGCCCTGCGCCGCGTGGAGGCCGCCTGCCACGCCGACTACGGTTTCCGCGCGATGGCCGGCCTGTACGCCGGCACCGGGTGGACCGCCGACACCTCGGCCCGGGACGTCTACATGGCCGGATCGGTCCTGTGGCACCTCGACCGCTCCGGCCCCGGGGCCCGCATCGTGCTGGCCGCCCACAACGCCCACATCCAGAAGACGCCGGTCTCCTTCGACGGCCACCTCACCGGGCTGCCTATGGGACAGCACCTGCACAATGGGCTCGGCGACGACTACGTCGCCCTCGCCCTGACCAGCATCACCGGACGCACCGCCGACATGCGCCCCGACGAGAACGCGCGCTTCGGCTTCGCCATCGACGACACCGCGCTGCAGCCACCCGAGCAGGGCAGCATCGAGGCCGCCTTCGCCGAGGCCGGACTCGGGCTGAGCATCGGCGATCTCCGCCGGGCGCCCCGCGAGGTCCCCGGCCCCGACCGCTACCGGATCCAGAGCGCCTACCTGCACACGCCCATCCTGGACGCGTTCGACGCCGTCCTCACCACCCCGGCCTCCACCGTGGCCGACCTCGAAAGCTGACGAACCCCAAGATGACCTCGAAAGCAGACGAACCCCAAGATGACGCAGCACGATCCCACCCCGGCCACGCCATCGCCGGAGCCGTCCAGGAGATCATCGGCTAGGCCCGGAACCCGCGGACCGGGGAGTAACGACATCCGCATGCTGACGACAACGACGAAACGCGAGGGAAACGGCACATGACGAACGCCGATGTGATCATTGTGGGCGCCGGCCCGACCGGCCTCATGCTGGCCGCCGAACTGCGGCTGGCCGGCGTGCGGCCGCTGGTGCTGGAACGGCACCCGCACCGCCGCGACACCCCGAAGGCCGGTGGTCTGGGCGGGCAGATCCTGGAGCTGCTGCGCTATCGGGGCTTGCTGGAACGTTTCCAGGCGGCCTGCCCCGGCCCGATGCCCGCTCCCCGGTTCCCGTTCGGCGGGGTTCATCTGGACTTCACCCAGCTGGAAAACCCGCCGCTGCACGCCCTGCCGCTGCCGCAGCAACTGCTGGAACGGCTGCTCGACGAACGCGCCGGTGAACTCGAGATCGATGTCCGGCGCGGGCACGAGGTGACCGGGATCAGCCAGGACGAGACCGCGGTGACGGTGGACGTGCGGGGCCCGGACGGGCCGTACCAGGTGAGCGCCCGCTACCTGGTGGGCTGCGACGGCGCCCGCAGCCGCGTCCGCGACTGGGCCGGTATCGGCTTCCCCGGCACCGTCTACCCGGAGGTCAACCGGCTGGCCCAGGTCACCCTGCCCGGCACGGTCACCGTGCTCGGCAACGGCGATCTCGACGTCCCCGGCTCCGGCACGATCCGCGCCGGTTTCACCCGCACCGACCACGGCCTGTTCGGCCTCGGCTCCGCACCCGGCGCCACGAGCGTCTCCCTCTACACCATCGAGGACGAGACCACCGAGTACGACGACGACGTCCCGATGACCCTGACCGAACTCCAGGACAGCATTCACCGGGTCCTCGGCACGCACCTGCCCGTGGCCGGATCGACCCGGCTGTCCCGCTTCACCTTCAAAGCCCGCCAGGCCGAGCACTACCGGGCCGGGCGCATCATGGTGGCCGGGGATGCGGCGCACCTGTTCCCGGCCACCGGCGTGGCACTCAACGCGGGCATGCTGGACGCGGTCAACCTGGCCTGGAAGCTGGCCGCCGACCTGCACGGCTGGGCACCGCCCGGCCTGCTGGACACCTACCACGACGAACGCCACCTCGCCGGGACCCGCACCATGCTGCACACCCGCGCCCAGGTGGCGCTGCGCCGCGGGCACGACCCGGCCGCAGAAGCGCTCCGCGAGGTCTTCCAGGAACTGCTCACCGACGAGCAGCCGCTGCGCCGCATGGGAGCCTTCGTCGCCGGCACCGACCTCCGCTACCCCATGCCCGGCACCGATCACCACCCGCTGACCGGCACCTTCGCCCCCGACCTCGCCCTGCACACCGACCAGGGCGTCACCAGCGTCGCCGACCTCCTGCACCCCGCCCGGCCCATCCTCCTCGACCTCGCCGACCGCTCCGACCTGCGCGAGGCCGCCCGCGACTGGGGGCAGCGCGTCGACGTCCACACCGCCAAGACCGACCAGCGACCCGCCGACGCCCTGCTGATCCGCCCGGACGCCCACATCGCCTGGGCCGCACCCATCGACGACCCCGCCGGAACAGCCACGCCTGCGCTACGAGAAGCACTCTCCATCTGGTTCGGCACACGCTGACCTCGGCCGCAACCACGCGCCCCGAGAAAGAGGCACTCGGCGTGCCGGCCATGGGAATCGAACCCGGCCAGCCCGCAACTGATGGATGAGCCACGACCGAACCCCGCACCACAACGATGGCCCGCCCGCTACGCGGGCCATCGTTGGTGACCAGCGACCCGGGCCATGTCCGACCAACGCGCGTGGATGGCGTGCCTGGCACCACCACCTGCCCGATCCCCATCACCTGGTCGTTGACCGCGTTCACAAGCGTGAGACCAGTAATTAACTGCCTTAGGAGGATTTGCGTGAAAGCGTTGCTCACCCTGACCTGCGCAGGTCAGTTCATGGTGCTGCTCGACAACACGATCGTCGGCGCTGCCCTGCCGGACATGCAGCAGCGGCTCCACACCGGGCTGACCGGCCTGCAGTGGATCGTCGACGCCTACGTGCTGCTGGTGGCCATGCTGCTGCTGTCGGGCGGCGTCTTCGCCGACCGGTTCGGCCACAGGCGGGTGTTCCTGGCCGGGGTGGTGGTGTTCACGGCCGCGTCGGTGGTGTGTTCGCTCGCGCCCTCGATCGGCTGGCTGATCGCCGGGCGGGTGCTGCAGGGCGTCGGAGCCGCGGCGCTGAGCCCCGCCTCGCTGGCGCTGCTCGCCGCCGCGTATCCCGCCCCGAGGGAGCGCGTCAGAGCGATCGGGTTGTGGGCCGGTTTCAGCGGCATCGGCCTGGCCGCCGGACCGCTGGCGGGCGGGATCCTGGTGGAGTCCTTCGGCTGGCCCGCCATCTTCCTGGTCAACGTGCCCATCGGGGCTGTCCTGCTGCTGGCCGGGCTGCGCGTGCTGCGCGAGTCCCGCAACCCGAGCGCGCCGCCGATCGACGTCCCCGGCACGGTCCTGTCCGTCGCGGGCGTGGGCGCTGTGACCTACGGCCTGATCGAGGGCGGTTCCCGAGGCTGGACCTCGCCGGTGATCCTGGGCAGTTTCGCCGCCGGGCTGGTGCTTCTGGCCGCGTTCGTCGTGGTCGAGGGTCGTGTGTCGACGCCGATGCTGCCGCTCCGGCTGTTCCGTCAGCGGCTGTTCACGGTGTCCAACGCGGCGATGGTCGTGGTCGGGTTCGCGCTGATGGGGTCGTCGTTCTTCTTCTCCCAGTTTTTCGTCTACGTCCAGGGCACTTCGATCCTGGTCGCCGGGCTGCGGACCTTGCCCGTCTCGCTGGCCATGGTGATCGTCAGCCCGTACGCGGGCCGGTTCGCGGCCAGGTACGGCTTCCGCGTCGTCGTCGGCATCGGCCTGGCGCTGGCCGGGCTGGGGCTGCTGGCGCTGGGCTTCGTCCACGCCGATACCGGCTACGGGAACGTGTGGTGGCGGCTGGCGGTCGTCGGCATCGGTTTCGCTCTCACCATGTCGCCGCTGACCGGGGCCGCCATCCAGGCGGTCAGCCCGCAGGAGGGCGGCCTCGCCTCGGGCGTCAGCAGCACCACCCGGCAGATCGGCGCGGTGCTCGGCGTGGCGATGCTCGGGGCGATCGTCCACACGCGGCAGTCCGGCGGCGCCTCCTTCGAATCCGGCCTCAACAGCGCCTTCCTCGCGGCAGGTGCCGTGACGCTGGCCTGCGCCGTACTGACCGGCCTGTGGCTGACCGCGGCCCGGACACCGACGGGCGTCCGGGCCGCACAGCCAGGAGGCCAAGCAGTCAGTGAGCCGCCGCAGACAGCTCCTTCCACCACTCGGCCCACGTCTTGAGCCGCTCGGAGTAGGCCTGCTGGGTCATCCGCAGCCCTTCGAATCACGAGGCGGCCCGAACTCGAGCGGGCCGTGGACCTGGCCCGCGAGATACGCGCCTCCGGCATCGCCGTCACCTTGGTCGTCCACGAACACGAACGGCTCGGCCGCGGCCTGGCCCTGGCCGAGCTCGCCGACAACTCCGCGCTGCAGGCGTCGCCTGGAGGTTCCACCGGCGAGCTCCAAAGGCAGCCATGATCCGTCCGGCGTGGTGTTCACCGCGCTACCGAGGCCCCCAAAGGCACGAACGGACAGCTCGCTTACAAGTAGGCCGATCACGTCGCTTATGCGGCGCAAGGCAGCGGAGGGGACAGCCGCGTCGCGCACAGCCCCGTCATCCCCTGACGACGCGACTGTGCCTGTCGGTGCCGGCTGGCAGCATGGCGACATGTCTTTGCAGCCCCTCGATGTCTCTTGGCTCTGCGGCAAATACGGATGGGAGTGCTACAGCTTCATCTACGTGCGTTCCACGCCCGAACAGGTGGTCGCGCGTCTCGGCGGTCGATGGGAGGACTTCGCGCCGGGTCCCTTCCCCGACGACCCGGATGACTTCCCAGGCCCCGGGGAGCCTCTCGGCGTCACCTCCATCGGCGATTGGACATTCGTCTTCGACCCTGACTGGCTCGGCACCCGCGAAGCCGTTATCACCGAGCTCTCCAAGGGCACCCGCCTCGTCTCCCAAGCCGCACTCGCCATCAAGGGCATCGACTACTTCTACTGGTGCGAGGACGGCGAGATCAGATTCTGCTGGGGAGACGATGACGGATATCTGATAGGGACCCCGGACGAACTCATGGACACGATGGCGGACATCGACCGGCTCTATCCGCGGTTTTCCTATTTCTACAAAGGGCCGGCCTTCCTGCTCGTCGAGCACCTGACCGGGATCAGGGCGACGGAGCGACTGCTGAAGAACTCCACGTTCAGGTGGGGCGTCGTCCCAGCACCGGACAAGTCGTGACGTTGGCGCGGCCGCAGGGCGCCCCCGCACGGTCCGAGCGGTTCCGCCCGTAGTTGCGGCAGCAGCATGAAGTGCGGGGTGTGGTACTTCGGCGCGACCTTCCCGCCCTGCGACCGCCGGAACGGAGAAGGGCGACCCGGACTACGGCTTGGCTCGGACAGCGAATGCCCTCCGCAACCCTCTGCGTACGCAACCGATTCATGAGCGCCCGCACGAGAACGCACTGACGTTCCCTGGTCACGGTCACCGCGTGAAAGCACGACGAGGCTTCGGGCAACAAGAGGTGTTCAGCACTTAGAGCATCACTCGACCCAAGCGGAGTTGCCTGCATGGCTACACCACCCGACCTCACCGACCCGCCCGATCTCCGGGCTGACTGGGAGGAAATCTTCACCACGCACTTCGCGGGAATCCACCGCTACATCGCCAGACGGTTGTCCGAAGACGTCGCCGACGATCTGGCCGCCGAGGTTTTCCTGGCCGCGTACCGGAGAGGTTACGATGCCTCGCGCGGCGCGGTGCGACCCTGGTTGTACGGGATCGCCACGCGTCTCATCTCGCGGCACAACCGCAGCGAGATGCGCAAATGGAAGGCTCTCAGCCGGACGGCGCAGCGGCCGGAGCACAGCCATGAGGACGCGACCCTCACGCGGGTGGCGGCGAGCGAGCTGACCGGCAGGCTGGCGGGAGCGCTGGCCAGGCTCAACCGCAGGGACCGCGATGTCGTCCTCCTCCACGCGTTGGGCGGTCTCAGCCACGCCGAGGTCGCCGCTGCTCTGACCATCCCGGCCGGCACGGTCGCGTCCCGCCTCAACCGTGCCCGTAAACAACTCCGCAAGGCGCTCGGCGACGTCAATCCTCTGGAGGACAACCATGGATGAGTTCGAGCTGCTGGCCAGGTCTCTTCCCGACGCGCCGCCGCCGCCACAGGAGGTGGTCGACAGGGCCCGCACCCGGATGTCAGCCACTGTGGGCCGCCCCGTGCGGCACGTCAGGCACCGTCGCGCCTTCTGGGGATGGACCGCTGTGGCCACCGTCGCCGTCATCACCGCCGTCATCGCCTTGGTGTCGAGCCTGGCACCGGTGCCCGCACCGGTGATCGCGCCTCCCCGCGGCAACGACGCCCTGCTCCGGCTCGCCGATGACGTGGTCCGGCTTCCGGATCGGTCCGGCACGTACTGGCGCAGGCCGCTGCTCAACGGCGGGCTGATTCGGGTGAAGGCCGGGGACGAGACGTTCAACGTCCTGTCCGTTTCCCGTGTAGATCTGTGGCAGCCCCGCGATCCGCACGATCCTGTCCAGGCGCGGATGCGGCAGGAGTACGTGCGCCCTGCCGCCTTCGCCGACGAACGCCTCTGGAGGGCGGCCGGCTCCCCCTCGGTGGCCCAGCGAGTGTGCACTCCGGGCACGCCTGCCAAGGATTGTGGAAAGGTACGGGTTACCAGCGAACCCTCCAAATGCGTGTATACGCGTGCCGCCGAACCGGGCGGCGTGTTCGCCGACCGGCGGTTGGGTGACCTCACGCTCGCCGATCTCGCGGCACTTCCGGCCGACGCCGATGGGCTGCGGGAGAAGCTGCGCGGCTACTGGCAGGCGAACCCGGAGCGCCAGAGCTTCGAAGGATTCCTGCCCCGCGCGTCGGCGCTGCTCGGGATGCCGGTCAGACCCGCGGTACGGGCGGCCGCCCTCCGCCTCCTGGCCGGACTGCCGACGACCAAGGTGGGCGGAACGATCATCGACCCACTCGGGCGTCCAGGCGTTTCGGTCACCTTCATCAAGAGTGAGGGATTCTCCGCCGAGTTCGGCACAGACGACGAGGTGGCCGAACGGTACACCACCATCCTCGACCCCAGGACCGGCACCGTCCTGGCGTCCGATGCCGCGATCGCGGACGAGAGCACCGAAGGGCTCACCAAGGGCACATACCTGCACTACACAGTGTGGACCTCCGAGGCGGGCTGGACCGACGACAGGCCGGAGCGGCCGCGTGGTTGCAAGCTCAGCGACCGACCCATTCCATGACCATGGCCGGAGGCACCCGCATCCGGCCATCCACGCCAAGCCGCCTCGACCCTGCGCACTGACGCGACCCTTCGTCCGCCTGCCAGGAGAGCCGCCCGTCCAGGAGGTTGCGGCCGAGACGGTCGGCCTCCTGGACGGTGAGCGGGTCGCCGTCGCTGATGTGGGACAGCGCGTTCAGCGGCGCGGGCCGGAGGCCGGCCCGCGCCACAGCGGAGGGGTGCCGGTCAGGAGGTCGGCTTGGCCTTCGGCTGGCCGAGTTTCTCGGCGGGCGCCTGCTGCACCTGGTTGGCGGGTGGGGCGGTGACCGAGACCGGGGTGCCGAAGTCGCTGAAGTCCGTCATGGTGGGGCGGCCGGCGTCTTCGAAGTCGACCTCCAGGTGCCGGACCCGGCCCTGGTCGTCCACGTCCACGACTCCTGTGACCTCTGCTGACGAGCCGGCATCGTCGTCGGTGCCGGCCGTGGCCTCCAGCGAGAACGTGAACCGCTTGCCGGTCCAGCCCTGTCCCGAGGCGGCGCCGCTCTCGCGGACGTCGGTGGCCGTACGGAGCCGCTGCAGCGCCGCCTGCGGGTCCAGCGGGGCGAGCTTGACCAGGGCGACGGCCGGCGGTTCCTGCTCCAACGCGGCATCGCTGCGCGGGGAGACCATCCAGGTGGCGGCGCCGCTGTCCTTGACATAGATCAGGTCGCCGAGGATCCGGGTCTCCGCCCCGTCGTTCCTCGTGATGACACCCGCCTGCCGGACGGGATCGAAGGCGCCGTCGAACTCCTTGTCGCGGGACGTGGTGTGAATGCGGTAGCTCTCCTGGCCGGTGTTCTCGACGGCGGCGACCACCTGAGCCTGCGCCGTGGACGGGGTGGCGGGCAGCACGACCGTGACCAAGGCCACCGCGGCGGCGGCGCCCAGCGCGGCGAGCGGGGCCAAGATCCTGGCCGGCCGACGTCTCGGCAGCGCCGGCATGACGTCGATGCCCGCCGGCCGGTCCTCGGTCGCCTTGGTGAGCAGCGTGCGGATTTCATGCTCGTTCATGGACGGCTCCTCGTGTTGGCTTCTCACCGGATCCCACTCCCTTCCTCCTCGATTCGGTTGACCAGCGTGCCGGGCGGGATCAGCCGCCGCATCGCCTGCAGGCCACGGTGCGTGTGGGTCTTGACCGTCCCCACCGAGCAGCCCATCAGGTCGGCGACTTCAGCCTCCGGAAGGTCCACGAAGAACCGCAGCACCAAAGCCGTCCGCTGCCTGACCGGTAGCTTCGCCAGCGCGTTCCGTACGTCCTCGGCCACGGCCCCGGCGTCTCCCAGATCGCCCGGACCGGGCAGATCGGGCAGCTCGGCCCGGGGGACCTCGCGGCGCCATCGCGCACGCCACCACGATCGGTACGTGTTGACAAGAATGCGGCGCAGGTAGGCGTCGGGGGCGCTGCTGGTATCCAGCCGGTGCCACACCCGATACAGCTTGCCCAGGCAGGACTGCACCAGATCTTCAGCCAGGTGCCAATCCCCCGTGAGCAGGACCGCCGTTCTCAGGTGGTGATCTCCCCGGTGCCGCACGAACTCCACGAATTCCGCGTCCACCAGCTCTCCTCTCCTTCATGGGACCACCTCCTGACACTCCTTGAGCTTCGTCCTGGGTTGACCGGAATCCCACGGATATTTCGGTCGATGCGGAGCCGTGCCCGGTTGCCGCGCCGCCCTGCCATTCGAGCGCGTCGACCGGACCCGTTCGACCACGTCGCCGTGGACGCGTACCGCGCGGTCAATGACGCCCGCCGCAAGCGCGGCCAATCCATCCGCACCATCGCCACCGGAGTGCGGGTCTTCGTCGGCGTCGTCCACAAGACCCTCGCAGAAGCCCGGCTCACCGCCGCGGAGGGCAACCCCCGCTGACCAGCCCGACCACCCTGGAGAACGTCGTGTCGTCGCCCCAGCCCCCGACCGGCGACCCGCGTGTACTGGCCGTGTCGCACACCGATCGCTAGCCGGGCGTCCCGTCGCGCTCGCTTCTTCGGGCGAGGCGCTGAACCTGCCCGTTGTGCACATCGCTCACCCACTCCCAGCCGGGCTTGGCCGATGGGCCGATCCGCGGGTCGCTGGGATCCCGGCCGTCACGCAAGGCGAGCACGTACGCCCGATCCCGCTCGATCCGTGCGCGCACCTGATCAGCTCCGCCGACGGACCCGTGGCCCGGGACGAGGACGTCGACGCCGCCCGCCACCTCCTCGAACAGCCGCAGCGCTGCGAGGTAGTCCTCGATCGGGTCAGCGGTGCCGTCCAGGTCGAGCATCGGAACCAAGACATCGGAGAGCATGTCGCCGGCGACGAGAACCCCGCGTTCCTCGATGAACAGCGCCGCGTGGCCCGGTGCGTGCGCTTGATGCTCGATGATCCGGACGTGAGGGCCGCCCTCCCATGGAATCTGCGTCGTCTCGGCGGGCAGGGCGGTGATGAGGCCGAGCAGGTCCAGCGGGACCTGTCCGGCGATCTCCGTCTCCTGCAGGTGGGCGGCGATGTCGGCCTTCGCGCCCGGGTCGGACAGCTGATCCCGGACGGTGGCCGCGCAGCGGGCCGTGCCGTAGCGAGGGGCCGCGCCGAGCTGGGCGTGCCAGAGCAGGTGATCCCAATCCGGATGCGTCGAGAAGCCTGCCACCACGGTCTGGCCCGAATCTGACAGGTCGTTCGCCAGGCAGGCCATCTCGTCGCCCGTTATCCCGGGGTCGATGAGCAACACGCCGGCCCGGCCCTGCACGACAACGGCGTTGCTCTGCACGAACTCGCTCTCGTGGACCAGCACGCCCTCCGCGACCTGCCTCAGCACGAGCTCGCCCCCTTTGCGTCCCGGATGGCGTAGCGATGCATCGTGACGCCCTGCTCGAACGATCGCTGCTCGAGCAGGTCGAGCTCGATCGGCATGTCGTAGTCGTCGAACAGCGGCCTGCCGAAGCCGAGGATCGCGGGGTGGGTCCAGAGCATCAACTCGTCAAGAAGCCCCGCCCGGAGCAACTGCGTCGCGAGCGCCGCGCCGCCCACGCTGATGCTGCCGTCGGTTCCGGCTCGCAGGGCGGCGAGCTGCTCGATCGCGTCGTCGCCGCCGATGATCCGGGTGTTGTGATCGGCGCTGAGGCGGGTGCGGGAGACAAGCACCTTGGGCTTGGCGGTCCAGATCTCGCCGTACTCGCGCATGTAGCCCGGCAACGACGCGTCCCCGCGCGCCCGTGGCCAGTACTCCTCCATGACCTCGTAGTAGACCCGGCCCTGGACCATGAGCGCGAGCGCCCGCGTCCGCGCATTAGCCTCGCGGTGCAGCTCCTCGCCGATGCGCAGCCACTCACCGGCACCGTTGTCCCCAGGAACTTGCTCGATCCGCAGGTCGAGGGACGCCTGCATCGAATAAACGAAGCGGCCCATCATCGCCCCATCCCAAGAGTGATTGCATTCTGCAACTACTATAGGGAGGACGAAATACCTGTCAAGGAGGAATCGTGGAACCACGGTCCGGGTGTCCGGTCAACGCCGCCGTCGAGGTACTCGGAGATCGCTGGTCGTTGCTCGTGCTGCGCGACGTCATCTTCGGCGACCGCCGCTATTTCCGGGCGCTGCTCACCGGGTCGGTCGAGGGCATCGCTTCGAACATCCTCGCCGACCGCCTCGTGCGGCTCGTCGACGCGGGGCTCCTCACCCGTGGCACCGCCGCGCGGGGGCAGCGCGCTCGCTACAGCCTCACCGAAGCCGGGATCCAGACTCTTCCGATCATCTACGCCCTCGGCAACTGGGGCCTCGACTGGCGCCCGGGCAGCGACGAACTTCAGAGCCGGCAGCAGCTCATGCGCGAGGAGGGTCCGGCGTTCATCGAGGAGCTCATGGACGAGCTTCGCGTCCGCCACCTCGACGCCCCGCCGAAGCCGCACGACGGTCCAGGCCCGTTCGAACGCCTCGACGCCGCCTACGCCGCGACCGCCGAGCAAGAACACATCGATCAACGGTGACGGAACGGCCCCCGCCCTGACCTTCTTGGGCTCCGCCAGCTTGCCGTCACTGCGCGCAAGACGTCGCCGGCATGGGACGGACACACTGCCCTGCGAAACAGGCCTCCCACACCAGCCGGTTCCCCGCGGGGCGGTGCTCTTGAGGATGGTTGCCACGATGACCCTCAGAGGTGGAACGCGAGATCAGACCTTGAAGGAAATGGCAGGTCACCCCCAGTCGCAGAAGTAGCCGTAGTGACCGATGCCGACCGGGTGGCCCACGGGGAGTGGATCGCCCATGAGCGGCGGGATCTCGACTGCGTCCCAGTCCAGCGTCCCGTCGGCGCGGAAATGCCGGGCGAGACGAACGACATTGTCGGACCGCCCATCCGAGTAGATGAACAGATCGAGGTCCACGCCGAAGGGAGGCTCCTCTGCCTGCGCCACCATCGGGGCCACGAGCCACGAGCAGGCCCAGCGCATCTCGTCCGGATCTGTGGTGACCACATGCTCGGAATGGCTGAACGAGCCCGATCCCGCCTCCATGATGAGCTCGTAATACGAGAAGGGCGGCTCCTTCTCCAGGGCGCCGGTGTCGTCGGCCCAGGCGTTCAGGGCGGCGACTCCGGCGCGCGCGGCGGCATGGCCAGGATCGGTTTCCAGCACGCTCGCGTACAGGGCTTGTGCTTCGTCATGTCGGCGGGCGAGCGTGTCGTCGTCCTCGCCATGCGCCATCGCGTGGTCGTCATCGATCTGCCAGAAAGCGATTTGCTGAACGAGCCGTCCAGCCAGGAGGACGGCGGCGAGCTGATCGTCAGGGCGGGCGCGCAGGGCGGCGCGGAGCCAGGGTTCCTCCGGCCAAGTGGCCAGGAAATCGCTGTCCATGGCGTCTTCCAGGGAGTCGGTCCTGAGCATGCACAGCAGGCGGCCCAGTTCGCGAGCGGCATCCGGGTTCCCGGCGGCAGCCGCGACCCGCAGCCTTGTGATCGTCTCCTCGATGATCGGCATGGCACGCCATGCTAGCGCCGGCTGGGTCGGCATCATCCGACGACGCGTTCGCGGGACGCCGCCCGTATAACCCGGTGAGTGGCGGGCAGCGCGCGGCTGACCGCGGTGACCAGTAGGCCGGCAGCCGTTACGAATGTCAGACAAAGCACAGATTGCAACAGCCGGTGCATCCCGATCGGGTCGGTGATCCAGAGGAACGTTATCGCTGCTACGAAACTGGCGCCAGCCGTGGCCATGAAGGTCCTCCGCGCCAAAAACCCCGTCAAGCGATCGCTATATCGAGACAGCCTGCTCGGCCCGAGCAGGTCAACGATGACCGCGGCACCAGCCACGAACGAGAGGATCTTGCCGAAGCGGCCCCACCAGATCATCGACAGCCCCAGCAGGTCGTTTCCGGGGGTTGACCTGCCGTCGAACCACATGCCCCACGCCTCGAAGTAGCTGACGTTCGCCATGTTCGGAGCGTAGAAGCGGCACAGGACGCTGCCCAGTGACCCCCGGAGTCCGTTCCGGTACTCGCCGCGGCAACACCTCAAGACGCGGGCACCGAGGGATCGGCCATCCGTTGACCGAACTGACACCGCGGCATCCACCCAGATGGCGGGCGCTTTCGCACCCTTGTTGGAGCGCGCCATATCCAGAACGGGCGAGATCGAGTGATAAACGCATCGGATAATAAGATATTTCCAACCGGCGCCCGGCGAGACATTAAGTAGACTTCAACTGCATTCAGTCCCTAGTCGATGAAGTCGATGTTCGGGTGCCGCGGGGATTCGCCGTCGAACAGGTGCCGGTCCCGTCCGCGAAGGTGCAGGTCGAAGAACGCGCCGATGTAGTCCCGTTGCGCGGCCAGCGAACGACGGGGATCGATGGTGCCGATGACCGCCTCACGCTTCTCCGGCGCCACGCGCGCGCCGAGTTGCGGCACGATGATCTGCAGATCGCTGTAGGCCATGTGCGTGCTGCCGCCGCGCAGGAGCAGATCCCGCTTCCAGCCTCGCTGGTTGGCCCAGAAGTCCGCCCAACTGCGGTCGAATTCGGGATGCCGGTGCGTGTGCTCGAGCGGTTTCCCGTTCTCGTCGACGCCCTCGGCGCCCATCAGGAGGAACGGCCTGTCCAGGCCGCGTTTCGTGACTTCGCCCGGCACGTAAGGAGTCCCCGGGGGATAGCCGAACGCGGTCGCCATCGCGCCGTCCAGGTTGATCCCGGCGTCGATGCGGCGGTCGTGGACCATCGTCTCGCCCGCGGTGAACCCGCCGTAGGAGTGCCCGTAGGCGCCGACCCGGGACAGGTCGAGCGACCGGCCGAGCCCGCGGGGGAGCGGCCGCTTGCCGGCGTCGGGGTTCTCGCCCCGGGTGATCTTCGTGAGCTGGTCGAGGACGAACCGGCTGTCGGCGACCCGGGCGTCGAGCGCCGTCTTCTCGAAGTCGGGGATTCCATCCCCGGACACCGCGAGTTCGAGCCGCCCGCCAGGGAACTCGACCGCCACGCTCTCGTAGGTGTGCGAGAGCGAGACGACCACGTAGCCGCGGCTCGCCAGATCGTCGACGATCGCCGTGTACGTCTCCCGCGGGCTGCCGAAGCCGGGGGAAAAGAGCGCGACCGGCTTCGGCGCGCCGTGCGCCACGGGGACGCCGGTCTCGGCCCTTCGCTTCGCCGATGCCCAGTCGATGGAGCCGGCCGGGAGATCGAGGTAGTCCTCGCCGGCCAGCGCCTGGTCGATGACGGTGCTCATGCCGGGCGTGAGCCACGGTGCCCGCGGGCCCCCGGCGGACGGGTCCGCCGGGTAGGTGACGGTGACCATGAGCTCCCGGCGGCGTTCCGGTTTCCACGGGTCGGGGCGGGAGGGGTCGAGGAGGTGGAGGTCGGTGGTGCCGACGTCGTACCGGCCGGTGAGGGCCGGCGCGGTGAGCTTGGCCTGCTCCGCCGCCACGGCGGGAGCGGCCGCGGTGAGCCCGCCCGCGAGCGCGAGGCCCGCGATCAGCGCCGAACCCCGCACCACCCAGGTGTGTCTCGATGACACTGCTGGAGTCCTTCCGGATCGGGGCGGCCCAGCGGCCGCCTGCTTCCGACCCTGGCAGCGCCCCGGCACTACGCGCATCCTCCTTCGGACGGAGCCGTCTCATCCGTGAAGAGCACGGTAGGCCGACGCCGCCCCGGGGTGCGCAGCCACCTCGCCCGTGCCGATCAGTGCCCGGACGTCGAGGAACCGCGTCCCCACCGCGGGCGCCGGCACGAGGTCGGCGGCGTGGCCGACCAGCACGCGCGCCACGGCGGCCGCGACAGTCATCCGTGAGCTTGTGGCGGCTGAAGGCGCTGCTCGGGCAAACGACCGCTTGTGCGAGTCGCGCGGTGTCGGGGTCCGTGTCGCCGGGGTGGCCCTGGTGATCTCCCACGCCAGTATTCGCATCCGCTCGACGTGGGACCGCCGTATGGGTGAATGGCCCAGCCGCCCACGAGCCATGCGTTGCCGCACCTTCGTCACGGTCAGGTTGGCAAGCCGGACCAGCCGGGGACCGGTCGTTGACCACACCGCCGTTGACACATTCCGATATAGGCATATGATGACGGCCATGGCACGAGCGGCGACGACCTCGGACGCGTTCAATGCGATCGCCGAGCCGCAGCGGCGGGAGATCCTGGTGCTGCTGCGGGGCGGCGAGCGGCCCGTGACCGAACTGGCGCGGGACCTGGGGATGAGCCAGCCACAGGCGTCCAAGCACCTGCGGGTGCTCCGCGAGGTCGGGCTGGTGCAGGTCCGCGGGGCGGGCAAGCAGCGGCTGTACGGCCTGGACGCCCGCGGGCTGCGGCCGATCCACGAGTGGGTGGGCGGCTTCGAGGAGTTCTGGAACGAGACCTTCGACCGGCTGGACGAGTACGTGCGAAATCTGAAGCAAGCAAATCAGGAGGAACCACCGGATGACGACGACCAGTAACGGCAGCGCGCCTGACCACATGACCGCGGACCGCGAGATCGTGCTCTCCCGGGCCATCGGCGCCCCACGGGAGCTGGTGTTCGAGGCGTTCACACAGGTTCGGCACCTGTCGCGGTGGTGGGGGCCGGAAGGGTTCACGACCACGACGCGGTCCTTCGAGTTCCGCGTCGGCGGGGCCTGGGCCTTCGTGATGCACGGGCCGGACGGGACCGACTACCAGGAGTGGATCACCTGGACCGAGATCGTCCCGCCGGAGCGGATCGCCCTGGTGCACGGCGCGTTCCGCGACGACCCCAACGCCTTCGAGTCGGTCCTGACCTTCGAACCGGCCGGCGAGGAGACCCGGATCGTGATGCGCACGGTGTTCCCCACCAGGGAGCTCCGTGAGGAGGCGGTGGAAAAATACCACGCGATCGAGGGCGGCGAGCAGACCCTGCGCAACCTGGCGGCCTACGTCGCCGAACTCACCTGCAACGAGACCACACCGAAGGGAGCGGAGGGCTGATGGCCGGGAAGGTGTTCTTCAGCGTGACGATGTCGCTCGACGGTTTCATGGCGCCGGAGGCCGTGCCCGTCGAGGACGTCTTCTCGCCCGAAGGTAAGAACGACCCGAGGGTCCAGCGCTGGATGACGAAGTGGTCGGAGCTGCAGGCGTGGGTGTTCCCGCAGCGGTGGTTCAGGGAGAACCTCAAGCTCGGCGAGGGCGGCGAGGAAGGACTCGACAACGACGTCGTCAGGGCTACGTACGAGCGCACCGGCGTGAGCGTCATGGGCAAGCGGATGTTCGACGGCGGCGAGCTGGCCTGGCCGGAGGAGGCGCCGTTCCACACCCCGGTGTTCGTCGTGACCCACACCAAGCGTGACCCGTGGGAGCGGCCGGGCGGCACGACCTTCCACTTCGTCAACGACGGCATCTTCAGCGCTCTCGACCAGGCCCGCGAGGCCGCCGGCGACCGCGACGTCCGCATCGCCGGCGGCGCCGAGACGATCCAGGAGTACCTGGACAGCGGCCTGATCGACGAGTTCTCGATCACCCTCGCGCCCGTGCTGTTCGGCACCGGCATCCGCCTGTTCGACCGCGTGGACCCGGCCCGCCTCGCCCTCCACCAGACCCGCACGGACACCTCATCCCGGGTGACCCACCTGGCCTACACCGTCGGGAAGCGGTAGCCGGCGCGGGCGACACACATCCGGGGCTTGCGCACGATCACCTCGGCGCGACGGTCTTCGAGAGCCTGGAGAGGCGATCGATCAACGCTGGGCCGTTGCGATGAGGCGTCGCAGTGCCGCGTGGGCGGGTGGGCCCCGTGGCCTTGCCGCTGGGCCGGCCGCGGACGCCGGCTTCTCCGACGTGGATGCCGCCGAGAGCGCGGCGTACTGCCCATCCGCGGGCGCGGCTGTGTGCTCCTTGAGCAGCAGCTCGTCCGCGGACTCCGTCGCCCAGGGCAACCGGACGGCGAGGTCGTCGCCGAGCCGCCACAGCTGGTTGTCCCAGTCCCGCGCGCCGAGACTCACCGGGTGATGGGCCAGGTCGGGGTGCTGGTCACGCAGCAGCTCCCGCACCAACTCCACGGTGATCTCGATCTCGGTGTGCGTCATGCGGAGCAACATCAGCAGGATGACGGCAAGGGATTTCAGACCAAGCGGACCCAGGGTTTTGGGTGCTTCCCAGGTGGTCAGCTGTCGCTCGGGGTCGGTTTCCTCCTGCGCGGGAAGGTCCTGCAGGAGGGCGGTCATCGGGACGCCGACCACCAGGTCCTCGCCGGCCACCTGGATGACCTGGGCGAGACCGTGATGGGGGAGTAGCGTGAGGCAAATGGATCGTCGCATCTTCGGCCTGGAGAACGAGTACGGCGTGACCTGCACGTTCAGGGGCCAGCGCAGGCTGTCCCCCGACGAGGTGGCCCGGTACCTGTTCCGGCGGGTCGTGTCCTGGGGCCGCTCGAGCAACGTCTTCCTCCCCAACGGCGCCCGTCTGTACCTGGACGTCGGCAGCCATCCCGAGTACGCCACCCCCGAGTGCGACAACGTCGTGGAGCTGGTCACCCACGACAAGGCCGGCGAGCGGATCCTCGAGGGCCTGCTCGTCGACGCCGAGAAGCGGCTGCGCGAGGAGGGCATCGCCGGCGACATCTACCTGTTCAAGAACAACACCGACTCGGCCGGCAACTCCTACGGCTGCCACGAGAACTACTGCGTGGGCCGGCACGGCGAGTTCGGCCGGCTGGCCGACGTACTGATCCCGTTCCTGGTCACCAGGCAGATCATCTGCGGCGCGGGCAAGGTGCTGCAGACGCCACGCGGCGCGGTCTACTGCGTCTCGCAGCGCGCCGAGCACATCTGGGAGGGCGTGTCGTCGGCCACCACCCGGTCCCGGCCGATCATCAACACCCGGGACGAGCCGCACGGTGACGCCGAACGGTTCCGCCGCCTGCACGTGATCGTCGGCGACTCCAACATGAGCGAGACCACCATGCTGCTCAAGGTCGGCGCCACCGACCTGGTGCTGCGCATGATCGAGGCCGGCACCGTGATGCGCGATATGAGCCTGGAGAACCCGATCCGAGCCATCCGCGAGGTCTCCCACGACATGACCGGACGCCGCCGGGTCCGCCTGGCCAACGGGCGCGAGGCCTCCAGCCTGGAGATCCAGCAGGAATACCTGTCCAAGGCGAAGGACTTCGTCGACCGCCGCGGCGGCGACGCCATCGCCCACCGGGTGCTGGAGCTGTGGGAGCGCACGCTCAACGCGGTCGACACCGGCAACCTCGACCTGGTCTCGCGCGAGATCGACTGGGTGACGAAATACCAGCTCATCGAGCGCTACCGGAAGAAGTACGACCTGCCGCTGTCCTCGCCCCGCGTGGCGCAGCTCGACCTCGCCTACCACGACATACACCGCAAGCGCGGCCTGTTCTACCTGCTACAGCGCCGCGGCTCGGTGGAGCGGGTGGCCTCCGACATCAAGATCTTCGAGGCCAAGTCGGTGCCGCCGCAGACCACCAGGGCGCGGCTGCGCGGCGAGTTCATCCGCAAGGCCCAGGAGAAGCGGCGCGACTTCACCGTCGACTGGGTACACCTCAAGCTGAACGACCAGGCCCAGCGCACCGTCCTGTGCAAGGACCCGTTCCGCAGCGTCGACGAGCGGGTGGACAAGCTCATCGCCGGCATGTGACCGAGCGGCCGGCATCGCGTCATAGAACCTGTTGAGAGCACCTTCTTTGGTTGACGCTAACGGATACTCGTCGCAAGAGTATTTGCAGTAGTTGACCGATCTGAGTTCCCGAGTCGGCACCTCGACGTTGTCGGGAAGGTCCGGCCAGCGTTTCTCGGCGGTAGTGCCTTTGTCCGTGATGAACCGGAGTCTGTCGTTCGTGTTCACCTTGGTGGCCATGAACGTGCGAACGGGCACCAGTTCGTCATGGGTTCGAGCGCCACTTTTTGATCTTGCTCTGGCTGGGGGTTCGTAGGGCGTGCTGGCCTAGAGGTGGTGCCAGGGATGGTTGCATCCGTTGATGCAATCTTGCAGTCGTCTGCGCATGTCGGCGATGCCGAGCAGCGCGATCAGGAGTCGGAAGGATGTGATCCGCTCGGCCTGCGGCAGATGGATGATCTTGTTGAGCTGTTCGGGGAGGCCTGGGCGGGTGATGAGCATTGCAGGCGTGTGGGTCGGGCGAAGCCCGGCGCGGCGGATGCTCTCGGCGGTCTCCTCCTGGCTGGGGTGGGCTTGGATGCAGTAGTTGGAGAGCTCACGGAGGACCTGGCCCTGTTCGGCGGGGTTCAGGGAGCTGAACCAGGCGATGCCGGTCTCGAGTGCTTTCAGCTCCTGGGCGAGCTCGTTGAGGATCACAAGATGATCGCTGGTCATGGCCGCCCCCGTGCAGCTAGCTGGTAACGGGTGAGTCTGCCAGGCCGGCTCGGCGACAGAGCTGACGGGCCTCTTTCAGGCTTCGGCGCGTGCTCGGGTTTGGGCGAGGCGGTAGGAGTCGGTGCCGGTCTCGATGATGTTGCCGGTGCTGAAACTCGTGAACACCCTCAAGCCGCCCACCCAGGTGCGGCCCACCCTAACGACCAAACGGTGCTCGCGGCTGCGCGATGCCGAGCAGGGGACGCTCGGGACGGTCCATACGTCCACAGATATCAACTCATCGACCAGCGCGTATTGGACGTATCACCCCTGGTCCTCCTAGCGTTCGTCGGGTGACGGAGCGACGCGCGATCCTCAGCGGATCGACCTTCGAGGAACAGATCAGGTATGCCGGGGCCGTCGTCGACGGCGACCGCGTGCACGTGCCGGGGGCGGCCAGCGGGCTCGACCATTCGACCATGACGATCTCGGTCCTGATCAGGGAGCTCCGTGCGAACGAGGAGTTCGAGCAGGTCGACGAGTTGTTCGAGCGGATCTGGGGGTTCGAGCCGGACAGCCGGCCGATCAGTGCCGGGCTGATGCGGGCGCTGAGCCACGCGGGCAACTACGTCTCCGGCGCCTTCGACGGCGACCGGATGGTCGGGGCGTCGGTGGGCTTCTTCGGGCAGGACTCGACCCTGCACTCGAACACCACGGGCGCGGCGGCGGGACGGGGCATCGGCTTCGAACTGAAGCTGCACCAGCGGCTGTGGGCGCTCGACCGCGGGATCTCCCGGATCACCTGGACCTACGACCCGCTGGTCCGCCGCAACGCGCACTTCAACCTGGCCAAGCTGGGCGCGCGGCCGGCGGAGTACCTGCCGAACTTCTACGGCGTGATGGCTGACGCCATCAACCAGGGCGACGAGTCCGACCGCATCCTGGCCGTTTGGCCGCTGACCGATCCGCGGGTCGAGGCGGCGGTCCGGCGGGTGCCGTACCTGCCGGCGGTGCCGGAGGACGCTGTGGTGGGGCTGGGCGACGACGGCGACCGCCCGGTCGAGGGCCGTACCGACGGGCGCGTGGTGCTGGTCGCGGTCCCCGAGGACATCGAGCGGCTGCGCGGGGTGGACGCCGGCGCCGCCAAGGCGTGGCGGCACGCCGTGCGCGACGTACTGGGCGGCCTCATGGAGGAGGGCGCGACGGTGACCGGCTTCCATCGCAGGACGTACTACGTGGTGGAGAGGAACACTTGAAGATCACTGGGGTGGCGCTGCGGCGGATCGCGATGCCGCTGCCCACGTCGTGGCCGGCATCGGCTCGATCGGGCTCGCAGCCGCGCGCGGGCATGTTCGTGCTGGTCGTAAGGGGTGGACCGGCGCCTGGCCAACATCGGCCACCCGACCAGGGCAAAGCCCCCTAAACGGTACGTAAACAGCCAAGAAAATGCTCCAGCGGGTCACGTGCCCGCTCTCTCGTCATGAATCTGCGAACGCGGCTCGGACCGCTGGACCTCCTCCCACGCACGCGATGCCTTCATCCACAGGACGAGGTCGCTGACACCGTACGCCATGCCCAGAGCAGCGGCGAGCAGCATCACCGGAACAGCCTCCGGCAATCGGAGTCCAAGCACGCCGATAACCGCCGCGAGAGTCGTCATCAGACCCGCGTACACGAAATGCCGTGCCGAACGCTGCCGCGCCGCCACGGGCCCGGCCTCCCGTACCCATCTGCCGAGCAGTCGCCCTGTTCCCATCCGGTACAGCTGAAGCGAAGCCGTGACAAGCCCGAAAGCCCCTAATACCCATGCGAAAACGGACACCACAGCTCCTTTCCGCGAGCGCGAACCCCGGATGCCAGTCTGTCTCCGGTGCCCTGAACGGATCAAGGGCCGTCCGACCGTAAGAGGCGGCCGCGACTCCTGCACCTCCGGCTCATCCCGCACTGCCCCGCCTCTCCCTCATGCCGCCAGTTCACCGCCGCCGTTCCCGGAACCGGAATTCGGGGCGGGAATTCGAGTACGCGGAAAACAATGCCCTGCGGCACAACCCCCTATGACCACGTCGGCGCAGGTGGCAGTGGATACGGCATAGGGGGCGGCATTGTTAGGGGTTGGAGTGCCGCAATTCCCTGGTTACGTTGGCCTGGCTCAACCGAATAACACCTGAAATGGGGTTATCAATGGCCGGCCAGCTCACGCACCAGGCGGTTTCCCATGCGCTGAAAGGCATCGTGGCGCGCGTACTGCAAGTCCCCGAGAGCACCATCACCGACGACGCCAGGATCACCGACCTGAGCCTCGTCGAATCCATCAAGCTGCTCCGGATCGCCGGGCGGATCGAGCGCACGTTCGGCATCGAGCTCGAGAACGAGGTGCTGTTCCGCAGCGGAACCCTGAGCGAGATCGCCGACGAGGTCTACCGGCTGTGCGGGCAGGAACAGGAGAAGGTTGCTTGAGCGCGCTCGTCCCGGCAGGCGTGCGGACGCTGGGTGAGATGTTCGTCCGCGCGGCCGAGCTGCATCCTGGTCAGGTCGCCGGCACCTTCTTCCCCGGCCACCGCCTGACCTTCCACGAGTTGCTCCGCGACGGCCGCGTCGCGGCCGCGCGCCTGCGGTTCCTCGGCGCGGAGCCCGGCACGCCGGTGGCCGTGCTCCTGCAGTCGCCGCTGGACTTCCTCCGGGTCACCGGCGGCATCGCGCTCGCGGGCGCGGTGCTGGTCCCCCTCGCCGTCTCCACGGGGTTCACCAAGGCGTTTCTGTCCCGGATGCGGCACGTGCTGGCCGACAGCGGCGCGCGGTTCGCCGTCATCGACGACCCGTACGCCGAGCCGCTCGCCGAGCTGGTGCCCGGCCTGCGGGTCGTGCCGGTCTCTCACCTCGCCGGCCCGTACGCGGGACTGCTCGTCGATCCCGGCGTCCTGGAGCCGCCGCAGGCCGGCGCCGACGACCTCGCGTTGATCCAGTACACCTCCGGCAGCACCTCGGCGCCCCGCGGCGTCGCGCTGACCCATCGCAACGTGCTGGCGGGCCTGCGCGTCATCCAGCGTGGGGCCGACGCGCGAGCCGACGACGTGGTCTGCCACTGGCTGCCGCTCTCCCACGACATGGGGTTGTTCTCCACGCTGGCGGCGGTCGGCGCCGGCGTCGCCGTCCACGTGTCCGCGCCGCAGGACTTCGTCAAGCGGCCGGACGACTGGCTGCGCTGGTTCTGCGACCTGCGCGCCACCATCTACGCGGGCCCGGCCTTCGGCTACGGCTACCTGCTCGACTCCATCCCCCCGGAGGAAGTGCCCGGCTACGACCTGTCCGCGGTGCGGGTCATGCTCAACGGCGCCGAGCCGATCGCCCCTGACCTGATCGCCGCCTTCCAGCAGCGCTTCGCGCCCGCCGGGCTCGACCCTCGCGCCATGACCCCCTGCTACGGCCTGGCCGAGGCCACCCTCGCGGTCACCTTCACCCCCGCGGGGGAGGAGGCCAGCGTCGACTGGGTGCGTCGCGACCTGCTCAACAACGCGGGACGGGCCGAGCCCGCCGACCGGGACGACCCCGCCGCGCGCGGCATCGTGAGCTGCGGCGTGCCCGTGCCCGGCGTCCAGGTGCGGATCGTCAAGGACGGCGTCGAGGCCGGCGAGAGGGTCGTCGGCGACATCGAGGTCCGGGGTGAGCCGGTGACGCGCGGCTACCACCGGCAGGCGCCCCTTCCGGCCGGCGGCTGGTGCCCCACGGGAGACCTCGGCTACCTGGCCGGCTCGGCGCTGCACGTCACGGGGCGGCGCAAAGAGATGATCATTCTCAACGGCCGCAACCACTATCCGGAGGACGTCGAGGTCAGGGTGCGCGAGGTGGCGGGGCTGTACCAGCGGCGGGCCGTCGCGGTCGTCCTGCCTGCCGACCCCGCCGCCGGCCGGCGCGAGCGCATCGCGGTGCTGGCTGAGGCCGCCCTGGCGCGGCCGCCGTACGGACAGCTCGTCTCCGACCTCAGGGCGGCGGCGGCCGAGGAGCTGGGCGGCGCCTCCGTCGACGTGGTGCTCCTGGGCAGGGGCGGGTTGCCGCGCACCACCAGCGGCAAGTTCCAGCGCCTGCTCATGCGCGACCACCTGCTCGCCGGCACGCTCGACCGGGTCCTCGAACACGTGACAGCGGACGAGCGCGTCAGGAGCGCCGCATGAACCGCTTCCCCGCCGCCGAGCAGCTCGAACTGGCCCTCGGCGACCCGCACCGGCCCACCGGCCCTCTCACGTTCGGCGCCGCGATGGCGGGCGACCACGCCGAACGCTGGCCGCACAGCTCGCTGGACCGGCTGCGGGCATGGGGCTACCCCGCCCACCTGGTGCCCGCCTCGCTCGGCGGCCGGCTGACCTCCCTGGAGGAGCTGCTGGCCCTCGGCAGGGTGGTGGCGCGCCGCGACCCGACCGTGGCCGTGATCGCGAACTCCCCGTGGGCGTCCGGCACGCCGGTGTGGCTCGCCGGGACGCCCGCCCAGCAGCGCGACTACGCCGACGCCGTCCTGCGCGGCCAGTGGATGTCGCTGGCGCTGACCGAGCTCGACAGGGGCGCCGACCTGCTGTCGAGCGACCTCACCGCGCGGCGCGTGAGCGGCGGGTACATGCTCGACGGCGCCAAGTGGGTGATCAACAACGTCCGGCTGGCCCGGTTCGTCTGCCTGCTCGTACGCGAGCCGTCCCTGACGGGGCTGCGCTCGCTGACCCTGCTGCTGGTGGACATGGAACGGCTGCCGGCCGGCAGCTACGAGCTGTTGCCCAGGATCCACACGCACGGGATCAGGGGCGCGGACATCGCGGGGGTACGGTTCCTGGACGCGTTCGTGCCGTCGTCGGCCGTGCTGGGGCGGCCCGGCCGCGGGCTGGACCTCACGATCCGCTCGCTGATGACCATCCGCACGCTGGTGCCGGGACTCAGCCTGGGCGCGTTCGACACCGGGTTGCGGTGCGCGTTCGACTTCCTGCGCCACCGCCGCGTGCGGCAGGAGCGGGCGATCGACCTGCCGCACGTCCGGGAGGAGCTCGCCGCCGCCGACCTGGACCTGCGCGTGGCCGAGACGGTGGCCACCTGCTGCGTGCGGATCCTGCAGCACCTGCCCGCCCTGGCCCCCATCGCCTCGGCGGTCGCCAAGTACCTGGTGCCGCACCTCGCCGAGCAGCGGCTGCGCCGCCTGGCCGGCGTGCTCGGGGCGCGCTACCTGCTGCGCCAGGACCACTGGTACGGCCTCTACGACAAGCTCGTACGCGACGCGCGGCTCTTCAGCCTGTTCGACGGCAGCGAGCCGGTCGTGCTCAGCTCGCTGGCGGCTCAGGTGTCGTGCCTGACCGAGCCGGGGACCGACCCCGGGGCGGCCGACGAGGTGTTCCAGCCGGCTTTCGCGCCGCGGCCGTACCCCTCGGGGCTGGCGGCACTGGGCACGGCGAGCGACCTCGACCCCGTCACCGCCGGTCTGGACGGCGCCTGCGCCGCGCTGGAGCTTCGGGCGGGATCCGGGCGCGCGGCCGCGCTGCTCCGGCAGGCGGGCCGCGACCTGCTCGCGGACGCGCGGCGCGACGTGGACCCGCGCTCCGAGGACGGCCAGCGGGTCGGCGACCGGTACGCGCGCACCTTCGCCGCGGTCTGTCTCGCCCGGTCGGAGCCCGCGCACTGGCTCGCCGCGGGCGTGGAGTCGCTGCTGCGTCCCGGCGCCCGCATGCCGCGCGAGACGACCGAGAGCCTGTTCCTGGATCTCGCCATGCGGTACGCGGGCCGCTCGGCGCTGTCCCTGTCACGACCGGCCTGAAGGGGCGGGCACATGGATCTCACCATCGAGGCCGCCCTCGACACGGCCGCCCGGCTCGACCAGGCTCTCGGCGACCCCATGGACGAGCGCAACCCCGCCTCCTTCCACGCGGCCGTCGCGACCGACAGGGAGGGCAGGTTCCCCCAGCACCTCTGCGACGCGGCGTTCTCGTGGGGGCTCGCCGAGCACCTGATCCCCGCCGTCTCGGGCGGCTCGCTGCGGTCCCTGGATCACTGTGTCGCCCTGCTCCGCGTCCTGGCGCGGCGCGACCTCACGGCGGCGTCGGCGATCGCGGCCGGCTTCCTGGCCGGCCTGCCCGTCTGGCAGCACGGCACGCCCGCCCAGCGCCGGGCGGTCGCCGCGCTGCTGCGCCGGCACGAGTTGCTGGGCCTGCCGATCGGCGAGGCCGAGCACGGCGTGGACGTCACGGCCGACACCCGGCTCGAAGCCCTGGCCGGGGCGGGGCGCGCGTGGAGCCTGAGCGGCAGGACCACGCTCGCCGGCCACGACGGGCACGCCGCGGGCACCACCCTGCTGGCCCGCACCGGCGCCGGCGTCACCGCGTTCCTGCTGCTGCGGGAGGCGGACCGCGGCGGCCACTGGCGATCCGACCCCGCGTACGAGACGCACGGCCTGCGCGGTTCGGCGCTCGGCCGGCTCACGCTGTCGGGCTTCCCCGCGGGCCCCGCCGAGACGCTGGGCCCGCCCGGGCAGGGGCTGGAGATCGCCGCGCGGACCTTGCCGGTGGCGCGGCTGGTGGTCGCCGGCCTGGCCCTCGGCGGGCTGGACACCTGCCTGCGCGCGGTCGTGGCGTTCGCGCGATCCCGCATGTTGTACGGCGCGCCGATCCTGGAGCTCGAACCCGTCGCCGTCCGCCTGGCCGACGTCTACGCGGATGTGCAAATCGGCGAGGCCGTCTGCCACGAGTTGAGCCGCATCGCGCGTACCGACCCGCACCGCTTCCCCGCGGCCTCGGCACGCGTCGGCGACCTGGTCCCGGAGCTGGCCGGCGACGCCGTCGAGTCCCTGGCGATCGTGCTGGGCGCGCGGGCGTACTGCGCGACCGAGCACTGGCACGGCATCGTGGAGAAGATGCGCCGCGACGTGGCCGTGGTGACCGCTCTGGCGGAGTCCGACCAGCCGCCGCCGGACGAGCTGCCGCCCGACCCGTTCGTCCCGGTGCCGCCCGAGCTGGCCTGGCTCGGGGTGCCCGCGGCGGAGGCCCCCGATCACGGCGACCCCCTCGCGCGGGCCCGCGCCCTCGTCCACGAGGAGGGCCTGCCGGGACCGTACGCCCCCCGCCTGCTGGAGCTGCTCGACCGCCTCACCTCACGTGGCGGGACGGCGCCCGGTCTGGACGCCGCCGCGGCCTGCGCCTCGGCCTGGTTGCGCGGGCAGCGCCGGGACGACTTCCACGCCACCGGGGCGTGGCTGCTGTTGTGCCTGCGACGGATCGCCGCCCGGCTGGGCGAGCCCCAGCCCGCGGACACCGGCCTGCGCCGGCAGGCGGTGGACCGCCTCGAACGCGACCACGACGAGCGACGGCTCTTCTCCGACATCGAGGTGCCCTGAGATGACCATGACCGACCAGCGCCGGGCGCCGCAGCGCCTCCGCGTGAGCCTCAGCGACGGCAACACGAGCGAGCTCGTCGTCTTCCCGGCCGCCGAGGAGGACGCCCCAGTCGTGCTCTGCCTGCCTGCCATGGGCGTGCGGGCGAGCTACTACACGGCGGTCGCCGTCGAGCTCGCCGCGCGCGGGCACACCGCGGTGCTGGCCGACCTGCGCGGCAACGGCGGCAGCTCGGTCCGCCCGTCGCGCTCGACCACGTTCGGCTACGCCGAGATGCTCGAAACCGAGCTGCCGGAGATCGTCGAGGCACTGCGCCGGGAGTTCGGCGCCGAGCGGATCACGCTGTTCGGGCACAGCCTCGGCGGCCACCTGAGCGTGCTGCACGCCGCCACGTCGCCGCACGTGGCCGCCACCGTGCTCGTCGCCACCGGAACGAGCTGGTACGGCCGCGTCGCCGGGATGCGCAGGCCGGCCAGGTTCCTGGGCCTGCAGATCATCAGGATCGCCACCGCGCTGCACGGCTACCTGCCCGGCTGGGTGCCCTTCGCGGGCAAGGAGGCCCGCGGCGTGGTCCGCGACTGGATGCACGACGCCAGGCACGGCGCCTACCTCATCCACGGCAGCCGGGTGGACTACGAGGCGGCCCTGTCCCGCTCCACGGTCCCCGCGCTGTTCGTCGTACTTCCCGGGGACCGCTACGTTCCCGAATCCTGTTCGGAGCATCTCGCCGCCAAGCTCCGGTCGGCCAGTGTCACGTGGGCGGAGATCCCACCCGAGGACGTCGGGCTGGAAAGGACACACCACTTCCGCTGGGCGCACCGGCCCGGCGCGGTCGTCGACGCCGCCGTGAAGTGGCTCGGATCGAGGAACACGGAGGTCACGTCATGACTCAGACGGTCCAGGAAGCGACCCGCGCCGACATCGCGGCGATCGACATCAGCGACATCTGCACGCCCGACTACACCGCCAAGCTCGAACGCATCAGGTACGAGGCCGCGCTGGTGTTGTCCCGCATCGCCATGCGGCACCTGTTCGCCACGGGCGAGGCCGTGCACGACCCGGAGGCGCCGCCGCCGTCCAGCGGGTCGGAGCGGCAGCCGTACTTCTTCCGCAAGCGCCTGATCGAGTACCTCGCCGACCGCGGCGACCTGTTCCGCGACGGCTACGTCTACCGCCCCACCCCCGAGCTGGTAGGGCGCGCGCAAACCCCCGAGGACGTCTACCTGGCCGGGGTGTCGTCGCCGGACACGGCCACCATGGTCGCGCTGCGCGCCGTCGAGTCGGTCGCCGGGGAGGTCCTCCAGGGCCGTGACGGGCTGGCCGCGATGGAGGAGCGGATCGGCGTCGCGGAGACCTGGGACATCTGGCAGTACCTCATGGTGGACGTGGCACCCAAGCAGACCTGCAACAGCCTCGTGGCCCGCGTGCTCGACCAGCGCCTGCGCGCGGGCGACCCCATCGTGGTGTTCGAGGGCGGCGCCGGCGTCGGCGCCACCATCCGCGCCGCCCTGCAGATCGACGGGTTCCGCGAGCGGGCCAGGGCGATCAGGCACTACGGCTTCACCGACATCAGCCGCGAGCTCATGCGCGGCGCCAGGGAGATGCTCGGGCAGGAGGCGCCGGAGCTGCTGGCCGTCACCTCCTTCGACCGGGTCGACCTCGACGACCTGGACTCCTACGACGACGTGCCCTACCTGCGGGACGGCTCGGCCGACCTGATCATCCTGGAGAACGTCCTGCACGACGTCGAGAACCTCCACGAGGTGCTGCGCTCCTGCCACCGCATCCTCAAGCCCGGCGGCTGGCTCGTCTTCACCTCGGGGAACCGTACGCGGGCCGGCATGTTCTTCCCCTGCGAGGTCCTGCAGACCAGCCTGCACAGCTACAACCGGGCGGTCCTGGACCCGCCGCGCCGCGTCAACGTCGGCTACCTCACCCAGCAGGAGTGGGCGCGCTCGCTGACCGACGCCGGGTTCCCCTCGTTCCGGGCGCTGCCGGGCGAGAGCGACCTCGAGTTCTGGCCGTTCGGCGGCTTCGTCGCCGAACGCGCCTGACTCCCGCCCGGCGGAAAACCCGGCAGTGCGACGGGACGGCCGGTCCCGCGTCCCGCCGCGGTCGCGGGGCGCGCTCGGTCGCTCGGCGGTCGCTCGGCGGTCGCTCGGCGGTCGCCTTCCCGCTCGCCGAACACCCCACCCCGCGCGTCGCACGCGCCCCGCCGACGAGTTCAGGCGAGGTGCTCCCGGGTCCAGGCGGCCAGTGAGCGCAGGCCCAGCTCGGAGGGCGAGCCCGGCTCGGCCGTGTGCAGGGCGAAGGTCTGGTCCTGATCGCCGACGGGGGCGAAGGCCTCGTAGCCCAGGGCCAGGTCACCGGCCACGGGGTGGTGGTAGTACTTCACGCCGTTGCTGCGGCGGATCACATTGTGGTCGGCCCACCACCGGCGGAAGTCCGCGTCGCTGGTGGACAGGTCACCGACGAGCTCGGCGAGCAGCGGGTCGGCGGGGTAGCGGCCGGCGTACAGGTGAAGGGCGGCGACGGCGTCGCGGGCCGCCTGCTCCCAGTAGGTGTACAACGTCCGGGCCGCCTCGTCGAGGAAGATGAAGCGGGCCATGTTGCGATCCCGGTGCGGCAGCGCGTCGAAGTCGGTCAGCAGGGCGCGGGCCAACCGGTTGGCGGCCAGCACGTCGAGGCGTCGTCCCGTCACCATGGCCGGGACGTCGCCGACGGAGTCGAGGGCCAGGCGAAGGCCGGCGCGCAGCCGCTGCGGCGGCATCGGGGCGGCAGGGGGGCGGACCGGCCGGTTCAGGGTGTACAGGTGCTCGCGCTCGGTGTCGTTCAGCGCCAGCGCGCGGGCCACGGCGTCCAGGACGGCGTCGGACGCGTGGACGCGGCCGCGTTCCAGCCGGATGTAGTAGTCGGCGCTCACGCCGGCCAGCAGCGCCACCTCCTCCCGGCGTAGCCCGGGCACCCTGCGCGTGCCATGCCGCAGCGGCAGGCCGGCGTCCTTCGGGGTGATGCGCGCCCGGCGTGAGCGCAGGAACTCGGTGATTTCCCGCTGGCCCGGTGCGGCGGAGGGTGCGCTCATACCTCCAGGCTAGTGCGGAGCCACACCAGAGGGGGTCTGCCATGCCCCCGGTGGAACGCGCCCCCTCTCGGGGCGTGGCGGCGGGCGCGCCGCTGGTTGCCTGGAGACGTGGCCACCATGGCCACCTGTTCCCCAATCACGACGAAAGGGCGCCGCGGCATGTCCACGGAAACTTCCAGCGGTACGACGATCACCATCGGCAACGGACCGGCCGTCGGGCGGGTGGGCTACGGAGCGATGCAGCTCACCGGCAGGCAGGTGTGGGGCGACTACCCCGACCGGCAGGCCGGAATCGGGCTGCTGCGCGCGGCCGTGGACGCCGGGGTGACGTTCATCGACACCGCCGACGTGTACGGCCCGCACAGCAACGAGCTCCTCATCCGGGACGCGCTGCACCCCTACCCGGACCACCTGGTCATCGCGACCAAGGGCGGCTTCGTCCGCGGGGGCTTCGACTACTCCACCCTCGACGCCGTCGGCAACCGCAACTACCTGCGCCAAAGCGCCCACATGAGCGCACGTCGGCTGGGTGTGGAGCACATCGATCTCTACTACCTGCACAGTGGGCGCGCCACCGACGCCCCGTTCGAGGAGCAGATCGCCACCCTGGCCGAACTGCGCGAGCAAGGGCTCATCCGCGACATCGGCCTGTCCAACATCACCCTGGAACAGTTCCACGCGGCCCGGGCCATCACCGACATCGCCGCCGTCACCGCCCTGTACAACCTCGGGAACCGCACCGGAGCCACCCTGCTGACGGCCGCCGAGGCAGCCGGGACCGCGTTCTCGCCCTGGCACCCCGTCACGCTCGGCGACGGTGGCGACCTCGATCGCGTCACCGCCGCTCTTGAGCCGATCGCCCGCCGCCACGGTGCGACTCTCCAGCAGATCGCGCTCGCCTGGCACCTGCACCGCTCGCCCGTCACGCTCCCGATCCCCGGCACGACCAGCCTGCGTCACCTCAAGGAGAACCTCATGGCTCATGACCTCCACTTGAGCGCGGAGGAGATGATCACCCTGACCACCCTGGCACCGGAGAACTAGGAACTCCGCGGGGCCCGCCTGACCGCATCCCAGGCGCGTTCAGGAGGCCGACGCGGCCCACCGGTGCCTTGGCGTTTGGGCATCGCGATGACGAACACCCGGACGCTGACCGAACGGCAATGGCCGGCCCCGGTGATGGGTGGATCAAACCAGGACGTGCCCACCGTCCACCGTGAGGACGGTCCCGGTGGCGAACCGTTCCGTCATCAGGAACACGAACGCCTGGGCGATGTCCTCGACCTCGCCGACCCGCCCCACCGGGATCGCCGCGCCGACCTCGGCATACATCCGTTCCCGCTCCTCTTCGTCCATCGCCGACCAAAGAGGCGACCGTACGAAGCCGGGCGAGACGACGTTCACCCTCACGGGCGCGAGCTCGACGGCCAGCGCCTTGGTGAGCGCCTCCATGGCACCGCAAATGCTCGCCGCGACCGCCCAGCCCGGGCCCGGCCGGTCCTTGGCGGTGCCGGTGGTGAGGGTGATCGAGCCGTCCTTGCGCAGGTGAGGCATCGCGGCACGGACCGCCCTCAGCGCGCCGAAATAGCGCAGGGCGAAGAAGTTCCGTGCCGCTTCCAGATCGAGCGTGTCCATCGGCATCAGCGTCAACGGCTCGCCCGCGGTGAACACCAGATGGTCGAACTCACCGACGCCGTCGAAGAACTCGCCCACCGCCCGGGTGTCGGCGAGATCCACGACATGGCCCCCGGAGCCGCCGGGCAGCCGGGACAGAGCGTGGTCGACGCTGGCCCGCCGGCTGGAGGCGACTGTGACCACGGCGCCCTGCCGCGCGGCCGCCTCCGCGGTGGCCAGCCCGATCCCCGACGTGCCGCCGAGCACGATGACGCGTTGACCCTGTAGATCCATGATCGTGTCCTTTGAGAAGAGAAATTCGAGAAGAGAAATCCGACTCCTCCACGATGAACCCGGCCGATCGCTGCCGTCCAAGACCCTTTCGTCGACCTGTAATACCCTTTGGGTAATGAAAGGCGGAAGGAGGCGCTGGTGGACGTCGATCTGCGGAAGCTGCGCTACTTCGTCGCGGTGGCCGAGCGGCTGCACTTCGGGCGGGCCGCCGAGGCTCTGCACATCGCGCAGCCGGTCCTGTCCCGCCAGATCCGCGCGCTGGAGGAGGAGCTGAAGGTCCAGCTGTTCGTACGGAACAGGCGGGCCACCGAGCTCACCTCCGCGGGTGAGCAACTACTCGCCGACGCCCGCCCGCTGCTGGCGGCGTCCCAGGCGCTGCGCCGTCGCGTCAGTCGCGCAGCCCGCGGCACGGACGTGTTCACTGTCGGATTCATGCCCGGGCTGATCGTCACGCCGGCGGTCCAGGCGCTCCGCGAACGCCATCCCGGGCTCACCGTGGAGGTGATGCGCACCACCTGGGACGACCAGACCGAGGTCATCCACGACGGCCGGGTGGACGTCGGCTACGTGCGCCTGCCGATCGACCAGCGCGGGCTCCGCGTCCGGCCGCTGCTCGCCGAGCCACGCGTCGCCGTGCTGCCCACCGGCCACCGGCTGGCGGGCAAGGACGTCGTCGGCATCCCCGACCTCGCCGACGAACACCTCCTGCAGGACCCCGATGCCGTTCCCGAATGGCGCGACATCGCCACCGAGCTGCGGCGGCCGGGTGGACGCCGCCCCGGTCCGGCCTTCCACTCGGTGGAGGAGAAGCTCGAACACGTCGCGCAGGGCCACGGCGTCATCGTCCTGCCGCTGTCGGTGGTGACCTTCTACACCCGGCCCGATGTCACCTACGTCCCGATCGCCGACATCCCACCGAACCAGGTGTGCCTGGCCTGGGACAGCACCCGCCGCAACCCGCTGATCGGCGAGTTCGCCGCCATCGCCACAGACCTGCAGGGCCGAGCCGATGAGCCGCCCCCGTGCGTATGAGCCGCGGATGTGGCCTCTCGTCCGACCTGTCGAGCTGGTCTTGCTTTCTCATTTGATGTGGCGGATTTCGGGGAACGGGACGCCGGCGGAGATCCGCCAGGCGAGCCGCAAAGCCCTCGACCGGCGCGATGGCAGCCGCCACGATCAATACCCGGCGCGCCGGTGATCCTGGGCTCGGGGAACGTCCTGATGTCGCCGGCCGACTCCTACCTGTGCATCGTGGCCAAGAGCGGGAGCGGGGCGCAGGTGTTCCTCCCATTCGAGGGCGACCAGGTGCTGTGATCTTCAGCGGAGGTCTCGTGGATCAACACCGAGGAGATCCAGGAGACGAAGTTGGACGAGCTTGCCGGTGGGGATGGCGGGTCGTCCGGCGTACAAGCCGTCGACCTTGGTCGCGCCGTGGGTGGTGAGTGCCTGGCGGACCCGGCGGTTCGATCAGGCAGAAGAGCGCGGTAGGGGGCGCAGGGAGTCGGGTTCGCGGGTCGCCGAGCGCTGGGAAAGGGCCCCGCGCCGGGTCGGCTGACGGTGGAACGGGACGGAACGCCTTCGAGGAAAGAGGAATCGAAGGTGGAGAGGCTCTCATGAAACCCTTGAAGCAGCGCGTGGTCGCCGCGGTGGCCGCGCTCGCGCTGACGTCCGGGCTGCTCGGGCAGGCCTCTCCGGCGTCGGCCGTCTCCGGCGTCATCGTGTACGGGTGGGGGCTGAACGGATCGGGCCAGGTGGGAAACGGCGGCATAGGGCCCCCGCTGCCGACGCCCGCTCCGGTGTCCGGCCTCGCCACCGACGTCACCCAGGTCAGCGGCAGCGGCGGGGTGAGTGCGGCTCGGCACTCCGACGGCTCGGTGTGGACCTGGGGCAGCGATCGGCGGCTGGGCTACCCGAGCCCGTCCCGCTCGACACCGGCCCGGGTCCCCGGGCTCCCTTGGATCAGCCAGGTCAGTGCAGGGACGGGGCACGTGCTCACCGTCGACGGCCAAGGAAAGGTATGGGGGTGGGGCGACAACTTCTTCGGCGAACTGGGCGTGACCGGCCCGGCCACCAGCGTGACGCCGGTAGGCGCGCCGATCTCCACCGTCGTCCAGGTCGCCGCCGGGCGCGACTTCAGCCTGGCGCTGAAGTCCAACGGTGAGGTGTTCGCCTGGGGCGGCAACGGGTTGGGCCAGCTGGGCAACGGCACCGTGAACGCCGGAGGCCCGACCCCGGTGCGGGTGGCCGTGCCGTACGGGATCGTGCAAATCGCGGCGTGGGGCAACTTCGGCGTGGCGCTGCGCAACGACGGCTCGGTGTGGACCTGGGGACGAAACACCAACGGGCAGCTCGGAAACGGCACGACCGCCAATGCCGTGCCCACACCGGTGCGGGTGGACCGGCGTGTGTCCGGCATCGTCCAGATCGGCGCAGGCGACAACCACGCCATGGCACTGGGTGGCGATGGCACCGTATGGATCTGGGGCGCCAACGACCACGGTCAGATCGGCGACGGCACGAAGGCCGACCGTCTGGTCCCCGTGCACCTCGGGCTGACCGGCATCACCAAGATCAACGCGGGCCGCGTGGGCTCCATGGCGCTCGACTCCGGCGGAAACCTCTCCTACTGGGGCAGCAACACCTCCGGTGAGGCTGCCAACGGGACGGTCGACATCACCGATGCCAACCCGATCACCCAGCCCACCAGGATCACCACCCTGCCCGGCGTGGTCACCATGAGCGTGGGGGAGTACACCCCGCTTGCGATCGCGACCTCGCAGCACGCCGTGGTGCCCCACGTGATCGGCGTCAGCTGCCCCGTCGCCGCGGCCGCCCTGAGCGCCGCCGACCTGACCCCAGCGTGCTCCTACAACGGCGGCACGGTGACCGCGCAGTCCATCCCGTCGGGGACCGTGGTGCCGAAGTTCACCGTGGTCGGCCTGTCCATGCGGGCCGTCGTGCCCGACGTGACGGATCTTTCGTGCACGGGCGCCTCCAACCAGGTCAGGGCTGCCGGGCTGGTGCCGCAATGCACAGGCACCGGCACCTGGGTCGGGAGCCAGTCACCAGCCGCAGGCCGCGTAGTCGATGCCGGCACCACCGTAACCCTGAGCATGCGCTCCGGCCCCCGCCCTTGATCCCGCCCCGCGTGACCTTGGAGGATTTTCAGCGGGTGGCGAGATCCACGACGTGGCCTCCGGAGCCGCCGGGACAGCGCGTGGTCGAGAAGGCGGGTGCCTAGATGGGCGACGTCCTCGATGACCTCGACCAGATCACGACCTTCGGTGATCGGACGCGACCCCGCCCATCCTGGCGGCTTGTGCGGGACGGTACGGCGGTCGCGTACCAAAGGTGTCATGGGTCGCAGCGCAGTCGTCAGTGGAGGAGGAATCGGCGGACCGAACGCGGTGCGCGGCTTGGACTGGCTCGGGCATGACACCAGCTGCCTGGATCGCGAGTTTCCTGAACTGTCCTGTCACGATGAGCACCGCGATCGTACCGGCCATGACCAGCCAGCCCGGCCAACCGGAAAGCGATGCGTGTAAGGCGGCATCCGCGGCGCTCAGGGGTGTTCCGACGAGCGCGGGCAGGGCGGAGGCGATCAGGTTCGCCGCGGCGTGCGCGACGACCGCCGGCCAGATGCTGCCGGCGGCCAGGCGCAGCCAGCCCAGCAGGGCGCCGAGCAGCACCGACGCGATGGTGAAGGCGAGTACGGCCAGGCCGCCGGGTAGTCCGGGATAGTGGTAGCCCTGCAAGGTGAACGGGGCGTGGAACACTCCCCAGATCACGCCGCTGGTCAGCAGGGCGCGCCAGAGCCCGAGCGGGAGGAGTTTGGGCAGCAGGTAGCTCCATCCGAATTCCTCGCCGAACGTCAACACCATGCCGAGCGGGAAGATCAGGAGCTGGGGGGCCAGCATGTTCGCCAGGCCCTCGAGCGGCAGGGGATCGTGGAAGGCGAAGTGACCGGCGGACGAGCTGACGCCGAGCGCGGCGAGCGTCAGGAGCGGTGCGAGCAGGAGGCCGGCTGCGGTGTAGCCGGCCATCCGGGGCAGCGACCGCGACGGCAGGACGCCCGTCTCCCTGAGCAGGTCGCGCGGGCGGCGCAGCTCTCCTGTCACCGACACCGTGATGAGCACTCCCAGCGTGGGCGTGTACATGGCGAGCATGAGGACGGGCGTGGCCGCGTCCCCTTGGACGTCACCTCCGCCGAACCAGAGGGCGGCTCCGGCGGCCCAGATGGCGCCGAAGGTGATGGTGAGGAACGCCGCGACCGTGAGCCATGGCACGGCGGGGCGGCGGAGCGTTGGTGTGGTCATGACCACGAACGGTAGGTAGCACCCCGGTCCGCCGACGATGGAGCAGGCGGCCCTGCTGGTATTACAGTCCGCTGTAGTGCGTCCACCGGCCGCACTGCACGAGACTGAATGTCGTGCAGGAAAGATGGCAGAAGACCTGGCGGGGCAGCAGATATCTCTTACTCGGCCTGCCGACCGCGATGGCCACGATGATGGTGCTGCCGCTCCTCGCGGCCACGGCGTTGTCGACCGGGCTCGGCGGCATCGGGCTCGTCCTGTTTCCCCGGGCGATGGCCTTGCTGCGGCGCTGGGCCGAGTGGCACCGCCGGCGCGCCGCCGCTCTGCTGGGCAGGCAGGTATCCCCCCGGCAGATGGCGCTGGGAACGGGGATTCGCGCGCGGTGGCGGCAGGTGCTCGATGACCCGGAGACCAGGCGTGACGTCCGCTGGGTGTTGCGGCACATTGTGACCGGCGTGCCGGCGGGGTTCGCCGCGCTGGCTTGCGTCGGTACGGTGGTGTTCACCGCGTTCGCGGCTCCCCTGTGGTGGTTGTTCCCCGCCGGCGCGCCGCTGCGACTGCTGGGTGCGTTCCCGGTGACCGGCTGGGGCAGCGCGCTGGGCATGGGGGCCGTTCAGATCGCGGGCTTCGCGGCCCTGGCGTACTGGGCGGTGCCCCGGCTCGCGGCCTTCCACGCGAGCAGGTGCCTGGCTGCGCTCGAGCCCTCGGCGCAGGATCAGCTCACCGAGCGGGTCGGCGAGCTGACCGAAAGCCGCGCGGGAGTGCTCGACGCCCACGGCGCTGAGCTACGCCGTATCGAACGGAACCTGCACGACGGCACGCAGGCCCGGTTGGTCGCCATCGCCATGCGGCTGGGGGTGGCCAGGGAGTCCCTCACCGACGGTTCCGCCGACCTGGCCGACCTGCTGCGCGAGGCCCACGAAGGCACCGAGGAGGCCATGGCGGAGCTCCGTGACGTGGTCCGTTCGATATATCCGCCGATCCTCGCCGACCGAGGACTCCCCGGAGCGCTGGCGGCGCTCACCACACGGTCGGGCGTGCCCGCCGAGATCGACCTCGGCGATCTCGGCTACTTACCCGCCGCCGTGGAGGCAGCCGCCTACTTCATCGTGGCCGAGACGCTCACCAACGCCGCCAAGCACAGCGGCGCCACCCGGGTACAGGTGCGGATCACCCGCGACCGCGGATGGCTGCTGATCGAGGTAACCGACAACGGCATCGGCGGGGTCGAGGAGTCCCGTGGCAGCGGCGTCACCGGCATCCGGCGCCGGGTCGCCGCACTCGACGGCACCATGATCGTCACCAGCCCACCAGGCGGCCCGACCGCCGTATCCGTGGAGTTGCCGTGCGAGTCGTGATCGCCGAGGACAACGTCCTGCTCTCCGCGGGTCTCGAACTCCTCCTGGGCACCAAGGGCATCGAGGTCGCCGCCGTCGTCACCGACCATCCCGCCCTGATCGAGGCCGTGGACCGGCACCGGCCGGACGCACTGATCGTCGACGTCCGGCTCCCCCCGTCCTTCCGTGACGAGGGCATCAAGGCCGCGCTGGAGATCCGGCGCGCGCATCCCGGCCTGCCGGTGCTCGTGCTGTCGCAGTACGTCGAGAAGGTCTACGCACGGGAGCTGCTCTCCGACGGCCGCGGGGGCGTCGGCTACCTCCTCAAGGACCGGGTGAGCCGGGTCAGCGAGTTCGTCGACGGCCTGCGCCGGGTGTCCGAAGGCGGCACCGTCATGGACCCTGAGGTCATCGCCCAACTCCTGGCGGGCGGCGGCACGAGCGCCGTCGGCACACTCACCAGCCGCGAACGTGAGGTGCTCACCCTGATGGCCCAGGGCCTCGGCAACAACGACATCGGCAAGCGGCTGTTCATCACCGACAACGCCGTGCACAAGCACATCGGCAACATCTTCGCCAAACTCGGCCTGCCACCCGCCGAGGGAGGCCACCGCCGGGTGCTGGCCGTACTCGCCTATCTGGACAGCACCTGAGCAGCCGGCCTGTTCCGCCAGCCCACGGACGTCACCGAGCCCAACGCTTCACCACGTACCCGGATCCGACGGAGGACCGAGCCTCCAGCGCTCAGAATTCGTGTGTGGCGGGAAGAGTTCGTTCCTGCCGCGGACCAGGGAGGGCGACAGTTCCGACCGGGTGCGGGGTACGGACGAGGCCGGACCCCGCACCCAGTCGCCGCCGCTCGAGGTCAGGGCCTGATGAGGACCTTGAGGCTCTTGCGGTCGGCCATGTCCTGATAGCCGGCCGGGACGCCGTCGAGGCCGGTCGTGGCGTCGAACACCTTCCCCGGCTCGATGGCGCCGTCCAGGATGTCGGGCATCAGCTCCTTGATGTAGGCCCGGACCGGCGCGGGTCCGCCGGTCAGGCGGAGGTTGTGGCGGAAGAGGCCGCCGAAGCCGATCGGCGCGTCCTCGTACTGCGGGACGCCGACGCGGCTGATGACGCCGCCCGGGCGGACGACGCCGAGGGCCTGCTGGTAGGCGGGCATGGTGCCGACGGCCTCCAGGACCACGTGGGTGCCGTGCCCGCCGGTGAGTTCGCGTACCGCCTCGATGCCTTCCTCGCCGCGGGCGGAGACGACGTCGGTGGCGCCGAACTTGCGGCCGAGGTCGGTGCGGGCCTGGTGGCGTCCCATCAGGATGATCTGGTCGGCGCCCAGGCGCTTGGCCGACAGGACCGCCAGCAGGCCGACGGCGCCGTCACCGATCACGGTGACGCGGGTGCTCGGGTTGACGCCGCCGGCCACGGCGGCGTGGTAGCCGGTGCCGAACACGTCCGAGAGCGTCAGCAGGGACGGCATGAGGGCCGAGTCCGCTTCGACGGGCAGCTTGACCAGGATGCCGTCGGCGAGCGGGACGCGGACCGCCTCGGCCTGGCCGCCCTCGAACGACGAGCCGCCCCAGAAGCCGGCTTGCGGGTGGGTGCAGGAGGTGTGCAGGCCCTCGCGGCAGAACTGGCAGGTGTTGTCGGAGATGGCGAACGGCGCCACGACCAGGTCGCCCCGGTTGAGGGTGGTCACCTCCGGGCCGGTGTCCTCGACGATGCCGATGAACTCGTGCCCCATCCGGGCGGGGCCGTCCTCCGGCCTCATCGAGCCGTAGGGCCACAGGTCGCTGCCGCAGATGCAGGACGCGGTGATGCGGACCAGCGCGTCGGTGGGCAGCTTGATGACCGAGTCGGGTACCTGCTCGACGCGGACGTCGCCGGCGCCGTACATCAGGGTTGCACGCATCAGAAGGTCTCCGTTTCAGACGGTTGTCTCTCTCGGGTGGCGCAGGGTTGCGTCCAACCTGCTGATGCCAGGAAACCCGCCTGGCCGCGCGCGAGGCAGAGCGCGTTTATGGGGGGACAAGCTCAACCCCCTTACCGCCGCCACTTGCGCGAACCCTGCGGCTACCGTGGAGGGCATGGACCACCGGCCCGACCACCGCGCCCAGATCCGGGACTTCCTCGCCACCCGGCGCGCCAAGCTCACCCCTGAGCAGGTCGGGCTGCCCACCAGCGGCCGGCGCCGGGTCCCCGGGCTGCGCCGCGAAGAGGTCGCGGTGCTGGCCGGTGTGAGCACCGAGTGGTACACCCGGCTGGAGAAGGGCCACATCGGCGGCGTGTCCGAAGAGGTGCTCGACGCGGTGGCCCAGGCCCTGCGCCTGGACCAGGACGAACGCACCTACCTGTTCGACCTGGCCCACGCCGCCCGGCCCGCCCGCCGCGCGCCCTCGCGCCGCAAGGACGTTCAGGTCCCGCCGCAGGTCCAGTGGATGCTGGACTCCATGACGATGTCGGCGGCGTTCGTACGCAACGGCCGCCAGGACATCGTCACCCACAATGCGCTGGCCCGGGCCCTGCTCGCGCCGGTCTTCGACAGCCCTGCCACCACGCAGTACGGCCGCGCCAACATCGCCCGCTACGTCTTCCTCGACCCGGGCTCGCCGCAGTTCTTCGTCGACTGGGACGAGGCCGCCGTGGTCAGCGCCGCGCTGCTGCGCGCCGAGGCCGGACGCAGGCCCCATGACCGGGCCCTGCGCGACCTCGTCGGTGAGCTGTCCACGCTCAGCACCGAGTTCCGCAGCCAGTGGGCCGTCCACGACGTACGTATCCGCCACGACGGCAGCAAGCGGCTGTGGCACCCGCAGGTCGGCGACCTGGAGCTGACCTACCAGTCCCTCGACCTGCCCATGTCCGACCGGACGGCGTACGGCCTCACCATCTACACCGCCGAACCGGGCGGCACCTCAGAAGAGCGGCTCAAGCTCCTGGCCAGCCTGGCAGCCACCCAGCCGGCACACCCCAGCAGCCAGCCGCGTTGAAGCGCGCCGGCCTGCTCACCGGCGCAGTCAGCCGGGCGCTGCGAACGACTCGCCGTGCCCCGGGGGATTACCCTCCGTCCTCGTCCACGCCCCGCCGTCTGGGGGATCGTCGGCTCCACCCCGGTGGCGTACGGCATGTCGCGCCCCACCGCCCAGCGGTTGTCCGGCGCGGGGTGGAAGATCACGCGGTGGGCCAGCAGGGAGTTGCGTTCGACCAGACCGGCTTGTCCTGCGGGCCGGGGCCGGGGCCGGATACCGCCGTAGCTCCGCGTGGCGGCCACTACACGCTGTGAGCGAAATGGATACTGAACGGTATGCGTGTCGATTTCGACCCCGAGGCCCTGGGTGGGGCGGCTTTCTTCAAGTTCATGACGTCGGTCGTCGTTCCGCGTCCGATCGCGTGGGTGTCCACCGTCACACCCGATGGAGCGGTGGACAACCTCGCTCCTCACTCCTTCTTCAGCATCGCCAGCACCGATCCGCCGATCGTGCAGTTCACCTCGATCGGCCGCAAGGATTCCCTGCGCAATGTCGAGGACACCGGTGAGTTCGTCGTCAATTTCTCCTCCGAACCACTGCTGCATCTGATCCGCGACACCGCCACCGATTTCCCCCGGACCGTCAGCGAATTCGGTACCGCGGGAATCGAACGCGAGCCCAGCCGTCATGTGCGACCTCCCCGGGTGGCCGCCTCTCCCGTTGTCCTGGAGTGCCGTTCGCACACCACTCTGCGCATGGGCAACTCCACCCTGGTCTTCGGCAGGGTGTTCCTCGCGGCGGTGCACGAGGAGTACATCGTCAACGGCCGGCCTGACGCCGAGCGGTTGCGCCCGCTGACCAAGCTCGGCGGCGACGAGTGGGGAACGCTGGGCGAGATTCTGCACCTGAACCGCATCCCCTATGAGGAGCCCCAAGACGCATGAGTCATTCGATCGGAATAGGACCGTAGAGGGCTGTTCAATTTTCGTCGCGGCGCTGGTCTTCTGGGTGGCGACCCATCCGAACTACTTCATGTAGCCCGCGGCGGGCCTACGCTCGACGAGCGCGGGAGCGCTCGGGAACCGCAGTTCCCCGGGCGCCCAGCGCATGGACGAACCGGCTTCCCCTCTGGCAACCGGCCGCACCCCCTCCTGGATACCGGTAACCGCCCGGGCGCACTACGCGAACGCCGCTGATCCGGCCGGTAACCCCCTTGCGCAGCCGCTACTTGCCCCCCATGGGCCGAATGGGGGGACGCGTCACGGGGCGCCGGAGGTCGTTGAATCGGGCACGCCTGACATACCGCGGACATACCGCTCGTCCGTATCGTTCCTCCACATCGGTCCAAGGAACGAAAGGGACATGAGAATCATGCGGATATCGGTCGGAATTACCGTCCTGGCAGTCGCCGCCGGACTGCTCGCGGGAGTCCAGCCGGCGGGCGCCGCCACGACACAAGCAGCAGCGTGCAGCGTCAGCCCAGGCATTCCTTACAAGGATGGCGCTCACGTCAGAGGTACGGTCGCGTGGGTCGGCGACTGCGGGCAGATGACTCTGAAGGTGCAGCGCAAGCGATGGTACGGCTGGCAGACCATGAATTCGGACACGTGGACCAAGGACCCCGACAAGAAGGTCGGACTCCCGGCGAAATGTGGTGACGGCACCTACGACTGGCGTGTCTGGGTCTACGCAGAAAAAGCTGGTGGCTTCACCAACAGCAGCAGGAAGATCACTTGCTGATCCCGATCTCGTGAGGACCGTTTTGCAGGGTACGGCATCCGGCACGCCCCTCATTCACGCCCTTGGCGGCGGCCGGGAGAGCGGCGCTTCGTTCCGGGAGTAGCCGTAGGAGGTGCAGCGGCAGGTGAGTCGTTCCGGCTGCGCGCGGTCCACCTGATACGTCCGGTTTCGAGGCAGGTGGATGGATCGCTGCGCCTCAAGCGGTCATGCCCTGGACCTGCTGATCAGGAACCACCTGGCCGGCCTCGGTCAGGGTCTTGCGCACCACTCCGACTGACACCTTCACCTCGGCAGCGATGGTGCGGATGGACTCGCCGCGCTGCCGCCGCGACAGGATGCGGCACGCTTGTCGTCGTCGACCACCGGCAAGCCGTCCTGGTCCTGCCGGCGCCGCGAAGCGAAGCCTTGGCCTCGCCCGTCGCTTCCCGCTGGGTTCGGCGCCTATGGCACAGTCATGAGCGTGCCGCTGGACGAGTTGCCGAACTGGTTGCCGGCCTGGTGTCTTGACCATCTGGGCGGCGAACCCGCCGACGTGCTGTTCCGGACCCAACAGGTCTCGATGGTGTTCGGTCTGCGGTTGGCCGGTGGCCGGGACGTGGTGGTCAAGGCACGTGCCGACGACGGCCGGGCGGGGTCGTGTGTTGCGGCGCAGGCCCGGCTGGCCGAGCGCGGGTTTCCGTGTGCCCGGCCGCTGACGCCGGTGGTCGGTGTCGGTGCGCTGGCCGTGCACGCTGAGGAATTCCGGCCAGGCGGCGAGGTGCTGCACGGCGACTCGCCGGACACGGCCGTGCGTTGCGCGGAGGTGTTCGCTCGGCTGATGGCCGAACTCGCCGGTGTGATCGTCACGCCGCCGTTGCCGAATCCGCCCTGGGTACGCTGGGACGAGACCGGTTCTGAGACGTGGCCGGCGATCGACTTCCTCGACGGCCTGGACCAGACTGTCGTGCCCGAGCACATCGTCGAGGCGGCTGAGCGGACCCGGGAGCGGCTGCTGACCGCCGGTCTGCCGTGCGTGTTGGGCCACGCCGATTTCGAGGCGCAGAACCTGCGGTGGCAGGTGCGGCAGGTGTGGGCGGTGCACGACTGGGACAGCCTGGCGTGGCAGCCGGAGGCGGCGCTGGTGGGAGCGGCGAGCGGGTCGTTCGCCAGTGCCGGGCCGCCGACGCTGGCGCCGATCGAGAGCTCCGAGGCCTTCCTGGTGGCCTATCAGGGCTTTCGGGGGCGCGTGTTCACGCCCGTGGAGATGGAGATCGCATGGGCGGCCAGCGTGTGGATGGCTGCGTACAACGCCCGGGAGATGGCACTGTGCGGTGGCCCCCCGGCGGGCGGCGATGCGCTGCGGGCACAGGCGGCCGAACGCCTCCGCCGGGCGAATGCCTAGCCCCGCAGGCGAGCCCGGAGAGCGTCCACCCCAGACCAGCACCGGCGGTCGATTCCCAGATCTTCAAGCTGCCCGAACGGGCCTGTAGCCGCAGGAGGTGACACGCTCACCCAGCGAATCCAGGTACTCGCAGACCACGAGCTGGATCTTGGCGCGGTAGGCCTTGCGGAGGTCAACGTCGTCGAAGCTGGTTCCTCCGGCTGCCATTCCGCTTTCAGCAGCGACGGCTCGGTGTCGCCATAAACGGTCCCGGCCTGCCTGTCGGGCAGGGGAGCCTGCCTGGCGCTCACGACCAGGTGTGGCGCCGCGTCTGTGGCCCACGGATCCAGGGTCCTCGGGAAGACTCTCTCGCGCGGCTGGTCCAGCACGTTGAGGACCACGATGGTCGCGGCGATCGCGGAGCACCGGCAACGAGTCGACTCTCTGGCAGCGCGTCAGAGCGGTCACGGCTTCCCTATTGCACCGGCTTCAGTACCGCCTGCAGGAGCACGACGCCCTCGCCGTACTTGTCCTTCAGCCGTTGCTGGAGCTCCTCACTGGCCACCCAGACGCCCACGACCACCTGCTCCTTCATGACGTCGACGGAAGTCGAGGTGAAGGGCTGGCCCAGATCGTCGCCGATGAACTCCTGGATCTGCCGCAGCGTTTCCTGGCTGCGCCGGGCCTGGCTGACGCAGAGCGCGCCACCCCAGGTCTCCCGGATCCACGCCTCCCTGCCGGCCAGGTCGCCCGTGAACTTCACGTTCAGCACCAGCTTGGTCGGGTCGTTGGCGTACTTCTCCGACCACTCCCGCTTGCTGCCGTCGTAGCCGGGGATCGAGTCCAGATAGCTCTGGTCCAGCCACACCCCGCCCACGGCTTCCTCATTCTGCAGCCGCTGCTGAGTCGCCTGGAGCGCTTCCTGGGTGGCCTTGGCGGGATCAGCCGGCCGCCGGCCGCCCTCCGGGACGGGGCACGGGCTGTCGAACCTGTGCTCCTCCGGCCTGCCCTGGGCCGCCGCCCCTGGTGGTTCGGTCAGGGTCAGCCGGGAGCCGTCCCAGGTGCCGACCACCCGATACTGACCCCACTTCGTACCCTGGACGCTCTCGTGCTCAACCTTGGACCAGTCCCAGCCGACGATGTCCGGCCCACTGCACTGGGGTGGCAGCGACGCGGCCATCGCGGCGCACAGCTGCGGCCCGTGGCCGGGGTCCTCCAGGACGGAGACGGCGTCGGCCGCGTACGTGACCGGCTTGCTGGCCGCCACTCCGCTGCCGCAGGCGGTCAGCACCATGAGGGCGAGGAAGGCGAGTGAGCGCATGACCTTCAGACGTGCGAACGCTCCGCAGAGGTTCAGCAGCATGCGCTCGAGGTCACCCAAGAGGACACCTCTCTCGCCTGAGTGCACTGATCCGAGTGTCGGCAGGCGACCCGGTGATCGGCCAGCCGCGGGTGCCCAGCTGGTCTTGTTCGTCGCGTGGCGCGCTGGCTGCGAGGCCGACGGAGCCGTAGCCGAGGTGGGCGCTGTCGTACAGGGGGTGCCGTAAACGCGTCTGTCACCAGCCGCCATCGGGGCTTCTGACGTCTTTTGCCGGGTTTTGCCCATGATGAACTGCGGCCGGTGTGCGGGCAGATGTCGACGGCAGCCGGTAAGACGAGCGGGGACGGGGCGCCGTTCGGACAGGAGCAGCGGGCCGCGAGTGCGTGGCGTCGGACGGGACCGACGGAGCGGCCCAGCGCATCTTCGCTCGGCGGTGAGAATCGCTTCACTCGGTCCGAACGAGCGACTTAACGCAGGTCACGGCCCAGCACGCCCGAAGCTACGGCGGGTCGCAAGCTTGATGTCAAGCCCTCCCGGTCACCCAGAGCTACTGCGGCTGGTCGCACGGGCCCGAGCGGAAGGCCGTCAAAGACCGGCCCGCCGACCAGGAGATCCCGTTACGACGCCGCATCGCCGCCATGTCGATCAGGCCTTGGGTGCCCAGATGCGATCAGAAAATCGTGGTCGTATCGACACGGGCGACTTTCCTGATTTCGTCCTCTGTGACTCCCCGTACGCCGCCCAGGTTCGTGCCGGTCAGGTCCGCGCCTGTCAGGTTCGCGCCTGTCAAGTCCGCGCCAGCCAGGTACGCCAGGACCAGGTACGCATGAGGAACGCGAATCTGGGACAGGTTGGGCACACGCCGATTGCGGGCAAGGTCGTAGGAAGTGTCGCGAAGGCCGATGACGGTCAACGCGCCCTGCACGTCAGTGGTGGGCTCCGGGGGCAGATCCTTGTCTTTGACGCTGGGCTTCGGGTCGTGCTCGCGAACGAACGCGGCCAGCACGTCGTAAACGGCCACATGGTCGCGCGGGGAGTCTTGCGCGAGCCGTTCCAGGGCGTATATGCCGCCCAGACGAACATCCGTCTTGTCGGAGCCGAGCTGTTCGACCGCCTTGGTGAACCGATCAGTGACCTGCCCCTGCGTGGAGGCGTCGAGCGACTGCGCCGTGTACCACAGGCCCTGCACAGTGAAGACGACGCCTCCGACAACGACCAGCCCCGTGGCGGCTTGGATCAGGGTGTGGCGGGCGGCGTTGAGCGCCTCCACGCGTTCTGTGGCGGTCATCTGGCCGCGCTCGGCCTGGGTGAGCGGGTGTCGTTCACCTGCGAGGCGGCGCGCGACCGGGCCGATGAGTACGGCGATGCCGAGGACGGCGGCACCGGCCAGGGCGGTACCGGCCAGGATCCAGCGTCCCCACTCCGGGATGATGGCGTACTCGTCAGCCGCGGTCGAGGCGGCCCATAAGATCCCGGCCAGCAGGGGGACGAGCCACAGCAATTGGCGTATCCACCGCCACGCCCAGTGCATCGAGGGGGGCGGGGCCGGCGGAGGAGCCGCTTCTGCGGCTGCGGCCATGCGACGTGCTCTGGCTGCGGTCGCCGCCGTAATGACCTGGCGGGTGGGTAGTCGCGGTTGCCTGGCTCTCATGTCCCTATTGGATCTCTCCCCGAGCGCAAAGGTTCCACGGTTTCGAGCTTGGGGCTCATCGCACGGACCCTGGGCGAGTGGAGGGCCTTTATGTCAAGCCGCCCAGGAACTTCGCGTTGGGGCGTGTTGCTCCATTCCTTACCGGCACCCCTTCTTGGCCTGGCACCAGACCAGCCACGAGGCGACGGCAGCCCGGTTGCGGTTCCAGGTCACCGACGCGCTCGCCCCCCACTGCTCGGCGAGCGTGCTGCTCTCCATCGGCGGCTCAGGGGGCGGCCGTCCCGGCCGGGACGCACAGGGGTCGGGTCCGGAGCTGGTAGGAGACAGCGGCGATGGCCAGCGCCCAGCCGTATCCGCCGAACGCCAGCGACGCCGCTCCGCCGATGCCGAACAGGTCGTCGCTCAAGAGGCCGGCGCCTGCGAGGATCCCGCTTGTGGTGCCGTACACGGCAAGGGTCGGTGCGACCACCCAGACCGGTGCCAGCGGCAGGAACCGGGGCACCCGTCTGCCCGCCAGCCACAGCGTCCAGCGGGGAAAGACCATGCCCCACGGCCGGACAAGTCCCAGCAGCAGGAACACGGCGAGCCCGATGCCGCAGACCCCCGCGAGAAGCATGTACCAGGTCGGCCGGAATCCGTTGGGCTCGATTCCGGGGACACCGGCCGCGCCGAGGGTGTGCAGGACGAGGTACGGAAGCCACGCGCAACCACCGGCGTAGACGATCCGGCGCACCACGGGAGGTGCCGCGTGCGGCGTGGGATGCCGCCGGCCCGAAGCCTGTGGCGGATGCGCCCGGCCGCACCGGGGGCAGAGGCCGGCGGTACGGCGGGCATGCGACAGCGCGGTGGCCACGAACAGGGCTCCGAGGACGGCCAGGCATAACCGCTCGGCGAAGCTCACCCAGTCGCTGTTGCCCTGGCGGTCGCTGACGGTGCCGGTCAGGACCAGCTGGATCAGGTTGAGGAGCACCATGCAGCTACCCGCCAGGGCCAGCACCGCCACGGCCCACGCGCCTGCCGACAAGGCCCGAGGCGGTACCCGTCCACCCCACGGGCGTACGGTGGCGGTGGCGATCGCGGATCCGGCGAGTAGCACCGCGGCGCCCGGCCACGTGGCGTCGGGCAGGCCGAGGTCGGTGACGCCGATGAACGAGCGATATCCCATGAGCGCGGCCACCAGCAGCACGCAGCCGTACAAGGCTGCCGCTCCGCCTGCGGCGTGACCCGCCCACGACGGCCATCGCCGCCACCACCCGATCGACGACGCGATCGCGTGAGTATCGGAACGGCTGTTCATGCGGCTCCTTGGGCTGGGGGAGAGACCCTGGAAGTCTGCTTCGCCGGACCTTTGATTTCGCTGAGAGGCGCTGAGAGTCCCCTCAGCTCGCCGACCGGGAGGCGGCGGTCCGGATCGGCGGGTCGCTCAGGCACGTGATCGCCACTGAGGGTGGCCGGCTCCGCGGCGATCAGCCGGTGCGGCCACGTGGTGCGGCCGGGTCCGAGGGGGAGGACGTAGCGGCGGTGCACCGCGCCGGCGTCGGAGGAGCCGTCGACGGGAAGGCCGGCGGGTCCTGCCCAGGGCGCGTACCAGGACGTCGGCGTGGGCGGCGGTTCGGCCAGCGCCGTCATCCGTGCGTGCTGCCTCCTGCGGATCTCGGCTCCGGACCAGGTGCTGACACAGCATCCTCTGGGGCGGCCCGGCACGTTGTGCCTGTCTGATCCGGCACTGACGACCCGCGCTCGCCTCTTGATCGATCGGGCGTGGCAGCCGACCATCGAGACAGAGCTTCCGACCCCCCCGGAGGGACCCCATGATCCGCCGTGCCCTGCTGGCCACCGTCCTCGCCCTGGCCGCCGTCACCACCGTCACCACAGGAACCGCCCAGGCCCGCGCCTGCAAGCTCGGCCACGCGTGCGTCACCGTCTACTACAGCGACTCCACCCGCACCACCGTGGTCGGAGAGAGGTACGAGGACTGCAATGGGGCGGTCGACATGTGGGGCGTCCGCAGCGGCTACCTGGACTTCTACGAGAGCCCTTGCTGACAGGCGTCAGGGCGCGACAAGGCGGTTCGACAGGCTGCAAGGCCGCCGCGGAGCGCGGCTCCCAGCCGCCGGGCAGGACCTGGAGGAGGAACTGGCGGTGCTGGGAGCTCAGCCCGTGAAGTAGTGTCCCGCGTTCAGATCGGCGATGAGCCCGGGCCGGCCGGGACGCCAGTCCAGCAGCTTCTGGGTCAGGGCGGAGGAGGCCGGCGTGTCCGGCGTGACGAAGGAGGCCAGCCAGCCGAAGTGCTCGCCCGCCTCCCGCGCGGTGATCGCGGTCACCGGCACGCCGAGCCGGTGACCGATGACGCCGGCGACGTCGCGTACCGGCACGCCCTCCTCGGCGACGGCGTGCAGCCGCGCGCCCGCGGGAGCCTCCTCCAGGGCCAGCCGGTACAGGCGGGCGGCATCCAGCCGGTGCACGCTCGGCCAGCGCTGGCCGCCGTCTCCCACGTACGCGGAGACGCCCTTCGCGCGGGCGATGCCGATCGCGGTCGCGACGAACCCCGGGTCGCCCTCCCCATGCACCAGCGGCAGCCGCAACACCGAGACCCGCACCCCGCGCTCCACGAACGACAGCGCCACCTGTTCGGCGGCCCCCCGGGGCGAATGTGTCCCCGGCTCGTCCTCCTCAGTGCCGACGCGGCCAGGCGGGAGCAGGCCGGTGCCCGAGGTGCTCACGAACGGGCGGCCGGACCCCGTTAGCGCCTCGCCGAGCGCCGCGATGGCCCGCCGGTCGGTCTGGTTGGCAGCCTCGAAGTTCGTGAAGTCGTGCACGAAGGCCAGGTGGATGACGCCCTCCGCGGCGGCGGCCCCGGCGCGCAGGCCGGCGAGGTTGTCGAGCGAGCCCGGGTGTGGCTCGGCTCCCGCGGCCCTCAACGCGGCGGCGGCCTCGTCCGTACGGGCCAGACCGGAAACCTGGTGCCCGGCCTCGATGAGCTCACGAACGACGGCGGAACCCACGAATCCCGTGGCACCGGTGACGAAAACACGCATGATGATCTCCTTCTTCAGCGGTGTTCCCATCGTCGGAGCCGGCGCCGTACGGCGTCCAAAGCCTGTTCCTCATCGCGCAATACGTTTCAGGCATCACCGCAGTAGGCTGCGGTGTATGCCCGACTCGCCCGACCTCGATCTGCGGCTCGTGCGCTACTTCACGGCGGTCGCCGAGCACGGGCACTTCGGCCGCGCCGCCGAGGCCCTGCACATCACCCAGCCGTCGCTGAGCCGGCAGATCCGCGGCCTCGAGCGGCAACTGGGCGCCCGCCTGCTCGACCGTACCCCGCAGGGCACGCGGCTCACCGAGGCGGGCGAGGTCTTCCTGCCCCGCGCCAAGACGCTGCTGCGCTCGGCCGCCCAGGCGGCGGCGCAGACCCGCGCCGCCGCTCGGCCCAGCGGGATCACGATCGGGTACACGGCGGGCCTCATCGTCACGCCGGCCGTGCGCGAGCTGCGCCGCCTGCACCCGGACGCCGACGTACGCACCTCACACGTGGCCTGGAACGAGCCGCGCCCCGCCCTGCTCGACCATCGTGTGGACGCGGTGGTGACCCGGCTGCCGTTGGTGACCGATGGGCTCGACGTGACGATCCTGTACGACGAGCCGCGCATGCTGCTGCTCTCGCGCGACCACCGCCTGGCGGGCCGAGAATCCGTGACGCTGGACGACATCGCCGACGAGCCGCTGCCCCGGCTGGCCGACCCGGACCCGGCCTGGGAGGCGTACTGGCGCATCGATCCCAGGCCCGACGGCCGCCCGGCCCCCGACGGCCCGCTCATCGCCGGCATCGAGGACAAGTACGAGGCGATCGCCGCCGGCGAGGCGGTGGCCATCGCGGCCGGCCCGATCTTCGTCAGCCTCCGCCCGGACCTCACCTCGATCCCCCTGGAGGGCGTCGAACCGAGTCACGTCGTGCTGGCCACCCGGGCCGGCGACCGCAACCGCCTGGTGGCGGCGTTCCGCAAGTCCGCCAGGGCACTGCTCACCAGCTCGCGGGCAACCCTGGGGTGGTCGGAGCCAGCGGGCGGTCCGGCGGGTGGATGACGTACGACCCGCCGCCGCTGGTGCTGCGCAGCCGCACCTTCTCGAAGCTTCTCCGAGCAGGACCGGCAAGCCCTTACCGACCTGATCAACCAGTGCCCGCAGGAAGCGTGCACGGGCCTGTCCGGCGCTCCTGAGCCATCCGCCCGTCCACCCGAGTTGCGGCCGCCGCGTTCGCTGTGGTGGGGGCTCTTCCAGCTGCGCTGCTAGTCGGCGCGGCCGACTGGGGTGGTGAGCACCTGGCTGCTGCCGGCTGTACGCCGCCAGCGGCACCACGAACCGGCCACCGCGTACACCACGCACGACGCCAGCTGAGCGCCGGGTGACCGAGCTCTACACCAAAGCCGCCGAGCAGTTCGGCAGCGACCAGGCCCCAGTCCGGCTGGCAGGCCTGTACGCGCTGCAGCGCCTGGCCCGGGACCCCGGCACTGCGTCAGATCATTGTGGACGTGTGCCGCGCTTGCCGGCGTCGCCGCCCGGTCGGCCTGCTGCTGATCGCGGGTTGTCTTGCCGTGGTTGTCGTGCCGCTGGTCACGATCTTCATAGATCGTGCCTGCGTTCGTCGCGCGCCACGCAATCGGGCCCGACTATGACGGCCATCCGGCGCGCCTGGTCGCGTTCGTTCTGTTCCTCATCGGGTTCGATTTCGACTTGCTGGCAACTTGAGGGCACATCCCACCAGCTGAGCCTCTCACCCTCTCCGCCCGGACATCGCTCTGTTGAGACCGGGGTCTGCTCGGGCAGCACCGTAAGCGCGCGAGCAACCAGCGGATGCCTGTCACCGTCCGGAGAGCCGCGCGAATGGAGTGCAGCAGCCAGGGCACCCCGCGACCCTGCCATCACCTGCTGAGCAGCGGCGCTGAACGTTGGCGCCTCTTGACACTCGGGTGTCGCCGCCCGGAGCGGGCGCCTCAGAAATCGCGCCAGTCGTCGAACCATTCGTCGGCCTGGGTGGTGCTGATGCCGGCGCGTTCGGCCAGGTCGGCGAAGGCTTCGCCGGATTCCTCGCGTCTGATGGTGTCGATGAAGCCGTCGTGACGCTCGTCCACCAGATTGAGCGTCTCGATGAAAGCGCGAAGCGCCGATTTCGCGGCTTCGGCCCGCTCCCCGGGATCGCCGGGGAGGTCGCCAAGGGCGCGCGAGGCGGTCGTGTAGGCCTTGCAGGCGGCCGCGGCAGCGCGCCGGTCGTCCTCGATCCAGTCGCGGAACGGGTTGTTCAGGTTCTCGGCGAGCCAATCGTCCGACTTCGCGCCTTGGACGACGAGATCCAGCTCGGACCGGCGGTACCGGGACTTCAGCAGCTTCGCCGTCTCCCGCCTGATCCCGTCCACGTGCAGCGAACGCAGCGCGGGCCAAGTTTCCGGCAACGAGGAGGCATCGAGGGCGTACGCGGAGTTGAGCTCCAGACTGAAGAGCGAGAGGAAACGACTGAGCTGCCGCGCCTCGGCCAACTCGCCAGGAGACGTCGTCCAGTCGATGCGCAGGACCTCGAGGTCATCCAAACCGGACAACGACGCGACGGAAAAGGATCCTCGCACGCTGAGCTGAAGGTTGCGGACGGAGCGCAGACCTGGGGGTATGGACGGGTCCGGCGAAATGATGAAGAGCCCGACGCGCGCGCCGTCCGCCTCGGCCACGACCTCCGGCGGCTCACCGGAGAGCTCCACGAATGTCAGCCTTTCGAACCGGTCCGGCAGCAGCAGCCGTCGGGGAGAGCTTCCGCTGAGCCACAACGACGTGACACGCGTCGGGGAGAGGTCGACGAGCGGCGGCGCGTTCTGCCAGCGCAGCGCGGAGATGACAGGACGGCGGCCGATGGCCTCGATCAGCCCGCGGTCAGTCCCCTCCCAGGTCAGGCCGGTCAGCATCGGCAGGGCGTCGAGCTGGGACCAGTCGGGTGTTGCGTCAGGCGGGACGGCGGCCAGTTTGGGAAAGTCCAGGTGGCTCGTTCCCAGGCGGAACGTCTTCCGCCCGTGTCCGAAGTCCAGCTCCACCCTCGTCGATGGGATCACGGCAGCGGCCTTGTAGGCCGCCTTCGCCGCCTCGGGAAGGGACAGATCCCAGTGCCACTGCAGGTTCGCCTGGATGAGCACGTACACCCATCCTCCGGAACGCGGGCAGTTCGCAACGGGCTCGATGCCGTCCAGCGTGCCGATCCAGCGCAGGTCGGAAGGCGGAGTCTCGGTTCGGTCGATGGATATCACGGCGGGTTCCGCCGCATGTGAATGGTGATCAAGAATCAGCGTACCCGCGACTGCCACGTCCTCCAGGGACGGCACCGTCTCGGAGTGCCAGTCGAGCACGCCCACGATGAGGTGATCGCCGTCCATCCCCACGATCCTGCAGGCGCCGAATCCGCCGATGCGTAACGGTATGACCGCCGTGTCCCCGATCCTGCGATCAGTTCCGCTCACGGGGGAGACGCTAGCAGCCCGCAACTCCCACCGGCATTCAGCGAGCCGATGCCACGTTGGCGACGTACGCCCGCAGCAGCCTGCGCCCCTGCTCGATCATGGCGGCGTCACCTTCCCGTGAGGCGGTGAAGGCGAGCTCGAGTGTGGCCGCCGTGCCTGGATGGCCAGCCGCATGACGCGGTACGGGTCGGCAACGGCGCAACCCGGCCTCCTCCCGCGCAAGTGGTACGTCACCGTGAAGCCCGTTTTCATCCCCTGAAGTACGTACGAAGTGCTGAGGAACCATACTCGATCGGTCGCGATAGACGCCGAAGCCCGCCCGCTCGGCCAGGATGGGGCTTCACCACAGCCATGTGGTGAAGCCCGTCGACTTCCCGTCCGCCGGTAGAACCAGGCAGGTGTGCCGTGAGCGCGCTGGTCTCCATGAGCTGTTTCCTTCTCGCCGGGCTGTTCCTCGGCGTCGCGATCCGGATGGAACTCAACCGGAGGAGGGCGCGCGCGGATCAGAGTGGGGAGTCCGCCCCCGCGGCAGAGCCTTCCGCGCCGCCCGGCGCGGCGTCGTTCACAAGGCATAGCTTGACGCCCTCGCGGCCGGCACCCTCATTCGCGGACGTCTCGCTGGATCGAGCGGCCGACGCGTCCCGGCCTGACAAGCCAGAGAGCAGCATGTCGGGTCCGTCTCCCTCGTCCGAGTTCTCTCCTGCGCTCTCACCCGCCGATTTCAGGCTCCCCGCGCCATCGAGACCGCCTCGCAACCAAGCGCAATCAGCCCGGCGTGACCGGAAATCTCCGCAATATCATTCCAGCCAAGTCCCCTCTCAAGCGCCCGAACCTGCACAGGATGCACGGCGGCCACCGGAGCGCAACAATAAAGAGCCACGCCGCGAAGACGATCCCCCGCCTTCCGGCACCCGGACGCGGACGCGCACGACGCGTGTGGTGCGGAAGATCCCGCTGCCAGCCCGCGCCGAGCCCGGCCGCACTCGCCCGCCCCAGCCGGCCGTGGTCACGATAGCCGTGGAACCACACGTCCGGCTTGAGCCGCATGGCACTGGATCCCGGCCCGTTCACGACGTCACCTTGTACAAGTTCTCCCACGTGCTCATCGGGAACGACAACAAGGCCGAACGGACGATCAAATACCGCATCAGAAGCGTGAGGTTCGATGCGGATGAGCTGGCGGGGAAACTCCGGGGTGGTGACGCCCGCAAGGCGCTGATCCGCCTGATCGGCGATCCGGACGACCGCCGGGCCAACGACCGGTTCCGGGCCGAGCTCACGAAATCCCGTGGACCAGACGACCGCCACAGGCACATGGTGAGCTTCAGGGTGACCCGTCATGTCGACGTGACGGCGATCGGCTGTGACGTCGTCGCATGGGGAAACCGGAACACCGCCCGGATGAAGATCAGTCATGTGATCGCCCGTGGCGGGATACCCGTGTCTACGCTGTTGGGAGGGGATCCGGAACTGGTCGCGACCTTCGCCCGCCTTCTGCGGGATCCCTCGAATCGCGAGATCGCGCAGCAGTTTAACCGGCGTATCGGCGCTGCCACCCGGGACCTGGCTCCGGAAAAGCTGATGCGCACCCTGGCTTGCGACGGCGGCCCTACTCGCGTCGTGCGATCCGGGGACGGACTGTCCGCGTACGGCGACTCCGCCACGACGGGCACCGTCGGGCGCGACAACCGGATCGTCCAGAAGATACGCACCGAGATCGGGAAGATTCCCGAACCGGCCAAAGAGGTCGCACGCCGCACCCGCGAGGTGTCCGGAATGACAAGAGACATCTCCAGAATGCACGGGCCGTTCGAGAGACCCGGGCGATAGTCGAGGAGGAAGCCATGGCAGAAGGCCGCCGCTCCGCCATGTGGTCAGCCATTCTGATCTCGTCCGGCGCTCTGGCGGGGCTGGGCGTCTTTCTGTACGACCATACGTTGCAGAGCGCCGATCAACTCGCGAGCGTCGGCGGCTTCGTCACGGGGGTTGTGGGCATGGTGGGCGCCGCCCTCGGCACGATGACATCAAGGAGGTCCGCATCGGAGGCCACGGTGGCATCGCCGTTACAGGAGCCGGCCGTCCCCGAACGGTCGGGGCCCACGAACATCGCGATAGGCTGCGGAGTCGTCATCAACGGCGATGGCAACACCATCGACGCGTCGCAGGAACTCCGGAAAGGCAAGAAGCGTAAGCCCCGCCGGCGCGCGCAGTTGTCCTGACCCGAGGCGCCGGGTCGGGCGGCGTTCGTGACGGCCAGGATCGCCGGTCATGCCGCCGGGTTGCCGCCGCGCGCCGAAGCCGGTGGCGGGCTGCCGCAGGTGGGCGGGTTCGTCGATGATCCTATTGCCGAGCACCGACAGCAGGCACCGCGCGACGGACACCACCACGACGGGCCAGAGCTGACCTCTCGACCAGCCGTCGAGCCAGGCGGCCACGAAGGGGATGCAACCGCCGACGATGTCGTGGGTGAAGGTGACGCCGGTGTAGCGGTCCGGACGTCGAACAGCTCCGACACATCGTGGCCTGCGAGGCGAGCGTCAGGTCGTTGCAGAGGGTGAAGATCATGACGAAGGCGGCCCAGATCACCACGGAGTGCCGGTGTCGAGCATGAAGAAGGGGTAGAACAGCACCGCTGCCGCGACCGATCCGGCGACCATCGCTGGGCGGCGCCCGTACCTGTCGCACAGCCAGCCCGCGGTTGGCACGGTGACCAGCTGGCGATCAACACGAAGGCGTTCTTTGATGGGCGTTCTAGGGCGCGTATTGGGTTGTGATCAAGGGGTGGGTCGTGTGAGGTCTTTGATCCAAATCATCGCGCCACGAAGGTGGAGGCCGGCGATGTAGCTCTCAGGGGTCTTGTCGTAGCGGGTGGCG
>NZ_JBGNUW010000087.1:0-532 GCF_041950495.1 Nonomuraea sp. MTCD27 | reverse complement strand
GTTCGTCTGCAATCGGGATCACGTACCCCGGCAACGGAATACGGCCGTCCAAACCCACCTTGAAGGTTACGGCCCGGTCCTTGGAGTTGGTCAACAGCGCCCACTTGCCGCGGCGCTGTGCCTCGGATTCGCGGGTGCAGCCGATGGCACTGATCTCGAGCGGGTTGTCGCCGTAACGCCGCTGCAGCTTCTGATCGGTCACCGCCGTGACATCGGTGTCGTAGTTGTTCAGCGGGTTGTCGTAGCTGATCAGCGCCCGCGTGTAGCGGGTACGCTCCGACGCGCTGGAGTAGGTGAACTTGCCATCGAGCACGTTTGCCCGGGTATAAGCGAAGTCGAAGTCCGTGGCGCGCGGCATATCGGACAGAGTGAAGACCTGGCCTTGGGCCCAGTAAGTCATCCCCCGGTAGATAGCCGAGATGTCGCGCAGCAGAGACCAGGCGTCAGCCTTGCTCTGCAGGTTCAGGTTGCAGATGAAGCGCGGCTCCTGGCCACCTTTACCGTCCGGCACCAGTTGGTCGCAGTATTGGGA
>NZ_JBGNUW010000086.1:0-539 GCF_041950495.1 Nonomuraea sp. MTCD27 | reverse complement strand
TTATTGGCATCTGGGATTGACGACTATGTGGGCAAACCAATCAGTCAAGCCCAGTTATTGCAAATCCTGCAACGCTGGTTGGGCAAACACAGCACGTCCGCGTCCGCTAATTTGACGTCTGATTTAGCAGCTGATGTGGCTTCTGACAAATCGGCTATCAACTCACCCATCTCGGCGCGGTCGATAGCGTATATAGCCTCTGGGGCAAATAACCTGCGTACTGCACCTGCAACCCCCAAAGAGAGTGCCGTATTTGCTCATACGCCATTAGCCGCCTCAGCGACTACCACCGATGACAACGCTAATCTACCAAGCCTACCATCGGTTAGCAGTCAGCATAGCGCTGAGTCACTAGCAAGTCTTGCGGTCATTGATTGGGATGATGCGGTGATGCGGGTAGCAGGTAAGCCTGATTTGGCAGCCAATTTAATTACCCTGCTGATTGAATCAATTGAGCAGGAAAAAAGTGACCTGCAGCAGGATTGGCAGCGCCACGACAGGCAAGCCTTATCCCACGCGGCGCATCGCATTTTAGGGGC
>NZ_JBGNUW010000085.1:0-544 GCF_041950495.1 Nonomuraea sp. MTCD27 | reverse complement strand
GCATTGAATAATATAATAAAAATATTTATACGTTTTTATATAAATACATAAAAAAGTAATTACATAATTGCATAAAAGCTTATTTATACATTTGCCCAAAACTGTCATAATAGGTAGAAAATCTTTTAAGAGAATACACTATGCCAACGATAGCAGTACTTAACCAAAAGGGTGGTAGCGGTAAAACAACGATTGCTACTCACTTAGCTCGTGCTTACCAGTTACAAGGTCATAGTGTCCTACTCGTGGACAGTGATAAGCAAGGGTCAGCTAGAGATTGGCGTGCAGTTGATGAGAGCAATCCAACGCCAGTAATTGGATTGGATAGAACCACTTTAGACAAGGATCTAAAAAGTTTAGGGAAACATGATTACGTCATCATTGATGGGGCTCCACAGGCTACAGAGATTGCTCTATCCGCTATTCGAGCATCGGACTTTATTTTGATACCTGTTCAACCATCGCCGTATGATCTATGGGCAACTGCCAACCTAATCGATCTAATCAAACAACGTATTGAGATGACGGAAGGAAAGTTAAAAGC
>NZ_JBGNUW010000084.1:0-623 GCF_041950495.1 Nonomuraea sp. MTCD27 | reverse complement strand
AATGCCACGACTTCGGCGGTGTACTTGAGCCCCGCTACATTGTCGGCGCGGAATCACTTGACCAGTGAGCTATTACGCACTCTTTCAAGGGTGGCTGCTTCTAAGCCAACCTCCTGGTTGTCTCTGCGACTCCACATCCTTTCCCACTTAGCACACGCTTAGGGGCCTTAGTCGGTGATCTGGGCTGTTTCCCTCTCGACTACGAACCTTATCGCCCGCAGTCTCACTGCCACGCTCTCACTTACCGGCATTCGGAGTTTGGCTGACGTCAGTAACCTTGTCGGGCCCATTAGCCATCCAGTGCTCTACCTCCGGCAAGAAACACGCAACGCTGCACCTAAATGCATTTCGGGGAGAACCAGCTATCACGGAGTTTGATTGGCCTTTCACCCCTACACACAGATCATCCCCCAGGTTTTCAACCCTGGTGGGTTCGGTCCTCCACCCAGTCTTACCTGAGCTTCAACCTGCCCATGCGTAGATCACTCCGCTTCGGGTCTACAGCATGCGACTCAAACGCCCTATTCAGACTCGCTTTCGCTACGGCTCCCCCACACGGGTTAACCTCGCCACACACCATAACTCGCAGGCTCATTCTTCAAAAGGCACGCAGTCACATCACA
>NZ_JBGNUW010000083.1:0-700 GCF_041950495.1 Nonomuraea sp. MTCD27 | reverse complement strand
TTAGTATTCTCTACCTGACCACCTGAGTCGGTTTAGGGTACGGGCCGCCACAACACTCACTAGAGGCTTTTCTCGGCAGCATAGGATCATCCACTTCACCACAATCGGCTCGGCATCACATCTCAGGATTAATGCGAGGCGGATTTGCCTACCTCACTCCCTACATGCTTACCCCAGGACAACCATCGCCTGGGCTGGACTACCTTCCTGCGTCACCCCATCGCTTACCTACTACCCGATCGGACCGAGCGTTCGGCCTAACATCGCCTCCGAAGAGGCAACTGACTTAAGGACTCTTAGCATCACGAGGTTCAGTATGGGCGCATTGAAGCGGGTACGGGAATATCAACCCGTTGTCCATCGACTACGCCTGTCGGCCTCGCCTTAGGTCCCGACTTACCCTGGGCGGATTAGCCTGGCCCAGGAACCCTTGGTCATCCGGCGCGAGGGTTTCTCACCCTCGATTCGCTACTCATGCCTGCATTCTCACTCGCACAGCCTCCACAACTAGATCACTCTGCTGCTTCGCCGGCTGCACGACGCTCCCCTACCCATCAACCCCCCAAGGAGATCAATGCCACGACTTCGGCGGTGTACTTGAGCCCCGCTACATTGTCGGCGCGGAATCACTTGACCAGTGAGCTATTACGCACTCTTTCAAGGGTGGCTGCTTCTAAGCCAACCTCCTGGTTGTCTCTGC
>NZ_JBGNUW010000082.1:0-759 GCF_041950495.1 Nonomuraea sp. MTCD27 | reverse complement strand
GCACCTGGCAGCTGGCCAACGCCAAGAAGACCGGCTTCGACTACGGCATCATCCCCATCCCGTCGAAGGCCGGCGGCACGGCGCCCGCGCCGACCGGCGGCGAGTTCGTCAGCGTGCCGGTGCAGTCCGACACCGCCCGCTACGCCGCCTCGCAGAAGCTGGTGGCCTGCCTGACCAGCGCCGACAACTCGCTGACCACCACGACCACCCTGTCCTACATCGCGCCCACCGAGGCGGTGCAGGCCAAGCAGGTCTCCGCCACCCCGGAACTGCAGGTGTGGGTGGAGGCGGTCAAGGCGGCCAAGGGCCGCACCAGCGACGACCTCGGCACCAAGTACCCGAAGATCTCCGAGCCGATGTGGGGCGCGGTGCAGGCCGCGCTGAGCGGGTCGAAGCCGCCGCAGGAGGCGATGGCCTCGGCACAGACGGCCGCGGCGAGCGCGATCCAGTAGCCGCATGAACCGAGTCACACAGACGCAGGCCCGACCCGCCCGCGCCGCCGTCGCCCCGGCGGCGGCGCGGGGCCGGTCGGGTCAGTGGGCGGCGTGGGCGTTCCTCGCCCCGGTCGTGGCCTACCTGCTGGTCTTCTACGCCTATCCGTTGTTCCGCAACGTGGAGTTGAGCCTGCGCACCTACACGGTGCGCTCGTTCGTGCAGGGGGACGCGCCGTTCGCCGGGTTGGCCAACTACGCCAGGGTGTTCGCCGACGCGACGTTCTGGCCGGCGCTGTGGCACACGGTGGTGTTCACGGTGGTGTCG
>NZ_JBGNUW010000081.1:0-776 GCF_041950495.1 Nonomuraea sp. MTCD27 | reverse complement strand
TGAACAATCCCGGCCAGGTCGCCGATGAGCTGCTGCGCCGGTTCTCGCTGACCGATGCCGGCGGGCGGAAGGTGGCGACGTATTCGGGCGGCATGCGGCGCCGGCTGGACATCGCGATGAGCCTGATCGGCGACCCGCCGGTGATCTTCCTGGACGAGCCGACCACCGGGCTGGACCCGCAGGCCCGCATCGAGGTCTGGCAGGCCGTCAAGGACCTGGCCGCGGGCGGCACCACGGTGCTGCTCACCACCCAGTACCTGGACGAGGCCGAACAGCTCGCCGACCGGATCGCGATCCTGCACCAGGGCCGGATCCTCGTCAACGGCACCCTGGAGGAGCTCAAGCAGCTGCTGCCGCCCGCCAAGGTCGAATACGTCGAGAAGCAGCCGACCCTGGAGGACGTCTTCCTGTCCCTCGTCGGCACGAAAACCTGAAGGAACCACGATGAGCAAGCATTTCTTCGGTGACACCACCGTCCTGCTGGGGCGCTCGCTGCGCCACATCACCCGCAGCCCCGACACCATCATCACCACCGCGATCATGCCGATCGCGATGATGCTGATGTTCGTCTACGTGTTCGGCGGCGCGATCAGAACCGGATCGGATGCCTCGTATGTGAACTACATGCTGCCCGGCATCCTGCTCATCACGGTCGCCTCGGGCATCGCCTACACCGCCTACCGGCTGTTCATGGACATGAAGGGCGGCATCTTCGAGCGCTTCCAGTCGATGCCGACCGCGCGGTCGGCGGTGCTGTGGGCGCACGTGCTGACCTC
>NZ_JBGNUW010000080.1:0-791 GCF_041950495.1 Nonomuraea sp. MTCD27 | reverse complement strand
GGCCGGCCGCCCCTGCCACCCTTGTTCTTCCGGTTGGCGACCTGGTCCTTCTTCTCCGGGATGACGGCTTTGATGTGGCGTTTGCGGAGGTAGGCGCGGTTGCCGCGGGAGGAGTAGGCCTTGTCCGCGGCGACCCGGTCAGGCCTGGTACGCGGACGGCCGATGGGCCCGCGGATGCGTACCTTGTTGAGCACGGGGATGAACTGCGGGCTATCGGCGGCCTGTCCCGCGGTCAGCACGAACGCCAGCGGACGGCACCTGCGATCGGCGGCGAGGTGGACCTTGCTGGTCTGCCCGCCCCTCGATCGTCCGAGCAGGGCGGCCTTCAACCGGAGCTTGCGCCGGCACCGGATGCGCCGTCGTTCTTCCCTCTCGGGGTCCTCTGCGCGGCTCTGCCCGTCTCCTTCCGAGCCGCCCCCTTTTGCCGGGCCTTCTCCTCCTCGGCGGCCTTCTCCAGGGCGGTGACGACATCTGGGCCGAGGTGCATCCCGGCAGCGTCGTGGTGAGCCCGCGCGGTCGTGGAGTCCACGCTGACCAGGGACAAGTCCACCTCGCCCCGCTTTGCGGCTTCCGCGATCATGCCCTCCAGCAGAGCTTCGAAGACACCGGCGTCCCTCCACTGCCGGAAGCGGTTGTGCACTGTCGACCAGGCACCGAACTCCACCGGCATCTCCCGCCACTGCCCGCCCGTCCGGAACCGCCAGATCACGCCCTCGAACTGCTGCCGCAGCCGCTCGGGGTACGGGCCGAACCCACCGATCGGCAGGTAGGGCTCGATGAACTCCCACTCC
>NZ_JBGNUW010000007.1:0-475111 GCF_041950495.1 Nonomuraea sp. MTCD27 | reverse complement strand
CCGGGCGCCGCTCCGGGAGCGGCTCCCGGAGCGGCGCCCGACGGCAGCCCGGTGATGACCTCGACCACGTGCCGCTCCCATTCTCTGGCCGCCGCGGTGGCCTCGGCTGGGACGTCGTCGAGCACCGCGCGCGGCACCCGGCGCGCAGGCTCGGGCGTCGTCGCAGCAGGACCGACGATCGCGAAGTCCTCGGCGGCGACCAGATGGGTCAGCAGCACCGTGACCGGAGGCCCATCGGCGCAGGTCAGCCTAATCCATGTCCCGGAGATGGCGCTGACCTGGTGCTCGCGTCCCTGGTAGATCACCTGATCACCGACACGCAACAACCTGATCATGATGCCGTCCTCCAGACCAGCGATGAGCCATCCAGCCGACCCGACAGGTCGGTCCGCAACTGACCCAACCACAGCAGGTGGAACGCCACCGGCAGCACCGCCAGCGGATCACCGACCCTGCTCACCACAGCCACCAAGGGACCGCCCTCAGCGAAGACCTCCAGCAGTCGCGAGGCCGCGGGCTCCAGCAGGTAACGCCGGTGCCGATAACCCGCCAGCCACCGCACATTCGCCAACCACACCGGATCATGGCCGGTGACCAGGCGGAACTCCCAGCCCATCTCAGCGCATGCCTGCTGGGTGGCTATGAACGCGGCTTCATCGCGGGGTTTGATCCGGCCGTCGGGCTTGCAGTCGATGACGATCCCGGTGCCGTCCGCAGCCCGGGCAAAGAAGTCAGGGGCGTGCGAGACCATCCGGTCGCGGCCCGGCCAGAACAACCAGAACGGTTGCGAGGCGAAGCCGACCACCCCGGCCTCGTGATCCAACGCCATCACGTGTCGCGCTCAAGCCAGGACTCAAAACCCACATGCCGGTCGACGGTCGCCGCGTAGTACAGGCCCGGGTAGTTGCGCTGCCCGCGGTAGGTCGGGAACGTGCGTACGGCAGCCACTCGCTCGAACGCCACCGCACCGGCCTCCGCCAATGGCACGCGCACTTCGCCCGCAGCCTCCTCGACGTACACCACCTCGAATCCGGGCAGGCGTTGTTTCGCACCGCCCTCGACCGACCGCACTGCCACGCCAACCCACCGACACGGAGATCACCGAACAGAACGGTCGATCATGGCACAGCAGAAGCCCGCCCCGCATCACTTTCACTGAGCCGCATCAGGTCGCCTGAGCCAGCACATCAGTCTTGCTGAGGCGCATCAGGTCCATCGAGCCAGGACATCCAGCACGGCGCGCACGGCGGTCTGTTCGGCAGTTACTTGCGGGAATTCTGCCTTCTCGCAAGTTGATCGAGGCCAGTGATGTAGCAACAGATCTGAATTTAGATTTTGATTTTCTGGAAAATCAAAAATGCTAGACTGCAGGCGTGACTGCGGAGACCAGTGTGGTGACGCCTTGTAAGCACTGTGGTGCGGCGATCGAGCAGCGGCGGGGGAGGGGGCGGCCCAAGGCGTACTGTCCTGAGAAGGACTGTCAGGCGGCTGCCAAGCGGGAGCGGGAGTTGAGGCGGGCCACGCCGGGGTTGGAAGGGGCGCTGGCCAGGGCCGAGCAGTTGTACGACCGGATGGAGAGCGGGCTGGCCGCTGCCATCGAGCCGCTGGCGCGGGCACTGGCCGACGAGCTCAGCCCTGCCGGGGTCGAGGCCAAGCTGAGCGCCGTGCAGGCCGAGGCGCACACGCGGGTGGCGATCGCGCGGACCGAGCGCGAGCAGGCGTTCGAGCAGGTACGGCTGGCGCGCGAGGCTGCCGAGCATGCGCGCAGGCAAACGGCCGAGATGCGGGAGCGGCTCGAAGAGGCCGAGAACGAGCGCGAGACCGCGATGGACGACGCCGAGCGGGCGCGCGAACAGGCGCTGGCCGCGTTGCGGGAGGCCGCGAGCACGGAACGGCAGGCGCTGCAGACGGCCGAGGAGGCCAAGCGGCGGGCTGAGCTGGCCGAGCGGCGCGCCGAGGAGGCGGCCCAGCGGGTGGAGCTGACCGAGCGGGCCAGGGATCAGGCCGTACAGGAGCTCGCCGAGCGGGTCGAGCTGGCCGGCAGGCGGGCCGAGGAGGCGCGGGCCCAGGCCGTACAGGCTGAGGCGGACACCGAGCGGGCGCGGGAGGAACGGGATCGCGCCCGGGAGGAGACTGCGGCGGCCGTCCGGGCGCGGGAGCAGGCCGAGCGTGAGGTGATCGGGGCGAAGGCGCGTGAGGAGGCGGCGGCCCAGGAGCGGGAGCGGGCCGTGGAACGGGCCGTCACGGCGGAGCGGGCCGCCGCCGAGGCCGAGCGGGACCGTGCGATGGCGCTCCAGGACGCCGCCCGTGCGGCGGCCGAGGTGGAGCGGCTGGCGGGGAGGGTGACGGCGATCGAGGAGGAGGGGGCCGCGGCGTTGTCGCGCGAGCGGAAGCTGGTCTCGAAAGAGCGGTCGCGGGCCGAGGCGGTGGTCAAGGAGCGTGATCGGCTGCAGGGGGAGTTGCGGCTGGAGCGGATACGGCTGGAGGATCTGCGGGCCGAGCTGGAGTCCGTCCGGGCGGAGGCGGCGCAGCTGAGGGAACGGGCGGTGGCGGCGGAGCTGCGTTCGCCGTGAGGGCCGGTCGATAGCGATTCACGCCGCCGGCTGAGGGACTGAGGCTCACGCCGCCGGCTGAGGGGCTGAGGCTGCTGCCTGTCGTTGACGGAACTGCCCCGTAGAGGCGACAGACTTCGGCGGCGCGGGCACCGCGCATGTTGGGCTTGCTGCTGCCTCAAGGCAAACGGCCTTTCGATCGCGGGGAGAGGTATCGCGATCTTCGTCGATGGTGCGCTCGCCAACGAGTGCAAGAGGTGGAACGGGGGCTGCTGCCTGAGGGCAGGACGGTTGATGATCGGCTCTGCGCCGCCTGATTCGCGGTGTCACGCGGGCGGTCGCGGCTCCGCGGTCGTGTTCAGGCCGTCCAGGAGCAGGTCGAGGCCGGTGGTGAATTGGTCGCGGTCGTCGTGGTCGCGCAGGTCCGTGGTGGTGCGAGTCAGGAAGGGGTAGTCGGCGGGGTCGAGTTCTTCCCAGCGTTCGGCGGTCTGGGTGAGGAAGGCGTCGCGGCTGGTGGCCGCGCCGACGATGGTGCGTGGGGTGATGATCTGGGCGCTGACGCCGGTGATGTAGTACGAGATCGCGGTGGAGACCGCGAAATGCCGTTCGGCGGGCAGCCCGGTTTGTGCGACGAGGGTGCCGATGCGGTCGAGCAGGCGCAGTGCGTTGGCCAGCGTGGCCGGGGCGGTGACGTGGGACGCTGCCCACGGGTGCCGATCAAGGGTGTCGAAGACGGCGATGGCAAGCGCGCGCAGCTGGGCGCCGGCGCCTTCATCAAGGCGCGAGGCCGCGGCGAAGGCGTGGCCGAGCACGTGATCGGCGGCCAGGGCGACGAGCTCGTCCTTGTTCGCCACGTGCCAGTACAGCGCGCCGGGTCCGGTGTCCAGCTGTTTGGCCAGCAGCCGGAAGGTTAGTCCCCGCTCACCGAGCTCGTCCAGCAGCACAACGGCCGCGCCGACGATGATCTCTTGCGAAAGGGCGTCGGCCCGTCCTTTTCCATCGGGTGCTCTTCCTCGTGTGCGTGGCATGACCTCATTTTGACACATTTTGGAACCGTGTTCCATACTCCCAATGGAACGCGGGTCCATATAGGTGTCCGGGCGGATGCCCGGCGCTCCGCCCGCACGGGAACGAGGAAGCCCCATGAACACCAGCCCCCACCCGATCGCCATCGTCGGCGCCGGCCTCGGCGGCCTGACCCTCGCCCGGGTCCTGCACGTCCACGGCATCCCCGCAACGGTCTACGAGGCCGACCCCTCGGCCGAGTCCCGCACGCAGGGCGGCCAGCTCGACATCCACGAGGACGACGGGCAGCGCGCGCTCGCCGACGCCGGCCTCACCGACGAGTTCCGCGCGATCATCCACGAGGGCGCAGAGGCGCTGCGCGTGCTCGACCAGCACGGCAAGCTGCTGCACGACGAGCCCGACGACGGCATGGCGCGGCGTCCCGAAGTGCTCCGCGGAGACCTGCGCCGGATCCTGCTCGACTCCCTGCCCGACCGGACGGTCCAGTGGGGGCGCAAGGTCACCGGGGTCCAGCCCCTCGGCGATGGCCGGCACGAGCTGACCTTCGCCGACGACGCGACCGTGACCAGCAGCCTGCTCATCGGTGCCGACGGCGCCTGGTCGAAGGTCCGTCCACTGCTGTCCGACGCCAAGCCCGAGTACATCGGCACGACGTTCATCGACACCTACCTGTACGACGCCGACGAGCGGCACACCGCGACGGCCGAGGCGGTCGGTGTCGGCGCGATGTACGCGCTGACCCCGGGAAAGGGGATCATCGCGCACCGCGAGGCGGGGAACATCCTGCACACGTACGTCGAGCTGAACCGGCCCGCCGAGTGGTTCGCCGACATCGACTTCACCGATGCCGCGGCCGCGACTGCTCGGATCGCAGCCGAGTTCGACGGGTGGGCACCGGAACTCACCGCGCTGATCACCGACGGCGAGACCGCGCCGGTCGCGCGCCTGATCCACGCACTCCCGGACGGACACCGATGGGAGCGCGTGCCCGGGGTGACGCTCCTCGGCGATGCCGCGCACCTGATGCCGCCGTCCGGCGACGGCGCGAACCTGGCGATGTTCGACGGCGCCGAACTCGCCAAGGCGATCGCCGCACACCCCGACGACATCGAAGCGGCACTCACCGCCTACGAACAGGCGCTGTTCCCCCGCAGCGAGCCCTTCTACGCCGACGCCTACGAAATGCTGGACCTCTGCCTCGGCGAGCACGCGCCGTTCGGACTCATCAGCCTCTTCAACGGTGATCCTCAGGGCCAGGACGGGGCGCAGGGGCGGTCCTGAGCCGCAGCCGCCGACGGATTCCGTGCCATCGTGAGCTGCGATCTCAGGGTGTACGCGGGCGCAGCCCAGCGCCGGCCGCGGCAGGCTAATTAGCGGTCGCGTGCATGAGCGTGATCTTGTCCGCGCCGTTGGGCCCGGTCAGCACCGCCACGCGTCCCGCGGGCACGGACAGCGAGCAGCCGCGCAACGCCAACGTACGGCGACGGACGTTCGTCCGGCAGAGCATCGCGGGTGCGACGCTCGTCGAGCGCACGCGGCTGCGGCGCGGTCCGGAGGCGTGGGGTGCGCGAGGCCCGCGCGGCCGGCCCGGCCAGGAGGACCTGGGGGCGTTGTTCACCGTGGTCCTGGCCGACTGCCGTCAAGGAGCCGACGCCGTCAAGGAGGACGTGGCATGAGCCCGGCGCTGGAGGCGACCGGGCCGGGGGTCCGCTGCCATCCCCGGCCGCCCGTCGACCAGCCCTTCGCGCTCCAGCTCCCGGTACGCCTTGAGCACGGTGTCGGGGGTTGATGGCCAGGCTATCGACGACCTCGCGGGCGGCCGGCAACTGGTCGCCGGGCCGAGCCGGAGCGCCTGTTCGACCCGGTGAACGAGCCGCAGGGACGTCGAGACCCCCGAGCCGCAGGCACGAAAGCGCGACGATGTACGGACCGCCATAGCGTGGGTGCATGAGTGTCGTGTTCCGAGCCGACGGGCTTCCACCGGCCTCGCGCGTCGACTACTGGCGGGAGATCATCAGCAACGTCTTCCTGCCGCTCGACCTTCGCGGTGAGATCGGCCCCACGACGCCCGCCGAGTTACGCACCACCGAGATCGGGCCGATCCGGTTCACCGACTCGGTCACCGGTCCCGGCTCCTCGTTCCGTACGGGCCGGACGCCTCGCCTCATCCGCAGCTCGGATCCGGACGTGTGCCTGGTCGGGGTGCTGGTCGAAGGTGACGTACGCGTGGAGCAGGACGGCAGGCAGGCCGTCCTGCGTCCCGGTGATCTGTCGTTCATCGACCCGGCGCGGCCGTTCGAGCAGTCCTTCACCGCCATGCGCAACCTCAGGGTGAGCGTCCCGAAGGCGATGATCCCGTTGCGCGATCGCGAACTCGGGGAGCTGACCGGCGTACGCATTCCCGGTGACAGGGGAGCGGGGGCGCTGGCCTCGGCGCTGACCCGGCAGCTCGCGCACAGCGTCGATGAGCTGCCGGCACCGGAGGTGGCGCGGCTGGGCACCGCGGTCGTCGACGTGCTGGCCGTGGCGCTGGCCGGTCGCCTCGACCGCAGCTCGGCGGTGCCCGAGGCGCGGGAACGTACGCTGCTGCACCGCGTCTACGCGTTCGTCGAGCAGCACCTCGCCGACCCCGAGCTCTCACCGCGCAGCATCGCCGCCGCGCACCATGTCTCGCTGCGTTCCTTGTACAAGCTGTTCGAGTCCGAGCCGGTGAGCGTCAGCGCCTGGGTCCGCCGGAGGCGGCTGGAGCGGTGCCGTCAGGACCTGCGTGATCCCGCGCAGCAGGACCGGCCGGTCGCCGCCATCGGTGCGCGATGGGGATTCCGGAGCGCGGCGCATTTCAGCCGGGCGTTCCGCGACGCGTACGGGGTCTCGCCGGGCGAGTCGCGCCGTCACGACGTCGAGGTGGGCCGGGAAACGCCGTGGTAGTGCGGCAGGTCGAGCGGCGGCACAGGGAAGCCGCCGGCCGTCGGCTCGTTGGACAGTTCCTCGAACTCGGCCTCCACCTGAGCCTTCTTCGCTTCCTTGCGCCGTTGGTTGACGGTGTCGAAGCGCATCCAGATGGCCAGGGCGCCGACCACGATCACCGCGCCGACCGCGATGCCGATCATCCGGTTGCCCTCGTTGACCACCACGTTGCGCACCGCGGCCACCAGCAGGATCCAGGCCAGGTTGACCGGGATCAGCACCTTCCAGCCCAGCGACATGAGCTGGTCGTAACGCACGCGCGGCAGCGAGGCCCGCACCCACACGATGAAGCAGAAGGTCAGCACGAACTTGATGAAGAACCACAGCGCCGGCACCCAGCCCGTGTGGGCCCACTCCCAGTCCATCGGCAGCGGCGCCCGCCAGCCGCCCAGGAACAGCGTCACGGCGATGCCGGAGGCGGTGAAGGTGTGCAGGTATTCGCCCATCATGATCAGGGCGAACTTCAGCGACGAGGAGTATTCGGTCTGGAAGCCACCGACCAGCTCGCCCTCGCCCTCGGGCAGGTCGAACGGGATCCGCGCGGCCTCACCGAACATGCAGATCACGTAGACCAGGAACGACGGGATCAGCAGCACCGCGAACCAGGTCTGCTCCTGCGCCTTGACGATCTCCGAGGTGGACAGCGTCCCGGCGAACAGGAAGATGGCCACGAACGACAGACCCATCGCGATCTCGTAGGAGACCACCTGGGCCGCCGAGCGCAGACCGCCCAGCAGCGCGTACGGCGAACGCGACGACCACCCGGCCAGCACCACGCCGTAGACCGACACCGCGCCCATGGCCAGCATGAACAGCACCGCCACCGGCAGGTCGACCAGCTGCAGCGGCGTCTGCACGCCGAACAGGTTCACGACCGGCCCGAACGGCACGATCGAGAAGGCCAGGAACGCCGGCACGACCATGATGATCGGAGCCAGCAGGTAGAGCACGCGATCCACCGTGCGCGGGAAGAGGTCCTCCTTCAAGCCCATCTTGATCGCGTCGGCGACCGACTGCAGCAGGCCGAACCTACCGGCCCGGTTGGGCCCGTAGCGGTTCTGCATCCGCGAGATCAGCTTGCGCTCGAACCAGACCCCGAAGACGACGCCCAGCGCCAGGAAGAGGAACAGCATCACGGCCTTGACGATGGTGATCCACAGCGGGTCCTTGCCGAAGTCGGCGAGGGTGGGATCGGCCGCGAGAACGCCTGCCATGACGTGTTGCCCCTTCCTTCCCCCGGCACTCGTTCGGTCCGGAGCGGAAGGTCACGCTAGCCGGTGCGCGGCTCGGTGTATTGAACGAATGCGAACAGCTGTTTCGGCGTCATCTGCGTCATCGCCCGGATCTCGCGGGTGAGGTGCGGCTGGTCGGCGTAACCGCAGGCGACGGCGTCGCCCAGCATGGCCGAGGGCCGTCTCAACGTGTCCACGGTTCGCTGGAACCGGGCGATCCGGGCCACCGTCTTGGGCGACAAGCCCACCAGCCGGCGGAATCCGAGCTCGATGTGACGGCGGCTGACGCCCAGTTCGTCGGCGAGGGACCCGATGGTGGGCGGGCCGGACGGCTCCTGCAGCCGCCACCAGGCGTGCATGATCAGGTCGTCGCGGCCGGCGTCGGGGCGCAGCCACGCCGTCAGCCGCTCCTCCAGCAGGCGGAAGCGGTCCGCCCAGCTCGCCGGTGCGATCAGCCGGTCGGTCAGCTCCTCGGCACGGGCGCCGAGGAGGTCTTCCAGCCGCGCGGTGGTGCCGGCCACCTCGCGTACGGGCGTGCCCGTCAGCGCCGCCATCCCCGCGGGGGTAAGCCCGACCGCCACCCCGTGCCGCCACGGCGTACGGGCCGAGAACGTCGTGGTGGCACGGGGACCGGTCACGATCGGCCCCATGCCGGTGAAGTCGACGATCAGGGTGGCCGCGTTGAGCGGCAGCATCCGGCTGGGCGGGGCGGGCTCTCCCGCCCGGGTGCGGAAGCCGGCCCACCCCAGCACGTACGGACGCAGGTGCTGGGGCGGGAGGCGGCTGATCATCTGGTACGGCTCCGCCTGGGGCTGCGTGGGCAGCGAGTGAATCGCCATCACGCCGGCAAGCCTGCCCCAAGCCCACCGGCCCCGTCATGGCGGCTCCCCCTCATGGAGGGATGGCTCTTCACCCTGCGTGACTTCGGGCAACCTGGGCAGGTGGTAGGAGAGGGGCAGGGGGAGGCAGCGATGGCACGCGGGAGCCGGATCCGGGTACGCCGGGTCTACGAGGAACCGACGGCGGAAGACGGCGCCAGAGTGCTGGTCGATCGCATATGGCCGCGCGGCGTCGCCAAGGCCGAGCTCGATCTGGACGAGTGGTGCAAGCAGGTCGCGCCCTCCCCAGAGCTGCGCACCTGGTACCACCACGACCCCGAGCGCTTCCCCGAGTTCGCCCGCCGCTACCGCGCCGAGCTGGCCTTCCCCGAGCGGGCGCAGGCCGTGGCACACCTGCGCGAGCTCGCCGCCGACGGTGGGCTGACTCTGCTCACCGCCACCAGGGATGCCGAGATCAGCTCGGCGGCGGTGCTCGCCGAGCTGCTCCGGGCCTGAGTGGTCGCCGACCTTGCTCCGTGCCGGGGAGCGGCTTCGCTAGGCGGGGATGGCGCCGAGTTGCCGCAGTTGCGAGAGCGCGTCCACGACCCCCCAGATCTCCACGACCCGGCCGCCGTCGAGGCGGACGATGAAGATCTCGTTGTACGTGATGGATCTGCCGGTCGGCGGGAGGCCCCTGAACTCGCCCAGGTGGGTCCCGGTCACCGTGTTCCTGGAGACGACCTTGTCCCCTTCGGCGATCAGATCCTCGATCGCGACGTGGATGTCGGGGAAGGCGCGCAGGAGCACCGCCCACACGTCCTTGAGCGCCCGCAGCCCCGTCGCCTCGCTCGGCACCGGCGCGTGGAACAGCACGTCCGGGACGACGACCTCGTCGAACGTCTTCGAGATGATCTCCGCATCGCCGCTGTTGACGGCCTCATGGAAGCGCCGGAAGATCTCTTTGTTGCTGGTGGCCTGGGCTGCTGACATGGGGTTCCTCCTCGGGTCGAGATGAACGTTCGGGTGGTTGTGGCCGCTCACATCAGGGCCGGCACGCGTTACTTGCTGTAGTTCTTTCCGATGGGCCTGCCGGGGATCGGCTTGCCGATGAGAGCCACGGGCATGAACAGGCAGAAGTGGCCGATCGCCATGGTGAGCGTCCACAGCGCCTTGTCGTCGTAGTGGCCGCGGGCCCGGGCGAACAGCTCGTCGGGGACCCGCTCCCCGGACGGGTTCGGGGTGAGGACGGCCTCCACGAGCTCCAGCGCGACGCGCTCGGCGTCGGTGAAGTAGGGGGCGTCCCGCCAGGTCGCCACGGCGGTGATGCGCTCCTCCGCCTCCCCGGCCTTGCGGATACTGTCGGTCACCCGGACGGCGTGGTACGTGCTGCCGACGACCTGCGCGGCGCGCAGCACCACCAGGCTGAGGGTGGCCGGCGGAACCGAACCGTTCCGGGTGGCCTTGATCACGCCTGCGGACAGTGCGCCCAGTTCAGGGAAGAACTGGGTGAGGTCGGGCAGACGCGACTCGGGCGTCTTGGCGGTCGTCGTGGGCGTGGACATGGTGAGGTCGTCCTTTCTCGGTCTCAGCGGTGCCTCACCCAGTTCGACAACACAGCACCCCGGAATGTGAGGCGGCCCGCCGACCTCACAGTTCGCTGCCCTGTCTTGTCGAACTGGTGAGGGCAGTCACCACCGAGGGAGTCAGCGACACGATGGTCACCCAATCCGAGCCAGGACACGACGGGTCCGATCCGGGTCTGAGCGCGATCATGAACGAGCGGCGCAAGCTGATCAATCTCGCGTACCGCCTCCTCGGCTCCCTGGCCGACGCCGAGGATGTCGTACAGGAGACCTACGCCCGCTGGTACGCCCTGCCGCAGCCGCAGCAGGACGCCATCGAGGCTCCCGGCGCCTGGCTGACCAAGGTCGCCGGCCGCATCTGCCTCAACCTGCTCTCCTCGGCCCGGGCCCGGCGGGAGACCTACGTGGGCGAGTGGATCCCCGAGCCGCTGCCCGAACCCACCGAGTGGATCGACGCGCGGCCCGGCGGCGACCCGGCCGACCGGGTCACCCTCGACGAGTCCGTCAACATGGCCTTCCTGGTCGTGCTCGAATCGATGACCCCGGCCGAGCGCGTCGCGTTCATCCTGCACGACGTCTTCAGCTATCCCTTCGCCGAGGTGGCCGAGATCGTCGGCCGTACTCCGGCGGCATGTCGCCAGCTGGCCTCCTCGGCCCGCCGCCGCATCCGCGCCGCGCAGGCCCCCGCGGCCCGGGCAGCCGAGCGGGCCGGCATCGTCAGGGACTTCAAGCAGGCCTGGGAGGCCAAGGACATCGACGCCCTCATCGGCCTGCTCGACCCCGACGCCACCGTGATCGCCGACGGCGGCGGCGCCGCCGGCGCCCTGCTCCACCCGGTCCAGGGCGCCGAGCAGATCGTGCGCGCCCTGGTCACCCTCGCCGGCCGGCTCCGCCACCTGACGCTGCTGGAGCGCACGGTCAACGGCCGGCCCGGCCTGGTCGCTCAGCGCGACGGCGTCACCGTGACGGTGTACGCGTTCGACCTCGCAGGCGACCGGATCAAGCACATCTGGGCCATCCGCAACCCCGACAAGCTCCGGCCGTGGACGGCGGGACCACCCTGCGAGCACACCTGACGTGAGGGATCAGCTCAGCATCCGCTCGATGAGGTCGGCGCCCCGCGTGGTGCCGCCTCCGGCTCGCGGACGACCCCCGCCTCACGTGCGACGGCTGCCCGGGGCGGCGGCTTCCAGGTCGGCGATGCCGCCCGACATGATCGTCCGTACGTGCTCGGTGATGTGCTCCGCCGGCCAGTCCCACCAGGCCACCGCCAGCAGCCGGGCGACGTCCTCGGCGCTGTAGCGGCTGCGGATGAGCCGGGCCGGGTTGCCGCCGACGATCCCGTAGTCGGGCACGTCCGAGGTGACCACGGCGCCGGCACCGATGATCGCGCCGTGCCCGATCCGTACGCCCGGCATCACCGTGGCACCGTAGCCGAACCAGACGTCGTTGCCGACGACGGTGTCCCCGCGGTTCGGCAGGCCGGTGAGCAGGTCGAAGTGCTCGGACCACGAGCCGCCCATGGTGGGGAAGGGGAAGGTCGAGGGGCCGTCCATGCGGTGGTTGGCGCCGTTCATGATGAACCGCACCCCCGTGCCCAGCGCGCAGAACCTGCCGATGACCAGCTTCTCCGGGCCGTAGTGGTAGAGCACGTTGCGGGTCTCGAACGCGGTCGGATCGTCCGGGTCGTCGTAGTACGAATACTCCCCGACCTCGATCAGCGGAGACTTGACCAGCGGCCGGAGCAGCACCACCCGCGGCTGCCCGGGCATGGGATGCAGCACGGTCGGGTCAGCGGGGACGAGGGGTTGCATGGATCGTTTCCTCTTGGACTCTTGCGGATGGCGGGTGAACGCTTCGGAAGGGCAGTGATGCCGCCACTAATGCGACAGTTGCTACTTTAAGATGCTGTCATGACGCTGCTTGCCGAGCAAACGGGTTACGAGCGATGACTCCCGCGGTGCCACCGTCAGAGGACGGCGGCCCGGCGACCCGGCGCCGCCCGGGTGGCCGTACCGGCCGCATCCGTACGCAGGTTCTCGACGCGGTCCGCGCCGAGCTGGGGGAGCGCGGCTACGACGAGCTCACCATGGAGGCCGTCGCGGCACGGGCGGGCGTGCATCGCGCAACGGTCTACCGGCGCTGGCGGGATGTCGGGGGCCTGCTCGCCGACGTCTTCGCGGCGGCGGGCGACGATGACTGGCAGCCCCAGGACACCGGCTCCCTGCGGGGCGACCTGGCGGCGCTGAACCACGAGAGCCAGGAGTCCCTGACCGCGCAGCCGCCCATCGTCGCAGCCCTGATCGCCGCCTCGTTCCGCTCCGAGGAAGCCGCCCGCGGCGTGCGGCGGCTCTGGGAGGACCGGTACGCCCGCTGCGAGGTCATCGTCAGCCGGGCCGTCCGGCGCGGCGAGCTCCCACCGGACACCGACGCGCGGCGACTGCTCGTCGCCGCCACCGCACCGGTGTACCACCAGCTGGTCCTTCTCCGTACGCCACCCGACCCGGACCTGCCCGACCAGGCGGCCAGGACGGCCGTCCTCGCCGCCTCCGCCGGCGCCTTCGCCAGGCCGGCAACCGACCGGTGATCGCCATCCAGCCGTAGGTCCAGACGGGGCCGATCGCCGACGGGCCACGCCCGACAAGGGAGCACGCGCACGCCACCAGCGATCGAGGAGCTCACCACCGGTCGGGTGCGCGATCGTCGCGGTCCACTGGCTCCGCTGGGAATAGACTCGCCACGATGGGAGGGGTTTTGAGCGGGCAGAGGCCACAGCCCAGGATCGCCGCGCCGGAACAGCCGCCGTTCTTCCTGGTCACCGTGGTGCCGTACACGTTGCTGGCCGGCCTCGTCGTCTTCCTCCTGGTGGTGAGATACGCGCCGGGCGACGACTCCGTGCTCGTCGACCTCGGCCTGTGCGGGCTGGCCGCGGCGTGGATGCTGGTCATGTTCACCCTGCGTCCCGGCTGGTGGGAGCAGCCACGGATCATGGTGGTGTTCTTCACCGGGCTGGTGGCGATCACCGCGATCCTGGTGGTGCGCGACCCCACGTTCGGGTTGTTCACCCCCGCCGCCTACATCTACGCCTTCACGGTCCTCCCCTGGCCGTGGCGGCTGCCGGGCGTGGCCGCCGTGGCGGTGCTGGCCGGCACCGCGCAGGCGTCCAACGTGCCCAAGACGACCGCTTCCGGCCTGACGATCTACGTGCTCATCGTGGCCGTCAACGTCGTCATGATGTGCATCACCGCGTGGCTCCTCCAGCTCGCGGAGGACGAGAAGAAGCAGCGCGTGCAGGCCCTCGCCGAGCTGAGCCGGACGAACCGCCTGCTGGAGGCGACGCTCGCCGAGAACGCCGGCCTGCACGCCCAGTTGCTCTCCCAAGCCAGGGAGGCGGGAGTCCTCGACGAGCGGCAGCGGATGGCACGCGAGATCCACGACACCCTGGCACAGGGGCTCACCGGGATCATCACGCAGCTCCAGGCCGCCGAACAGATGCACGAGGTCCCGGCCCCGTGGCGCCGGCCCTTCGACGCCGTCAAGGGGCTGGCCAGGGAGAGCCTGGCCGAGGCCCGGCGCTCGGTCGACGCGCTCCGGCCCGAGCCGCTGGACACCGCGCGCCTGAGCGACGCGCTCGCCGACGTCGCCGACCGGTGGTCGAAGCTGCACGGGCTCGCCGTCCAGGTCACGACGACCGGCACGGCGCGCCCGATGGCGCCCGAGGCCGAGTTCGCGCTGCTGCGCACGGCACAGGAGGCCCTGGCCAACGTGGCCAAGCACGCGCACGCGACCCGGGTCGGGGTGACGCTGTCCTACCTGGACAACGAGGTGGCGCTGGACGTACGAGACGACGGCAGGGGCTTCGATCCGGCCGGCCTCGAAGCCGGTACGGCGGCGGACGGCAGACCGCAGCCGGCCTCCCGCGACGGCGGGTTCGGCCTGACCATCATGCGGCAGCGCGTCGAAAGGCTGTCCGGGAGCCTGCGAATCGAGTCCGAGCCCGGCGCCGGCACCGGGGTCTCGGCCTGCGTCCCCACGCTGCCGGCCGGGAGCCACAGATGACCGATCGTACGGCTGAGCAGGCCGCCGAGCCCTCGATCCGGCTGCTGGTCGCGGACGACCACCCCGTCGTCAGGGACGGGCTGAGCAGCATGTTCGCCTCCGCACCCGGATTCGAGGTGGTGGGGGAGGCCGCGGACGGCGCCGCGGCCGTACGGCTCGCCAAGGAGCTCCAGCCCGACGTGATCCTGATGGACCTGCGGATGCCGGGGATGGACGGGCTGACCGCGATCACCGAGCTGGCCAGGCTCGGGGTCACCTCGCGCGTACTGGTGCTGACGACGTACGACACCGACACCCACGTGCTTCCGGCGATCGAGGCGGGCGCGACCGGCTACCTCCTCAAGGACTCCCCCCGGGAGGACCTGCTGCGAGGTGCGCGAGCCGCCGCCAGGGGCGAGAGCGTCCTGTCCCCGTCGGTGGCGGCACGGCTGATGAACCGGATCAGGACACCCGCGCCGCAGCTGCTCAGCCACCGCGAGCTCAAGGTCCTCGAGCTCGTGGCGGCCGGCAACACCAACCGTGAGGCCGCCGCCCTGCTGTTCATCACCGAGGCCACGGTCAAGAGTCACCTGCTGAACATCTACGCCAAGCTCGGCGTGAACGACCGCGCCGCCGCCGTCACCGAGGCATTCAACCGAGGGCTGCTCATCCCACGAGCACCCGAACGATCCTGACCCGGATACACCCGGTGTGGTGGAGCCGAATTTCGCGGGTCCCGCAGGCTGGGCCGGGGGCGTGGTGGCGGAGCCGGGCCGCGGGTGCCGGCGGTGCTGATGGCGGAAGGCATCGCCCACGCCTAGCGTGACTGCCATGGAAATCACCATCCACACGACCTTCCTCCCGCACGACGACCCGGACGCCTCCCTGGCCTTCTGGCGCGACACCCTCGGTTTCGAGGTCCGCAACGACGTCGGAAGCGGCAAGATGCGCTGGATCACGGTCGGCCCCAAAGACCAGCCCGGCACGTCCATCCTCCTCGGGCCGCCGGCCGCCGACCCCGGCATCACCGACGACGAGCGCCGCACCATCGCCGAGATGATGGCCAAGGGCACCTACGGCTGGATCATCCTGGCCACTACCGACATCGACGGCATCTTCGAGCGGCTGGCGGCCGGCGACGCCGAGGTCGTCCAGGAGCCGATCGAGCAGCCGTACGGGGTCCGCGACTGCGCCTTCCGCGATCCCGCCGGAAACCTGGTCCGCGTCCAGGAGCTCCGCTGAGCCGCCCGGCGATCGTCGACCACGGCGGCCTGCCCGTTTCTCAGGCTGACCCGCTCCTGCTCCGTGGATCGCCGCGACGACCCACCCCGCCGACATCGTCACAGATCGGGTGGCCGACCGGTCTCAGTTGAGGAACGAAGGCGCCGTGGTGAGAGAAGGGCTGATCATGAGGGTTACCGATCGCCGGGGACCGGCCTCCTCGGCTCTCCATGACATCGGAGTCGACGAGCGGGCGCGGTCCTCGTCGTCGAGCCGGCCGGACGGGGGTCCGGTGGCGGCAGGCCTGCACGCGCTTCCCCGTCCCGTGGCTCTCGTGGTCGGCGGCGGGGGAGTGCTCGGGGCCTCGCATGTCGGTGTCGGGTACGCCTTGGAGCAGCGGGGATTCGTCCCCGACCTGATCGTCGGGACGTCGGTGGGCGCCCTCAACGGAGCGATCGCGGCCGCCGACCCCGGCAAGGCCGCACCCCGGCTGGACCGGGCGTGGACCCGCCTGCGGCGCCGCGAGGTGTTCCCGCTCGGTTACCTGCCCTCCCGGGCCAGCATCTGCACCGATCGCGGCCTGCGCCGGCTGATCGCCCGGGCCGCGCTGCCGTCGCGGATCGAGGACCTGGCGGTCCCCTTCACCGCGGTGGCCATGGATCTGGCCACCGGCGCCGAGGCGCTGCTCGACTGCGGGGACCTCGAGTCCGCGCTGCTGGCCAGCGCGGCCATTCCCGGCATCCTGCCTCCGGTGGAGCGGGAGGGCCGGACGCTCGTCGACGGCGGCGTGATCGCCTACGTGCCGGTGCGGGCGGCCCGGCTGGCGGGCGCGGCCAGCGTGGTGGTGCTGTCGACGGGGCCGTCAAGCTGGCCGCTGCGGCCGACCGTCCCGCCGCGACGGGCCGGCGCGGTCGCCGCCCGGGCGGGGCTGCTGCTGTGGCACGACCAGATCGAGCGTGACCTGCGCGAGGTGTCCCGGGACATTCCGACCGTCGTGCTGCCCACCGGCGTCGAGAGCTGGCCCGCCCCGTGGGACTTCCGCCATTCCCGGCGGCTGATCACCACGGCCTCCCTCGCGGCGGGCCGCTTCCTCGACGGGCTGCACATCAGCGGGCCCGGCCTGTACCGGGTCGACGGTCCCGCTGGGGCCGCGGGCGGGGCAGGCGGCGACTCTGCTAAGGCGTCGGACGGCCTGGGCAGGAGCTCGGCTGCGGCATAGGCGGCCCCGGCAGGCCGCTCAGCCTGGCAGGAATCGGTACACGCCGATAAGGTCCGATCCTGTGGGCCGATCGAGGACCAGTTCGGGGCCGGCCGAGGACCTGCTCATCGAGCTGGACCGTGACGCCGGGGTGCCGCTGCACCGGCAGATCGAGGCGTCCATCCGCGCCGGCATCCGGGCCGGCCGGCTGCGCGCGGGCGCGTCGCTGCCGCCCACCCGCACGCTCGCGGCCGGTCTCGGGGTGTCCCGCGGGGTGGTCGTGGAGGCCTATCAGCAGCTCGTCGCCGAGGGCTACCTCGCCAGCCGATCGGGCGGTTACACCCAGGTCGCCGCGTTGATGCCGCCGGCCGCCGCCGACGCGGGCTCCGCGGCTCCGACGGCACGGCCGGTCGCGCGCGCAGCCGGTTTCAGGGTGGACTTCGGGTACGGGCGCACCGACGTGTCGCAGTTCCCGCGGGCCGCCTGGCTGCGCTCGGTCCGCCGCGTGCTCACCACCACGCCCAACGACCGGTTCGCCTACCTCGACGGGCGTGGCGTGCCGGAACTGCACGGGGCCCTGTGCGACTACCTCAACCGGGTGCGCGGCACATCGGCCGCCCCGGGCAACGTGGTGATCTGCAGCGGCTACGGGCAGGGCATCTCGCTGCTGATCCAGGTGCTCGTCCGGCACGGCGCCAGGCGGATCGCCCTGGAGGATCCGTCGTCCAACGACGACGCCCGGGTGCTGGCCGGCGCCGCAGGTCTGGACGTGGTCGGCATCCCGGTGGGTCCGGACGGCGTTCAGGTCGATGCGCTCCACCAGGCCGACGCCGATGCGGTCGTGCTCACGCCGTCGCACCAGTGGCCCACCGGGGGAGTGCTGTCGGCCGCGGCGCGGGCCGAGGTGATCCGCTGGGCGAAGCGCCGCGGCGCGATCGTGATCGAGGACGACTACGACGCCGAATACCGCTACGACCGGTCGCCGGTGGGCGCCATGCAGGGCCTGGCGCCCGATCATGTCGTCTACTGCGGCACGGCCAGCAAGACGCTCGCACCGGGATTGCGGCTCGGCTGGCTGGTGCTGCCCGCGCACCTGGTCGCCGACGTCGCCGAGGCGAAGGTGCTCGCCGACCGCGGTTCGCCGGTCATCGACCAGTTGACGTTCGCCGACTTCCTCGCGCGCGGCGAGTTCGACCGCCACCTGCGCCGGATGCGTCCGGTGTACCGCCGCCGCCGCGACGCGCTGCTGGACGCCCTGCGCACCCACCTGCCCGAGCTGCACCCGGCCGGGGTCGCCGCCGGGCAGCATGTGGTCGCCTGGCTCCCGCCCGACCTCGATGAGACGGCGGTGGTGACGGCCGCCGCGCGGCACGGGCTCCGCATCCACGGCGTCGGCCCGTACCGGATCGCCGGCGCCGGACCGGGCGGCCTCATCTTCGGGTACGCCATCCTCGGCGAGAGCGCCATCGCCGAGGGGGTCGCGCTGCTGGCCAGGGCCATCCGGGAGGTACGGGGACCCTGATCCCGCGCGGGCGGCACATCCGAGGACATGCGCGTCAGCGCGCCGGGCGGATGTTCTGGTTCAGGTGGAACACGTTGGCCGGGTCGTACGCGGTCTTCACCGCGGTCAGCCGGGCCAGCTTCGCCGCCGAGTACGCCCGCCGTACGCCGCCCTGCCCGTCGGCCAGCTCGTCGGCCGTCAGCGAGTTGACGTACACCCCACTCGCGTACGGCTCCAGCGCGGTCCCGGCGGCGCGGGCGGCATCCATCCTGATGTCGTCCTCGGCCGGGTCGGTCCACCGCGACCCGGCACCGAACTCGAACATCGTCCCGCGATGGCTGAACGCCGCGTCGGCCTCCGGCACCTCGGCGATCGCGCCGCCGTGCGCCTGCAGGCCGACACCCGGCAGGTACGGGCTCGCGCTCAGGTCGGTGCCGCCGCGCAGCAGGAACGCCTCGATCGCCGAGGTCGGGAATCGCCGCAGGTAGTGTCCCTTGGAGTAGCGGCGGTAGGTGTGGCCGCCGGTGGAGTCGTCGCGTTGCTGCAGTTCGAGGTACGACGGTGTGGTGACGCGGGAGGCGACGGGACGTCCGAGCGCCCGCATCGCGGGAAGCAGCCGGCGGCCCTCGGCCGGGTCGCCGACCCACACGTACCCCAGCGTGGCGATCGGGCCCGTGGGGCCGCTGCCGACACCGGCGGTGAACGTCGCCTGCCGGGGCGCGACGGCGTTCAGGTCGCGCCAGCCCTCGATGACCGGGACGGCGTCCTCGGCGCGGAAGTCGAACTCGGCGACCAGCGTCCGCGTGCCGGTGCGATGCAACCGGAACTCGAACTCGGTGACGATGCCGAAGTTGCCACCACCGCCGCGCAGGCCCCAGAACAGGTCGGGGTTCTCGGTGCGGCTCGCGGTCACCACGTCCCCTTCGGCGGTGACCATCGTATAGGAGATGACGTTGTCGCAGGCCAGGCCGTACTGGCGGGCCAGCCAGCCCATGCCGCCGCCGAGCGTGAGCCCGCCGACGCCGGTGTGCGAGACGTTGCCGGCGGTGGTGGCCAGGCCGTACGCCTGGGACGCCCGGTCCAGCGCGCCGAGCAGCGCGCCGCCCTGCACCCGGGCCCGGCGACGGGCCGGATCGATCCGCACGCCGCCCATGGGCGTCAGGTCGATCATGAGACCGTCGTCCGGCACGGCGAAACCGGCGACGTTGTGGCCGCCGCAGCGCACGCCGATCTCCAGGTCCAGTTCCCGGGCCATCCGCACGGCGGCGACCACGTCGGCGACGCCCGCCGCGCGGACGATCATGCGTGGCCGCCGGTCGATCATGGCGTTCCAGACGGTACGGGCGGTGTCGTAGCCGGCGTCGCCAGGCGTGAGGAGCCGGCCGTCGAAGCGGGTCGCTGTGGTTGTCATGCACTCAGCCTGGCAGGAATCGGTACCCGCAATGAGGTCCGATCCAGTCGCCCGATTGAGGACCAATTCTGGGTCGCTCTAGCGTCCGAACGCTGAAGGAAAGCACCTGCCCTGCGAACAGTCCGCGGTCATGACGGCATGCCGGTCGGATTTTCGGCGAGCACGCAGGCAACGGGCGGGTCGAGCTCAAGGGTCTCGACCCGGAGACGGGTGAAGCCGGCCTGGGTGAGCAGGTCCTGGAGCTCCTGAGCGGCTCGGGCCGTGGTGTCCCGGGTGGCACCGGGGCAGCGGGGCTGGCTGACGAGCGCGATGCGTCCCGCGGGCCGGAGCAGGCGGCGCAGCTCGCGAAGCCGCTCCACCGGGTCGGGCCAGAACCCGGCGGAGTTGACGGCGAGGATGGCGTCGAGCGGATCGCCGAAGCTCGGCAACCGCTCCACGGAGGCGTGCGCGAGGTGCACGCGGCGGGCTCGGACGGCGGCGGCGTTGCGGCGGGCGGCCTGCCGGACCATGGCCTGCGAGTGGTCGACGCCGAAGACGTGGCCCCGGGTGGCGCGGCGGGCGAACTCGGCGATGGCGATGCCGGGACCGAAGCCGATCTCGAGCACCCGGTCGGTGGGCTGCACGTCCAGCAACGACACGGCCCAGATGTTGCGCCGCCGGTTGGAGGGGCGATGGGCGAACATCCAGCCGATCGCCCACCCGACGATCCCCCGGGGGTGGTGCGCCTGGCGCACCAGTCTTCTGAGCGCGCGTTGCTTGAGAGAGGTACCTGCTGTCTGCATGATCGCAGTCAACGACTTCAAGTACGCTTGAAGTCAAATGGATGAGCAGTTGACGATTGGTGAGCTGGCGAGCCGCACCGGTGTCGCCACCTCCGCCCTGCGCTACTGGGAGGAGCTCGGCCTGCTCCCGGCACCGGCCCGGGTCTCCGGCCAGCGGCGTTACCCGCCATCGGCGGTCCAGCTGGTCGGTGTGGTGGTGTTGCTGCGAGATGTCGGTTTCACGTTGCGGGAGGTCAAAGCGTTCATCGCGTCTCGCTCGCCGGCCGGCGACGGCTGGCGTGAGCTGTACCAGCGCAAGCTCGCCGAGCTGGAGCGACGGATCGCCCAGGCCCAGGTGGCACGCACCGCCATCGCCCACGGCCTGGCCTGCCCGCACCAGGACATCTTCGAGTGCTCCCACTTCACCAGCGGGATCGCGGCGCTGCTGGCGGGATCGACTCTCGAAGAGGCACACGAACAGGTTCATTCGCACTGACCTCGCCGTCGAGACCGTCGAGACCGTCGAGACCGTCGAGGCCGGCGGGCTCACCCGCCGGCGCGCCAGGCGGCACGGTGCCTCCGGCGGTCCTCAGCCGAGCTGTTCGGCCAGTCCGACGACGATGCCCTCGGGGCCGCGGACGTAGCAGAGCCGGAAGCTGTCCTCGTACCGCGCCAGCTCGCCGACGAGTTCGGCGCCGTGGGTGCGCAGGCGGGCAATGACGTCCTCGATGTCGTCGACGGCGAACATGATGCGACGAATGCCCAGCGTGTTCGCCGGCGCGTCCTTCGGCTCGGCGCTGATCGCCTTCGGCTTGTGGAACTTCGCCAGCTCGATCCGGCCGTGGCCGTCCGGGGTGCGCAGCATCGCGACGTCCTCCCGGACGTCGTCGATCCCGATGACCCGCTCCACCCAGCGTCCCTCGATCGGCGCCTTGGCCTCCAGCTCCATGCCGAGTTCGACGAAGAACGAGATAACAGCGTCAAGGTCGTCGACAACGATGAGGACGTTGTCCATCCGCCGGATCGTCATGCTGGTTCTCCTTGGTGTCGTACGGCCACGGTGGCCGCGTCCACCCTGAGACGGAGCCGCCAGGCCGTTCTCGACATCCTCTTCGGGAATTTCCGGGGGATCCATCCCACATTTAAGGTTCGCTTGCGTATCTTATCGCGATGATCTACGGTGTCTCCCTATTAGATACAGCTGCGTACTCTACGACGGCGATCCCTTCCCTCCAGAGACAGGACGTGCCCCATGACCGAGAAATCCGCGAGCGTGAGCACCGCGACGATGCGGCGGATCCTGCCCGCGGAGATGGTGGAGCGCGGGCGCAACCCGTTCGATCCGCCGCCCGGCCTGCGGGGACAGGGCGCGGTCCGGCCGGTGGAGCTGCTCAATGGCGCTCGGGCGTGGCTGGTGACGGGGTTCGAGGAGGCCCGTACGGTGCTGTCGGACGCGCGCTTCAGCGCCGACAAGATACGCCACCGGGACGCGACGTCGCTGCGGCCGCACGAGCCGGCCGAGGCGAAGGCGGAGCGGGAGGACGGCATCTTCGTCTTCATGGACCCGCCGGAGCACACCCGGCTGCGGCGCTCACTGACGGGACAGTTCACGGTGCGGCGGATGCGGGAGCTGGAGTCGCGGGTGAGGGAGATCGCGGTCGAGCACATCGAGGCGATGAAGGCGGCGGGCGCGGAGGCCGATCTGGTGCCGGCGTTCGCGTTGCCGCTGCCGACGCTGGTCATCTGCGAGTTGCTGGGCGTGGACCACGCCGACCGCGCGGAGTTCCAGGAGCGTACGGCCGTCGGGCTGAACGCGAGCTCGACCCCGCAAGAGCAGGCCACGGCGCGCGCCGAGCTGTACGCGTTCATGCGGCGGCTGGTGGCCGCCAAGCGCTCGACCCCCGCCGACGACCTGCTGTCCGGCCTCGTCCACGACACCGACCCGCCCCTGACGGACGCGCAGCTGGTCGATGTCGCCCTCCTGCTGCTCACCGCGGGCCATGAGACCACGGCGAACATGCTGGGCCTGGGCACGTTCGCGCTGCTGGAGCACCCGGACCAGCTCGCCGCGCTGCGCGCCGATCCGGGCCTGATCGACAACGCGGTGGAGGAGCTGCTGCGGTTCCTGTCGATCCTGCAGCTCGGGGTCAGCCGGGTCGCCACCGAGCCGGTGACACTGGGCGGTGTCGACCTCCCCGCCGGCGCGACCGTCGTGATCGCCACGCCCGAGGTCAACCGGGACCCGCGGCACTGGGACGACCCCGACACGCTCGACGTGCGCCGTCCGCGGGCTCCGCACCTGGCCTTCGGGCACGGGGTTCACCAGTGCCTGGGGCAGCAGCTGGCCCGGATCGAGCTGCGGATCGGGCTGGGCGAGCTGCTCTCCCGCCTGCCGGGTCTGCGCCTGGCGGTGCCGGCCGAGCAGGTCCCGGTACGCGACGAGATGCTCATCTTCGGCGTACGTTCGCTGCCGGTCACCTGGTCGTGAGACGGCCGGCGCCCTGCCGCCACGGCTTACCGTGTCAGGCGCCCGCGCCGCCGTCGACCGGCACGATCGCGCCGGTCACCATCGAGGCACGGTCGCTGAGCAGCCACGCGGCCACCTCGGCCACCTCGCGCGGCTCGGCCATGCGGCCGAGCGGGGTCGCCGCGTTGTTGCGCTCGATGATGCCCGGGGACACCGCCTCCCACGCGTCGATCATCTCCGTGGCGGTGCCGCCGGGGGTGATGCCGTTCACCCGGATGCCCTGGCGGCCCCAGGTCGCGGCCGCGGTCTCGGTGATGCTGTTGAGCGCGCGCTTCATGGCGCCGTACGCGGGGAGGGCGGGGTTCGCGCGCCGGCTGCCGATGCTCGAGGTGTTGACGATGGCCCCGCCACCGTCCCGGAGCATGAGTGCGGCCTCGGCGGTCTTGGTGGTCCAGTGCGCCCGGAAGTTCACCGCGAACTGCTCGTCGATGTCCTCGTCGCTCGTGGTGTCGAGCGGGCCGGGCTGCTGGATCGCCGCGCCGTTGTTGAAGGCGCCGTCGAGCCGTCCGTGCAGCTCCTCCACGCGGTCGACCGCGGCGCGGATGCTCGCACGGTCGGCGAGGTCCATGGTCACCGCGTCCGCGACGCCGCCGTCGGCGCGGATCTCGGTGACGATCCGCTGGAGGGCGTCGGTGCTGCGGGCGGCGAGCACGACGGCTGCCCCCTCGCGGGCGAAGAGCCGGGCCGCGGCCGCCCCGATGCCGCGGCTGGCGCCGGTGATGAACACGACCTTGCCGGTGAGCAGGCCGATGGGTGCGATGTCGATGTCGTTCGTCATGCCGACAGTGTCAGGCCGGCGACCAGGCCGGATGCAGGCACAGACGGTACCAGGATCCAGCGCCGCACAGCGTGCAGACTTGGGGCTATGGACAAACAGGAACTCGGGGCGTTCCTCCGCAGCCGACGCGAGCGGCTCCGGCCGGAGGACGCCGGCCTGCCCTCGGGTCCGCGACGCCGGACGCCGGGTCTGCGCCGTGAGGAGGTGGCGGTCCTCGCGCACATCTCCACGGAGTACTACATCCGGCTCGAACAGGGCAGGGCGCCGCGACCGTCGGGCGAGGTCCTCGCCGGGATCGCCGGCGCGCTGCGGCTCACCGACGCCGAATCCGACCACCTGCACGTCCTCGCGGGCACCGCGCCGAGCGGTGCCGGACTGCATCGGCGCGACGTCCGCCCGAGCATCCTCGCGCTCCTCGAGCGGCTGCCGCAGACGGCCGCCTTCGTGATGTCGGCCGCGTTCGAGGTGCTCGCGTGGAACGACCTCGCGGCCGCGCTGATGGAGAACTTCGCCGATCTCGCCCCGCGGGACCGCAACCTCGCCCGCCGCGCCTTCCTCGGGCCGGCGCGCACCGGCGCCACGCTGTACGGCATCTCCGACGCGGCGGAGTTCCGGCACCACGTCGTCATGGAGCTGCGCTCCACCCTCGCCCGGTACCCGTCCGACCCCGCGGTGACCGAACTCGTCGACGAGCTCCGCGACGCCAGCCCGGAGTTCGCCCGGCTGTGGGGGCGGCACGACGTACAGGCCGCGCCGACGCTCACGAAGACCTTCCGTCACCCGGTCGTCGGGGAGATCACCGTCGACTGCGACACGCTCACGCTCAAGGACCGCGACCAGCACCTCGTGCTCTACAGCGCGCCGCCAGGATCCCCTGGCGCCGAGGCTCTGGCCCTGCTGAACGTACTTGGCGCCGAGGCCGGCGACTATCTGCGGTGACCGGTCGATCAGCTTCCGCGCCGGGCTCGTTCCTGGACGGCCGCGTGCCGCGCCTGGTGCGCACGTCCATCACCCCGATCAAGCCGCGCGAGATGGGCACGCCGTTCAGGCTCCTCGAACGCGGACCCAGTCGCGATTCTCGCGCAGGACGGTGAACCCGGCCGATCGATAGAGCGCTACCGCGGCGTCGTTGGTGGACGGTGTCACGACGGCGACCGCGCTCGCACCCCGATCGGCGAGAGCCGCGCACGCGCCCAGCACGGCATCGCGCCCGTAGCCGTGCCCGCGATGGTCCGGATGCGTGCCGACCGGCTCGAGCGGCCCGCACCTGCCCGCCCCCGCGAACCATCCGGTCGCCGCGACCACGGCACCATGGCCACGCGCACAGCCGACGCTCAACCCCAGGCTCAGGCGGCTCACGGTGGCCGGCGATGGGGAACGCCTCCCGCGCAGGGTTCATCCCCCGTATCCGCGATGGGCCGTGAACCACTTGAACCCCCGCGAAGTGGGGTAGAACGTCCGCCGTGGGATCCACGGTCACCGTCCCCCAGACCCGCACCATGAGCGGCGAGGAGCTGTCCGCCGACGATGCGTGGGAGACGCTGCGCAAGTACGGCGGCTGGCACTTCGTGCATGACTCGTTCATCAGGTTCCGCTACGGCGACGGCATGAGCCACTCGCGGGCGCTGGCCTTCCAGATCTGCCTGGCGATCATCCCCGGCGCCATCGCCCTGGTCGGTTTGAGCGCGGTCACCCACCAGGAGGAGCTGGGCCAGGTGCTGCGGCTCACGCTCAGCGCGCTCGCGCCCGGGAGCGGCGCCGAGGCCGTCATGCAGGTGCTGCAAGGCGGGAACGGCACCCGGGACGAGCTGGCGCTCTGGCTCGGCCTGGCCACCACGCTCGCCGCGCTCGCCAGTGCGATGGCGCAGTTCGAGCGGGGCGCGAACCGGATCTACGGCATCGAACGGGACCGGCCGTTCCACCGCAAGTACGCCAGGGCGACCGTGCTCGCCCTGACCGCCGGGATCTGCATGATCACCGGGTTCACGGTCCTGGTGAGCGGTGGTGAGCTCGGCGACGCGCTGAGCGAGACGTACGGCTGGGGCGACGCAGGCCGCCAGGCCTACGCCTTCGTCCGCTGGCCGCTCGGCTTCCTGCTCGCGCTCGCCTCCACGGTTATCCTGTTCCGGGCCTCGCCCAGGCGCAGGCAGCCCGGCCACACGTGGCTGGCCGCCGGAGCGCTGGTGGCGCTGGGCTTATGGACCCTCTTCACCCTGGCCCTGGCCCTCTACACCGAGTACAACAGCACGTTCGGCGACACGTACGGGCCGCTGACCGCCGTCATGGCGCTGCTGCTGTGGTCGTTCCTCAGCTCGATCGCCCTCTTCCTGGGGATCGCGTTCGCCGCCCAACTGGAGGCCTGCCGGGCCGGCTGCGCCGAGCCCGCACACCCGGACTCCGGCCCCACCGCGGAGGAGGAGCGCGAGCCCCTGGTGGGCGAGGTCGGAACGGCCGTGATCACCGCCGTCGGTGGGCTGGTCGGCCGTCGCCGCAGGCAAAGGCGGGTAAGCCGCCCGGACGCCTGAGCCCCCTGCGCGACGCCGTGGCCACCAGGCAGCAGCCCGGCGCCGCCCTCGACCCGGACGCCTCCACCGGCGTGAGGTCGGCTCCGGCGACGGAGTCGGAACCGAACCTCAGTCGTGGTGGCCGGACCGACCGTCGAGAGGGTGCTGGGTGCATCGCCGCCCTCTATGCACGCGCCCAAGTAGTGAGCAAGTAGATAGTCCACTACGAAACCATCTGCTAGAGTCCTTCCTGTTGTCGCACCTTTCACCCCAGGAGAGACCCATGTCCACGCGTGCCCTCATCGTCGACCCCTCCGCCCCGGCGAGCATCGGTCTCGGGGAGATCGCCGATCCCGTCGCCGGACCTGGGCAGTTGCTCGTCGAGGTGGTGCACGCGTCGCTCAACTACGCCGACCTCAACAACGCCGTCTCCGGACGGATCCCGGCCGGTGCGCCGCTGGGGCTCGACGCGTCCGGGATCGTCCTGGAGGCGGCGGCGGACGGCACCGGCCCGGCCGCCGGGGCCCGGGTCGTGCTCTTCGCGGACGGAGCGTTCGCCGAGCGGGTGGCCGTGGACGTCTCGGCGGTGGCCGAGGTCCGCGACGGTGTCGGCCTGGCGGAGGCGGCGGCGCTGCCGACGGCGGGCCTGGCGGAGGCGGCGGCGCTGCCGACGGCGGGCCTGGCCGCGCTGCGCTCGCTGCGCGGCGCCGGGATCGCCCCCGGCAAGCGCGTGCTGGTGACCGGCGCGTCCGGCGGGGTGGGACGGTACGCCGTGCAGCTGGCCTCCCGGGCCGGGGCGCACGTCATCGCCTCGGTCGGCTCGCCCGCGCGCGGCGACGGTCTGGCCGGTGCGGGGGCCGACGAGGTGGTCGTGGGCCTGGACGGCGTCAAGGAGCCCGTCGACATCGTCGTCGAGACGGTCGGCGGACCGCACCTGGTCGCGGCGTGGGAGCTGCTTGCCCCCGGCGGCAGCCTGCAGTCCGTCGGGTGGACCTCGGGGGAGCCGGCCGTCTTCCCGCCGTACGGGACCGTCGGCCTGCCCAAGACGCTCATGTCCTACGTCAACGAGTTCGGGGCCGCCGATGACCTGGCCGAGCTGGTACGGCTCACCGCCGAAGGCGCCCTGGTGCCCGGGATCGGCTGGCGCGGCTCCTGGGAACGCTTCGCCGAGGCGGCGGACGCGCTGCGTGGCCGGCGGGTGGCGGGCAAGGCGGTCTTCGACGTCAAGCCCCAGGCCTGAGCCGCACGCCCAGGCCGGAGACGGCCACCTCGATGCCGTCCACCGGAGACCGCCACCTCGATGCCGTCCACTGCCGGCAGCAGCCCGAACAGCGCTCCGCGCGGAGAATCCGGATCACGGTCACGCCCGCGGAACACCGCTATAGTGCTGATCGCGCCGGATGCCGGGGTCGTTCTTGAGGGAGGTGTGCAACAGATGCGCAGGACCGTTCAGCAGCGAAGCCGCAGCTCTGTTCCCACCCACCTCCCCAAGCCGGAGACATCGTGTCGATTCGCATCACCCCGCTGACAGACCCCCACCTCACCTCCGCCAGCCGCCGCCTGGCCTGGCTGGCCGCACTGCCCGGCGGTGTCCCCGCCGGATCGGCGTTCCTCCGCCTGTTCACCAGGGCGGGCCAGGAACACCTGGCCGAGCTCGACCTCCAGGTCCACCCGGCCGAGCGGCGCAGCGGCGTCGGGTCCGCCCTGCTGACCACCGCGCTGGCCGCGGCCCGGGAGGAGGGCCGGCGCCGCGTCATCGCGGAGGCGGAGCCCGGTGCGCCGGGGGAGGCGTTCCTGTCGGCACGCGGCTTCCGCAAGGTTCTGACCTTGACCTACGCGCGGCTGCCGCTGGCCGGGGCCGACGTGGCCGGCCTCGAGGAGCTCGTACGCAGCCCGCACCCCGGCTACCGGCTGGCCGCCTGGGACGGAATGGTGCCGAACGAGCTGGCCGAGACGTTCGCCGCGTCCCGCCACGCCATGGACGACATGCCGATGGACGAGGTCGACTACGGCACCGTGACATGGGACGTCGACCGGCTACGCGAAGCGGCGCGGGCGATCGAGAGCCGGGGCGAGCGGCTCCACACCGTCGTCGCCGTCGCCGAGTCGGATGGCTCCATCGCCGGTTTCACCGAGCTGGTCGTCCCCGGGGACGGCAGGGGCGATGCCCAGCACTACGGCACCGGGGTGCTCCCCGCGCATCGCGGGCACGGCCTGGCCCGCTGGATGAAGGCCGAGGCCGTCCGCCAGGCCCGCGAGCGCTACCCGGAGCTCGACGGCCTGCTGACCGACACCGCCGAGGCCAACCGCCACATGCGGGCCGTCAACGACGCGCTCGGCTACCTGCCGACCCACAAGAAGGTGACGCTCCAGCTCGACTTGTGACGCCCCCGGCAGGTCCCGCGTGACCGCGTACCGAGGCGGAGCCGTGGGTGCCGGTCAGCCGCGCGGGGTGAACTGGTTGAGGTTGTAGATGCCGAGCGTCTTCTCGATGTCGGCCACCTGGTTGACGACGCCGGTGAAGCCGGCCGCGCCGAAACGGCGGTGCTCCTCGTCCTCGAAGATGTCGGCCATCTCCAGGAACTCCTTGGTCGGGACCACCTCGCGCAGCGCCGGGAAGACGACGGTGTCCTCGCGGGCCTCGTGCGGCTCGTACATGCGGATGAACGCGCTCATGTCGGCGACGAGACGCTGATGGGCCGGACCGGGGGAGGCCGTGGGCGTGGCGCCGCCGGTGGCCGCGATGATCCGGCCGGTCACGACGCGCCCGCGCCGGTGCTGCAGCAGGAGCACCGGGACGATGTCGGTCAGCTTTCCCGCCTTGACCAGGCGCGGGAACACGTACCGCTCCTCCAGCTGCTCGTGGTAGTCCTCGATGAAGCTGCGGATGATGCGTGCGCCGGCGTTCAGCGCCTGGGCCGGCACCTGCTCGCCGGCGTTGATCCGCCGGATGCCCTCCCGGTAGATCAGCAGGATCCGCTTGAGCACGCCGTGCTCGCGCATCAGATCCTCCGGCGGCGTCACCGGCGCCTGGTCCACCTCCTGGGTCGCCTCCGGCGTCGGCGACGCCGGAGGGGACTCGGCGCCCGTCATCGCGCGCATGCCCTCCATGCTCCCGCAGCCCGCCACGACCAGGCCCCCGGCCAGGACGGCGGGCAGCGCCAGCGCGTCACGCCTGCGCACCGCCGGCTGCCGGGCGTCCGTACTGTCTGCCATCACCGTCACCACCTCGTCCTCGCGTCCCCCGGGGGACCGGTCACACCTTCCGAGCCCTTCCCGCGGGCAGGCCATTTGAGGGAATCGCCCGGGTAATGCTTGTCTCAGGCGGCTGCGGCACGATGGCCGGAGCGGTCAGCCGGCCTGGCCGGTGGGCATGATCGTCACCTGCTGGAGGTTCGCCCGAGGCGGCAGGGTCGCGACGAACCCGACGGTCCGCGCGACGTCCTCGGGCGTCAGCCACTCCATCGCCTCCTTGGAGCCCTCCAGCCAGGCCAGCGCCCCCTCGTCGGTGACGTGGCTCTGCAACTCGGTGCCGACGATGCCCGGCTCGATCGCCGAGACCCGCACGTTCTTGGCGCCCAGCTCGGCCCGCAGGTGCCGGGACAGGTGGGTGACGTACGCCTTGGTCGCCGAGTAGACGGCGAAGTTCGGGAAGATGTTCTGCGCCGCGATCGAGGAGGTGTTGATCAGGTCGGCGACCCCGCGCTCGGCGGCGGTCGCGACGAGCTGGGGGGTGAAGGCGCCGATGACGTTCATCAGCCCGGTGATGTTGAGGTCGATCTGGCGCTGCCACTGGTCGGTGGCCAGCTCCTCGATCGGGGCGGGGAGCATGACGCCCGCGTTGTTGAACAGCAGGTCGGCGCCGCCCAGCTCGGCGGCCACCCGGTCGGCGGCGGCGCGCACGGCGGCCGCGTCGGTCACGTCGGCGGCCAGGGCCAGGGCCCGGCCCCCGTCCCGCTCGATCCGGGCGACCAGGTCGGCCAGCCGGTCCGCCCGCCGGGCCAGGACGACGACGTGCGCGCCGAGTCCGGCCAGATGCTCGGCCGCGGCCTCGCCGATGCCGCTGGAGGCGCCGGTGACGACCGCCACGCGGCCGGCGAGGGGACGGGCAAGGGTCTGCGTGGTCATGGTGCACACCTTTCGGGGTGATTGACGGGTACGCGGCCGGTCGCCGCGCTTCCTCATCCAGCACACCAGCCGCCACCATCCCCGCGGGGCGCCCGACCATGCCCTGACCGGGCAGGTGCCCGCGAGGCAGGTACTGGCAGGGCCACCCAGCCGGGTCGGGGCACCCCCGGGCGTGGCCACAATGGGGGTATGGATCGCAGTCGCGAGCTCGCCGACTTCCTGTGCTCACGCCGTGCCCGGATCACCCCCGACCAGACGGGGCTGCCCGCCGACGGCCGGGCCAGGCGCGTGCCCGGCCTGCGCCGCGACGAGGTCGCCCGGCTGGCCGGCGTCAGCACCGAGTACTACACGCGTCTCGAGCAGGGCCGGGCCGGCAACCCTTCCCCCGAGGTCACCGAGGCGCTGGCACGTGCGCTGCAGCTCGACCTCGCCGAGCGCGAGCACCTCAACGACCTGCTGGCCCGCTCCGCCCGCCGGGCCCCGATCGCGCCGCAGCGGGTCCGGCCGGGGCTCCACCTGATGTTGCGGACGCTCGATCACGTGCCGGCGTTCATCGTCGGCCGCCGTACGGACATCCTGGCCGCCAACCGCCTGGCCCGCGAGGTCCTGACCGACTTCGACGCCCTTCCCGTGCCGCAGCGCAATCTCGCCCGCTACTACCTGCTCGACCCCGAGGCGCGCACCCGCACCGGCGACTGGGAGCGCATCGCCGCCGAGACCGTCGCCATGCTCCGCCTGGAGGCCGGCCGCTACCCGCACGACCGCCGGCTCGCCGACCTCGTCGGCGAGCTCACCCTGCGCTCGCCGGAGTTCAGCTCGTGGTGGAACGATCATCGCGTGCTGCGCCGCACGCACGGCTCCAAGGTCTACCACCACCCCCTCGTCGGCGAGCTCCACTTCTCCTACGAGTCGCTCCAGCCGCCGGGTGACAACGACCAGACCCTGTGCGTCTACAACGTCGAGCCGGGTTCGGAGACCGCCCAGGCGCTCCAGCTCCTCGCCAGCTGGACGGCGCCGCGGCAGGACCCGGTGTCATAGAGCCGCCTCCTCCCGGGCGAGCAGGCGGGCCAGCTCTCCTGGGTGCGTGAGGTGCGGGTGGTGCCCGGCGCCGTCGATCGTGGTCACGGGCTCGTTCACGGGCACGGTCAGCGGGTCGGCCGATCCGACGACGATCTCCACGGGGACGCTCACCCGTTCCAGGGTCCGGCGGAGCTCGTGGCGGGTGGCGTGTGACGCGCGCAGCGCGGCGATGACGCGGCGGGCCTGGCCGCGCCGGGCGAGTCCGGCCACGGCGGCGCGTACGGCAGGGCCGTCCGGGACGCCCAGGGTGCGGGCCAGTCGGGGCGCGGACATGCGGCGCAGCAGGGGTGCGGCGAGCCTTGAGCGCAGCGGCCGAGGTGCGGGGGCCTGGAGGAAGGCGGGGGAGACCAGCACCAGCCGGGACAGCCGGTCCGGATGGGCGGCGGCGTAGCGCAGGGCGGGGCCGCAGGCCAGCGAGTGCGCGACGAGCACCGGCCGGGTCCTGACCGGGCTGAGCAGGTCGGCGAGCCAGGCGTCCACGGGGCCGTTCCCCGGGGCCGATCTGCCGAGTCCGGGCAGGTCGGCGGTCAGCACGGGGGAGCCGAGCCGGTCGATGACGGGCTCCCAGGAGTCGGAGTCCAGCGGCAGGCCGTGCAGGAGCACGTGGCCGGGCTCCGCACGGTTCCCGGCGACCCAGGTCGAGGTGCCGGCCACCCGCTGGTACCCGTACGGGCGGCGCGGTGCGGGGGTCGCGCCGAAGCGGGTCGCCACCAGGTCGTCGGCCCAGGTCCTGAGGGTGGCCTCGACGGGCGGCGGCCGCAGGCCGCTCCGCTCGGCGAGGGCCCGGGCGAGCGCGGTGTCGTACCGGTCGGGCGACAGGAACGTCAACGTCTCGGGATCGGCGCCGGTCAGGGCACGGGGGAGGCGGCGCAGCAGCCCGACCGGGATCGTACGCCGGGGCGCCCGCACCCCCATGTGCTCGGCGAGGAGCCCGATCAGCTCCGGCAGGACCGGCGTCCGGTCGTCCAGGATCCAGTAGGCGGCCCCCCGGCTCTCCTCGTGCGCGGGCAGGCCGGCCAGGAAGGCCGCGAGGTAGCCGACGTCGACCACGGGGACGAACACCTCGGGGCCGCCGGGGACGGCCGGCAGCCGCCCGTGCCACAGGTCGGACACCAGGGCCGCCAGGCCGACGTACTGGCCGGGGCCGATGGCCGTGGCGGGGTTGGCGAGGGTCAGCGGGACGCCGCGCTCGCGGGCGCGCGCCCGCAGGGCCGTGTCGCCCTCCTTCTTGGACGCCTCGTACGCGCCCAGCCGGTAGTCGGGCGGGTCCCCCTCCGGGCCGCTCACCCGGTAGCCGCTGACGTGCACCAGCCGGCGCAGGTCCGCCAGGGAGGCGGCCCAGTCGAGCACGTTCAGGGCGCCGGTCACGTTCGCGGCGCGCGCCTCCGCCACGGTCAGGCCGAACGCGTAGCGGCCGGCGCAGTTGTAGACGTCGCGCACGGCCGTCAGGTCGGCCGCGGCCAGGCCGAGATCGGGCCGGGTGATGTCGGCGCCGACGACGGTCAGCCCGTCCAGCGGGACGTCCTGGCCGGTGAGCCACGACGTGAGAGCGTCGCCGCCGGTCCGTACCGCCGCGGCGACCACGTGGCCGCGGCGCAGGAGTTCGGCGACCAGTGAGCGCCCGATGAAGCCGGCGGCGCCGAAGACGATCGAGTCGGGTCGCATGAGCGGCTCCTTAATAGATCGGTCTACATATTTTTTGGGCAGGCGAACGCGAACCTCCGGCGAAGCACCGTCAGAGGGCCAGGAACGCGGTGATCTTTCGTGTGACGCGGTCGAGCGGATCCCGGCTGCGGTGCGTCCTGGCGAGCAGGAGCGCGCCCTCGACCAGGGCGAGCACGGTCGTGGCGAGGTCGTCGGGGTCGGGATGCCCGTCGGCGGCCAGCCGGTCGCGCAGGGCGCCCTCCCACGAGTCGTACACCTCGGCGCAGACCTCCTGGAGCGGGTCGTCGGTGGCCGCCATCTCCAGGGCGACCGTGGCCACCGGGCATCCCTTGCGCCAGCCCGATGCCTCCAGCCGGTCGCCGAGCAGGCCGAGCACGCCGGCGACCAGGGCGGCCGCGTCGGGGGCCGAGCCCGCCAGGTCGCGCACGGCCTGGTCGATCTCGCGGCCGGCCCTCCGCAGCGCCTCGGCGACCATGGCGTCCTTGCCGCCGGGGAAGTGGAAGTAGAGCGAACCCCTGGGCATCCCGCTGGCCGCGATCACCTGGTTCAGCCCGGCGCCGTAGTAACCACCCGACTCGATGAGCTCCTGGGTCGCGTCGAGCAGTCGCCCGCGTGTCTCGTCACCCTTCCGTCCCATGCCGAAGAAACTAGACCGGTCTTCATATTTCCGCAACCCCGACCGCTTGACGTTCACCCACCCGGGCCTTGGGCAGGGGATTGCCTACCTCCCGGCATCGTCAAAGGAGAGGGTCAGCATGACGAGAGGATTCCCACCGGCCGGCCTCGTCGAGCCGTCGTCTCGCGGCTACCTGTACGCCGGCCTGAGCGTCGATCCGCCCGGACGGGCACCCTTCGTACGCCGGAGCAGCCGCCGCGGCGAGGTGATCGGCCAGTGGCGCGAGCTGGCGGAGAGCATGACCGGCGTGCCCGAGGTGGTCGGCGCGACCGTCTACGAGGCGGTGCTGATCCCGCCGATCGCGGGCGGCCCGCGCTTCGACGTCATCATGCTCGTGCAGACCACCTCGGTGGAGACGCTCGCGGCCGTTCCGATCGAGAAGCTCCAGGCCGAGCTGGTCATGCCGGCGCGCAACGTCAGGCGGATCGGCGACATCGACGCGAAGGCGCCGGGGACGTACCTGTTCAACCACTTCACCGCGCCGGACCCGGAGGCTGGGGTGGCGGCGTGGGAGCGGCTGGCGGGCTGGTACACGTTCAAGGCCGGCGTGGACAACTCGGCGCTGCTGCGCCCCGTCGAGGACCGGGGGCCGTTCGCGTTCGTCAACCACGTACGGCTGCCCGGCAGCGCGCCCACCTTCCTGCTCAACCAGTTCCTCAGGCCCAGCTTCCACCGCTACGTCAGGGCCACGCTGAAGGCCAACGGCATGGTCGCCATGCCGATCCTGTGCCGTCCCGCCTGATATGGTGTAGAAGAACTTTTTGAAGCCTTCTCGGCCGGACCTTGTCCGCCGGGGAGGCTTTTTTCATGCCCGCACTCGGACGGGCGTCCCTTTCTCCAGCGAACACGTAAGGCTGATCATGACCGCACTGACGAGCCCCGCCGCGGCGGCGGGCGACTGGAAACTCGGCGACCTGACCGTCAACCGGATGGGATTCGGCGCGATGCGCCTGACGGGCAGCGTCGCCTTCGGCCCCGGTGCGCCGGGCGACCGGGAGCGGTCGATCCGCGTGCTGCGGCGCGCGATCGAGCTCGGGGTCAACCACATCGACACCGCCGCGTTCTACTTCTCGCCGCTCCTGTCGGCCAACGAGCTGATCAACCGGGCACTGGCCCCCTACCCGGACGACCTGGTCATCGTCACGAAGGTGTGGCCGGCCCGGGACCCGTCCGGCGCATGGTGGTGGGCCACGCCGGAGCAGCTGCGCGGGCAGGTCGAGGAGAACCTGCGCCAGCTCGGCCGCGACCACCTCGACGTGGTGAACCTGCGCGTACCGCCCAGCCGGAAGGGCGGCTCGATCGCCGAGCACTTCGGCGCCCTGGCCGGGCTGCGCGACGCCGGGCTCATCCGCCACCTGGGCGTCTCCAACGCCACGCCGGAGCAGCTGGCCGAGGCCCGGTCCATCGCACCGGTGGTCTGCGTGCAGAACCCCTTCGGCGTCGGCGCGCCGCCCGACGCGCGGGAGCTGCTGCGCAGCTGCGCCGAGCAGGGCATCGCCTTCGTGCCGTTCTTCGCGATCGCCGGCGCCGGGCGCGAGTCGGGCGCGACCGCGCCCGAGCACGACGCCGTGCTCGCCGTCGCCCGCGCGCACGGCGTGACACCCGCGCAGGTACGGCTGGCCTGGACGCTGCAGCAGGGGCCGAACGTGCTGGCCATCCCGGGCACCGGCAATCCCGACCACCTCGCCGAGAACGTCGCCGCCGGGGCGCTGCGGCTGTCCGACGACGAGATGGCGACCCTGCGTTCCCTCGGGTAGGTGTCGAAACCCGGCCTTCGGTTCCGACCTGTGCATTGAGGGCGCCCGGAGCCGGGCACCGCGACAGGTGAGGAGCCGACCATGAGATACCTGCTGCTGATCTACAGCAACCCGCTGGCCTGGGGTCACCCGGCGTTCCTGCGTGCGGCCGAGGCCCAGGACATGTCGCCGCAGGAGCGCGACCGGATGAGCGAGCAGTTCGAGACGCTGCTCAAGGAGATCACGGAGTCCGGGGAGCTGATCAGCGCGGAGGCGCTGGCCGACCCGGTCAACACCAGGACCGTCAAGGTGCGCGGCGGGGTGCCCGTCACCACCGACGGCCCGTACGTCGAGGCGAAGGAGCAGCTCGCCGGCTACTTCGTGATCGACTGCGAGACCCCTGAGCGGGCCGGTGAGATCGCCGCCCGATTCCCCGACGCCAGGTTCGCGGCCGTCGAGGTGCGTCCGATCATGAACCTGTCCGCCCCGGAGATGTGACGGCCGAGGAGGAGACCGCCCGGGGTCTCAGGCGGTCTCCTCCGACATGCGGGCGCCGATGGTCCGGATCGCCCGGCGCACGACCTCCGCCTGCGCCGGTGCGAGGTCCTCGAGGAACGGCTCCACGGTCTGGGGATCCCAGCCGGCCTGGCCCGGCGGAAGGTCGGCCATCATGTGCTCCATGCTGAAGTCGGCCAGCATCTCGGCCAGCGGCGCCACCCGGGGATCACCGGGCTCGGCCTCGGCCAGCTCGTCGAGCCTGCGGTAGAACTCGTGCCCGCGCGCCGTCGCCTCGGGGTCGGCGGTCAGCGTGTCGAACATCGTGAAGGCCCGCTGCCGGTCGGGCGCGGTGGCCATGCTGTCCATCAGCACGAGCAGGTCGCGGTCCCAGGCCGCCGACTTGGACGCGGGAAAGTGGATCTTCCGCAGGAAGGCCACCAGGTCGGGCGAGGAGGTGTCGTCGGGGCCGAGCGCCCCGGCCTCGGCCTGCTGCAGGACCTGGGCCAGGCGGGCTCGCCTGAGCTGGATCTCCCGCTCCTGGGCGGCCAGGTCGGCGTCGATCTCGGCGAGGATCTCGGGCAGCTCCCTGGAGCGGTCGTCGGCGATCACGTCGCGCGCCTCGTCCAGGCTCAGCCCGAGCTCGACCAGGCGGCGGACGCGGGCCAGGGCGATGGCGTCGCGCATGCCGTATTCGCGGTAGCCGTTGGCCAGGCGCGGCGGCTCCGGCAGGACGCCCTGGTGGTGGTAGTAGCGCACTGTCCGGGTGGACACCCCGAGCAGCGCGGCGAGCTCTCCGATCCGCATGCCTCCAGTTAAGACGTTGACGCCACGTCAACGTCAAATCGGGCGCAGGGCCTTGAGCGTGAGCTCGACCAGGGCGTCGGCGTATTCGGGGGTCAGCGGCCCGGAGCGGAGCAGCCAGCGCTGGTAGAGCGGCGCGTACAGCAGCTCCAGCGCCAGGTCGAGGTCGGCGTCGGCGGCGATCTGCCCCGCGCGCTGGGCGCTGCGCAGGCGGGCCTTCTTGGCCTCGTCGACCGGGGCGGCCAGCTTCTCCCGGTATTGTGCCGCGAGGTCGGAGTCATCGATGATCTCCATGTTGAGCGCCCGGATGGGCGCCTCGAAGGCGGGATCGGCGAACTCCGCCACCGTCGCCCGCATCACCGCCTTGAGGTCGGCCTCGATGTCGCCGGTGTCCGGCAGCGCCACGCCGTCCTCCGCCTCGCTGAGCGCCAGGAACGCGTCGAACACCACGGCGCCCTTGGACCGCCACCAGCGGTAGATCGTCTGCTTGCCCACGCCCGCCCGCGCGGCGATGGCCTCGATCGACAGCTTGGCGTATCCGACCTCCGACACCAGCTCGCGGGCCGCGGCGAGGATGGCCTGGCGGGAGCGCTCGCTGCGGCGGGAAGGGTCGGGCTGCCTGGACATGCGGGTCAGCATAGCACCGGAACGAGACGATACGGTCCGTCTTCCATGGGGCTGAATAATTAAGTGGCACGCCCCCGTCGTGCACCGTTAATGTCGAACACATCGAACCTCCGGCAAATCGAGGAAAGGCCAGTCATGCTGATCGCAGCCGCCACGCTCCGAGCGGAACGGTGTCGCCACCGCCGTGCCGCGGCGCTCGGCTGCGCCCTCCTCGGGCAGGCTTCAGGATAAATCCGCAGAGGACTTGTCCCGAGGCCGCCCGGTGCACACCAGGCGGCCTTTTCTTTTCCCCGTTCCCGGAACCGGGCGGCGCATTTTGACAACTCCACAGCGGAACACCAAGGGCTGATGGTGAAAAGGCATCACACCTGCCTTGCAAGCAGGAGTTCGGGTTTCGAGATCCCGTCGGTCCACGAGCCGCTCCGCGGCTCTTCCTCGCGTCCGTGGCCCAATGGCAGAGGCACCGGCCTAAGGAGCCGGACGGTGCGGGTTCGAATCCCGCCGGACGTACGCACGCATGCCCCGTTGGTCCAGCGGTCAGGACGCCCGGCTTTCACCCGGGAAATCGCCGGTTCGAGTCCGGTACGGGGTATCTCGGCCCTATAGCTCAATGGATGAGAGCGCCGGCCTACGAAGCCGGGTCTGTTGCAGGTTCGAGTCCTGCTGGGGCCACTGAATTTCCTCCCCTTTTCATGGCGCGGCAGCAAGGGGTGGCCCGGCGCAGTTCGCGGGTGCGGAGGCAGGCCTGCAAAGCCCGTCCGTGCGAGTTCGACTCTCGCCTGCGTCTCGAAGAGTGTTCCGCTGCGGAGTCACGTCCGGCTTGACAGCTCTGCGGGGTTATGGGCGTAATGGCCGTCGCGTCGCGTGTCGCCGCCGGGAAGACGGACGGGGCATGGAGGCGCCGTATTCAAGGGGATGACGCCATGGCCACTCACACCATCGGTCGTGCCTGAGCACACCGCGCCCGCGCGTCGTCCCATGCCTTCGGCGGTGTCGTAGCACCCGCACGTTCGGCATGCCCGTGCGGGTCGCCCATGTCATCGACACCCCACCCGCAAGGAGCCAGAGCTCAGCATGCCCAACGACTTCAACCAGCAGATCATCGACGAATTCCGCGCCAACCGGGGCCAGGTCGGCGGCCCCTTCGACGGAGCCCGGCTGCTCCTGCTGACCACCGTCGGCGCCAGGACCGGCACCCCGCACACCACGCCGCTCGGCTGCCTGCCCGACGGTGACCGCGTCCTCGTCATCGCCTCGGCCGGCGGCTCGCCCCGTCACCCCGCCTGGTACCACAACCTGCTCGCCCACCCGCAGGTCACCGTCGAGACCGGCCTGTTCACCTATCAGGCCAAGGCGGTCGTGCTCGAGGGCGAGGAACGCGAGCGCCTGTTCGCCCGCGCCGTCGAGGCCGACCCCGGCTGGGGCGCGTACCAGGACAGCTCTGGCCGCACCCTGCCGGTGGTGGCGCTGCTGCCGACCGACTTCGGGCCGCCCACCGGGTCCCTGGGTGAGGCGCTGGTCAGGATGCACGACGGCTTCCGCCGGGAGCTGGCCCTGATCCGCAGGGAGGCGGCCACGTCCGGGCCACGCCTGACCGCGCAGCTGCGCGTCACCTGCCTGACCATGTGCCACGGCCTGGAGGTGCACCACTCGCGCGAGGACGGGTTCATGTTCCCCACGCTGGAGCAGCGCTACCCCGAGCTGGCCCCGGTGATGGCGCGGCTGCGCGCCGAGCACGAGGTGGTCGCCCGGCTGCTGCGGGAGCTCCAGACCCTCCTGGCCGCCGAGGACGTCGCGCCCGAGGCGCTGCTCGGCGAGGTGGAGCGGCTCACCCGGGAGCTGGAGGCCCACCTCGACTACGAGGAGGAGCAGCTCGTAGCGCTGCTGAACTGACCGCACCGGGGGCGCCTCTGTGACAAGAGGGACAGGTGGGACGTATGCTGGAACGGCGTCCGGGCCCGGCGCCACATCCAGCTCGACCCCCTCCCGCATGCCCGCCAGGGCGGAACGTAGTTCCCGGGAACTAGGCAGGTCAGTGCCCGCGCGTGATGTGCCGGGCAGTGGCCCGTTCCTACGCTCTGGCCTGTGCTCAAACGTCTGATCCCGGCCCTGCTCGCGCTCGTGGCCGTGCTCGCCTGGGCGGCTCCCGCCGCGGCGCACGGCCGCAGCGGCGAGGCCGACGTCCGCTTCGCCCAGACGATCGCCGGCATGGAGCTGACCGTCGTCGTGCGGGCGAGCCCGCAGGTGCCGGCCCCGCTGCAGGTGGACGTGGTCGCGCACGACCCGGGGCGGGGCGGCAGGGTCGATCTGGCACTGCGCCCGCTCCAGGCCGGCGGCTCCTCCTCCGGGACGACGCTGGTCCGGGCCGGCCGGCCCGGCATGTATCCCGTGGTCCTGGCGGTGGAGCGGGTCGGCCCCCACGAGCTGGAGGTGCGGGCCGGCGGGGAGCGGTCGGTGCTGCCGTTCGACGTGCTGGTGCCGCGGGCGCCGCTGTGGGAGGTGGTCGTCCACGCGGCCTTCGCCTGCGCGGCGGTGGCGCTGATCGGGGCCCTGGCGGGCGCGGCGCTGTCGCGGCGGGCGCTCGCCGGTGGCTGCGCGGTCGCGTTCGTGGCCGCGACCGTCGTGGCGTTCACGGCGGGCGGCCTGTCCCCGTGGTTCGCGCCCGCGGTGCCCGAAGGAGCGCCGCCCGCCCCGGTGTCGGAGCGGCTGCTGGGCAGGCCGAACGCGCAGCCGCTGATCGAGGTGCTGCCCGCGCGGCCGGCGCGGCGCTCGGAGTTCCTGCTGCGGGTGGCGCTGTTCGACGGCTCCACCGGCCGGCCCGCCGACGACCTCGCCGAGCATCACGGCGCGCTCTCGCACGTCGTGGTGAGCAGCCTGGACGGCGCGTACTTCCGTCACGTGCACCCGCTCCGCACCGCCCCCGGCGTCTACGAGGTGCGGCTGCGGGCCGGGGAGGCGGGCCGCCACCTGGTGCACGCCGAGTTCGAGCGGACCGGGGCGGGCGGGCAGCTCGTCTCCGGCGCGTTCACCGTGGGGCCGGGTGAGCCGGAGAACCCGCTCGTACGGCACGATCCGCCGGACGGGCCGGCCGTCGAGCCGGCGCGGCCGGTGGCCGGGCGGCCGGTGACCCTCACCCTGGACACCGGCGTCACCGGGCTGCAGCCGTGGCTCGGCATGGCGGGCCACCTGATCGTACGCACCCAGGACGGCGGCTATCTCGGCCACGTCCACGAGGCCGGCTCCATGGCGGCGGACGGGGAGCGCGTCCCCGACGAATCGGTCGCCCGCTACGGGCCGCGGCTGCGGTTCACCTTCAGCTTCCCGCGGCCCGGCCGCTACCTGGCCTGGATCCAGTACGCGAGGAACTACGAGATCGTCACCGTGCCGCACGTCATCGAGGTCGCGGCCGAAGGGAGCCCTCGATGACGTGGCGCCGCCGCGCGTACCTCGTCCTGCCCGTCCTGCTGGTCGCCGCCGGGATCCTGTGGATCGCCCGCGGCGGCGCCGCCCCCGGCCCGGTGCAGCTGACGGGCAGGGGCGGCCACTACACGGTCGTGGTCGCGCTCGAGCCGGTCACCGGCCCGGTGGAGGTCGGGATCGAGATCGACCCGGCCTCGCCCGCGCAGGTGTCGGTGTTCGCGGTGATGCCGCACATGGGCCACACCACCCCCGAACTCGCCGCCCGCGACGACGGCACCGGCCGTTACGTGGCGCGCGGCGAGCTGTTCACCATGACCGGCGCCTGGCAGCTCGGCATCCGCGTACGCGGCGGCCCGGGCACCGAGGTGATCACGGTCAACACGCTGGTTGGAGAATAGGAGACGCCGTTCATGGCGACACAAGCGACAAACGCGTTGCCGGCCGTCCACGACGTGCCGCGCCGGGAGGTCACCGGCGCCTGGTTCCTGATGTTCGGTTACGCCACGCTGCTGACCGGCATGGTGTGGGACGGGCAGTGGCACGGCGACGTCGGGCCCGACGACTTCTGGACCGCACCCCACCTGCTGCTCTACTCCGGCACCGGGATCATCGGGCTGACCTGCCTGACCGTGGTGCTGCTCTCGACGTGGGCGCGGGGGCCGGTGACGGGCACGCCGTCGGTGACGGTGTTCCGGACGTTCCGGGCACCCTGGCCGTTCCTGGTGGGCGGGCTCGGCGCGTCGGGCAACCTGCTGTACGCGGGGGCCGACCTGTGGTGGCACGAGGTGTACGGCTTCGACATCGCCGCCGGGGCCACGCCGTCGCATCTCGGGCTGGGGCTGTCCATCCAGGTGGAGATCTTCGCCATGGTGATGGCGTTCGCGGTGCTCCGCCGTACGCGTGCGGAGCGGTGGGGGCTGGCGCTGGCCGTCGGCCTGGCCACGATCGGCTCCACCTCGGCCTTCGGCATGGTCTCCGAGCTGCTCTTCGACTGGCTGCCCGGGCTGGCGCCGCGCGTGCTGGGCCTCGGTGCGGCGGGCGCGCTCACCCTGACGCTCATCGTCGGTCTCACCCGTGGCTGGCACTGGCCGGCCGCGGCGGGCCTGGCGTTCCTGGGCGTGCAGGGCGCGCTGGCGCTGTTCGCGCCGGCCGCGACCCGCTGGTACGCCGACGCGATCGGCCAGCCGATGCGCGACTACGCGGCCAACGCGCCGCAGGCCCTGATCGGGTTCCCCGCGACGTTCCCCCTGATCGCACTGGTGACCGGTGGGGTGGTGGCGTGGGCCGTGCGGCGCGGCGTGAGCCCGATCGTGATCACCGCGGGGGTGGGCGCGCTCGTCGGCGTCAACACCACGCTGTTCTACGCCGCCCTGGGCATGGAGATGAGCCTGCCGGTCACCCTGCTCGCCGCGGTCGCCGCCGGGGCGGGCACGGGCTGGGTGAGCTGGCAGTGCGCCGTCATGTTGCGCCGCTTCGGCGTGCGTACCGGTGCGGTCGCCGGGGCGGTGACCGCGTGAGGCGCCTGCCGGCCCTCGTGGCCGCCGTCGTGGCCGTCGTCGTGGCGGTCCTGCTGACGGGCACGGGCCCGGCCGCCGCCGCGCCGCCGCTGCCGGGTGAGATCGTCCACACCGAGACCGTTCGCATGAGCGACGCGTCCGCGATCACCGTATCGTTCACTGAGTGGCCGGTACGCGCCCTTCAGTCGCTGGACTTCACCTTCGAGCCGACAGGCGGGGTCGAGGGGCGTACGGGGCTGGTCACCACCGTCTCACCGGCGGGCGACCGCAGGGGGCTGAAGGGCATCGTGCTCCAGCGCCGTGGCGACACCATCGTGCTGCCACGGCATCCCCGGGCCCGGCAGGTGTGGGGGCTTGACGTGGTGTCGCTGCCGGAGGAGGGCACGTGGCGGTTCGAGTTCGCCGTGGAGGGGCCGGACGGGACCGCGACGGGGGTGCTGCCGATCCGGGCGATCGGGCAGCCGGGCCCGCCGCTGCCGCTGAGCTGGACGATCGCGCTGGTGCCGTGGGCTCCGGTCGTCCTGCTGCTGGCGGCGGGCTGGATCCGCACCCGGCGGATCCGGCTGGGAACGGCCCCCACCTGGAGCACCTGAGCGGCTCCGGCCCGGGACGCCCGAGCGGGCCTGAGCGGCGGGTTCCCCGGCTGGAGTGGCTGAGTGACGGGCTGCTGGCCATCCTGCCGCCCCTCGTCGGCTGGCTGATCGGGCTGGCCGGCGAGCTCGGCGGCCGGATCGCCCTGCTGCTGGCCCTGGCCTGCGCCCAGTCGCTGGCGCTGATGTGGTCGCGACGCTTCCCGCTCACCGTGCTGGGCGTGGTGATCGGCCTGGAAGTGGCGCTGGCCCTGATGAAGATGCCGGTCCTGGTCGCGCCCCTGGTCGCCGCGTCCCGTCTGGGGGCCTGGGGCCGGGGGGACCGGCGGGTCTTCGGCGTGGTGGCGGTGCTGGCGCTGCTGCTCACCGGCCTGCCGGTCACGCTGCTGACGATCGGCGACCCGCTGCGGGTGGTGGCCGTGTACACGGCGATCGCGGTGCTGTTCGTCGGTTTCTGGGCGGTGGGGCGGGTGGACGGGCGGCAGCGCGACCGCATCCGCGAGCTGCAGGCCCGCTCGCGGCTGCTGGAGGAGGAACGCGCCGAGGCCGAGCGGCGCGCGGCCGAGCGCGAGCGGGCGCTGCTGGCCAGGGAGTTGCACGACATCCTCAACCACTCGGTGACCACGATGGTGGTGGACGCCGAGGCCGGGGCCGACACCGGCGAGGGGATGGAGGAGACGCTGCGGCGGGTGGCGCGTACCGGCCGGGAGTCGCTGGCGGAGCTGCGGCGGCTGCTCGGCGTGCTCAGGGAGGCGCCGCCCGGCCACAACCCGCTGGCGCCGCCGCCGAAGCTGGACCAGCTCGACGCGCTGGTGGCGGCCGCGCCGCCGGGTGGGCCCCGGGTGCTGCTGGCACGCCGGGGAGAGGTACGCCAGGTGGACGCCAGCATCGAGCTGGCCGCCTACCGCGTGGTGCAGGAGGCGCTGACCAACGTCGCCAGGCACGCGGGGCCGGTGGAGGTGCGGGTGCTGCTGGACTACGCGCCGGCGCGGCTGACGATCCGGGTCACCAACCCGGTGCGCGACACGGCGGGGACGATCGGGAACGGGGCGGGCGTGGGGCTGATCGGCATGCGGGAGCGGGTGGAGCTGCTGGGCGGCTCCGTACGGGCGGGCAGGGACGGCGGCGCCTTCGAGGTGTGCGCGACGCTGCCGCTGCGGAGCGGGTCGTGACCGGCATCCGGGTCCTGGTCTGCGACGACGAGCAACTGCTGCGGGAGGCGCTGGTCCGGCTGGTGGGCGCGGCCGAGGACCTGAGCGTGGTGGGCGCGGTGGGCGACGGCGCCGCGGCCGTGGCGGCCACCGCCGAGCAGCGCCCGGACGTGGTCCTGATGGACATCCGCCTGCCCGGCATGGACGGCATCGAGGCCACCCAGCGCATCGTGGCGCGGGGCGGGCCGTCGCGGGTGCTGATCCTGACGACGTACGACCTGGACAGCTACGTCTACGCCGGGCTGCAGGCGGGGGCCAGCGGGTTCCTGCTGAAGGACGCGCCGGGGGAGCGGATCCGCGACGGCATCCGGATCGTGGCCTCCGGCCAGTCCGTGCTGGCGCCGGAGGCGACGACCCGGATGATCGAGGCGTTGCAGCCCCTGCTGCCCACCGACGAGGACCGCGCGCTGCTGGCGGCCGCCGAGCGGCTGACCGACCGGGAGCGCGAGGTGTGCGAGCTGATCGCGCAGGGCCTGTCCAACGACGAGATCGCGGCCCGGCTGGTGATCAGCCGCTACACGGTGAAGGTGCACGTGTCGAGCGTCCTGACCAAGCTGGGGCTGCCGGACCGCGTCCACGTGCTGATCTCGTGGTCGCGGTTGCGCGGCCTGCGCCGGTGACCTCGCGTCGGCCGGTCACCAGGTGACCGGCAGCCGGTGCACCCCGTAGACGAACGCGTGCTCGCGGAAGGCGATCTCCTCGGCCGGGACCGCGAGCCGGAGCTCGGGAAAGGCCCTGAGCAGGGCGGTGAAGCCCACCCTCATCTCCACCCGCGCGAGCTGCTGCCCCAGGCACTGGTGCACGCCGTGACCGAAGGCCAGGTGGCCGATGGCGGGGCGGGAGACGTCCAGCTCGTCGGGGTTCGGGAAACGCCCGTGGTCGCGGTTGGCCGCGGGAAGGGAGAGCGTCACCACCTCGCCCTCCTTGATCACGTGGCCGTCGATCTCGATGTCGGCCAGCGCGCCGCGCGAGATGCTGGCGTGCACGACGCTCAGGTAGCGCATCAGCTCCTCGACCGCGCCGTCGATCAGGCCGGGATCCTGGCGCAGGCGCCGGAGCTGGTCGGGGTGCTCCAGGAGGGCGAGGGTGCCCAGGGAGAGCATGTTCGCGGTCGTCTCGTGGCCCGCGACCAGCAGCGTCATGCCGAGACCGGTCATCTCCTCGTCGTTCAGCTCGCCGCCGTGGGCCAGGTCGCTCAGCAGGTCGTTCCCCGGCCGGGCGCGCTTGTCGCGTACGAGCTCGGACATGTAGCGGATGAGCGAGGCTCCGGCGGCGGCCACCTCGTCGGGCGCGGTGTCCAGGTTGAGCAGGCGCCGGCTGTCGTGCCGGAAGGTCTTGCGGTCCTCGTACGGCACGCCGAGCAGCTCGCAGATCACCAGGGACGGGATCGGCAGCGCGTACGCCTGGACCAGGTCGGCCGGCGGGCCCTGGCGGCGCATCTCGTCGATGTGCTGTTCGGCCAGCTCTTCGATGCGGGGTTCGAGCTGCTTCATCCGGTGCACCGTGAACTCGCCGATGAGCAGCCGCCGCAGCCGCGTGTGCTCGGGCGGGTCCATCCGGCTGATCATGCCGGGTCCGGCGCCGGCGAGGCCCGTCTTGACGGGGTCGGTGAGGACGGCGGTGCGCCGGTTCTCCGAACGTGAGCTGAGCCGGGGGTCGGCCAGCAGGGCGCGGGCCGCGTGGTAGCCGGTGACCAGCCAGCCCTCGTGCCCGTCGGGATAGATCATCCGGCTGATCGGGCGCTCCGCGCGGAGCCGGGCCAGCTCGGGCGGCGGGTCGAACGGGCACCGGCGGTCGCGGTCGATGGGCAGGCCATGCGGGACGGGAATTGCCTCGGTCATGTCGCGTCAGCTCCTGGGAGGGAGGTCCGTGGTCCGGGCACCTGCCATTCACTCATGAGCGCGCTTCCGGCGAGAGACCACCGAAGTCTTCAGTCCACTCCAAAAGTGTAGTCAACTTAAAATTTGCAGTAGTCTCCACTTCATGACCGAAGGACTGCGCGAGCGCAAGAAGCGGCAGACGCGGCAGCACATCTCCGGGGTGGCCCTCGGCCTGTTCGTGCAGCGCGGCTTCGACAACGTCACGATCGCCGAGGTCGCCGCCGCCGCCGAGGTGTCGGTGAACACCGTCTACAACTACTTCCCGACCAAGGAGGACCTGGTGCTGCCGCCCGAGGAGGCGTCCGCGCAGCGGCTGGCCGACATCGTGCGCGAGCGCGCCACGGGCGAGTCGGCCGCGGGGGCGGTGCTCGCGCGGTTGCGCCAGGAGGTGCGCGGGCGCGAGCGCCAGGTGGGCCTGAGCGAGGGCTTCGGGCGGGTGCTGGAGATGATGCGGGCCGCGCCCACGCTTACCGCCCGTCTGGAGGACCTCGGTCGCCAGATGACCGACGCGCTGGCGGCCGTGCTTGCCGAGGAGTGCGGCGCCGGGCGGGACGACCCGCTGCCGCGCGTGGTGGCCTGGCACATCGGCTGCCTGCACGCGCTCGTGCTGGCCGAGATCGGCCGGTTGACCACGGCGGGGGAGCGGCCCGACGCGATCGCCGGGGCCGTGCTGGAGTTGCTGGACGCCGCCGAGAGCGTGCTCGGCGAGCGGGTGCTGGGTTATGCCGTACGAGGGGAGTGAGTCGTGTTCAGGGTGACGATCAGCGGCAAGTTCAAGGGGCTCGACGACGCCGGCCGGGCCGCCGTGCGGGCGGTGGAGGGCGCGGCCTTCACCGAGCCGGGCACGTTCACGCACGACGGGAGCGTGACGGCGTTCACGTTCCGCTGCCAGGTGCCGGCCGGGCCGGACGACGGGGAGGACGAGGCGGCTCTGGGGGCGATGGCGGCGCTGGAGGCGTACGGTCTGCCGTACGAGATCCTGCGCGTCGCGGTGACGGACATGCGGGAAATCAGGATTCGCCCGCGGAAAAAATCTTCGGGATCGGGGTGAAACTATCCGGCGGGTTCGGACAGGTACGGAATGTCGGACCCTCCGGATGAAAGAAGGCAGCGTGGCCCTCCATGATCGCAAACAGCGTTTCGAGGAGATCTACACCGCCTACTATCCGGACATTCTTGCCTACATCCGGCGGCGGGCCGGCTCGCCCGACGACGCCGCCGACGCCCTCGCCGAGACCTTCACCACCGCCTGGCGCCGCCTCGACGACGTGCCGCCGGGCCACGCGGCTCGCCTGTGGCTGTACGGCGTGGCCCGCCGCGTGCTGGCCAACGGCCGCCGGGCCGAGTCGCGCCGCAGCGAGCTGGTGGAGCGGCTGGGCAGGCAGCTCGCCGGGTGGGCCGAAGCGTCCGAGGAGCCCGGTGCCGGTTTCGACGGCGTACGCGAGGCGTTCGCCCGCCTCAGCCCCGACGACCGCGAGGTCCTCGCGCTGGCCGGGTGGGAGGGGCTCGGCTCCGACGAGATCGCCACGGTCCTGGGCTGCTCGCGCGGCGCCGCCCGGTTACGGCTGCACCGGGCCCGCAAACGCCTGGCCAGGCAGCTGCAGGCGGCCGGGCTCGACGTGGCCCGCATCGGTTTCCGCGCCATGGCGCTGACGAAGGGGGCGATGTGATGCACGACATCGACCGCCTGGTGGCCGGCATCGCGCCCGACCCCGGTCCGGGCCGCACGCCGCTGGCCGGGGAACTGCTGGAGGAGATCACCTCACTCCCGCCCTCGGAGCCCGGGCCGCGCCGCCGGTGGCCGGCCATGCGGCGGGGAGTGCGGCGGTGGGTCGCCGTGCCGGTCCTCGCCGTGCTGACCGCCGCCCTGTCCTTCGGCGTCGCCCAGGCCCCCGCCTCCGCCGCGCTGGACATCGAGCTCGTGGACGGCCACTACGTCATCACGGTCAACGACCTCATGGCCGACCCCGAGGTGTACGAGGCCGAGCTCAGAGCCCGTGGCCTGGACATCGCGCTCAGGCTCGTGCCGACCTCGGCGAGCCTGACCGGTCAGATGTTCGTGATCAACGACCTCGACCTGCTCAGGTCCGGCGAGCCGGTGCCCGCCGAGGGCCCGATCGCCACCATCGACGGCCCCGGCCCCTGCCGGCGGCTGACCGGCTGCCCGGTCGGCCTGAAGGTCCCGGTCGACTTCGACAAGAAGGCCGAGGTCACCCTGGGCAGGAGGGCCAGGCCCGGCGAACGGTACAAGATGCCCCCGGGCATCGCCATGTACGGCGAGCCGCTGCACTGCGTGGCGTACATCAACAGGACCGTCGCCGAGATCCGTACGATCCTGCTCGACCGCGGCGTGACGCCGAGCTTCATCTCACCGGGACAGGGCTCCAGGCCCTCGGCCCCCGGCGACTGGTTCGTCCACGACGGCGTGATGGCCGCCGACGGCCAGGCCCTCCTGCTGGTCGGCCCCGAACGCCGCACCTCGCACCACCCGCCGCAGCCCGGTTGCTGACCTTCGCCCCGGCCGTGGGCGGCTGAGACCGCCCACGGCCGTTCCCTGTCACCGCCATGCCTTCTCCTCCGCATGCGCGGATCTCCCGCCCTCCCGCCGACGATCGGATTCCGCGTGCTCACAGACACCCGCACGGCCCTGCCCGCGCGGCGCCGCTCCGCCGCCCTCGCCGGCCACCGCGTCTTCGCCGTGCTGCTCGCGCTGGCCGCCGTCCTGCGGGTGGTCACGATGCTCGGCTACCGGCCGGCCACGCTCTACTGGTACGACTCCTTCACCTACCTCGACACCGCCGTCCACCCGGCCCCGTCGGCGACCTTCCACCCGATCGGCTACCCGCTGCTGCTGCGCGCGCTGCTGCCCTTCCACAGCGTGGAGCTGGTCGTGGCCGTCCAGCACGTCCTGGGCCTGGGCGTCGGCGTGCTGCTCTACGCGGTGCTGCGCCGCAGGTCGGTACCCGGCTGGGCGGCGGTGGCGGCGAGCGTGCCGGTGCTCTTCGACGCCTCCTTCCTGCGGCTGGAGCACGCCGTGCTGTCCGACACGCAGTTCGTCTTCCTGGTCGTGGCCGGGGTGAGCGTGCTGATGTGGTCGCCGGAACTGTCCGCCCGCGCGGCCGCCTGGGCGGGCCTGCTGTTCGCCGGGGCCGCGCTGACCCGGACGATCGCGCTGCCCCTGCTCGTGCTCGTCGTCCTGGTGCTGGCCGTCCGGCGCGCGGGATGGCGGCCCCTGGTGGCGCTGGTCCTGACCGGTACGCTGCCCCTGGCCGCCTACGCCGCCTGGTACGCCCAGCACCACGGCCGGTTCGCGCTCAGCGGCGCCGACGGGGTCGCCCTGTGGGCCCGCACGATGACCTTCGCCGACTGCGACCGCATCCAGCCGCCACCGGACCGGGCCGCGCTCTGCCCGAACGGGACCGTGCTGGACGCGGCCTCCGAATACGTGTGGGCGGCGCGGTCGCCGCTCAACCGGCTGCCCGGCGACCGGTTCTCGCACAACGACCGCGCCCGCGCGTTCGCCATCGACGCGATCCTCGCCCAGCCGCTGGACTACCTGGGCGACGTCGTACGCGACACCTCCATCGCCTTCTCCTGGACCCCGATCGCCCACCCCGCGCGCACCACCCCGGCCTTCGGCTTCCGGCACGGTCAGTGGGCGCTGCCCGACCAGCCGCTGGTCGGCAAGGTCCAGCGCGAGTACGACCCGGACATCCGCGGCCTGTCGTCGGCCGCCCCGTACGCGGACTTCCTCATCGCCTACCAGTACGCCGCCTACCTGCGCGGCCCGCTGCTGGGCGCGATCCTGCTGCTCGGCGCGGCAGGCGCGGTCCTGCGGCCCCGGCGGGCGCTGCTGCCGTGGGCGATCGCGATGGGACTGCTCGTCGGCCCGGTCGCCGTCCTGGACTTCGACCACCGCTACGTCCTGCCCGTGATCCCGCTCGCCTGCCTGGCCGCCGCTCTGGCATTTCCCAGATATGGGATAAACTCCCGAATGTGAGACACCCTGAGGACGTTGAGACCCGGCTGGCCGACCGCCTGGCCGAGCTGCGGGTCGAGCGGGGCTGGTCGCTGGACGAGCTGGCGACCCGGTCCGGCGTCAGCCGCTCGACGCTGTCGCGGCTGGAGCGCGGCGAGATCAGCCCGACCGCGGCCCTGCTCGGCAAGCTGAGCGCGGTCTACGAGCGGACGATGTCCCGGCTGCTGGCCGAGGTGGAGTCCGAGCCGCCGCAGGTCGTGGCCCTCGCGGCGCAGCCGGTGTGGCGGGACCTGGAGTCGGGGTTCGTGCGCCGCTCGGTCTCGCCGCCCCATCCCGGGCTGCGCGGCGAGGTCGTCGAGGCCAGGCTCCTGCCGCGGGCCGACATCAGCTACGACGCGCCGCCCGTGCCGGGGCTGGAGCAGCACATCTGGGTCCTGGAGGGGGCGGTGGAGATCACCGCGAACGGCCGTACGCACGCGCTGGAGGCGGGCGACTGCCTGCGCTTCCGGCTGTGGGGCGCCTCCCGCTTCCGCTGCCCCGGCCCCGACCCGGTCCGCTACGCGATCCTCGTCGTCCTCCCCTGACGCCGCCCACCCCACCTTCCAGCGAATCCGAGCAAAGGAGATTCACTCCCATGCACACCATCGCCCGGTTGCCGGCCGGGGAGTTCGAGCGCTGCGTCAAGGAACTGGCCGACCTGCTGGTCGACGCCGTGGACGACGGCGCCTCGGTGGGTTTCGTGAGCCCGTTCGACCACGAGGACGCCGCCGCGTGGTGGCGCGGGCAGGCCCCGGCGGTGGCCGCCGGGAGCCTCCTGGTGTGGGCCTGCCGGGAGGACGGCGCGATGACCGGCACCGTCAGCCTGGCCCTGGCGAGCAAGCCCAACGCCCGGCACCGGGCCGAGATCGTCAAGCTCATGGTCCACCGCGACGCCCGCGGCCGCGGCCTGTCGCGCGCCCTGCTGGCCACCGCCGAGCAGGCCGCGCTCGACGCCGGGGCCGACCTGCTGCTCCTGGACACCGAGACCGGCAGCACGGCCGAGCACGTCTACCTCACCGGCGGCTGGACCCGCTACGGCATCGTCCCCGACTACGCCGCCTCCCCGGACGGCACGCTGAGCGACTGCAGCTTCTTCTACAAACGCCTCACCGGCTCGGTCTGACCCGGCCCGATCAGGGCGCCTTCCGTGTCGCCCTGGCCCTCGTACCGACACCCCCGAACAGGGCCAGGCCGCTGATGACGACCCGCGGCGCCCCCCCGCCTCCGGCGCACGGCGCTCCTGTCGAACCCGCCGAACAAGCCGACCCCCTTGACCTCCACCTCGACGTCGTCGGGAACGGTGACCTCCGCGTACCCCCAGAGTGCGAAGCCGCGGACCTTGATCTCGTGGCCGGCGAATCGCGCGTCCCGCAGGTCGATCTCGCCACCGCCGAACATCGACAACGACGTGAACGCGCGCGGGGCGACCCACTCGCCCTTGCGCGTGAACCAGCCGAACACGCTCATGGCGAAGCGGGAGCCGGGCTCCTCCTTCGCCACCAGCGTGTCGGTACGGCTGGGCTCGGGCAGGCCGCGGTCGGCGACCTCCAGTTCGGCGCGGGTGCTGGCCTGGTAGATCTCGGTGAGCCGCTGGTCCGGCTCGGCCAGCTCGATCCGCCCCTCGGCGGCGGCCGCCCGCAGCCGTTCGGCCGCCCGCTCACGGTCCTCGTCGGAGGCACGCACCTGCCGGTCCGGCGGGCTCCAGCCCGGATGCCTATTGTCCGCCGGACAACAGGCTGCCGTTCAGAGGGTCTGGGTGAGGGCGTCGAGGTCGGCCAGGCGGCGCACCGGGTCCAGGCGCGCGGCCGTGGCGACGAGCAGCAGCTCGGTGACGGCGATCTCGTTCGCGAGCGGCGCGATCGGTCCGGCGGCCTCGCGCGGCAACCTGATCAGCACCTCCGCCTCGGCCGCCAGCGGCGACCCCCAGGCGTCGGTGACGAGCACCAGCCGCGCCCCGCGGGCGCGGGCGGCGTGCACGAAGCGGGCCGTGTCGGAGGAGTAGCGGCGGAAATCGTAGGCCACGACGACGTCGGAGGCGCCCAGGTCGAGCACGGTACGGGCGCGGGCGGGCGCGGAGCCGGGCACCCGGTGCGCGGCGGGGCGCAGGCTGGCGAGCTGGCGGATCAGGTATTCGGCGGCCAGCTCGCTCAGGGGCCCGCCCAGCGCCCACACGGCCCTGGCCTCGGCCAGCAGCTCGGCGACCTTGTGACAGAGCGACTCGGGGATGGCGGCAAGCGTCCCGTCCAGCCCCGCACGCAGCTCCTCCGCCGCCTGCCACAACACGGACACGACACTTGCACCGGTTGCGCCCGAGCCGGCGACCGGATGAGCGGGTGTCCCATCCCCACGGGCACCACCCGACGGTCCGCCTCCGGAGGCGGAGCCGTCCCCGGCGGCGTCGCCATCGGAGGCGGAGCCGTCCCCGGCGGCCTGGCCCAGACCGGTGTCCCTTCCGCCCGGAGAGTTCCTCTCGTGTCGGCCGGGCCACCTCTCGTCAGTAGGGCCGTCGGACGTGGGGACGGAGGAGACCTCCACGCCGGGCACGTTCCCGGGTGGGGTCGTGGCGGGCGCTGGGGTGGAGCGGGTGACGAACTCCAGGAGGCGGGAGCGGTCGCGGGCGCCGTCGCGTACGGCGGTCTGGAAGGCGGCGAAGCCGCCGTATCCCAGCCGGTCGAACAGCCGCGAGGCCGTCGGCGGGCTCACCCCGGCCCGCTCGGCCAGGGACCGCAGGGAGCTCAGCGCGGCGAACGGATAGTCGTCGAGCAGGACCCGCACCACCGCCCGTTCCCCGGGCGGCAGGTCGGGATAGGCGGCGCCGAGGCGGGCGGCGATCGGATCGTTCTCCACAATGACAAATGTTACACCACTCCCAATTTCACGTTATATGAGAAACAAGTGTTACGGTGCCTGGCATGAAGACGTGGCACGGACTGATCGACAGCGACTACCGGCGCTGGCTGCCGGTCACCCCCGACACCCCCTCCATCTCCCTCAACGAGGGCAACACCCCGCTCCTGCGCTCGGAGCACCTGTCCGGCCTCACCGGCTGCCAGGTCTGGCTGAAGGTCGAGGGCGCCAATCCGACGGGCTCGTTCAAGGACCGCGGCATGACGGTGGCGCTCAGCCGGGCGGCCGAGGCCGGCGCCGAGGTGGTCATCTGCGCCTCCACCGGCAACACCAGCGCCTCTGCGGCCGCCTACGCCGCCCGCGCCGGGCTGACGGCCGCCGTCCTGGTGCCCAGGGGCCGCGTGGCGCTGGGCAAGCTGAGCCAGGCCGTACGGTACGGCGCCGAGATCGTCGAGATCGACGGCACCTTCGACGACTGCCTGCGCGTGGCCCGCGAGCTGGCCGCCCACCACCCGATCGCCCTGGTCAACTCCGTGGGCAACGAGCTGCGCCTGGCCGGGCAGCGTACGGTGGCCTACGAGATCGTGGACGCCCTCGGCCAGGCGCCCGACGTGCACTGCCTGCCCGTGGGCAACGGCGGCAACATCTCCGCCACCTGGGGCGGCTACCTCACCTACCGCGAGGCCGGCCGGTCCGGCGCGCTGCCGCGCATGTGGGGCTTCCAGGCGGCCGGCGCGGCCCCGTTCGTCCATGGCGAGCCCGTCGCCCACCCCCGTACGGCGGCCACCGCCATCAGCGTCGGCCACCCCGCCACCTGGGACGGCGCGATCGCCGCCCGCGACGAGTCCGGCGGGCTGATCGCCGCGGTGACCGACGAGCAGATCTTCGCGGCGTACCGGCTGCTGGCCCGCCGTGACGGCGTCTTCGCCGAGCCCGCCTCGGCGGCCGGGGTGGCCGGGCTGCTCGATCTGCACGCCAGGGGCGAGCTGGAGCCGGGCCTGCGCATCGTGATCACGCTCAGCGGCAACGGCCTGAAGGATCTCGACGCCTCCATGCGCGACGGCTACACCGCCACCGAGACCTCCGCGGCCACCTCCGACGTGGCCCGCGCTCTGCGCTTGACCGCCTGACCTACCTGCGACAACTACTAAAAGTAACGAATAAGCAACGTTATGTGATTCACCTCACGGGCACGAATTTCGCGACAAAGCCGACGAGGCGGCCGATAGGGCGATTTGCCGTATCGGCCAGTGGCGCCTGAACCGGCGATTCCCCCTTCGCGAGAGGAACACCTCCGTGCCCGCGACCAGACTGCCCCCTGCCCTGCGACGCGCGTGCGCCGCCGCCCTCCTGCTCACCGCCGGGGCGGCCGCGCCCGCGTACGAACCCGACACCGTCCCCTGCGAGCGCCACCTCCAGCCGGGCCGCACCTACCACGCCAACCACCACAGCTTCACCACCGACGGCGCGGGCCGCCCCGCCGAGGCCCTGGCCGAGAACCTCGTGGCCAGGGCCGCCGCGCGCGGCGAGTGCGAGGCCACGGTGGGCGACTGGGGCGGCCGGGGCGACTGGCAGGGCGGCCACCTCATCGCCGCCTCCTTCCACGGCGTCAGCATGCGCTACAACCTGGTCCCCATGCGGGGCAGGCAGATCAACCAGGGCCTGATGGCGCGCGTCGAGAACGGTGCCCGCGCCTGCCTGGAGGGGGCGGGCACCGTGTCGGCCTACCGGGTGCGCCTGCACTATCCCGACCGCACGACGCTCGTGCCCGACCGGATCCACGTCACCCTGTCGCCGAAGATCTCGGGTGTGTCCCGGCAGGTCGCGCTCACCCTGCCGAACCGCACCCTGCCCGCCGGAGAGCTCGAATCCTGGCGGAACCGGATCACCAAGGCGTTCCAGGCGGCACGCTGCGGCACCGACCGTCTGTAGAAGCGGTATCGATCGGTCGCAGACGATCGCAGGGAATGTTGTGGGAACCCTCCATGCCTGACTGTGACCGTTCTGGTGTGGGATCGACCTCATGAAGGCTCCCATGAACGGTGAAGGAAAGCGGTGGCGGTTCCCGACGGGTGACGTGGCGAGGGTGGCCGTGTTCGCGGCGCTGATCGCGGTGCTCGGCCAGGTCCCGGCGCTGCCCCTCTTCGGCAACACGGTGCCGATCACGCTGCAGACGCTGGGCGTGATGCTGGCCGGGGCGATCCTGGGCACGTGGCGGGGCGCGCTGGCGGTGGTGGTGCTGGTCGTGCTGGTGGCCGCGGGCCTGCCGCTGCTGGCGTCGGGGCGGGGCGGGCTGGCGGTGTTCGCCGGGCCGTCGGCCGGATACGTGCTCGGCTGGATCCCCGGCGCGGCGGTGACCGGCTGGCTGGTCGAGCGCGCGGGCCGCCGCCCGAACCTGCTGCAACTGATGGTGGCGTGCCTGGTGGGCGGCATCGGCGTGGTCTACCTGCTCGGCATCCCCGTGCAGGCGCTGGTCACCGGCGTGCCGCTGGCCACGACGGCCGCGGCCGCCGCCGTCACCTTCCTGGTGGGCGACCTGATCAAGGTGGTGCTGGCGTCGTTCGTGGTCAGGGGTACGCAGCGGGCCTACCCGGACGCGGTGCCCGCCGTGCACCGGGAACGGCTGCGGGCCGGCGGGGGACACTGATCCTTCGATGCCCGTAGCCGAACACGTGATGCGCCACGCCGCCGAGCGCCCGTCCCGGCCCGCGGTTCGCGGTCCCGGCGGCGAGCTGACGTACGCGGAGCTGGCCGCCGGCATCCAGGGTGCCGCCCGGCACCTGCTGCGCCAGGGGATCGGCCCCGGCGCGCTGGTCGCGATCGGGGTGGCCGACCCGGCCGAGCTGCTCACCGCGGCGCTCGCGGCCGACCTGGCCGGGGCGACGCCGCTGGTGGGCGAGCCCACCTGGGACGCGGAGCGGTGGGCCCTGGTCACCGGATCGTTGCGGCCGGCCACCCGGATCGACGCGCCCCTGCCCCGCGTCGCGGGCCCTCCGGTGCCGTACGACCCCCGGCCGGCGGATCTGGCCTGGGCGTGCTTCAGCTCCGGCAGCACCGGCCGGCCGCGTGCCGTCGTCCGCACCCGCGCCTCATGGACGGACTCGTACGCGCCGCTGAACGACCTGACCGGCATCGGTCCCGGCGACGTGGTGCTGGTGCCCGGCCCGCTGGTCTCCTCCCTCTACTCCTTCGCCGCCCTGCACGCCCTGGCCACCGGCGCGACGGCGGTCGTCCCCGGCCGCCGCCCGGCCGGCCTGTCCGGGGCCACCGTCGCGCACCTGGTGCCGCACCAGCTGCCCGACGTGCTGGAACACCCGGGGAAGCTGCGCACGGCCGTGGTCGGCGGCGCGGCCCTCGACCCGGACATGCGGGAGGCGGCGGCGCGGGCCGGGGTGCGCGTCGTGTCGTACTACGGGGCGACGGAGCTGTCGTTCGTGGCCGTGGACGCCGACGGGGGCGGGCTGCGGCCCTTTCCCGGCGTGGAGATCGAGGTCCGCGCCGAACCCGGCGCCTCGCTGGGCGAGGTGTGGGCGCGCTCGCCGTGGGTGGCCGAGGGCTACCTGGGCGGGGCGGCCGGGCCGTTGCGCCGCGACTCCGGCGGCTGGATGAGCGTGGGCGACCTGGCGCAACCGTACCGGGCGGGCGAGGTGCTGCGGCTGCGCGGGCGCGGTAACGGCGCGATCCAGACCGGCGGCGCCACCGTCGTGCCGGAGGACGTCGAGGAGGTGCTCAGGAAGGTGCCCGGCGTGGGCGACGTCGTGGTGGTCGGAACGCCGCACCCGGTCCTGGGCGCCGTGGTGACGGCGATCATCGAGGCCGACGGCGCCCCGCCGCCGCGCGCGTTGCTGGAGGCGACGGCCAGGGACATGCTGGACGCGGCGCAGCGGCCACGCCGCTGGTACGTGGTGCCGAGCCTGCCGCGCACCCCGGCGGGCAAGCCCGCGCGGGCCCTGCTGACGGCCCTGCTGGCGGACCGGCTGGCGGGCCGGCCGGCCGGCGGCGCGCTGCGGCGGCTGGTCTGAGATGGGCGACACACCTGTGGTGGTGGCGGCCCGGCGCACGGCCATCGGCACGGCCGGGCACGCGTACAAGGAGCTGACCGTCGACCGGCTGGCCGCCCCCGTGATCGCCGCGGTCGCCGCCGACGTGGCCGGGCGGCGGGTCGACGACGTGGTGCTGGGCAACTGCATGGGGCCGGGCGGCAACGTGGCCCGGGTCTCGGCGCTGGCCGCCGGGCTGGGGCACGAGGTGCCCGGGGTCACGGTGGACCGGCAGTGCGGCAGCGGGCTGGCCGCGATCCTGGTGGCCGGGCAGGCGATCCGCGCCGGGGAGATGGACCTGGTGATCGCCGGAGGGGCCGAGAGCGCCTCGACCGCGCCGCTGCGTACGTTCCGGGGCCAGGACCGGCCGTACGAGCGGGCGCCCTTCACCCCCGACGGCCACCCCGACCCGGACATGGGCCCGGCGGCCGAGGCGCTGGCGACGGCGTGCGGCGTCGGCCGGCACCGGCAGGACGCCTACGCCTGCCGCAGCCACGCCCGGGCCCTGGCCGCCCGCGAGGCCGGGCACTTCGCGCAGGAGATCGTGCCGGTCGGCGAACGCCACGACGACCAGCGCCCGCGCCCGCTGCGGGCGGCGTCGCTGGCCCGGCTGCCCGCGGCGTTCGTGGCGGAAGGTACAGTGACGGCCGGCAACTCCTCCCCGGTCAGCGACGGCGCCGCCGCCGTGGCCCTCGTGCCCGAGCGGGCGCGTGCCGGCCTGCCGGGGATGCGGCTGGTGGCCGGGGCCGTCGTCGGGTGCGATCCCGAGTTGCCCGGATGGGGGCCGGTGCCCGCGATACGCCGGGTGCTGGCGCGTACGGGGGTGGGGATGGAGCGGGTCGCGGCGGTGGAGATCGTGGAGGCGTTCGCGGCGCAGGTGCTGGCCGTCACCGACGCGCTCGGGCTCGACCCGCTGGGCGCCGACGCGGAGCGGGTGTGTCCGCACGGCGGGGCGCTGGCGCTGGGCCATCCGTGGGGCGCCTCGGGGGCGGTCGTGGTGACCAGGCTGTTCAGCAGGCTCGTACGCGTCGGCGCCCCGCCCGGGACGCTGGGCCTGGCGGCGGCCGCGGTCGGCGGCGGGCTGGGTGTGGCCGCCCTGTTCGAGGTGGTAGGAGCTTGATCGAGTTCGACGGCGTGCACGTACGCCTCGGTGAGCGCGACGTGCTGCGCGGCATCACCGCCTCCCTCACCGAGCACCGCGTCGGCGTGGTCGGCGCCAACGGCTCGGGCAAGAGCACGCTGGCCCGCCTGGTCAACGGCCTGGCGCTGCCCACCTCCGGCAGCGTCACGGTGCTCGGCCTGGACACCCGACGCCACGCCGCCAAGATCCGGCGCGGCGTGGGGTTCCTGTTCACCGACCCGGACGCGCAGATCGTGATGCCCACGGTCGCCGAGGACGTCGCCTTCTCGCTGCGCCGCAAGGGCCTGGCGCGCGAGGAGGTCGAGCGGCGCGTACGGGAGGTCCTGGACAGGTACGGCCTGGGCGGGCACACCGACCACCCCGCCCACCACCTGTCGGGAGGCCAGAAGCAGCTCCTGGCGCTGTGCTCGGTCATGGTGCTGGAGCCGGACATCCTGGTCATGGACGAGCCGACCACGCTGCTGGACCTGCGCCACTCCCGCCAGGTCGCCGCGCTGCTGCGCGAGATGCCCCAGCAGGTGCTCGTGGTCACCCACGACCTGCCGCTGCTGGCCGGGTTCGACCGGGTGCTGGTGCTGGACGAGGGCCGCGTGGTGGCCGACGGAACCCCGGACGAGGCCATCGGCCACTACCGGAAGCTGATGGCGTGAGCGGCCTGACCGGCGTCTACGTCCCCGGCTCCTCACCGCTGCACCGGCTGCCGGCCGGCGCCAAGCTGGCCGCGCTCGCCGTGGGGTGCACGGCCCTGGTGCTGCTGCGCTCGCCGCTGTCGCTGGCGCTGGCCGCGGTGGCGGTGGCGGGGCTGTACGCGCTGGCGCGGGTGGGCGTGGCGGCGGCCTGGGCGCAGGTCAAGCCGGTGCGCTGGCTCGCGGTGGGGCTGTTCGGGATGCAGTGGCTGCTGGCCGACCTGGACGGGGCGCTGTCGACGACGCTGCGCGTAGTGGTCGCCGTGGCGCTGGCCGGGCTGATCACGCTCACCACCCGCACCTCGGCGATGATGGCGGCGCTGGAGCGCTGCCTGAGACCGGCCAGGTTCGTGGGCCTGGACCCGTTCCGGCTGTCGTTGCTGCTGTCGCTGACCGTGCGCAGCGTGCCGGTGATCGCCGCGCTGGCCACCCGCGTCAGGGAGGCGCAGCAGGCCAGGGGCGTCGAGCGCAGCCTGCGGGCCTTCGCCGTGCCGCTGGTGGTCAGCTCGCTCAGGCACGCCGACGCGCTGGGGGAGGCGCTGAGCGCGCGCGGCCTGGACGACTGATACTTCAGGCTTGACTTATATAAGCCCGACCCGAAATACTCGGGTCGTGCACGCATTCGACGTCCTCGGGGATCCCGTACGGCGCCGGATCCTGGAGTTGCTGGCCGGCGGCGAGCTGAGCTCGGGCGAGGTCACGACCGTCATCCGGCGCGAGTTCGGGATCTCCCAACCGGCCGTCTCCCAGCACCTGCGGGTGCTGCGCGACAACGGGTTCGCCACCGTGCGGGCCGAAGGCACCCGGCGGCTGTACGCCGTCGAGCCCGGGCCGCTGCAGGAGGTCGACCTCTGGCTGGAACGCTTCCGCGGCTTCTGGAACCAGCGCCTGGACGCGCTGGGCACCGAACTGGCCCGCGGCAAACGAGAACGCCGCATCGAAGGAGAGAACACCTGATGGAGATCATAGACCAGCTCAGCCAGGCACACCGTGAGCTGATCGACGGCAAACGCAAGAGCGTGGTGCTGCGCCGCCACTACGACGCCGAGGTCGAGGACGTGTGGCAGGCCTGCACCGACGCCGAGCGGCTCGGCCGCTGGTTCGCGCCGGTGTCCGGGGACTTCCGGCTGGGGGGCACGTACCAGATCGAGGGCAACGCGCGCGGTGAGATCGTGCGCTGCGAGCCGCCGAGCGTGCTCAAGATCACCTGGCTCTACGGCGAGGACCCCGGCTTCTCCGAGGTCGAGGTGCAGCTGGCCGCCAAGGACGGCGGCACCGCGTTCGAGCTGCGCCACACGGCCGAGGTGCCGGCGGAGTTCTGGGGACAGTTCGGCCCCGGCGCGACCGGAGTGGGCTGGGACCTGGCGCTGCTGGGCCTGGCCCTGCACCTGACGGGCGGCGAGAAGGTGGACGAGGAGACCTTCCACCAGACCGAGGACGGCCGCGGGTTCATCACGGGCAGCTGCCGGGCCTGGGGCGAGGCGCACCAGGCCGCGGGCGGCGACCCGGACGAGGTCGCCGCCGCCGTCGCCGCGTGCACTGCTTTCTACGCACCCGAATAAGGAGAATTCTCAGATGTCCCAGAAGATCACCACGTTCCTCATGTTCCAGAACGGCGACGCCGAAGAGGCGATGAACTTCTACGTGTCGCTGTTCGACGACGCCAAGGTGGTCGCCGTCGAGCACTACGGTCCCGGCGAGCCCGGCGAGCAGGGCACGGTCAAGCACGCCACGTTCACGCTGGCGGGCCAGGAGTACATGTGCATCGACAGCGCCATCAAGCACGGCTTCACCTTCACCCCGTCGATGTCGCTGTATGTCGGGTGCGGCAGCGAGGAGGAGATCAAGCGCCTGTACGACGCGCTGGTCGAGGGCGGAGGCGCGCTGATGCCGCTGGACTCGTACGGCTTCAGCACGAAATTCGGCTGGGTCAACGACCGTTTCGGCGTCTCCTGGCAGCTCAACCTGCCGTGAACAGGCCAGGCCCTGTGACCTGATGGCGGGAGACGCCGTCAGGGCTTGTCCGCCCGCAGTGCCAGGGCGCGCGGAACGGGGTCGTTCCGCGGCTCCACCACCCGGGTGATCGCCAGCCCCGCCGCGATGAACGCGGTGAGCAGCTCACCCAGGGGAAGGTGCCACATGCCGACCCGCCTGCGGATGCCGTCCTCGCGCCACCACGGGGCCGGCTGGTGCTCGCCCGAGACGCGGTAGGTGGGATGGATGACCCGGCCGCCGTCGGGACGGTCCTCGGAGTGCGGGCCGGTGAAGCAGGGGTGCACCCCGTAGTACACCAGCGTCCCGCCCGGCCGCAGGACGCGGGCGGCCTCGCCGAGCACGCGGGCGAAGTCGTCCATGTCCGTCGACACCCACAGCGTGACCACCGACGCGAACGAGCCGTCGGCGAAGGGCAGCGCCGCCGCGTCGCCCCGCACCAGCCCCTCCCCGTCCGCCCGCCGGCGGCCGGCCAGGCGGAGCTGGTCGGCCGAGTGGTCCAGGCCGACGACGGTGCGGCCGGAGGCGCGCAGCGCCGGGAAGTTCAGGCCGGTCCCGCAGCCGAGGTCGAGACAGGGGCCCGTCCCGGGGCCGAGCAGGTCCAGCAGGGGAGCGCGGTTGCCCTCGGCCCACGAGGCGTTGAGCTCGTCGTACCAGTCGGCCAGGCCGTCGTAGCGCGGGGCCGGTCCGTGAACGGATACCACGTCTGCCGCATCCTTTCCGATCAGAGGGGGATGCGGCCAACGTACCGTTTCCCGGTCAGGCCAGGCTCTGCCCGCCGTCCACGGTGAGCACCGTTCCCGTCATGTAGTTGTTGGCCATGAGGAACAGCGCCGCCGAGGCCGCCTCCTGCGCCGTGCCGAACCGCCCGATCAGCGACCCCTGCCCGGCGGCCGCCACCGCCGCGTCGTCGGGCAGGCCCATCGCGCCGCGCGACAGCGGGGTGTCCACGACGCCGTACCTGATCACGTTGACCCGCAGCCGGCGCGGCGCCAGCTCTACCGCCAGCGCCTTGGTGAGCCCCTCGACGGCGCCGATGCTCGCGATGGCCGCCGACGCCCCCGGGATGGGGCGGGCCAGGTAGAGGCCCGAGCTGAAGGTGATCGACCCGCCGGCGGGCAGGCGGGTCGCGGCGGCGCGGGCGAGCCCGTACGCGCCCCAGATCCGCCCTTCCACGGCCTCGCGCACCAGCTCGCGCGGGGTGTCCAGCAGCGGCCCCACGGCGAAGCCGCCGGCGGTCACCAGGACGTGGTCGACCTCGCCCGCCTGGTCGAGCGCCCGCTCCAGGTCACCCTCGTCGGTCCCGTCGGCGGTGATCCCGCTCACGGACGCGCCACCCGCCGTACGGACGCGCTCCACCGCGACGCCCAGGCGGTCCGCGTCGCGGGCCACGAGGACGACGCGCGCCCCCACCGAGGCCAGCAGCTCGCCGGCGGCCAGGCCGATGCCGGAGCTGCCGCCGACGACCGCCACGGTGCGGCCCTCCAGCGCGGCGGGCAGCGGCGAGCCGATCGGCATGGGGGCAAGCGTGGTCACGGACATGCGATTCTCCTCCGAAATAAACCATCCAGTTGGTTCAGACCTTGGCTCGATGCGGCGGAAAAGTCAACTGGATGGTTTAATTTCGTCATGACGTACGACGCGGAGGCCACGCGGCAGCGCATCTTCGAGGCCGCCACCGCAGAGTTCGCCGAGCACGGGCTGGCCGGCGCCCGGATCGACCGCATCGCCACCGCCGCGCGGGCCAACAAGCAGGCCATCTACCTGTACTTCGGCGGCAAGGAGAAGCTGTTCGGCGTGGTCGTGCGGGCCAAGGTCGACGAGATCTGCCACGCGGTGAGCCTGGATCCGCGCACGCTGCCCGAGTCGGTGGGGCAGCTCTTCGACTGGTACCACGAGCATCCCGAGCTGATCCGGCTGCTGCTGTGGGAGGCCCTGGAGGCCGACGGCGGCCGGGTCGAGGGCGAGGAGGAGCGCAAGGAGTCCTACCGCGGGCACGTGGGCGGGCTGATGAGCGCGGGCCTGCCGGAGCGGGCGGCGGCGCAGGAGTGGCTGTTCACCATCCTGGGGCTGGTCGCCTGGAACTTCTCGGTGCCGCAGCTGCGCCGCCTCATCCTCGACGAGCCCGACGCCGAGCGCGCGGTCGCCCGCCGCCGCGCGGTCGTGGTCGAGCTGGCCGGCGTGCTGGCCGAACGCATGCTCCCCGAACGCATGCTTTCCGAACGCATGGTCCCTGGACGCGCGGCCGAGCCCGCCTCCCGAGGCTGACCGCTGCCGCTACGGCGACTCGACCGGGCCACGGTGACCGGACACCAGGGCGTGGCCGAGCTCCGTGCGCCAGTACAGCACCGACCGTCCCGCCCGCCGTCGCCGCACCAGACCGGCGTCGAGCAGCACCTTCAGGTGCCGCCCCACCGACCCCAGCCCCTGACCGGTCATCGCCACGAGCTGGGTCGTGCTCTTGGGGCTGTCGAGCAGCACGAGCACCCCGGCCCTGCCCGGCCCCAGCAGCCTGCCCAGCGCCCTGGGCACCGGATCCTCGCCGCCCAGGAGCGCCCCCGAGCACGCGTACACCACGGCGTAGCGGTGCGGCACCTCCCAGGCCACCCATCCCGAGTGCGGCGTCACCGGCACGAACATCAGCTGCGCCCCGGACAGCTCCCGCGGCGGGTAGTCGAGGGCGTTGATCTGCAGCCGGCCGTCGCCCAGCCAGCGCATCTCCGCCCCCATGTCCTCCAGAGCCGCGGCCCAGCCGCCCTGGCTCAGCCGTTCGGTCCTGGCCACGATGTCGGCCTCGAGGATCCGGCGCCGCCGCGGCCAGGAGGGCAGCACCGTCTCCCGCCACACCCAGGCCAGCAGGTCGGCGGCGCGCGCGCCCAGATCGGGCCGGTCCAGCGCGGCCGGCGGGGGCCGGCCCAGCGACACGGTGAGGTCGGCCCGGACGGTCTCGGGCGGGGTCGCGCGGATGTGCTCCACCTCGTCCTCGAACGTGGCGTCCGCCCCGCCGTGCGGCGCGGGGACGAGGAAGTCGGCGATCCAGCGGTGGCCCCGGGCGGCACGCAGGAGCAGGTCGGTGATCGGGTCGCCGGCCAGCCGCTCGCGGTAGGCGGGAAGGTGCGCGTCGAGCCAGCCCCGCTCGCCCGGATGCGCGGGCGTGCCCCGGGCCAGCAGCCCCAGGCACGCGGTGGCCTCGGCGAGCGGGGAGATCGTGAAGCGGCTGCGCGCGAGCGTGTCCGCGCTGACCTGCCAGTAGCCCATTGCTTTCGCCCCCGTGCGAAACATTAACAGCCGGCCGGCGACCACGGATGAGACTCCCGTATGCGCACCTACAGGGAGCTTTTCCGGACACGTGAGTTCACGCCGCTGTTCGCCGCCTCGGCCGTCCAGACGACGGCCTCGACGGTGAGCGGGCTGGCGCTGGGCACGCTGGTGTACGCCTCGACCGGTTCGCCGCTGCTGTCGGCGCTGAGCATGTTCGGCCCTTCGGTGGCCCAGGTGATCGGCGCGACGGCGTTACTGTCGGCGGCCGACCGGTTGCCGCCGCGCGCCGCGCTGTCCGGCCTGGCCGCGCTCTTCGGGATGGTGACGGCGGCCCTGGCGATCCCCGGCCTGCCCGTGTGGTCCGTCTTCGCGCTGCTGTTCGGCCTGGGGCTGGCCGCCTCGCTGGGCGGCGGGGTGCGCCTGGGGCTGCTGGACGAGATCCTGCCGCGGCAGGGTTACCTGCTGGGCCGCTCGGTGCTCAACATGTCGGTCGGCCTCACCCAGATCGCCGGGTACGCCGCCGGGGCCGTCCTGGTGGACGCCCTGTCGCCGCGCGGCACGCTGCTGGCCGGCGCCGCCCTCTACCTGGCCGCCGCGCTGATCGCGCGCCTGGGTTTGAGCCGCCGCCCGGCCCGCGCCGCCGGACGGCCGTCGATCGCGGCGACCTGGCGGGGCAACCGCCTGCTGTGGTCCTCGGCGCCGCGCCGCTACGTCTACCTCGCGCTGTGGGTGCCCAACGGCTTGATCGTCGGCTGCGAGGCCCTGTTCGTCCCGTACGCGCCCGCCCACGCCGGCACGCTCTTCGCCCTGGCCGCCCTCGGGATGCTCGCCGGGGACGTGCTGCTCGGCCGGTTCGTCCCGGCCCGGTGGCGCGAGCGGCTCGCCGGGCCGCTGCGGTTGCTGCTCGCGCTGCCGTACCTGGTCTTCGTCCTGCGTCCGGACCCGCCGATCGCGGCGGCGGCCGTCGTGCTGGCCTCGGTCGGGTACGCCGCCAGCCTCCTGCTGCAGGAGCGGCTGGTCGCCCTCACCCCGGCTGAGCTGCGCGGGCACGCCCTGGGGCTGCACTCCTCCGGCATGATGGCCATGCAGGGCGTCGGAGCGGCCCTGGCCGGCGCCGTCGCCCAGTGGACCTCGCCGGCGACCGCGATGACGGTGATGGCGGCGGCGTCGGTCGCGGTCACCCTGAGCCTGTCACCGGGCCTGCGCCCCCGCCCCGCCGACCTCGCCCACCCCGCCGCCCCCTGATCCCAGGCCGACATGCGGCCCGGGGACAGGCAGATGTCACCTGCGAAGCGATGTCACGCTCCGTGCTGGAAGTCTAGAGTTCGACAATGGCAGACACCCCGCGGATGACCTTGCCGACGATGCTCGTGCTGCAGGTGATGCTGTCCGATCCGGCCAAGCGCCGCTACGGGCTGGAGCTGTGCGAGAAGACGCGCCAGCACCCCGGAACCGTCTACCCGATCCTGGCCCGGCTGGAGCGCGAGTACGGCTGGCTCGAGCGCCACGAGGAGTCCCCGGCCGAGCACCTGGCCGAGGGCCGCCGCGCTCGGCACTACTACGTGCTGAGCGAGGAGGGCGCGGTCCGGGCGCGGGCCGCCCTGGAGCGAGCCGAGCGGTCGCGCGCGGTCGTGAACCTCCGGACGGTGACGTCATGACCAGCCTGGTGGCCCCGCTGCTGGCCCGGCTGCCCGGCGGGTTCACGGCCTCCGAGCGTGACCGGATCCGGCGTGCCTACGAGTTCGCCGCCCACCACCATGCAGGCCAGTTACGCAAAAGCGGCGATCCCTACATCACCCACCCGGTCGCCGTGGCGGAGATCGCCGCCGACGCCGGACTCGACTGCGACGCCATCTGCGCCGCCCTGCTGCACGACGTGATCGCCGGCACGGGATGTGACGCCGCCCAGGTCCGCGCGGAGTTCGGCGACGAGACAACCGCACTGGTCCAGGGCATGGCCGAGCTCGACCGCCGCCACGATCAGGCGGCCCTCGATGCCGCGGACGACCGCGTCCTGGCGCTGAAGGTGCTCGACCGACTGCACAACATGCGTACCCTGCAGTCCCTTGACCAGGCGAAGCGGCAGCTGAAGAGCCGGCAGACGCTGGACGTCATAGCACCGCTCGCCAAGCGTCTCGGCCTGCCGGCCATCGCGGACGAGCTCGAAGCGATCGCGCGCGGCCACCTGCCCCGGGACACCGGCGTGGCGCATCGGGCGCTCGCCCTCGGATCCCTGATCCTCCCCTCGGCGTTCAGGGGGACCTACCTGTGCGAATGGCTCGGCGAACTGGATGTATTGCGGAGCCGGCGGGCACACGCCCGCTTCGCGTTCGGGGTGATGTGCGGCATGCCCGCGCTGGCTCTGGCCCTGCGCCGCCCACCGGCCCGGACGCTGCGCCGAAGGCTTGCCGACCTCCTGCCGGCGGGGCTGCGCTGGGTCCTGCGATCGAATCTGCGTACGTGGACTCCGCTGGCCGCGCTGCTGGGCTGGATGGTCCTGGAGACCGCGCGGAGCAGCCTCGGCGACGCGGTGGTCATCCTGATCACCGTGCCTCCCGTCCTCCACACCGGTGTCAGCTGCCTGCGGGCGAAGCTCGGCCTCGACAAAGCAGGCGGGTAAGGTGGGGTTAGTAAGTACTCACCCCACCTTATTCGAGGAGAACCGGCCACTCATGAGGATCACGGTATTCGGCGCCACCGGCGGCACCGGCCTGGAGCTGGTGCGCCAAGGGCTCGACCGCACCCACCAGATCACCGCCGTCGTGCGCGACGCCACCCGCCTGCCCGCCGAGCTGCGCGATCGTCTCGACGTCGTGGAGGCCGACGTGATGGATCCCGACGCCATCGCGCCCGCCGTCAAGGACCGCGACGCCGTGCTGAGCGCGATGGGCCCGCGCGACCAGGGCCCCACCACCGTGCATTCGGCCAGCATCACCTCCATCCTGGCCGCCATGGACCGGGTGGGCGCCCGCCGCCTGCTGATGGTCAGCGCCTCCGGCCTGGAGGCCGACGCCGGCGACGGCCCGTTCACCCGGTACGTGCTCAAGCCCCTCATCGTCCAGCGCCTGTTCCGCCACTCCTACGCCGACCTGGCCAGGGCCGAGCGGCTGCTGCGGGCCGGCGACGTGGACTGGACGATCGTGCGGCCCTCGCGCCTGAGGAACGCCGGCCGTACCAACCGCTACCGCACCGCCCGGGACCTCAACCTCCGGGGCGGCATGAACACCACCCGCGCCGATCTGGCCGACTGCATGCTGGAGCTGATCTCCGACCGCACCTCGGTGGGCCACGTCATCTCGGTCGCGACCTGATGGAGCGGCCGCGGGCCCCGCTATCTTGGGCCCGCTATCTTGGGCCCCGCTATCTTGGGCCCTGTGATCCGCGCCGTGGTGATTGATGTGGACGACACGCTCTGCCTCACCGAGGAGGTGTGCTTCGAGCTCGAGAACGACGTGCTGGCGCGCATCGGTGGCGGGCCGATGTCGCGGGCCGCGCACGTGGCCACATGGGGCCTGCCGTTACTGGAGGCGATGCCGAGGCGCTCGCCCGGTGTCGACCTCGACGCCTTCACCGCCGCCTACGGCGACGTGCTGCGGGAGTACGTGACGGCCGGGCGGCTGGACGTCGTCGTGCCGGAGAACCTGCGGGCGCTCGACGAGCTCGCCGCCGCCGGCCGCAGCCTCATGCTGCTGACCTCGCGCACCGAGGCGGAGATGGCGCACCTCATGGCGCCCGACCACGTGCTCGGCGGCCGGCTCGACGCCGTCTACCACGCGGGCAACATGCGCTTCGCCAAGCCCGACCCCCGGGCCTTCGACGAGCTCCTGGCCGCCACCGGGCTGGAGCCCCGCCAGTGCCTGTACGTGGGCGACTCTCCCGGCGACGCGCAGGCCGCGAACGGGGCGGGCCTGCGTTTCATCGCCTGCATGCAAAGCGGTCTCCGGCGGCGCGCCGACTTCGACCCGTACCATGTCGACGCCTTCATCGACGCCTTCCCCGAGATGGTCGACGCCGTGGCGCGCCTGGAGGGCACGCGCCCGGCACGAGCGGTGGCGGGTCAGGTGATGAGCGCCGACGGGTCGCGTTCGGGCGGTCCTGCGGGCCACCACTCGCCGTCGCGCAGGGCGTAGGGGTACCAGCGGCCGTCGCGCCCGTAGCGCAGTTGCAGGGGGCCAAGCGTCCAGCGGTTGCGCCAGGTCTGCGGGCGTGGCGGGTCCTCGCCCTCCCAGCCGGCCTCCAGCAGCGCCTGGGCCCGGGCCAGGTCGCGGCGGGGCGGGGTCCAGGCGCGGTCCAGGACGTCCAGGGCGTCGGCGCCGCCGTACCGCCAGGCCTGTACGGCGGCCTCGAGCCCGAGCCGCGGCCCGAGATCGTGGTCGGCGGCCAGCCGGACGCGGTCCTGGTACTCGGTCAGCTCCGGCAGGTGCCCGCGCAGCAGCAGCTCGCGGGCGCGCGCGGCGGCGGAGGAGGCCAGGATCGCCAGGGCGGCCACGTCGACGCCGGCGTCGGAGGCGGCCCCGAGGGCGGGAGGGGCGTAGGAGACGTCGTACGGCGGCGGGTCGGGCAACGGCGGGACCCCCACCGCGTACGCCTGCGCCGCCGGCACCCCCGACGGCGCCGGGGCGGGGACGTCGCGCCCCTGCAGCGCCTCGATCAGGTCACCCTCGCCGCGCCCGCGCATGAGCAGCAGCACGAACGGGTCGGCGTCCAGCAGCCAGGACGCCTGGTAGCACAGGGCGGCGGCGTGCTTGCACGGATGGCCCCAGTCGGGGCAGGAACATTCGGGTTCGAGGTCGCCGACGGCGGGCAGCAGCGGCACGGCGGCGTCCTCGGCGGCCTCGACCAGGTCGTGCGGCATGTCGCGGTCGAGCAGCGCGGCGATGTGGCCGGCCTTGGCGGCGACCTGGTCCAGGAAGCGTTCCCAGGCGGCGTCGGTGAGCTGCTCGACGCGGACGACGGTGTCGTACTCGCTCTCGGCCACGGCGGCGATGCGGCCGGGGCTGACGGTGATGGGGCCGAGCCGGCCGTGCTTGGCGTACGCGCGGCCCTTGCGCAGCAGCACGTGGTCCAGGGAGGTGTCCTCCAAGGCCTGGATCCAGGCGCGTCCCCACCAGGAGGTGGCGAAGCGGGCGCCGGCGCGCTGCGGGGGGAACGCGGCGAACCCACGGGCGTTGGTCATCGGAGCTCCACGAGGGCGGCGAGTTCGGCGTCGGTCAGCTCGGTGAAGGCGGCCTCGCCGGAGGCGAGCACGGCGTCGGCGAGCGAGCGTTTGGCGGCGAGCATCTGGGCGATGCGGTCCTCGATCGTGCCTTCGGCGATGAGGCGGTGCACCTGCACGGGTCTGGTCTGGCCGATGCGGTAGGCGCGGTCGGTGGCCTGGTCCTCGACGGCGGGGTTCCACCAGCGGTCGTAGTGGATGACGTGGTCGGCGCGGGTGAGGTTCAGGCCGGTGCCGGCGGCCTTGAGCGACAGCAGGAACACCGGGGCGCTGCCGTCCTGGAAGCGCTCGACCATCTCCTCGCGGCGGGCGACGGGGGTGCCGCCGTGCAGGAGCTGGGTGGCCACGCCGCGCCCGGTCAGGTGGCGTTCGAGCAGCCGGGCCATGGCGACGTACTGGGTGAAGACGAGCACGGCGCCGTCCTCGGCGACGATGGTGTCGACGAGCTCGTCGAGCAGCTCCAGCTTGCCGGATCGGCCGGGCAGGCGCGGGGTGGCCTCGTGCAGGTAGTGCGCGGGGTGGTTGCAGATCTGCTTGAGCCAGGTGAGCAGCTTGACGATCAGGCCGCGCCGGGCCATGCCCTGGGCGTCGGCGATCTGGGCCATGATCTCGCGCACCACCGCCTCGTACAGGCCGGCCTGCTCCGTGGTGAGCGCGACGGGCCGGTCGGTCTCGGTCTTGGGTGGCAGCTCGGGGGCGATGCCGGGGTCGCTCTTGCGGCGGCGCAGCAGGAACGGCCCGACCAGCCGCGACAGCCGCCCGGCCGCGTCGGTGTCGCCGGATTCGACAGGCTTGGCCCAGCGGGCCCGGAACCTGCCGAGCGAACCCAGCAGCCCGGGCGTGGTCCAGTCGAGAATGGCCCACAGCTCCGACAGGTTGTTCTCCACGGGGGTGCCGGTCAGGGCGACGCGGGCGGCGGCGTGGATCTCGCGCAGGGCCTTGGCGGTGCCGGAGGCGGGGTTCTTGACATGCTGGGCCTCGTCGGCGACGAGCAGGTCCCAGGGGTGGGCGGCCAGGCGGGCGGCGTCCAGGCGCATGGTGGCGTACGTGGTGAGCACGAACCCCTCGTCGGCGAGCGTGCGGTTGGCGCCGTGGTAGCGGCGTACGGGCACGCCGGGAGCGAACCTGGTGATCTCGCGCTCCCAGTTGCCCAGCAGCGAGGCGGGGCAGACGACGAGGGTGGGGCCGGCGGCGCGGTGCAGGTGCAGCGCGATGAGCGTGATCGTCTTGCCCAGGCCCATGTCGTCGGCCAGGCAGGCGCCCAGGCCCAGCGAGGTCATCCTGGCCAGCCAGCGCAGCCCGGCGAGCTGGTAGTCGCGCAGCGTGGCGGCCAGGCCGGCGGGCGGGGCGACGTCGGCGGGCTCGCCCAGGCGCTCGCGCAGGTCGGTCAGCCAGGCGGTGGGCTCGACGGGCACCTGCTCGCCCTCGACCTCGACCGTGCCGGTCAGGGCGGCGCCGAGCGCCTCGATGCCGGTCAGCGGTTTGAGGTCGCGCTGGCGGGCCTTGCGGGCCAGGTCGGGGTCGATGAGCACCCACTGGTCGCGCAGCCGTACGACGGGGCGGTGGGCCTCGGCGAGCCGGTCCATCTCGGCGGCGCTGAGCCGCTCGCCGCCGAGGGCGAGCTGCCAGTCGAAGCTGGTCAGGTGGTGCCCGCCGAGGAAGGAGGGCATGTCGGAGGGGGCGGCGTCGCGCTCGCCGATGACGGCGCGGGCGCTGAGGCCGCGTACGAGGGACTTGGGCCAGTGCACGTCGACGCCGGCGGCGGCCAGGCGGTCGGCGGCGCCGGCCAGGAGCTCCTCGACGTCGCCGTCGGAGAGCGTGAGCTCGTCGGGCACGGCGCTGTCGAGCAGGCGTTCCAGCCGGGGCCAGGCGCGGGCGGCGCGGCGCACGGCGAGCGTGGCCTCGATCCGGGCGCGGGCGCCGAACCCGGGGTCGCGGCCCTGCCACAGGTCGGCGGCGTCGACGACGAGGGAGGGGTCGGCCAGGCTGTGCAGCTGGGCGACGGCGCGGAACTCGGCGGCGGCCGGGTCGTCGGCCTCGATGCGCAGCGACAGCCGTACGCCGGAGTCGAGGCCGGAGGAGACCTCCTCGGCCCAGCGGCGCAGGTGGCCGACCTTGACGGGCTTGGCGGCGGCGTAGGCGGTGGTGCCGGTGGCGCGCACGGCGCCGGGTGAGCGTGGCATGGCGTCGGCGACGGCGTCGAGGAACGCCCGGACCAGGGGCTCGGCGTCGGGCAGCAGGTCCCCGTCGAGGGGGATGGCGCGGGCGGTGGCGGGCATGGCGGCGGCCAGCTCGCGTACCCGCTGGAGGTCGGCGGTGTCCAGCGGCCCGGCCCGCCAGGAGTCGTGCTCGCCGGGCGAGACCCCGGGCAGGATGCGGCCCCGGGTGACGAGCTGCAGCGCGACGAGCGCCGCCGCGCCCCAGAAGCGGGTGGCCGGGTGGGCGTGCGGATCCATGCGAGCCCTGGCCAGGCCCGCCACCGCCGTGCCGACGGGGACGAGGGTGGCCGGGACGGGCCGGGTGCGCACCTGGCCGCCGTCCTGCCCCGCGTCCTGCTCTACGGCGTGCTCCTCGGCGACGGTGACGAGGGTGTCGCCGGCCGGGTCGAGGAAGGCGATGTGCCCGGACCTGGGCGGGTCGCCGGGTCGGAAAACTGCCGCGTGCCGTGCCAGATCCGTCAAAGAGCTCACGGCCGTACAGTGTACGGTACGCCGGGGGTGTGGTTAACCACAGTTCTGGACGGGCAGCTTCCTCATTCCGCGCTTATCCGGATCTTCCATAACCTTGATCTCATGACTGAATGGCTGGTTGGACTGATGGAGAGTCTCGGCGCCCCCGGCGCCGGGCTCGCGATCGCGCTGGAGAACCTCTTCCCGCCCCTACCCAGCGAGGTGATCCTGCCGCTGTCCGGATTCACGGCCAGCCAGGGCTCGATGGACCTCCTGGACGTGCTGGTGTGCACGACGCTCGGCTCGGTGATCGGGGCGCTGGCGCTGTACTGGGTGGGGGCGATGCTGGGGCGCGAGCGCACCCTGGCCATCGCGGCCAAGCTGCCCCTGGTCAAGATCTCCGACATCGAGAAGACCGAGGCGTGGTTCCAGCGTCACGGTCACAAGACGGTCTTCTTCGGCCGGATGATCCCGATTTTCCGCAGCCTCATCTCCGTGCCGGCGGGGGTGGAGCGGATGCCGCTGCCGACGTTCACGCTGCTGACCACGGCCGGCAGCCTCATCTGGAACACCATCTTCGTGATGGCCGGCTACCTGCTGGGCGAGAAGTGGTCGCTCGTGGAGCGATATGTCGGCATCGGCACCAACGTGGTGATCGGGCTCGTCGTGCTCGCGATCGCGGTCTTCATCGGCGTCCGGCTGACCGAGCGGCGCAAGGGGAGGCATGCGAGCCGCCGTTGAGGGGCTGCGCGTGGTCGGCGCGGTGGCGCTGGGCGCCGTCACCGCGCTCGGCGAGCTCGCCTTCCTGCTGCTGACGCTGCCGTTCCTGGGCAACCCGAACGTCGCGGAGGCGGCCCGGCGGCTGGCCCGGATCGAGGCCCGCCGCCTGCGCCTGGACCTAGCCGAGCTGGACGCGCTGCGCGAGGGCCGTGACGGCCGGGCCGCGCGCTACCTGGCCGCGCGCGTCCCGGCCGGCGTGCTGGGCGGCCTGGTGATCATGCTGCTGGTGTTCGGGGCGAGGGTGGCGGTGCTGCTCGCGATCTCGTGGGGGCGGGGCGAGCCCTTCGACGGGATGCTGCCCTCGCCGCCGCTGGTGGCCTACATGCTCGTTGGCGGATTCGTGCTGCTGTTTCTGGATTTGTCGGGCGTGGCGGGGGTGCACGCCCTGGAACGCCGGCTGGCGATGCGGATGCTCGGCCCCGACCCGACCCGCGCGCTGGAGCGGCGGATCGCCGAGCTGGCCGAGAGCCGGGCGGGGATCGTGGCGGCGGTGGACTCCGAGCGCCGCCGGATCGAGCGCGACCTGCACGACGGGCTGCAGCAGCGGCTGGTGGCGCTGTCGATGCTGATCGGCCGCTCCCGGCGGGGTCGCCCGGAGCTGCTGGAGCAGGCCCACCAGGAGGCGCAGCGGGCGCTGGCCGAGCTGCGCGAGGTGGCCTGGCGGGTCTACCCGAGCGGGCTGGACTCGCTCGGGCTGGGCGAGGCGCTGGCGGGGGTGGCCGAACGCTCCAGCGTGCCGGTCAAGGTGGACTGCCGGCTGGAACGGCGGCCGCCGATGGCGGTGGAGACGGCGGCGTACTTCGTGGTGTGCGAGGCGGTGACCAACGCCGCCAAGCACGCCGGCGCCACGCACATCACGGTCGAGGTGGGTCCCGAGGGGGACGGGGCGGTGCTCGTACGCGTGCGCGACGACGGCGCCGGGGGCGCGCGGGCCGACGGGGGCGGCCTGTCGGGGCTGGCCCGGCGGGTGGCGGCGCTGGACGGCAGTTTCGAGGTGAGCAGCCCGCCGGGCGGGCCGACGACGATCACGGCGATGCTTCCGTGCGGGTGATCCCGCGTTCTCCGGAGGTCTGAGCTCCTTCTGGCGGCACCCCGTTACCGACAAGCATGCCCGTCTTGACAACTTTATTTTTCGGTGGGAGGGTGAAGGCACCTCGGAAAAGAGCTGGAGAGACATCATGAGAAGGATCGTCGCGGGGTTGTTCATCTCGCTCGACGGCGTGGTCGAGGCGCCCGAGACCTGGCATTTCCCGTACTTCGACGAAGACATGGGCCAGGCGGTCACCGCGCGGATGCGGGCCGCCGACGCCATGCTGCTGGGCCGGCGCACCTACGACGCCTTCGCCGCCCACTGGCCCCACCAGGACGCCACCCGCGACCCGATGGCCGCGACCATGAACGCCACGCCCAAATACGTCGTCTCGGCCACCCTCACCGACCCCGCCTGGGAGAACACCACGGTCCTGGCCGGCGACCCGCGCAAGGAGCTGGAGCGGCTGAAGGAGCGGCCCGGCAAGGACATCGGCATCACCGGCAGCCCCACCCTGGTGTCGTGGCTGCTGCGCGAGGGCCTGCTCGACGAGCTCAACCTGCTGGTGCACCCCCTTGTCGTGGGCGCGGGCAAGCGCCTGTTCGAGGGCGGAACCGGGCAGATCCCGCTCACGCTCACCCACTCCGCCACCTTCGGCACCGGCGTGCTGAACCTGACCTACACGAGGGCCTGACATGCCTGCCAAGACCGTCGCCGACAAGCTGCTCATCAAGCCCGGCACCGAGGTGTGGATCTCCGACGCGGCCCACCGCCCGCTGGTGGAGCCGCTGCCCGAGGGCGCCGGCCACGCCGACGACCTCAAGGGGGCCGGCGTGGCGGTGTTCTTCGCCGCCGACGCCGCCGCCGCCCGGCGGCTGCTCGACGAGCACCGCGCGCTGCTCACCGAGCCCGCCGTCGTCTGGGTGGCCTACCCCAAGGGAAACAAGTCGGACATCAACCGCGACACGCTGTGGCCGATCGTCGGCGAGTACGGGCTGCGCCCCAACGGCCAGGTCGCGGTGGACGAGGTGTGGTCGGCGCTGCGCTTCCGCCCGCTGCGGGAGGGCGAGGCCCCGTTCACGGGCGGGCGCGGCTGAGCCCCGGCGTCCACCCGGCGACCACGGACTTCCTTCTGAAGAGGGATAGTGATCGATCACTTCCGCCTCGACGCCGAGCGGGCGGCACCGGCTAGGCTGTGACGCACACAGCGAGGAGAGGGGTCCCTTGGACAAGCCTGAGACGCCGCGCCTCACGATCCACGAGGTAGCCCGGCGTGCGGGTGTGTCTCATCAGACCGTTTCCCGGTATTTCCGCCACAACGAAACCTTGAGACCGGCGACCCGCGCAAAGATCGACCTGGTCGTCCAGGAGTTCAACTACCGGCCGAACCTGGTCGCGCGCTCCATGCGCACACGCCATACGAACCGGCTGGCGATCACTCTGCCCGCCTCCTCCTACCTGTGGCCGGCGCGCCTGCTCCGCGCCGCCTCCGCCGCCGCGCACGACGAGGGCTTCCAACTGGAGGTCGTCAGCGTGGAGGGCGATCCGCGCGCCAGGGCGGAGCGGGTCTTGGAGCTGGCCGGCTCGGGGCAGGTCGAGGGCATCCTGTCGCTGACGCCCTTGGAGATCGACCCCGCTTCCTCGCCGGTGCCCGTCGTCGTCACAGGCGACTACGACGACATGCTGCGCGGGGTCAACGAACTGGCGGACGCCTCCCCGATCCAGGAGATCGTCGAATATCTCGCCTCGCTCGGCCACCGGGTCTTCTTCCACATCGCGGGTGCCCAGAGCTGGGCCTCGGCCCGTAATCGCAAGCAGGTCTACGAGCAGGCGATCGAGCGCCTCGCGCTCACCTCGTACGGCGTCGCCCTCGGCGACTGGAGCCCGCAGTCCGGCTACGACGCCGTACGCGGGCTGCCGGACGGGTGCGGCGTGACCGCCATCGTCGCCGTGAACGACCACGTGGCCATGGGCGCCGTACGCGCGGCGCTCGCGCGCGGCTGGCGCGTTCCCGGCGACGTCAGCGTGTTCGGCTGGGACGACGAGGAGCTGGGGCGCTTCGCCACTCCCGCGCTCTCCACGGTGGCCGTCGACAGGGAGGCGCAGGGGCGGGAGGCCATGGCGAGGCTCATCGCGGCAGTACGCGGTGAGCCTGCGCCACCGCCTCCCGAGCGGTCGATCAACCGGGTCATCGTCCGTGAGACGGTCGGCCCGCCGCCCGCCGGGGTGTATTGAGCCGGCCGGCGCCGATGTGCTAACTCTTTGGCGCCATGAGCTCCCCTCCACCCCAGGCTCCGGTCATGAAGGATCCATCCGTGATCATGATCGACGATCAGGTCCGGCACCAGACGATCGACGGGTTCGGCTTCTCCACGGCCTTCCGGCGCAACGAGCTGATCAAGTCTCTGTCGGAGGACAAGCGGCGCGAGGTCCTCGACCTGTGGTTCGACCCCGTCAAGGGGGCCGGGCTCACCATCCTTCGCCTGGGCATCGGCTCGGCGCCGGCCGGCAGCCCGTACGACGAGATGGTGTCGATCCAGCCCGAGGACCCCGGCGGACCGGACGCGCCGCCCCGGTACGTCTGGGACGGAGACGACAACAGCCAGGTCTGGCTGGCCAAGGAGGCTCAGCGGTACGGGGTGCGGCGGTTCTTCGCCGTGGCCTGGAGCGCGCCCGGCTACATGAAGGACAACGGCGACGACAAGAACGGCGGCAAGCTGAAGCCGGAATGGCGCCGCGCCTACGCCGACTACCTGGTGCAGTACACGAGGTTCTACGCCGGTCAGGGCGTCCGGATCACCGACCTGGGCTTCGCGAACGAGCCCGACTGGACGGCCCCGCATCCCTCCATGCGCTTCACCCCGAAGGAGGCCGCCGACTTCGTCAAGCTGCTCGGCCCCGTCGCCTCGGGCGTGGGCCTGGTGTGCTGCGAATCGCTCGGCTGGGACGAGGCCAAGGCGTACATCGCCGCCATCGCGGCCGACCCCGAGGCCCGGCGCTGGGTGAAGGTCTACACCGCGCACGGCTACGGCACCCCGGTGGACACCCCGCTCCCGACGAAGCGGCCCACGTGGATGTCGGAGTGGAATCCGAACGGCACCACCTGGAACGAGAGCTGGTACGACGGCAGCGGCTCCGACGGCTACACGATCGCCTCGGCCGTGCACGACGCGCTCACCTTCGGCAACGTCTCCGGCTACCTGTACTGGCTGGGCGCCTCCAAGGGGAACACCCGGGCGCTGCTGCGGATCGACGAGGAAACCGGGACCTACCGGGTCTCGAAGCGGCTGTGGGCGCTGGCCGCGTTCAGCAGGTTCATCAGGCCGGGTGCGCAGCGGATCGGGGCCTCAGGAGCGGTGCCCTCGCTGAAGGTGTGCGCGTTTCGCAACCCCGACGGCTCGCGCGTGGTCGAGGTGCTCAACACCGGCGTGGCGCCCCGCGCCTGGGCGGGCGTGAGCGAGACGGCCGAGGTCTACCTGACCGACGCTGACGCCTCCCTGGGCTCCGTCCCTGTCCGGGACGGGGCGGTGACCTTCCCGCCGCGCGCCCTGACGACGATCGTCCTGCGCTGAGTCGTCCTACGCTGAGTCGTCCTGCGTGTCCAGGGCGGCCGCTGAGTCGTCCTACGCTGAGTCGTTCTCGCACAGGCCGGGGTCGCGGGCAGGGTCGTCCAGGTCCGCAGCCTTCCGCACATCCCGAAGGCACGCTGACCCGGCCTGGGCATGGTGCGCACGACGGTGGCCTGCCCCAGGTGAGAAGGGTCGCCGTCCGCGACGGCCACGAGCTGCTCCCGGGTGCGTTCGGTCTCGGCCGCGACCGTCTCGTTCCACAGCTCGGCCCAGGCCGCCGCCCGAGGCTGGACGATCGCGGCCGCGAGCCGGTGGAAGTCCGCCAGCGCCTGCCCGCCACGTTCCCCGACGTCGTGCAGCAGCTGCCGGAAACCGGTGACGGCCAGGTCGCGCCGGGCCCGGGCGGCCGCCGCCCGTTCGTCTTCGGAGCCCTCCGCCGGCAGCGTCGCCGCGGCGAGGTAGGCGTCGCGGTCGCGCAGGATCTCGGCGGGGAAGGTGAGCACGGCGTCCCCGGCCTCGGGCAGGCCCGCGTTCTGCATGATCACGACCAGCCGGAGGCCGTCCTCGTTGACCAGGCGGTGGATCGTCCCCGGCGAGAACCACAGCACCGTGCCCGCCTCCAGCCGGTCGCGGGCGAAGCCGGCGGCGCTCAGGGTGTGCACCTCGCCGCGGCCCGCGGTCACGACGTACGCCTCGGTCGAGACCGTGTGCAGGTGCGGCGTGCCGCCGTGCACGCCGTCGGCGCACTCCCAGTCGTAGACCGCCAGGTCGCTGATCGAGGTGCCGCCGGGGAACAGCGGGGTCACAGCGCGAACTCCGCCCCGAGTTCGTCCAGCTCGGCCCGGTCGCACATGTGGTCGATGAAGACGTAGCGGTGCGCGAGTTCGAGGGTGTCGCCGTCGGCCAGCGCGATCTCCTCGTCGAAGGAGGGGGAGGGGCTGATCACGGCGAACGCCTCCCTGCGGACGAACCACTTGATCGGCACGGACGCGCTGGAGTGCCCGGCGACGGCCAGCACGGTGCCGCCGCCGTCGATCTCGTCGTGCCGGCCGACCATGGCCAGCCACGGGGCCTGCCGGCCCATCATCTCCTCGCCGCCCTGCCCGCCGGCGGCGATGATCGTGCCGCCGGTGAAGGACCTGGGGCCACGCCAGAAGAAGCCCGCGTACCCAGCCATCGGCCGGCCATGGGTGGTGGGGCTGCCGAAATGCAGGGTGGTGCCGCGGACGTTGCGCAGCTCGGTGGTGAAGTCGAGCGCCCACAGGCCGCGTTCGGCGTCCACGCTGTGGAAGAGCTGGCGGCGTTCCTCGGTGATCCAGTGCTCGCCCTGCGCCGAGACCCAGCGCAGGCCTTCCGCGACCGTGACCCGCTGCCCGTCGGCGGAGACGTCGGTGAAGGCGGTGTGGTTGATGTGGCCGAGGTTGTCCTGCCAGTGGTAGCTCCGCTCCACCGAGAACGTGGGGCCGCCCCAGAAGTTCTGCCCCGACAGGTGGGCCCAGGTCATCTGCAGGCCCTTGTGCCAGCGGTGGTCGTGCGGCCGGTAGACCGACAGGGGCGCGCCGGACAGGCTGCGGATGGGATGCAGGTAGGGCTTGGGCGCTTCGGCGTCGGGGGCGTCGGGCCGGTAGACGTAGTGCGCGATGTCCACGTCGCCGGCGGTGATGACGAGGGCCTTGTCGTCCTCGTCACGGGCGGTGAGTTTCGGCTCAGGCATGGTGGGGCGCTTTCTGCTGGAGGCGGGCGGTGGCGGCCTGCGGGTGGCCGCCGTTGAGCGAGTGGTAGAAGGGGTTGGTGGCGTCGAGTTCGGCGCGGGTGACGGGACGGCCGGTGATGGCTGACTGGTAGAGGCCGGTGATCAGCTCCATGACGCGCCGGCCGTCGGCGCCGCTCACCGGGGGCCGTACGCCGGATCGCAGGGCGGCCAGCAGGGCGGTGAGCTGGGCGCGGTGCGAGCTGGGCGTGTTGTCGGCGGGCGCCCATCCGGCGATCGTGCCGGGGTCGGTGACGTGCGGTGCGGGGGTCCAGCGCCAGTGGGAGTTCTCGTAGCCGTAGAGGTGCTCCACCTCCACCGTGGCGTCGGTGAAGTCGAAGCGCAGGTAGCTCGTCTCGCGCGGGGACAGGACGCTGTTGACCACCGAGGCGATGGCGCCCGAGGCGAAGCGGACGATCGCGAACGACACATCCTCGGTCGCGACCCGGCGGCCGAGCGTGGCCGCCACGGCGTGCACCTCGTGCCAGTCGCCGAGCAGGCTGAGCATGAGGTCCATCTGGTGGATGCCGTGGCCCATGGTGGGGCCCCCGCCCTCGGTCTCCCACTTGCCGCGCCAGGGCACCTCGAAGTAGTCGTGGCCGCGGTACCAGAGCGTGTTGCACACGGCGACGTGCGGGGTGCCCAGCTCGCCGCCGGCTATCTGCTGGCGCAGCCGCGCCGCCGCGCTGCCGAAGCGGTGCTGGAAGACGTAGCTGGCGTACGGGCCGCCGTCCTTCTCGTGGGCGGCGATCTCGTCGTACTCGGCGAGCGACAACGTCGGCGGCTTCTCGCACCACACCCACGCGCCGGCGTCGAGGCCGGCGATCACCGTCTCGCGATGCGCGACCGGCGGGGTGGCGACCACGATGAGGTCAGGGCTCTCCACCGCCAGCATCGCGGCCAGATCGGTGTGACGGCCGGGGATGCCGTGGGCCTCGGCCAGCGCGTCGGCGCGGGCGGCATCGACGTCGCAGACAGCGACGACCCGGACGGCGTCACCGGCCGCGGCCAGGGCGGGCAGGTGGCAGGCGGTGGCGATGCCCCCGGCGCCGACGACGGCGACACGGACCGGGGACGGTGAGGCAGACATGGGGGACTCCCTTGGACGACCCAAAGAGTGATCGATCACTTTTCCTGATCAACCTATTTTCGATCCCCCTCCGGGGTCAACCCGGCTGCGGTTCCCCCCGGATGTGACCTGACTCTCCCGCACCATCCAACCGGGATGGTCACCGCACTCGAGGCGGCGGCCAGGCGGGGCGCCGGCGCGCAGGTGTGGGGGATCGCCGTCGCGGCCCTGTCGGTGTTGCTGTCCGCGCCGGGCGTCCGGCCGCGCAACGGTCTGGCGGGGTCCGTCGCGCCGGCCACGGAGGCGGCCGGGGGTGCGGGGCGAGATTCCGGAGGTACGCGCCATGGCGGCCCCGCAAGGGCGACAGCGCCCCGGGCCGCCGACCCGGGCTGGTCGCAGCTGGCCGTACACCGTCCCCAGGTCGGCCCGTACGCGCTGACCACCGTCACCCGCGACAGCCGGGAGATCGCCGCCGAGGGCCTGGACGAGCCGTCCTACGGGTCCGAGGCCGGCACGTGGCGACGTTTCGGCTGGAGCTGATTCCCGAGGCCGCCGAAGCGCTGGAGACCGACACCACCTTCGAGGTCCGCCTCCAGCCGCCGCCCGCCACGCTCGCCCAGTGATGCGCCACCCTGCCCGGCATGCTGCGGCCCTCCGAACAGGCACCGGAGAGGGGGTGCCCCGGCGCGGCCTACGAGCGGGTCGCCTCGTAGTCGGGCAGTGCGGCCGGGGTGGACGGGGACGCCGGGCGCATGGTCAGGATCAGCACGGCCAGCCCGGCGAAGATGACCGTGGCGACGATGCCGGTGACGTGCAGGCCGGCGGTGAACGCCTCCCGGGCGGTGTGCAGCAGCTCCGCGCCCTGGTCGGCGGGCAGTCGCCGGCTGGCGGCGACCGCGCCGGCCAGCGAGTCGGACGTGCCGTCCGTCCGGCTGCGGTAGACCACCGCGGCCACCACGCCGAGCAGCGCGAACCCGAGCGAGCCACCGAAGTAGCTGCCGGTCTCCGACATCGACGCCGCCGACCCGGCCCGCTCCGGCGGCACGGACCCGACGACCAGCCCGGTGCCCAGCGCGAACAGCGGGCCGGTGCCCAGCGCCAGCACGGTGATGCCGGTCATCACCAGCGGCAGGGCGAGTGCACCGTCGGCCCCGGCCAGCAGCAGGCTGCCCAGCGCCGACGCGGCCAGCCCGCCGGCGATCGCGGTCGTCTGCTTCACCCGCCGGGCCAGCGCCGGCGCCGTCATGGTGCCGACCGCCACGCCCAGGCCCATCGGCGCGAACAGCACCGCCGACGCCAGCGGCGAGAAGCCCAGAATGCTCTGCAGGTACTGGGTCACCATCAGGCCCGTGCCGGCCATGGCGACCCCGGCGAAGACCAGCCCGACGAGGACGGCCGTGAACGGGCGGCTGCGCAACAGCCGCAGGTCCAGCAGCGGCGTCTCCAGCCGCAGCTGCCGGCGTACGAACACGAACCCGACGGCCGCGCCGGCGACGAGGGCCACCGCCGGCACGACCGGCACGCTCTCGACGGTCAGCTGCTTGATGCCGTAGACCATCAGAAGCACCGCCACGAGCGACAGCCCCACGCTGGCCGGGTCCAGCCGGCCGGCCCGGTCGCCGCGGGACTCCGGCAGCAGGATCGGCCCGGCGATCAGCAGCACCGCCATCGCCGGAACGGCGACCAGGAACACCGATCCCCACCAGAAGTGCTGGAGCAGGAACCCGGCCAGTACGGGGCCGAGCGCGCCGCCGGTGAACTGGCACGTGGCCCAGATCGCGATGGCCTGCCCGCGCTCCCGTTCGCCGCGGAACATGTTGGTGATCAAGGCGAGGGCGGACGGCGCCAGGGTCGCGCCGGCGACGCCCAGCAGCGCACGCGCGACGATCAGCGTCAGCGGGCCGGCCGAGAAGGCGGCCACGACCGACAGCACCGCGAACGCCGCTCCGCCGATCATCAGCAGCCGCCGGTGGCCGATCCGGTCGCCGAGCGTGCCCATCGTGATGACCAGCCCGGCCACCATGAATCCGTAGCTGTCGCTGATCCACAGCTGCTGGACGTTGGTGGCACCCAGGTCGGCGCTCAGCTGGGGGAGCGCGAGGAGCAACGCCGTCGTGTCCATCGCGACGAGCAATGTCGGCAGCGCGAGGACGCCCAGTCCCAGCCATGCCCGGTTGACTCGCATATCCGAAATTTCCTGTTCTCTCGATGTTTCTCCGGTTGGTCGGAGCGATCGAGAGCTTCTCGACATCGGTCCGGCAGGAAATCTCGGGGACGGCTTCACCGGCCGCCCATAATGGAACACATGTGGCACCAGCTCACTCCCACGCAGGTGGCGACCAACGGCATCGAGCTCCGTGTCTTCGCGCATGGCCAGGGCCCGGCCGTCGTCCTCGCGCACGGCTTCCCGGAACTCGCTTTCTCCTGGCGGCACCAGATCTTCGCCCTGGCTGACGCCGGTTATCGGGTGATCGTGCCAGACATGCGCGGGTACGGCGGGAGCAGCAGGCCGGCCGAGGTCGAGGCGTACGACGTCTTCACCCTCGCCGCCGACCTGATCGGGCTGCTCGACGCGGAAGGCCAGGAGCAGGCCGTCTTCGTCGGCCACGACTGGGGCGCCTCCGTCGTGTGGCACCTGGCGCTGGCCTACCCCGGCAGGACGAAGGCCGTCGCGGGCCTCAGCGTCCCGCCCACCCGGCGTTCCGCGGCACCGCCGACGCAGATCATGCGCAAGCGGCTCGGCGACGACTTCTACATGCTGCGCTTCCAGGAGCCGGAGGTCCCCGAGGACGAGCTCTTCGCCCTCCTTCGGGATTTCGACGTGGACGGCGTGTACGCGGAGACGTTCCGCGCCACCGGATTCACCGGAGGGCTCAACTACTACCGCAACCTCGATCGCAACTGGGCCCTGGCCGAACGCTTCCAGGACCGGACGATCGACGTGCCCTCCCTGTTCGTCATCGGCTCGGAGGACCCCGTGGGGTCGTTCATGAGGACCGACCGGATCACGGAGATCACCTCCGACCTGCGCGGCCACGTGGTGATCGACGGAGCCGGTCACTGGATCCAGCAGGAGCGCCCCGAGGAGGTCAACACGGCGCTGCTGCGCTTCCTCGACACCCTCTGACCTCCCTCGAGACAGGGCCGGGTGCCGGGCACTGACCTCCCCACCGGGGCGGCGTGTCAGGTAGCGGCGGCCGGGCCTCGGCGTGCGCCAGGCCGAGGGCCTGTCGGCATGCCTTGGCCGCCGCCTTTTGCCCGCCGAGGCGGCGCAGGAGGCCGGCGCGGGTGGCGGGCAGCAGGTCGTCGCCCTGCAGGGACCCGTCCGCGGCCGGCCGGTTCGCCAGGTGCGGCTCCGCCAGCGGGCGTGGGCCATGGCGACGGCCACCGCTCGGTTCAGCTCGACCACGGAGGAGGGCGGCAGGCGGGCCGGCCGGTCGGCCGGCCGTACAGGGCGGCGGTCTGTGGCCAGTCGCCGGGCGGCTCTTTCCACCGTGGCCGGGAAAGGTTCGCCGTGGCCGGGAAGGTCCGCCGCCTTCCCCGGCCACATGCGGATCGGGTGCGCGGATCGGGTGCCGGGCCTAATTAGAAGCCCATGTCGCCGCCGCCCGGCATCGCCGGAGCGGCGGGGGTCTTCTCGGGCTTCTCGGCGATGACGGCCTCGGTGGTGAGGAAGAGCGCCGCGATGGAGGCGGCGTTCTGCAGCGCGGAGCGCGTCACCTTGGCCGGGTCGAGGATGCCGGCGTCGAACATGTTGACGTACTCGCCGGTCGCGGCGTTGAGGCCCTCACCCGGGGTGAGGTTGCGCACGCGCTCGACCACGACGCCGCCCTCGAGGCCGGCGTTGACCGCGATCTGCTTGAGCGGCTCCTCCAGCGCCTTCTTGACGATGGCGGCACCGGTGGCCTCGTCGCCCGTGAGCCCGAGCTTGTCGAAGGCCCCGTCGGAAACGCCGTCGAAAACGCCGGCGCCGGCCTGCAGCAGCGCCACGCCACCGCCGGGGACGATGCCCTCCTCCACAGCCGCCTTGGCGTTGCGGACGGCGTCCTCGATGCGGTGCTTGCGCTCCTTGAGCTCGACCTCGGTCGCGGCGCCGGCCTTGATGACGGCGACACCGCCGGCGAGCTTGGCCAGGCGCTCCTGGAGCTTCTCACGGTCGTAGTCGGAGTCGGTGCGCTCGATCTCGGCGCGGATCTCGTTGACCCGGCCGGAGATCTGCTCGGCGTCACCGGCGCCGTCGACGATCGTGGTCTCGTCCTTGGTCACGACCACCTTGCGGGCGCGGCCCAGCAGGTCGAGGGTGGCGCTCTCGAGCTTGAGACCGACCTCCTCGGCGACGACCTGACCACCGGTCAGGATCGCGATGTCGTTGAGCATGGCCTTGCGGCGGTCACCGAAGCCGGGAGCCTTGACCGCGACCGACCGGAAGACGCCGTTCATCTTGTTGACGACCAGGGTGGCCAGCGCCTCGCCCTCGACGTCCTCCGCGATGACCAGCAGCGGCTTGCCCGACTGCACGACCTTGTCGAGCAGCGGCACCACCTCCCGGTTGGCGGAGACCTTGCCGCTCATGATCAGGATGTACGGGTCGTCCAGGACGGCTTCGAGCCGGTCGGAGTCGGTGATGAAGATCGGTGAGATGTAGCCCTTGTCGAAGCGCATGCCCTCGGTGAGCTCGAGCTCCAGGCCGAAGGTGTTGCTCTCCTCGACGGTGATGACGCCTTCCTTGCCGACCTTGTCCATCGCCTCGGCGATGAGCGAGCCGATCTCGGCGTCGGCGGCGGAGATGGAGGCGGTCGAAGCGATCTGCTCCTTGGTCTCCACGTTCTTGGCCAGCTTGGAGAGCTCCTCGCTGACCCGCTCGACGGCCGCTTCGATGCCCTTCTTCAGAGCCATCGGGTTGGCGCCGGCGGCCACGTTGCGCAGGCCCTCGCGCACCAGCGCCTGGGCGAGCACGGTGGCGGTGGTGGTGCCGTCGCCCGCGACGTCGTCGGTCTTCTTGGCGACTTCCTTGACCAGCTCAGCGCCGATCTTCTCCCATGGGTCCTCGAGCTCGATCTCCTTGGCGATGGAAACACCGTCGTTGGTGATCGTGGGAGCGCCCCACTTCTTCTCCAGCACGACGTTGCGCCCCTTGGGACCCAAGGTCACCTTGACGGCGTCGGCGAGCTGGTTCATACCGCGCTCGAGACCGCGCCGGGCGTCCTCGTCGAACGCGATCATCTTCGAAGCCATTGCTGCTCCTGCTCTCGTTGGGGGCTGTGCCGGGGACGGCGCCCGCGACGGACGGCCTGCGGGCAGGCCTCGCCGGCCCCGGCACACGCCTAGCGGTTGGCACTCTCGGGGTGGGAGTGCCAGGCGTCTCGTCGCACTCTACCCACAAATTGCGTGGCACGCACATACTGCGCGGTGCGCAACATCGGGTAGGGTGGAGCCATGAACGACGACGCCATGGACCTGCGCTCCCGCAACCGGCAGGCCACCCGGGAGGCGATCGGCCATGCCGCGCTGCGCCTGGCCATCGAGCAGGGGCCGAGCGGGCTGGCCCTGGTCCGCGTGCACGACATCGCCACGGCGGCGGGCGTCTCGCCCCGCACCTACAACAACTACTTCTCCAGCCGGGAGGAGGCGATCTGCGCCTTCCAGGCCGACCAGTCCAGGCGCGCCGGGCAGGCGCTGCGCTCCCGGCCCGACGATGAGCCGCTCGCCGAGGCCGTCGTCGCGGCCGTGATCGAGCTCTACACCGACCCCGAGCCCGACAAGGCCGGCCTGCGCATGATCATGTCGACGCCCGAGCTGGAGGGGGAGGCGCTGAAGGCGTTCAGCATGGCGGAGGGCCCGCTCGCCGACGCGATCGCCGAGCGCACCGGCCCCGTCCCCGGGGGCGACCTGTTCCCCGCCGTCATGGCGGCCGCGGTCGCGGGGGCCATCCGGGTGGCGGGGCGGCACTGGCTGGAGAAGGGCAACACCGAGCCCTTCGCCACCATCCTGCGCCGCGCCCTGTCCTGCGTCCTTCCCGCCACACCGCGGGATCGGTGAGCTCAGGCGGCCGGAGGGATCAGGGGGCGGTCGTGCGGGAGCCGGTGGCCAGCCCCGGAAGGTCCCTACGTGCTGGCATCGGTGCCCGGTGGCGGGCCAGGATGGTCCCAGCGACCTTTGGGGGGATCATCGTGGCGAAACCGGTGTACGCGGCCGCCGCCGTCCACGTCCCGGCGCCGCCGGAGCAGGTGTTCGGCCTGATCACCGACTGGCCCCGGCACCAGGAGTGGATGCTCATGACCACGGCGCGCCGGGTGGGCGAGGACGGGCTGGAGGCGTACACGGGGGTGCGGCCGTTCGGCTTCCTGGACACGATGACGATCACCCACTGGCAGCCGCCGACGTTGCTGCGCATCACGCACACCGGGCGCGTCGTGCGCGGGCGCGGCGCCATCCGGGTGCTCCCGCAGCGGGGCGGCAGCCGGGTGGTGTGGGCCGAGGAGCTGGAGCTGCCGTTCGGGGCGCTGGGCCGGGCCGCGTGGCCGCTGGCCCGTCCGGTGGCCGTCGCCCTCCTGCGCCACTGCCTGCGCCGGCTGGCCGCGCTGCTGCCCGCGACGTAGAAGAGCGGCCTCACGCGCTCCACGGCCCCCGTAGAGCGCCTCACGCGCTCTACGGCCTCCCGTCGAGCGCCTCACGGGCTCCACGGGCCCCCGTCGCCGAAGACCAGCTCGGCGAAGCGTTCGCCGATGCGGCGGTGGCCGGCCGGGTCGGGGTGGACCCGGTCGGGCAGGGGCAGCTCGACGAAGTCGGCCTCGCCGTAGAGGGAGCGGCCGTCGAGGTAGTGGAGTGCGGGGTCGTCGATCGACCGCTGCGCGGTGATGCGGGCCAGCTCGTCCCGGATGACGTTGAGGGTCAGGCGGCCGGCGGCGACCTCCGACGGGCTGCCGAGTGCCCGGAACCGCAGGCCGGGGTCGTCGGGGTCGGGGGCGAGGGGGCCGGGGGTGTCCTCCTGGACGGGGCAGAGGATCGGGGAGATCACCAGCAGCGGCGTGCCGGGGTGCCCGTCGCGGATGGTGTCGAGGAAGCCGTGCACGGCGGGGGTGAAGCCGCGCGAGCGCATCAGGTCGGCGTTGGCCAGGTTGATGCCGATCTTGAGGCTGATCAGGTCCGCGGGCGTGTCGCGGATGGTACGCGCGGTGAACGGGTCGAGCAGCGCGTTCCCGCTGAACCCGAGGTTGATCAGCTCGACGCCGCCCCGGGCGGCGGCCAGCGCGGGCCAGGTCTCGGTCGGGCCGGCGGCGCTGGAGCCGTGGCTGATCGAGCTGCCGTGATGCAGCCACACGCGGCGGCCGCGGTCCGGCACGGCCTCGACGGGCGCGTCGGTACGCAGCTCGATCAGCTCGGTGACCTCGACCTGCGGGAGCCAGATCTCCACGTCCTTCACCCCGGCCGCCAGACCGGAGAAGCCGACGGTGCCGGGCTGCCCCGGCCGGACGGTGGAGGACTGACCGGCCAGGTCGATGACGGCGAGGTTGCCTCCGGGCACGCCGGCCCGGCCGGCCAGGCGGCCGTCCACGACCAGGTCGTAGACGCCGTCCGGCCGGGGCGGGAACCCCGGGTAGGCGTTCTTGGTGGGCAGCACGTCCAGCTCGACGGCGGTGGCCCGGGTGCGGAAGGCCAGCCGCACCCCGGACGGCTGGGACTCGACCCTGGCCAGGTAGTCGTCGGGGAACTGCCTGCGCGCCCAGGCGGGCAGCCGGTGCGGCAGCGTGCCGCGCCCGGTGCGTTCGAGCTCCAGCGCGCCGCGCAGGATGCGTTCGTCGATGGGGGTGGTGATCCAGTCGGTCATTCGGGCTTCCTTGAACGGTTGCGGAGGGCGAGGTCGAGGGTGTCCAGGGCCCAGGCCCAGGAGTCGTCGGCCGAGCGCGGGGTGTGGCGGAAGGAGCCGGCCATTTCCAGGCTCACGAAGCCGTGGAAGGTGGCGCCCAGGAGGCGTACGGCGTCGGTCTGGTCGGGCTCGGGCAGGTCGTAGCCGCGCAGCAGCGCCCGGGTCATCTCCGCGTGCCGGGGCCCCGCGCTGCCGGCCGCGGTCTCGGCGTCCAGCTCGAACCGGGAGGCGGCGTACCGGCCCGGGTGCTCCTTGGCGTAGCCGCGGTAGACGTCGGCGAGCGCCACCAGCGCGTCCTTGCCCGACCGCCCGGCCAGCGCGGCGGCGGCCCGGTCGGCCAGCTCCTCCAGGGCCAGCAGCGCGACCCGTACCTTCAGCTCCCGCGCGTTGCGGATGTGCGCGTACAGGCTCGGGTCCTTGACGCCGAGCCGGCGCGCGACCGCCGAGCCGGTCACCTGGTCGAAGCCGATCTCGTCGGCCAGGTCGGCCGCCGTCCGGGTGACGCGTTCGCTGGTGATGCCCGCGCGTGCCATGGAACCTCGCCTAATCAAATTAAGGATTTGTCTAATTATATTAGGGAAGCTAGCCTCGCCGGACATGAGACCCATGACGGAAAGCGACATCCGCACCTCGTTCGTCAACTGCTCCAAGGGGGAGGCCAGGCGCGCGGGCGTGCCCAAGGACCTTGACGAGCAGCCCTGGGACGATCTCGACTTCCTCGGCTGGCGAGATCCCGGCGCCCCCGACCGCGGCTACCTGGTCGCCGAACGCGACGACGGCAGCCGGGTCGGGATCGCGCTGCGGGCCGCCCCGGGCTCGTCGCGGGGCTTCACCGCACGCAGCATGTGCTCGCTGTGCCTGACCACCCACACCAGCGGCGGCGTGGCGCTGATGACCGCGCGCCGCACCGGCGAGACCGGGCGTCAGGGCAACACGGTCGGACAGTACGTGTGCGCCGACCTGGCCTGCTCCCTCTACACCCGCGGCCGGAAGCCGTCGGGCGTGGGGGCCGACTTCGAGGAGACCCTCACGGTGGCGGAGAGGATCGCCCGCACCCGGGGCAACCTGAGCGCGTTCATCGACCGGGTGACCGGTCCTTGACCGGGCGTCCGGACACGACGTCCCCATGCGGGGGTCAGCGGTCCGCGAGCTCGCGTACGGCGCCCTTGTCAGCGGGCTGGGCCAAGGCGGCGTAGGCGCGCAGCGCGGTGGGAGGAGGGCGCATGCCGGGGCCGCCGGGTGGCCCCTCGGAGCGGATGACCAGCACGGTGCCCGGCGTGACGCGTCCGGACAGGATCGCTTCGGCGGCCTCCTCCTGCGAAAGGCCGCGGATGTCCCAGGTGGCCGGCCACCCGTCGAGGGAGCCGGCGTGGACGGCGTGCACGTCGTCGTGGAGCAGCCCGGCACGGTGCAGTCGCCCGGGACGGCGGGCATGCCGCCGGCGCGGTGGACGTCCTCCAATCCGGTACGGGCCGTTGGGGGCGACCTTGCACGTGGCTGGAGCAGGACCGCGACATCCGGCCCTCCCGCAGGTGCGGCGGCCGCGGGACGCGCTGGCCGGCTTCCCGTCCCACGCCGCGCTGTACCCGAACGTGGCCACCATCGCCCGCCCGAGCGCAACCTGCCAGGGCTGGTGTTCACCGACCCCTACGTGCACGACCCGCTGCCCCACGGGGAGAGCACCGGCCGCCGCTTCCTGGCCGAATTCCACCTGGCCCCCGCCGACCACCCGACCCCGCACGTGATGGCCTCCACCCCTGCCGCGCCCACCGGCACCGAACCGCCCGGCCGACCCCCGCGGGGTGCCCCGCCGCCCGTTACGGCGTGCGTGCCAGCTCTCGGGCGGCGTGGTGGCGGGTGACGGCCGTCGCGAACGCGGTGATCACCGGGTGCGGGCGCCGCCCGTCCCCGGCCAGCTCCGGCTGGAACATCGTGGCCAGGAAGAACGGGTGCCCGGGCAGCTCGGCCACCCGTACCGCGCCGTCGTCGGCGTGGCCGGAGAACACCATCCCGTGCCCGGCCAGCGTCTGCTTGTAGTCCTCGTTGAGCCCGTAGGAGCAGATGTAGGCCTCCATCGTGGTGGGCGTCCCGACGATCCGCTCGATCAGCGAGCCGGGCTCCAGCCGTACCAGGCCCTCGTGCCCGGCCAGCGAGCACGCCAGCGGCGTCAGCAGGAAGTCGCGCGCGCCCGGCTCGTTCTCGGCGTGCGCGACGTCCAGCCCGCACACGTGCCGCGCGAACTCCAGCAGCATGTGCTGGAACCCGCCGCACGTGCCGAGGAACGGGATCCGCCGCTCGCGCGCCACGCGCGCGGCCTCGACCGCGCCCGCCTCGTCACGGTACGGGCTGCCGGGCAACATCCAGATCCCGTCGAAGCCGTCCAGGCCGGTCACGTCGGTCGTCGGCATCCAGTACGGGTCCAGCGCGATGCCCTCCCGCTCGCGCAGCGCCTCCATCAGCAGCGGGATCCGGACATGGGAACGAACGCTGGGGGAGCGGTCCCCCACAAGGGCGATTCTCATGACACCATCGTGACCGCCCACCCGGGTTAAGCGCCAACGATGAATACTGCATCTGCTATAAGCAACACTGATGGACCCGCATCTGCTGACCACGTTCGTGACCGTCGCCCGCCACGGCTCGTTCTCCGCCGCCGCCTCCGAGCTCGGCTACACGCAGTCGGCGATCTCCCAGCAGATCGCCGCGCTGGAGGCCGACCTGGGCCTGCCGCTGCTGCGCCGCCGCCCGGTCGAGCCCACCCCGGCCGGGCGGCGCCTGCTGGAACACGCCGGGCCGCTGCTGCTGCGCCTGCGGGCCGCCCGCGCCGACGTGCTGCGCGCCGCCGCCGGGCCCCGCCACCGGCTGCGCCTGGCCGCCACCCCGCTCGCGCTCAACCCGGTCCTGGCCGCGCGGCTGGCGCGGGCGCGGGCGCGCCAGCCGCGCCTGGAGGTACGCCTGCACACCTGCGGGCGCGAGCAGGTCACGGCGATGGTCGCCGACGGGCGGGCCGACCTGGGGCTGGCCGACGGCGTGGTGGCGCCCAGCGACCCGCTGCGCCTGCCCGACGCCGGGCCGATGACCGCCACCGGGGTGACGGAGGAGGAGCTGGTGGTGGTCCTGCCCGGCGACCATCCGCTGGCCGGCCGGGCGGCGCTGCGGCTGGCCGACCTGGTGGACGCGCGCTGGCTGCAGACGCCGCTGTGCCCGCTGGCGCGGCTGCGCGACCTCGTGGGCGAGGGGTTCCCGGTGGGGATGGAGTACGCGGGCGACGACGTGCACACCGTGGTCAACCTGGCGGCGGCCGGCCATGGCCTGACCCTGCTGCCCGCCTCCGCCGTCCCCGCCTCCGCCTCCGCCGTCCCCGCCTCCGCCTCCGCCGTCCCCGCCTCCGCCTCCGCCGTCCCCGCCTCCGCCTCGGCCGTCCGCGCCGAGGCACCGGAGCCCTCCCGGGTGCGGGGGCGGGCGTGCGGTGTGCCGCTGGCCTCGCCCCGGCTGGTGCACCGGGTGGAGCTGCTGCACGGCGCCCTGCCCGCCGGTGCCGCCGCCGACCTGGCCGAGGCCCTGTCCGGCTGAGCCCCGCTTGCGGCCGGGCGCCGCGGGCCGGACCATCACCCCATGATGATCCCCGGCGGCTTCGTCCTGGAGCCGGTGCCGCACTGCGCCTCCGTGCCGCGCGCGGGATGGGCGGGCGACCACGACCTGCGCACCCTGTCGGAGCAGGGCAGGCGGCAGGCCGAGGCCCTGGAGCCGATGGGCGGACCGGTCGGCGGCGCGTACGCCACCGGACGCATGCTGCGCGCGGTGGCCACCATGAGCGCCGGCCACCCGGGCGGACGGGTCGTCGCCGCCTCCCACGGCTTCGACCACCGCACGGTCACGGTCACCTCCCGCACCGCCTGAGCGTCCGGGGGGTCAGGCGTGCCAGTCCTCGACCCCTCCCGGCACCGGCGCGGCCGGGTCGTACGGCTCGCGGGTGAAGATGAAGGTGTTGAGGTCGAGGTGGTCGGCCGCCACCCGCAGCGTCTCGCCGGCGTAGTAGCCGTCCAGCCCCAGCCACGTCCCGTCGTCCTGCGGCACGAACCGCGAGGCCCGCCCGGCCCCGCCGACCGGCTCCAGCGACAGCCCGCGCTCGGGCAGCAGCCGCAGCGTGTACGGCTTGGGCCCCCAGTGCCACAGCCCGGTCGAGGCCAGCAGGGCGGGGTCGGCGGGCACCGGCCGCCACTCGTCGGGCAGGCGCGGCTCGTACTTCTCCAGGATGTCCAGCAGGTCGGTCAGCAGCGTGCCGCTCATCCCGGAGGTGGTGTTGGCCATGAACAGCACCCCCAGCCCCTCGGCCGGCTCGGCCCACACGGTGGCCAGGAACCCGGGCATGGACCCGGAGTGCCCGGCCAGGCGGCGCCCGCCGGTCCTGGCCAGCTGCAGCCCCAGCCCGAACCCGCCGGTCCAGGCGTCGCCGTCGTCCACCCCGGCGGGCTCGCGCATCTCGGCGAGGGTGCCGGGGCACAGCACGCCGCCGGTCTCGCCGCCCAGGAACGCCGCCCAGCGGGCCAGGTCGTGCGGGGTGGACCACAGCTGCCCGGCCGGGCCCATGGCGTCGGCGTCGTGTTCGGGCTCGGCCAGCAGCACGTCGGCCCAGGGGTGCACGGCATAGCCGGTGGCGTGCGGGGCTCGGGGGCGGGGCGTGGTGTCGTGCAGGCCGAGCGGGTCGAGCACCTCGGTGCGCAGCGCCTTGAGCCAGGTGGTGCCGCGCAGGCGGGCGACGAGCTCGCCGAGCACGGCGAAGCCGACGTTGGAGTAGTGGAAGCGCCGGCCGGGCCGGTGCTTGAGCTCGGCCGGGCCGACCCGGGCCAGCAGGTCTGCGGCGGGGATGCCGGGGGTGCGCTCCCACCAGGCGGTGGGCGGTTCGGCGGTCAGCCCGGAGGTGTGCGACAGCAGCTGGGCGATGGTCAGGTGGCCCAGCCGCGTGTCCGGCAGGTGCCGCTCCAGCGGGTCGGTCAGCTCCAGGGCGCCCTCGTCGCGCAGCCGCATGACCACCACGGCCACCATGCTCTTGGTGATCGACCCGATGCGGTATTGGGTGGCGGCGGTCGGGGCGGCGTCACCGACGCGGCCCCGGCCGCCGAACCATGCCAGCCGCCCGTCGCGGACGATCGCCGCCGTCAGTGACGGCACCCTGCATTCGGTTTGTTCGACGGCCAGCCGGTGCAGCAGGGCACGGGCCGTCGGATGTCCCACCTGAGTCATGAGCGACAAGGGTAGCCGTTAGATCAGCACCAGCCGCGGCCCGATGAGCTCTCCCTGGTGGGGCTGGAGGTGGGCCTGGTCGTGGTAGTAGTGGCCGGCGTACCAGACGACGAGGTTGGCGCCGTTGACGTTCTCGCCGTTGAGGAAGCGGTTGATGGCGGCGCGGTCGCGCGGGCCGGGGTTGCCGTCGTCGAGCTCGCGCGGGTGGTGGCGCAGGAACCACAGGTCGGACACGCCGTAGGCGTCGGCGGTGCCGTCGAAGGGGCCGGGGTGGATCTGGTAGCCGTGGCCGGAGGACTTGTCGCGTACCTGCCAGTAGCGGCCGGGGCGGCGCCGTCGGGAGGTCTCGCGGATGATCGGCACGGGTTCGGGGATGAGGGAGCCGGTGTCGTCGATCTGCTCGACGACGTCGTTGGCGGCGCCGGCGACGTCGAAGTCGAGCCGCCAGTAGGCGTGGTGGCGGTGCACGAGGCAGGTCATCGGGTTGCGGGTGGCGGCGAAGCCGAACCTGGGGGAGATGTCGCCGTTGTCGGCCAGGCGCCAGTCGCTGGAGTAGCGGTACCAGCCGGCCTCCAGCTCGCTGACGATGCGTAACTCCTCGCCGTCGTGGTGGAAGGCGACGCCCTGGAAGTTGCCGGCGTCGGTGGAGGGGCGTTCCAGGATGGTACGGGGCGGGTCGGGGCACAGCCGCCACCCCCAGCCGACCGGGTCGCGGCCGGTGGCGCTGAAGCGGGTCTCGAAGGCGACGTCGTCGCGGAAGGTGGTGCCCTGCTCGTACTCGACGTTGAGGATGGGCAGGTGCGCCTGGCGCAGCAGAAGCCGGCCGCGGTAGCGGACCTGGCGCAGCTCGACGCCGCCGCCCATGCCGGGGGACTGCGGGGCCGAGGCGCGCGGCCGCACGACCAGCAGGTTCCACAGCTCGGTGGCGCCGCGGTGGACGCGCACGCGTACCTGGTCGGGCCCGCCGCGGTCGGCCAGGGCGTCGATGCCCTGCGGGACGCTGTCCTCGCAGTCGTGGTGCATGCGCACGTTGATGCCCTCCGGCGTCCAGTCGACCGAGCGGGCGACCAGGTCGACGGCGACGATGCGGTGGCGCAGGCCGGTGGGCTCGCCCGGGGTGTAGACGCCGAGGGTGGGGCGGCGCACGGTGGTGCCGTCGGGGTTCTCGGCGTCGGCCAGGGGCGGCATGGGGCGGTAGACGACGATGTCGTCGCCGGCGGGGAAGCGGGGGTCGGCCCGCAGGATCGCGGCGGCGGCGACGAGCTCCTCCCGGCTGGGCTGGGGGCGGAAGGCGCTGGGCCGCAGCTCGGCCCGCTCGGGCCGGTCGAGGGTGCCCCGCAGCTCGACGGCGCGGTTGCCGACCGGGTCGAACACGGTGGCCTGGAACGGCGCGTTCTCGCCGGGGTCGTGACCCAGGCCGGGCGCGAAGGCGACGGTGAGCCGCTCGGGGTCGGCGACCTCCAGCGCCGCCAGCGCCTCGGGGTGGCCGGCCACCGCCTGGCGCAGCCGCTGCCGGCTCAGCCCGGTACGGGGCTCGGCTTCGATGGTGACGCGTACCTCATCGGTCATGGCTCGTACTCCCCGGTCGGCGGATGGCAGGGCGTTACTGGCGGGAGGGGGCGCGGTCGAAGGTGTCGAGGATCAGGGCGGTGGCGTCCAGGTCGCGGGCGGTGCTCCCGAGCCAGGGCACCTCGATGGGGCCGGGCCAGGTGTGGCCGCCCCCGTCGATCGTGTACAGGCGCAGTGTCGTACCGCCGGGGCAGGATTTCCAGTCACGTACCCGTACCCGCGTGCCGAGGGGAGTGGTGGTGCGGCCGGAGCAGCCGAGCAGGGCCGCCCAGCCGGTCGCGGCCCGCTCCACCGGGTCCAGCACGACCAGGTCGGCGAGCTTGCGCAGGTCGCCGGTGGCGTCGCGCAGCGGGTGGCCGCCCTGGTAGGGGACGATGCGGTCGGCGGTGCCGTGGAAGGCCACGATCGTGGTGGGCTCGGCGCCCTGGCAGGGGCGCACGATGTTCAGCCCGGCCACGGCCGCCACGGCGGCCAGGCGCCCGTCCATCGCGCAGATCAGCGCGGCCGCCATGGCGGCCCCGTAGGACATGCCGGCGGCGAACTCGCGCCCGGCGTCGACGCACAGGTTGCGCTCGAGGTGGTCCAGCAGCGCGGTCAGGAAGCCGGTGTCGTCGGGCCCGGCGGTGTGCGGCAGCGTCCAGCCCATGCGACCCTCGGCGGCCTGGGGGGTGGCCACGATGTAGCCGCGGCGCGCGCCGACCTCGGGCAGCCGGCCGTAGGCGGCCTGGCGGGCGGCGGTGGAGTTCAGGCCGTGCAGGTCGAGCACGACGGGGTGCGGGCCGGCGCCCTCGGGCAGCGACAGCAGGAAGCGGCGCTCGAGCCCGCCGAAGCCGAGCCGGTGCGTGCCGGGCTCCAGCCGCTGCCCGCCCTGGCAGCCGCTGGTGGGGGCGGCTTGCGCGGGCGGGCCGGGCGGGGTGGGCGGAGGCGGCGCGGCGCCGCAGCGGGTGGCCAGCAGCAGCGCCGCCACCACCAGGGTCATGCGTGTGGGCATCGCGCGCCTCCCGCAGCCGCAGGTGCCGGTCGGGCATGGGTCTGCCTGGAAGTCTCCTGCACACCGCGCCCGCGCGCGAGCCTTCCGGCGAGCGGCGGCCACGTGGAGTCGGTCCTGGTGGCGGTCCTGTGGCGGTCCTGTGGCGGTCCTGGTGGCGGTCAGCTGCTCCGGCGGACGGTCCTGTTACCTTTTCGCGTCGGCACCCGTCATAGGTGCGACGGCCGAAGACGAACGGTCGTCGCACCGACGAGTGAAGCGAGAACAGGATGCTGACCACCATCATGTACGTGACGGTCTACGTCACCGATCAGGACCGTGCGCTGGAGTTCTACACCGAAGGGCTCGGCTTGGAGAAGCGGGTCGACTTCCCGGGGCCCGACGGGCGGTTCCTCACCGTGGGCGTTCCCGGCAGCCCGGTGCAGATCCTCCTGTGGTCGCAGGCGGCGGCCGCGGGTCTGCCGGGTGACGTGGGCCGGGATGGCGCGCCCGGTCCGCTGATCCTTGAGTCCGATGATCTGCGGAAGGATTTCGAGATCCTGCGCCGGCGTGGCGTCACCTTCGAAGAGTCCGAACCCGTGGACTATCCGTTCGGGGTTCGCATCGAGGCGGTGGACCCGGACGGCAACCGGGTCTCGCTCCGTCAGCAGCGAAAGCAGCGACAGCCGTGACCACCCTCCCGTCCGGCCCGGTGACCGAGGCGTTCGAGGCCCAGCGCGATCGGCTGCGCGCCCTCGCCTACCGCGTGCTGGGCTCGCACGTCGACGCCGAGGACGTGGTCCAGGAGGCCTGGATGCGCCTGGTCCGCCAGGACGCGGCGAGCATCGGCAACCTGGCGGGCTGGCTGACCACCGTGGTCGGCCGGATCAGCCTGGACGTCCTGAGATCCCGTCGAGCCCATCCCGAGACCGCTTACGGGCACGAGTTCGCGGACCTCGTGGTGACGCCGGCCGACGACCCCGCGCCGGACGAGCAGGTGGCGCTGGCCGATTCGGTGGGCTTCGCGCTGCTCGTCGTGCTCGACTCGCTCACCCCGGGCGAGCGCCTGGCGTTCGTCCTGCACGACATGTTCGCGGTCCCGTTCCACGAGATCGGCCAGATCCTGGGCAAATCCGCCGACGCCACCAAGATGATCGCCAGCCGCGCCCGCCGCAAGGTCCGGTCCACGGATCGGCCGGCGGGCCCCGGCCGCGAGCATCACAAGGTCGTCCAGGCGTTCAGCGCCGCCGCCCTCAGCGGCGACTTCGAGGCGCTCCTGCGTGTCCTCGACCCGAACGTGAAGCTGACCGTCGACACCCCCGGCGGCACGGTCGTCACCCTCGGCGCCACCGCGGTCGCCGCCGGCGCCCGCATGTTCTCCGGCGAGGCCGCCCGCCAACGACCCGTGCTGGTCAACGGCGTCCCCGGCCACATGTCGTGGCGCCCCGACGGAACCCCTCTGTCCGTCATCGCCTTCACCGTCGCCGAAGGCCGGATCAGCGGCATCCACATCGTCGTCGACCCGGCCAAACTCGACTCGATCCGTCTGCCCGCCCCGGCCTGAGCCGGTGTCGTCAGGGCGGGGTGCGGAATTAGTCGATTCGGGGTCAACTCCGATCGAAGCGCTCGGACCGGCCGGTCATCCGTCGGGCGGCGACCACACGGCCGGCGCGGCGCATGCCCGGTCCGGCGAGGCGCTGGTGACGCGGACGGCGGTGTCAGTCGGAGTCGCCGCGGGCGGGCCGGTAGCACTCGTGGATCACGCGCGAGCCGAGCGTCCTGGTCTCGACCAGGTCGAGACCAGGACCTCTTCGGTGACCTGCGGCAGGTAGCGCATGCCGCCCCACCGACGACGATCGGATAGCGGAAGATCCGCAGCTCGTCGACGAGGCCGAGCTCGATCGCCGCCGTGCCCAGGCCGGCGCCGCCGATCGAGACGTCCTTGCCGGTCGCGTCGAGCGCCGCAGCGACCTCCTCGGCCACCGACGCTGCACGGAGACCCCGGAAGCGGAACCCTCACCGGCGCCGCGACCTACTTCTTGATCTCATAGCGCAGACGCACCACGCCGTTGCCGAACGCGATGCCCTCGACCAGCTTCAGGTCCCGCCCATCCGCGAAAACACGCCTTCCCCTGCCGCGTGACGCCGGGCAGACGAGCAGGACGATCTCGTCGACGACGCCGATGTCCAGCAGGGAGTGCATGAGTGTCAAGCTTCCCCACAGCCAGATGTCCTTGCCGCTCTGCTCCTTGAGCTCCCGGATGGTGGCGGCCGGGTCGCGCGTCACGGTCGCGGCGGGAAAATCGCCCCAGGGGGCGTCGTCCAGCTTCGACGAGGCGACGAACTTGGTGAGGTTGTTGAGCTTCTCGCCGTACTCGCCCTGCTCGTCGGCGTACGGCCAGTAGCCCTTGGACTGGGCGTAGGTGTTCGCGCCGAGAATCATCGTGTCGACCGAGTCGATGAACCCCATCACGCTCGCCTCGAACGCCTTGTCGGTGGTCTCGGAGAAGGGCTCTCCGGACACGAAGCTGAGCCCGCCGTCCTCCTCCGCGGCGATGTTGTCGACGGTCACCCACTGCTGGACGATGAGTTTGCGCATCATGTTCTCCTCAGTATCGGTCGGGACCGGGTTCAGGCGCGCTCACGCTCGGCCCGCTGCCGGACCAGCTCCTCGACCGCGCTCGGCAGGGTCGTCTCGAAGTCGATCAGCTTCGCCCACGTCGGGGACACCACGATCCGGACCATGCCGTCGTAGAGCGAGCGGACCTCGGCCTCCCACTCGACCCGCTGCTCGGGCGTCATCTCGTACGAGCCGTTGATCTGGAGGTACTCCTCCGGGATGCCGTCGACCACGTCCAGCTCGGCCCGGCCGCGGATCAGCAGGACCTTGGGCGGGTGCGCCTCGGTGTCGATCGTCAGGGCGACCGTCGGGTTCTCGCGCAGGGCCGGGAGCTTCGGGGCGTTCTTCGTGGTGCACATGACGATCTCCGAGCCGTTCCAGGTGAACGCGATCGGGACGTTCCGGGGCGTGCCGTCCTTGGCCACGTACGCCAGCCGGGTCACGTCGCGCGCCAGCAGCTCTTGGCTGATCGGCCGGTCCAGGATCTCGGCGATCTCGTTCGCTCGCATTGCCGTCCCTCCAGGGTCGTTGTCGTGATTCGCCCCAGGGACGGAGCCGCCGGAGCATTCTCGACATCCGCCGGCCCCCGAATTCCCGAATTTTCTTTTCCGGCTGCCGCCGCCATGGCAGCCATCCACTCTGCGGCCGGCACCACTGTTCACAGGGCCCGGCGCCCGGCGAGTCACCCGAAGTAACAGTTCCGTCGAAAGGCTTACATTCGGTACCCAGCTCCAGATCAAATGGAGGCTGTGACATCACGGCAAGCGCGTCGGCGGCGGGCCCTGATCTGGTCGATCAGCGTGGTCGTCAGCACCGCCATCGCCACCGTGACCGTCCACCTGCTCACCGGCGCACCCGGCACCGCCTGGCTGGCACCGGTGCTGGACCGGCTGCCCCGCTACCTGACGCCGCCGTACTCCGCAGCGGATCTCCCTCCGCTGACGCTCACCATCCTCGCGGCCGTCAGCCTCCTGATCGGCGTCGGCTGCTGGGTCGCGGGCGAGCTGCGTCGCCGCCGCGACCTGCGGCCGCTCACCCCGGAGGAGACCGACGCCCGCCCGGCTGAAAGACCCCTCGACACGCTCACCGCCGAACGAGGGGCGCTCCTTGAGCGGATGAGCACCTGGGGCATCGTCCTCGGGTTGCTGCTGGCCGCGGGCAGCCTGGTCTACACCGACGCCAGGTCCATGCAGACCCCGCTGGAAGGGCAGAGCCCCGACAGGTACGGCCAGGCCGTGGCGCAGCTCGGCTCCGAGCGGATCGAGGTCCGCCTGGACGCGATCGACACGCTGCAACGCCTGGCGCAGGATTCTCCACGTGATCGGGTGATGACCGTCGATGTCATGGCCGCGTACGTGCGCGAGCACGATTCGATGTCACCAGCCCGGCAGCTCGGGCGACCGGCCACCGACGTGCAGATGGCCCTGACCGTGCTCGGCAGCGTCTACGATGCGCCGAACACCGGGCTCGGGCACGACTGGGTCTGCGGCTGCAACCTGGCGCGCATCCGTGTGCCGGGCGCGGATCTGAGCGGCCTGAACCTCGGCACCGCCATCCTGACCCGGGCGGACCTGAGCGGGGCCCACCTGAGCGGGGCCAACCTGGCCCACACCGACCTGTCCGGCAGCGACCTGCGCAAGGCGTACCTGGACAGCGCGGACCTGGGGCACGCGATCCTGTTCATGGCGGACCTCAGCGAGGCGGACCTGAACGGCGCGGACCTGAGCGGGGTGGACCTGTTCGAGGCGGACCTGAGGAAGGCGGACCTGAGCTGGGCCAACCTGAGCGGGGTGGACCTGTTCAACGCGGACCTGCGCGAGGCGGACCTGCGCGACGTGAACCTGAACGGGGCGAGCCTGCGCGGAGCGGACCTGCGCGAAGCGGATCTGCGCAAGGCGAGCCTGCGCGGAGCGGACCTGAAGGGGACGAACCTCAAGGGCGCCGACCTGACGGGCGCCGACCTGACCGGGGCGAACCTGAACGCGGCCAGGACCGACGACGACACCAAGCTCCCCGCAGGAGCCCCTGGAACGTGAGCGGGCGGCATCCCCGGGGCCCGGCACGCCTGGAATGCCCTGGACCACGCGCTCCTGCCGGTGCCGGACGAGATGCCCCCGGCCACCCGCCGGCCGGCCGGCCGAAGGAGCGGAGCGCGGCGCGGCGCGGGCAGGGGGAGTCCGGACGGGGGATGCGGATGCCGGCGGCGCGGAGCCTGGCCTCGTAAAGCGCGGTCAGCCGCGCCGCGGCCGGCGTCTGCTCGTCACCGTGGCGGGCGATCAGCGTGTACCGGGTCGCGGCCTCGGTGCGGGCCTGCAGGCCGGTCACGGTCTTCAGCAGTGCGGGGTTGGCGAGGTAGCGGTCGGCCGCGGCGGCGGCGAGCTCGGCGATGCGGAGGCCGTCCGGCTCCTTCCCCAGGCCGAGCTTGTGGTAATGCCGCACCGTCTTCACCGTGACGCCGACGAACGCCGCCGCCTGCCCGATCGTGACCCCCTTCCTCATCTGCCTCAGCCTGCCTTGTGTTCGAGCCGGGCGACCACGCGCACCGCGGCCGAGCGTACGGACGGGCCACGCCGGCCCGTGGAGCTCGGCGTGGCGCTGGTTCGAGTTCTCCCTGGTGCACGCCGGTGCTCAGCCCGCCGGCTGGGCCGGATCGGCCTGCGCACCGCCGAACACCTCGTTGAGGAGCCCCCCTGACCTCAGGTCAACCTCAACCGTGATCTGGCCCACAGCATCGTGTTCGGTGGTTGCGGACGGCTCTCGCACGCGCGCGGTTTCGTCCCCGCACGGAACACCGGCCACAATGGCCCGAACACACCAAGGAGAACATGATGGCCAAGTACCTGCTGCTCAAGCACTACCGGGGCGCGCCGGCAGCGGTCAACGACGTGCCGATGGACCAGTGGACGCCGGAGGAGATCTCGGCCCACGTGCAGTACATGCGGGACTTCGCCGCCCGGCTGGAGGGCACCGGCGAGTTCGTCGACCATCAGGCGCTCTCCCCGGAGGGCACGTTCGTCCGCTCCGACGGCGAGGGGCGGCCGCCGGTCACCGACGGCCCGTTCGCGGAGACCAAGGACCTGATCGCCGGCTGGATGGTGATCGACGTCGAGACCTACGAGCGGGCGCTGGAGCTGGCCGGCGAGCTGTCCGCGGCTCCGGGCGCGGGTGGCGAGCCGATCCACGAATGGCTCGAGGTGCGCCCCTTCCTGGCCGAGCGGCTCACGGTGACCGAGTGAACGAGCCGCTGCTGCGGGAGCTGGTGCCCGCGGTGATCGGTGTCCTCGTCCGTCGCGGAGCCGACTTCGCGGCGGCCGAGGACGCCGTACAGGAAGCCCTGGTCGAGGCCCTGCGCGCGTGGCCGGACGACCAGCCGCGCGACCCCAAGGGCTGGCTGGTCACCGTGGCCTGGCGCAAGTTCCTCGACGCCGCCCGCGCCGACACCTCCCGCCGGCACCGCGAGGTACGCGTCGAGACCGAGCCCGTGCCCGGCCCGGGGGAGGCGGTGGACGACACGCTCCAGCTGTACTTCCTGTGCGCGCACCCGTCCCTGACCCCGGCCTCGGCCGTCGCACTCACGCTGCGCGCGGTCGCCGGCCTGACCACGCGTCAGATCGCGCAGGCCTACCTCGTGCCGGAGGCGACCATGGCCCAGCGCATCAGCCGGGCCAAGCGGACCGTCTCCTCCGTCCGGTTCAACCAGCCCGGCGACGTCCCCACGGTGCTGCGCGTGCTCTACCTGGTCTTCAACGAGGGCTACTCCGGCGACGTCGACCTCGCCGGAGAGGCGATCCGGCTCACCCGCCAGCTGGCGGTCAAGACCCACCATGAGGAAGTCGCGGGCCTGCTCGCGCTCATGCTGCTGCACCACGCGCGGCGCCCGGCCCGGACCGGACCCGACGGCCGGCTCATACCCCTGGCCGAGCAGGACCGCAGCCTGTGGAACACCCGCCTGATCGCCGAGGGCGTCGACGTGCTCCAGGCCGCCCTGGCCCGCGACCGCCTGGGGGAGTTCCAGGCCCAGGCCGCCATCGCCGCGCTGCACGCCGACGCCCGCACGGCCGAGGAGACCGACTGGGTGCAGATCGTCGAGTGGTACGACGAACTGGTACGCCTGACCGGCAGCCCGGTGGCCCGCCTCAACCGGGCCGTCGCGGTCGGCGAGGCCGACGGCCCGCGGGCCGGCCTGGCCGCCCTGGCGGAGCTCGACCCCGCCCTGCCCCGCCACACCGCCGTCGCGGCGTACCTCCACGAGCGCGACGGTGACCTCGTGACCGCAGCGCGGCTCTACGCCGAAGCCGCCCGATCGGCCTCCAGCCTCCCCGAACGCGACCACCTCACGCGACAGGCCGCACGGCTCAACGCGCAGCTGCGCGACTGAGCGGCCGCGCGGCGGGCTCTACCCGAGGCCGTGGTCGCGGACCCACCCCGCGAGCACGTCTTCGAAGGCGTCCCGTTCCTCCAGGTACGGGAAGTGACCGCTGCGCTCGGACACCGCCAGGCAGGCCCGGGCGACGCGTCCGGCGATCTCCCGGCTGTGCGCGGGCGGGCCCTGCGGGGTCATGCCGTCCGACCATCACGAGCGTGGGGCAGCCGATGCCCTCCAGCCGGGGCCCCAGGTCGAACCCGCTCAGCTCCTCGGAGAACGCCATCATGCGCGGCATGGAGCCCCCCGGCTCGGACGAGGTGTTCGAGCTCGGCCTGGACACGGTCATCACCGGCATCCAGGCACGACTCACCTAGAGGTACGCCCACCCTTGGCGGGACGGTACTGGCAGACGAATTCCAGCCAGGGCGGGGCCACCATCATGAAGTGCTCCCAGCTCCCCGGCTCCGCGTCGCCACGGCCGCCCTGGACTTCGCGGAGGAACGTCAGCAGGAAGCCCTCCCCGACGAGCCCGTTGACGATGCGGCTCAGCGTCTGCCGGTACTCCCGGGGCTCGACGATGCGCTGGCCGCCCGTGGTGCGGTCGTAGACCCACTCCTGGTCGGGATAGCTGGTCGCGGCCTCGTCCGTGTAGGGCTGCGCCAGCGTGTAGCCGTCCCCGTTCCAGGAGTCGTGGGTGAGCCCGGAGAAGAACGGGTTGGCGCACATCAGGTAGTAGTGGCCCCCTTCGCGCACGACCCTGGCGACCTCGCGGAAGACCACCCGGCAGTCCGGGACGAACGTCAGCGAGTACGGGTGCCAGACCAGGTCGTACGAGCAGCCGTCGAGCGCCGACAGATCCCGCATGTCCCCCTGGACCGTACGGACGCGCACGCCGTGGTGCCCGGCCGCCGAGCGGTCGCGCTCCAGTTGCCCGGAGGAGATGTCGAGAACCGTCACCTCGGCCCCCAGCAGCGCGAAGGCCACCGACTGCTGCCCACCTCCACCCGCCAGGCAGAGCACCTTCCGGCCCGCCACGTCGCCGGAGATGCCCAGCTGCTCCAGCCCCAGATAAGCCCGCGCCTTGTCCTTGTCGAGGTCGAGCATGGGACGGGTGAACAAGGCGTCCGCCGCCACAAGGGCCTGCCAGCGTTCCTCGTTGTAACGGTAGACCTCGTCATGCACGGCAACCACCGTACATTCCGCTCGCCCGGCGGCGGAGCAGGCGGCACCACGGATGCCCTGGCGACGTACGACGCCCGACCGGACGCGCTCCCCGGCTGCCGCAGGAGCCACGGTTGGCTGCGTCGGGTCGGTTCCCCGACAGGAGCCAGGACGGATAACAGGCTGGACGTTGGTCAGCCTGTGCGAGCTACGTCACGGGATCGCCCCGTTCCTCCGGCTGGCCGGGATGCCGGGCTTTTACCTCGTACATGTAGCCTTCGGCTCCCGGGTCTCTTCCGGAATCGGCATGGGAGGTCCGAGTCGCTGCCAGGGCCACTGGTCGCCGGGACCGATCACCATGGCCGCCCCCAGTCACTACAGGGCCACACGAAGACCGCGACGGCGGGGGAGGGGAGTGGGTCCGCGCTCCCCGGGCGCCCGCAGGAGCCGGCGGCCCTCCCGCCGCACAACCCCCGCACGCCGCCCTTCCTTTACCCTGACCAGGAGACGATCAGGCGAAAGGGATGCAACGGTGAGCGAAGGCGCGGCCAAGATCGCACCCTCCGAGCTTTCAGCCGTACTCGAACGCATCACCTACGCCAACGAGGAGACCGGCTACACCATCGCCCGCGTCGCCACCGAACGCACCGGCGCCGACCTGCTCACCGTCGTCGGCCCCCTGCTCGGCGCCCAGGTCGGCGAGTCGCTGCGGCTGCTCGGCCGCTGGACCTCCCACCCCCGCTACGGCCGCCAGTTCGAGGTGTGGTCCTACACCACCGTGCTGCCGGCCACCGTCCAGGGCATCCGCCGCTACCTCGGCTCCGGCCTCATCAAGGGCATCGGCCCCAAGATGGCCGAGCGCATCGTCGACCACTTCGGCACCGACACCCTCGACATCATCGAGCAGCACCCCGAACGCCTCACCGAAGTGCCCGGCCTCGGCCCCAAACGCACCAAGATGATCGCCGCCGCCTGGGACGAACAGAAGATCATCAAAGAGGTGATGATCTTCCTGCAGGGCGTCGGCGTGTCCACCTCCATCGCCGTACGCATCTTCAAGCAGTACGGCGACACCTCCATCTCCGTCGTCAGGACCCAGCCCTACAAGCTCGCCGACGACGTGTGGGGGATCGGCTTCAAGACCGCCGACACCATCGCCCAGGCCGTCGGCATCCCCCACGACAGCCCCGAACGCGTCAAGGCCGGCCTGCGCTACACCCTGTCCCAGGCCGCCGACGACGGCCACTGCTACCTGCCCGCCCCCAACCTCGTCGCCGACGCCGTCAAGATCCTCGACGTGCCCGCCGAGCTCGCCACCGCCTGCCTGGAGCAGCTCGTCGCCGACGAAGGCGTCGTCCGCGAGAGCGTCCCCGCCGGCGACAACCACGTACCCGCCGTCTACCTGCCGCCCTTCCACCGCGCCGAGATCTCCCTGGCCTCCGGCCTGCTGTCCCTGCTCAACGGCGGCCACGACCGCCTGAAGACCTTCGCCGACGTCGACTGGGAACGCGCCGAGACCTGGCTGCACGCCCAGACCGGCGCCGAACTGGCCACCGAGCAGCGCCAGGCCGTCCGCCTGGCCCTCACCGAGAAGGTCGCCGTCCTGACCGGCGGCCCCGGCTGCGGCAAGAGCTTCACCGTACGCTCCATCGTGCTGCTGGCCCGCGCCAAACGCGCCAAGGTCATCCTGGCCGCCCCCACCGGCCGCGCCGCCAAACGCCTGGCCGAGCTGACCGGCCACGAGGCCACCACCGTGCACCGCCTGCTGCAGCTGCGCCCCGGCGGCGAGGCCACCTTCGACCGCGACAACCCCCTCGACGCCGACCTCGTCGTCGTCGACGAGGCCTCCATGCTCGACCTGCTGCTGGCCAACAAGCTCGTCAAAGCCGTCGCCCCCGGCGCCCACCTGCTGTTCGTCGGCGACGTCGACCAGCTGCCCTCCGTCGGCGCCGGCGAGGTCCTCAAAGACCTCCTGGCCGCCGACGACATCCCCCGCGTACGGCTGACCCAGATCTTCCGCCAGGCCCAGGAGTCCGGCGTCGTCGTCAACGCCCACCGCGTCAACACCGGCCGCCACCCCGTCCTGGAGGGCATGAAGGACTTCTTCCTGTTCCCCTGCGAGGAACCCGAGGAGATCGCCGCCCTCACCGTCGACGTCGTCGCCCGCCGCATCCCGCGCCGCTTCCGCCTCGACCCCCGCCGCGACGTCCAGGTCCTGGCCCCCATGCACCGCGGCGCCGCCGGCGCCGGCGCCCTCAACACCGCCCTGCAGGAAGCCCTCACCCCCGCCCGCGAGGGCATGCCCGAACGCCGCTACGGCGGCCGCGTCTTCCGCGTCGGCGACAAGGTCACCCAGCTGCGCAACAACTACGACAAGGGCGCCGCCGGCGTCTTCAACGGCACCGTCGGCATCGTCACCGACATCCGGCCCGACGAGCACAAGCTCACCGTCCTGACCGACGAGGACGAATCCGTCGAATACGCCTTCGACGAACTCGACGAGCTCGCCCACGCCTACGCCGTCTCCATCCACCGTTCCCAGGGCAGCGAATACCCCGCCGTCGTCATCCCCCTGGCCACCAGCGCCTGGATGATGCTGCAGCGCAACCTGCTCTACACCGCCATCACCCGGGCCAAGAAACTCGTCGTGATCGTCGGCTCGCGCCGGGCGCTGGCCCAGGCCGTACGCACCAGGGGAGCGGGCCGCCGCCACACCGGCCTGACCCACCGCCTGACCCGCAACTGACCTGCCCCCACGCTCCCATAAGTAATAGAAATGTGATCGAACTCTCCCAAACGATTCCGCGTCATACATGTGGGAGCATTAAGGTTTTTGGGGTGCCTTTTGGTGCCCGTGGGGAGAGGACGATCTTGAACGTTGCGCCCGCCTGGAGGACACCCGCCACCGCACTCGCGCTGCTCACGGCGGCTGCCCTGACGGCCTCATGCTCGAACGGCGGCACCGCGGCCCCCCGCACCGGCACCCCCGAAGGCACCACCGTGGCCACCCCCCAGGCCCCCACAGTCAAGATCACCCCCGGCGAAGGCACCACCAAGGTCAGCCCCGAGAAAAAGGTCGTCGTCGAAGCCGCCGGCGCCGCCCTCGACAACGTCACCGTCCAAGCCGACGGCGAACAACTCGACGGCAAATACAACACCGACAAGACCCGCTGGATCTCCAAGACGCCGCTGAAGCCCTCCACCAGCTACGACGTCTCCGCCACCGCCGGTGCCACCACCGCCACCAGCACCTTCACCACCGCCAAACCCCAGCGCGCCCTGCAGATCGCCGACGTCACCCCCAACGCCAAGGGCGAGACCCTCGGCGTCGGCGCCCCCATCATCGTCACCTTCAACCAGCCGGTCACCAGCAAGGCCACCATCGAACGGGCCCTGGAGGTCGAGGCGGAAAAGCCCGTCGAAGGCGCCTGGCGCTGGATCAACGACACCGTCGTCATCTACCGCACCGCCAAATACTGGCCCGCCCACCAGAAGGTCACCTTCAACGCCAACATCACCGGCATCAAAGGCGGCAAAGGCCTCTACGGCGTCAAGGACTACACCGCCAACCTCAAGATCGGCGCCAAGCAGATCAGCAAGGTCGACGTCGCCAAGCACATGATGTACGTCTACAAAGACGGCAAACGCGTCCAAACCATGCGCATCAGCGCCGGCATGGCCACCACCCGCGAATACACCACCACCTCCGGCGTCCACCTCACCATGGAACGCGGCAACCCCGTCCGCATGATCTCCCCAGGCCGCAAAAAAGGCGACCCCGGCTACTACGACGTCATGATCGACCACGCCGTCCGCATCTCCAACTCCGGCGAATACGTCCACGCCAAGGACAACGTCTGGGCCCAAGGCGTCCGCAACGTCAGCCACGGCTGCATCAACTCCCGCCCCGACCAGGCCAAATGGTTCTACGACAACTTCCAGCGCGGCGACGTCGTCGACATCAAGGGCACCAACCGCGAACTCGAATGGAACAACGGCTGGGGCTACTGGCAGATGTCGTTCACCCAGTGGAAAAAGGGCAGCGCCCTGAAGAACGACAACCGATGACCCCGCACATCCGCCCAGGACAAAACGGCGACATCCCCCTCGTCCTGGCCATGTTCGACAGCGCCGTCGCCTGGCTCACCACCCAAGGCCGCACCGGCCAATGGGGCACCCGCCCCTTCACCGGCGACCCCCGCCGCACCCAGCAGGTCACCACCTGGCTCCACGGCGGCGGCATGCGCATCGCCGAACTCGACGGCCACCCCGCCGGCTGCATCTCCGTCGGCCCCGCCCACGACTACGTCACCCCCGCCACCGAACCCGAGCTCTACGTCCAGGCCCTGGTCACCGACCGCCGCCACGCCGGCCACGGCGTCGGCCGCGCCCTGCTCGACTGGGCCGCCGACGAAGCCCGCACCCGCGGCGCCACCCTCCTGCGCGTCGACTGCTACGCCGGCGACGACGGCCGCCTGGTCGCCTACTACGAAAGCTGCGGCTTCACCCGCGCCACACCCTTCACCGTGGGGGAGTGGCCCGGCATGCTCCTGCACCGCCGCCCCTGACCCCCACCACCGTCACACCAGCGCCAGCTGCGCCGCCTCCGGCTCACCCCGCACCGCCACCGGCGCCCCGCACTCCATCCCGTACACCCGGCACAACGCCGCGATCTGCCCCGTGATCCGCCCCTCATACCCCGCCGCCGGCAACCCCGCACGGTCGTACAACTCCTCATACCGCTCCACCAACCGCGGATGCGCCTGCTCCAACCACTCCAGATACCACGCCCGCGTCCCCACCGGCAGCCGCAACACCACCGGCTCCACCACCCGAGCCCCCGCCGCCGCGATCCGCCGCACCGTCGCCCCCAGCTGATCAGCCGCGTCACTCAACAACGGCAACACCGGCGCCATCAGCACCCGGCAATCCACCCCCGCCTCCACCAGCGCCGACACCAACTCCAGCCGCGCCTGCGCCGTCGGCGCCCCCGGCTCCACCACCCGCCGGATCCGCTCGTCCACGAACGCGATCGACACCGCCACCCGCGCACCCGCCCGAGCCAGCAACCCCGCATCCCGCAACACCAGCGCACTCTTGGTGTACACCGTGAACGGCACCCCCGACCCCGCCAGCGCCCCGACCACCCCAGGCATCAGCCGATACGTCTCCTCAGCCGCCTGGTAACAGTCACCGCTCACCCCCACCGCCAGCTCCTCGCCCTCCCAGCGCGCCAGCTCCACCCGCAACCGCTCCACCACATTCGGCCGCACCACGATCCGCGTGTCGAAATCACGCCCCGCATCCAGCCCCAGCCGCCGATGCCCGGCACGGGCACCGCAGCCGCGGCAGGCATGGGCGCAGCCACGGTAGGGGGACACGGCCCACCGCTGGGCGATGCCCGCGGCCTGCGGCACCCGCTCGATCACCGTACGGGCCTGCATCTCGTAGAAATCCCCGCGCAGCACCGCCCGCCGCTCGATCAGCGGACGCTCATCGGCGGCGTCGTCGACCAGCGAAAGCGCGTCCCAACCCACGCCCACCAGTGGAACACGTATTCGACTCCCTTTTCAAGCGATTCCACCAACACAAGACCCCCACACCCGATCCAGCCGACCGAACACCACACCAGGCCCGGGGGAGCGGGGGACAGGCACCCCGATAAAATTGGCACACCCGTACCACTTCACGTCAGGGGAACCCCACCATGGCCTGGCTCCTGCTCGCCCTCGCCATCGCCTCAGAAGTCCTCGCCACCTCCGCACTCAAACTCAGCAACGGCTTCACCCACCTCGGCTGGACCATCGTCGTCGCCGCCGGCTACATCACCTCCTTCGCCCTCCTGGCCCGCGTCCTCAAACTCCACCTCGACATGGGCACCGCCTACGCCGTCTGGTCCGGAGCCGGCACCGCCGCCATCGCCCTCATCGGCGCCGCCTTCATGGGCGAAACCCTCACCCCCCTCAAGATCAGCGGCATCCTCCTCATCATCGGCGGCGTCGTCGTCCTCAACCTCGCAGGTGCCCATTGACCCCCCATCCCGCCGACAACCCCGCGCCCAACCCCACCACCCCAACCGCCCGACACCCCAACCCAGCCACCCCCACAACCACAGCCACCACCACCCCCGCCCAAGCACGCGGCAAACGCCGCCGCGCCACCCTCCTCACCGCCGCCGTCACCCTCCTCACCGAAGGCGGATTCGCCGCCGTCACCCACCGAGCCGTCGCCCAGCGCGCCAACCTCCCCCTCGCCGCCACCACCTACTACTTCACCTCACGCGACCAGCTCCTCGCCGAAGCCTTCACCCAGCTCGTCGAAACCGAACTCGCCACCACCCGCACCCGGATCACCCACCACGGCCTCACCGCCATCACCGACCAGATCGCCACCACCGACCGCACCCGCCAACTCGGCCTGTGGGAGCTCTACGTCCACGCCGGCCGCGACCCCGCACTCCAGCACATCGCCCGCCGCTGGACCGACGGCTGCGTCCACCTCATCGCCACCGCCCTCGACCTCCCCGAAACCAACCCCCGCGTACGCCTCCTCCACACCACCATCTCCGCCCTCTGGCTCGAACAGCTCGTCGAACAACGCCCCCTCGACGAAACCCGCACCCTCCTCACCCTCGCCCTCGAAAACGCGTTGCCACCCCCACCACCCCTCCCTACACTGCCCCAATGATCAAACCCGACTACCCCCTCACCACCCCCCGCCTCCACCTGCGCCCCTTCACCCCCGACGACCTCGACGCCGTCAACGCCTACGAATCCCTGCCCCACGTCACCCGCTACCTCTACTGGGACGCCCGCGACCGCGACACCACCCGCACCCACCTCGACAAAAGAATCACCCGCACCGCCATCCACCACGAAGGCGACGCCATCGACCTGGCCATCACCCTGCCCACCACCGACCAAGTGATCGGCAACGCCCTGCTCATCTGGACCAGCGAACAACACCGCCAAGGCGAAATCGGCTACATCCTCCACCCCGACCACCACGGCCACGGCTACGCCACCGAAGCCGCCCGCGCCATGCTCCACCTCGGCTTCACCGAACTCGGCCTCCACCGCATCACCGGCCGCATCGACACCCGCAACACCGCCTCCGCCCGCGTCCTGGAAAAACTCCACATGCGCCGCGAAGCCACCCTCATCGACAACGAAATCGTCAAAGGCGAATGGACCAGCGAAACCATCTACGCCATCCTCGAAACCGAATGGACCCCATGACCATCCACCACCTCGCCCTGCACACCGACTGGCAAGCCGCCCAGAAAACAGGGGAGTACCGCATCTCCACCCTCGGCCGCACCCTCGACCAAGAAGGCTTCATCCACTGCAGCCGCGACCTCACCCAACTCCACGGCGTCCACCAAGCCTTCTACAGCCACCTCACCCAACCCCTCGTCATCCTCGACATCGACCCCACCGGCCTCGACATCCGCATCGAGAACGGCTACCCCCACCTGTACGGCCCCCTGCCCATCACCGCCGTCACCGCCACCCACCCCTACACACCCCACCACTGAACCCACCGAACCGGGGGAGAGGCACCCACCACACCACCACAATGGTCACCATGAACCCCCGAACCGCCGCCCAACGCTTCGCCGACACCTGGCAACACGGCTGGACCCACCACGACACCGCCGCCATCACCGCCCTCTACCACGACGACGCCGTCCACACCAGCATGCCCTTCCGCCCCCCGCACCACGGCAAGCAAGCCATCGCCGACTACATCACCTGGTCCTTCACCGGCGAAAGCAACCCCCACGTCACCTTCGCCACCCCCATCGTCGACGGAGACCAGGCCGCCATCGAATTCCGGGTCCACACCCACGACAACGGCCGCCCCATCACCCTCGCCGGCTGCGTCTTCGCCCGCTTCGACCCCGACGGCCTCGCCACCCAGACCCGCGACTACTGGCACACCACCGACGGCCACCAATAACCCACCGCCGGCACACCCCGAAAACCGGCCCGCCCACCGGCCGGACCCAGGCACCCCGAAGAACACCGGCACCCGAAGAACACCGGCACCCGAAGAACACCGGCACCCGGAAAACCCGGGCGCCCGGACAAACCCGGGCACCACCGAAGATCAGCGCACCACCCGCAACGGCGCATGCCCCGCACCCACCGCCGGAGCCACCGGAACCGGCGCCGCAACCGGAGGAGCAGCGGGGGAGGACTGCGGACGCGCCATCTGCTGCGTCTGCTCCTGCGCCTGCCGCTCAGCCTGCCGCCGGCCCTGATCCGCCATCCCGGCGCACCCACCCGCGCAGTACCCGTTCGTCACGATCAACCGCCCCCGCAGCGGCGTGTACGACTCCTTACCGGAAGCGGGCAGGACCCCCTGACACACCGGGCATAACACCGAGTTCCCCACGTGCTGCTCCTCTCGCGGCGCGTATAGCAGGAGCTCCACCCTAAAACCACAGATCCCGCCAAGGACAGCGAATCAACGAAGCGTCAAACCCGCCGTCAACGCACGGGAAGACCCCGCCGCAGCACCGTACGAGAGCGCGAAACCCCCGCTCAGCACCCTCGCACCACCGGCACCGCCACCCCCGCGGGACGCCACGGGGAACGCAAAAAATCTTCCCGGAGAACCCACCGGCCCCACCTGTCCAGGAGAGCGCAACCCCTTCTCAGAAAGCGCTACTTGACATAATGTTCATTATCAAGCAACCACCGAAGCGCTGAATAAACCACCCGAACCCGGGCAGACGCCCCACCATGGCCGCCCTCGAGACCACCCCCAGCCTCATCGCGCTCACCGCCGTCATCACCGCCGCCGCCATCTGGCTGATCATCCTCGCGGCCCGGCTGACCCGCCGCCCGCGCAACCGGCCCAGCGTCAGCGTCGACCTCGTCGATCAAGCACGCGAGCTCAAGGCCCTCGGCCAGATCCGCGACGCCGTCTTCCTCGTACGCGGCGAGACCGGCATGAGCCAGCGCGCCGCCGCCCGCTTCGTCAACCGCCTGTGACCCCCTACCGAGCCCAAAAGCGACAGATAATGCCAAACCAGACAGAAGGTGGGTTCTGTCTGGTATAGCTCGTAGTCGCGACGACGGCCATGAACCCGGCGAAGAACGCAAGGACGCAAGGCTGCAACGCCATCGCCAGCCCAGCCCGACTCCCCCGGGCTCCCGTCACCGGCCGACGATCTTGCGGAACCCAGCGGTGACGGTGGCGCCTGTCGGCGAGCTCGTGCTCGGCGGCGACAGGCGATACGCGTGGCGGCCTCCTCCCCCACGCGGCTGCGGTCGATGTCGTGGAGTCCGTCGAATGTGTGGCATGCCGCTGTCAGTCTCGCTTCCGGAGGGTGCGCAGGCTGGGCCACAGGTCGGCTTCGAGGTGGGGGAACTCCTGGAGCAGGCGGGTGGTGTCGGGGGCGATCGCGTGCAGGAAGGCTTTCGTGGTCGCGCTGGTGAGTGTGGGGCGGGGGTAGGTGCGTCCGACTTTTTCGGTGAGTTCGCGGCCCGGTTGCCAGTGGGTGGTGTCCAGGCCGAGGAAGGCGAAGGTGCGGCGGGCTTGGCCGGCGGGGTCGGTGACGCATTGTTCGTACTGCAGGACGAGGAGTTGCTCGCGGGGGAAGTGGGTGGTCAGCCAGCGGAGTTGGCGCCAGTAGAAGGATCGGTGGAACTGGTGCTGCATGATCACGGCGAGTGGTGCGGAGGGGAACCATTGTTGTTGGGCGGCCAGGGCTGACAGGAGGCGTTGGAGGGGGTCGCGGAGGAGGACGAGCAGTTTGGTGTCGGGTGCGGCGGTGTGCAGCATTGGAGGTGTCCAGAGGTCGTACATGTAGCGGGGGGTCCATTCGCCGACCAGGTGGCCGGGTGGGCGTGGGAAGTAGCGGTGGTAGGTGGCCGGGTCGAATTCGGCTATTTGTCCGTAGTGGTCGAAGAAGTGCACTTCTTTGTGGCCGTAGGGCGGCCGGAGTGGTGTGGCGGGTGTCCGGCCGGTCGCGTCGGCCGGCTGTTGTCGCGGTGTCGCGACCGCGGGGTGTCCGGCCAGCACGGCCCACCACCACGATGTTCCCGACTTCATGGAACCGACGCCCACGAAGTCGGGCGGCCCTGTCTGCCAGCCCGGAGGGATGGGCGGTGGCGGGGCGGGCCGCAGCACGTTGTTCAGCATGGCGCGGGCCTTCGTGCGGCCGGCGTGTGCGGCCGGTGGGGGTTCGGCGGCTGAGCCGTCATGTTCCCTCCTCCCCCGCGGCGATCTCCGCGGGATGCGTCTCACGAATACTACTCATAGTAGTCATTACATTACTATCTGTAGTGCTATAGTCTTCTGCTCGCCCTTTACGGAGAGCAATGGATCAATCACATTAGGTCGCGTGGAGATGAAGCGACGACAGATTCAGATCAGCTGGGCCGAGCTCGGCATCACGGTGACCGTGGACCTGGACGGGCGTAACGCCGCGCTGACGCAGGCGCTGTGGGAGGCGTTGCCGTATCGCAGCATTCAGGGCCATGCCCTCATCGCCGGCCACCACCTGTACCACCTCGCCCCCGCCCCGGAGTTGCTGCACGCGCCCGCCACGTACAGGGTGGACGATCGGCGCGACGCGCCGGACGGCACGATCTTCTGCTCCCGGCTGCAGCACCTGGGGATCAAGTACGGGCCTTTGAGCGAGCCGATGCCGGCCACCCCGATCGGCCGTGTCCTGCCGCAGGACCTGGCCGCGCTGGCCGAGGCGGGACAGGCGGTGTGGCAGGCGGTGTACGCCTCCGACCGTCCGGTGACCGTCGAGGTGCGGCGGGCCGGTGGGCGGGGCGGTCACGCTCTGCCGCGCCTGCCCGCCCACGACCCCGCCGTGGCCGAGCTGGTGCGCGAGGTGCACGCCGAGACCGAGAGCATCTGGCTCCGGCCTCCTGGGGAACTGGTGGACCTGCATGCGAGGCGTATCGCGTCCGGGGCGGGCAGCTACGGGACGGTGCTGACGACGTTGTTGTTCGTCAACGGTGAGACCCGGCCTCTGGGCTACAACTGCTTCGGCAATCTGGTGCGGGCGGCGGCCGAGGGCATGCCGATGGACAGCCTGCGGCGGATGGCCCGTCTCCTGGCCGCCACGCCCGCGCAGTTCCTCGGCTACTGCGGGTTGCTGACCTTGCGCGATTTGACGGAGCGGGCGCTGGACTGCACCGATCGCATCGACCGGCACGAGGACTTCGTCGCGCTGATGGCGCACATGGCCCTGTACGTCAACTGCCTGGGTGCCTGGAACCTGCAGCTCTTTCCGTGGGACGTGGGCGACCACCTGCGTCAGGAGGCGGCGTGAGGCTCCCCGGTGAGGCCGAGGCGGTGGTCATCGGGGGTGGGGTGGTCGGGTTGTCGATCGCGGCCCGGCTGGCCGAGGCGGGCGTGGAGACGGTGCTGCTGGAACGCGGCCGGCTGGGCTCGGGCGCGTCGCGGGCCACCGCGGACGTGCTGCGGGCCTACTTCGCGGGCGATCCGGCGGGTTCCGCGCTGGCCGTACGCAGCCTGGCGGCCTACCGGCGCCTGCCCGGCGGACCGCCCATGCGTCAGGTCGGTTACCTGGTGCTGTTCACCGCGCCCGGGCAGGTGGCCGCGTTCGAGGCCGAGCTGCCCGGGCAGCGGGCCGCGGGCGTGCGGCTGGAGCTGATCGGTGCCGAGGAGGCCAGGCGGCGCAACCCGCTGGTCGATGAGCCGTCCCTGCTGGGGGCTGCGTGGTCGCCGCAGGCCTACGTCAGCGACACCGCGGCCATCGTGCGGAGTCTGGCCGGGGCCGCGGTGCGGGCGGGCGCGGCCCTGCACGTTCACTGCCCGGTCACCGCGGTGGACGCCGACACGGGCCGGGTGGAGACGTCGGCGGGCACCGTCACAGCGCGGGCGATCGTGTGCGCGGCCGGGGCCTGGTCGTCGTGGATGATCGCGGCGGCCGGTGTGGACCTGCCGTTGAGCGGTCCGGCGGTGCAGGAACTGCTCACCACCGGCCCACTGCCCGGCATTCCCGACATCCCGGTCACTTTGCATGCTGCCAGTGGCCTGCTGCTGCGTAAGCGCGACGGCGGGCTCCTGATCGGCATGGGGTTTCCCGGTCCCGGCCGGGAGGCGTGGCTCGCGGGCGTCAGGAACCGGCTGGCCGCCATCTATCCCGGGGTGGATCTCAGCGGCCTGCGCACGGCGGTGACCGGGCCGAGAGACGCCGGCCCGTCCCGCACGGCCTGTATCGGCCGCCGCCGCGGGCCCGTGCCGTTCCTGTACGCCACCGGCTTCTCCGGCCACGGGCTGTGCCAGGCCCCGGCCGCCGGCGAGCTCGTCCGCGACCTTTACCTCGGTCACGACCCCGAGGAGGTGTCCTGATGGACGGCCGGCCCGCTGTCGTCATCGACGCCGGCATGCGCGACCTGCACGGCCAGGGCGAGCGCCTGCGCCGGGCGGGGCCGCTGGTGCCGGTGGAGCTGCCCGGCCCGGTTCGCGCCTGGGCGGCCACCCGTCACGACACCCTGCGGACCGTGCTCGGGCATCCCGCGCTGTCCAAGGAGCTGCGTCACTGGGCGGACTGGAGGCGGGGTGCGGTGCCTGGTGACTGGCCGCTCAGCAACATCGTCGCCGCCGAATCCCTGATCGCCAAGGAGGGTGGCGCGCACCGGCGGCTGCGCCGCCTGGCCGGCAAGGCGTTCACCGCCCGGCGCGTGCTGCGGTTGCGGCCGCGCATCGAGGAGCACGCCCGGGAGCTGCTCGACGGCCTTGCCGCCCTCGCGCCGGGCCCGGCCGACCTGCGCCTTCGCTACGCCTACCCGCTGCCGAGGAACGTCATCTGCGAGCTGGTGGGCATGCCCCGCGCGTGGCACGCCGACCTGGGCAGGCTCACCGACGCGCTGGTCCGCGTCACCGACGCCCCCGACTACGCCGCGGCCCGGATGCGGGTGTTGCGCGAGCTGTTCGCCGAGGTGATCGCCCTGCGGCGCAGGGAGCCGGGCGACGACCTGACCAGCGCGCTGATCGCCGTACGGGACGAGGACGGCGGCGCTCTCACCGGGACCGAGCTGCACGACATGGTCATGACGCTGTTCATCGCCGGCCACGAGACCACGATCAACCTGATCACCAACGCCGTCCGGGCCCTGCTGTCCCATCCCGGCCAGCTGGCGCTGCTTCGCGGCGGCGCGATGCCGTGGAAGGCGGCCGTGGAGGAGACGCTGCGCTGGGACTCGCCGGTGGCCTACTTTCCGATGCGCTACCTGGTGCGCGACGCCGAGATCGACGGGGTCCGCCTGCGTGCCGGGCAGGCGGTGCTGGCGTGCTACGCCGCCGCCGGCCGCGATCCCGGCCGCTACGGCGCGCGGGCGGCCCGTTTCGAACTGTCCGACCCGCCCCTCGACCATCTGTCCTTCGGTCAGGGCGAGCACTTCTGCTTGGGCGCCGCGCTGGCCAGGATGGAGGCGGAGATCGCCTTGTCCGCCCTGTTCGAGACCTTTCCCGGCCTCGCTCTGGCCACCCCGGCGGAGGAGCTGGAACCGCTCGCCACGCCCCTGAGCAACAGCAGCAGAGTCCTTCCCGTCCTGCTCGGCTCCCCGGCCGTGCCGGAGGGCGGCCGGGGATGATCGCTACCGTCTGGACGTGCGGGAGGCGTGTTGGAACGCATCAGTGAGACGGCGCGGTGGGTCGCGTGGGCGCGCGCTGAGGAGTCGCTCAGGCCGGACGCCCTGTTCGTCGACGAGCTGGCGGTGGAGGTGCGCCGCAGGTATCCCGCCGACCGGCCCGTGCCGGGCAGGGCGCGTGCGCTGTTCGTGATCAGAACGCGGTTCTTCGACGACTACCTGACGGCGATGGCCGAGGCGGGCCTGGCGCAGATCGTGCTGCTGGCGGCGGGCCTCGATGCCAGGGCCTTCCGCCTGTCCTGGCCGGACGGCACCCGGCTGTTCGAGGTCGACCTGCCGGGCCTGTTCGAGGAGAAGGAGGAGGTCGTCCGGGTGGCGGGCATCCGGCCTCGATGCTCGCGCGTGATCGTGCCGGCCGATCTGACGGGCTCCTCCTGGACCCGCGAGCTGGCTGCGGCGGGATTCGATTGCGGGGTGCCGACGGCCTGGCTCGCTGAGGGCCTGCTGTTCTACCTGGCCGAGCGGCAGTCCGGGCGGCTGCTGTCCGCCCTGGGCCGGCTGTCGGCGCCCGGGAGCGCGCTCGGCTTGGACCACGTCAACACCGCGGTGTTCGTCAACGCCCGTTCGCGGCAGTGGCTGGCCACGATGGAAAGGAGCGGCCGCGGGTGGCGCTCGGCGACCGACGAGCCGCAACGCTGGCTGGCGCGGCACGGCTGGCGGGCGGACGTACGCGAACCCGCCGATGCGGACGTCTGCCACGGCCGCGAGTTCGCCCCCGCCTTCCTGCCGGGCGAGTCGAGGCCGCGACGCTGGCTGATCACCGCCCGCCTGCCGGACGCGCCCGGCGAACAGCCGCCGCTCCCCCACGAGGTCCAGAACGCATTAGGAGTCGACAGTTGCGAGCCATGATCACGGCAACCTGGGCGAAATCGGATTTCCGTACGATGCTGGTCATGGCCTCGATGCTGGCCGCCGCCGGTCACGAGGTCGTGGCCGCGATGCCGCCGCGTTTCGCGGGCCTGGTCGCGACCGATGGCGTCACCGTGTCGGCGGTGGCCTCCGACCCCGTCGAGCACTGGCGCCGCCACCATCTCGGGGGCGGACCGGAGGCTCGTCACTGGTCCGCGGTCTTCACCGGCGGCGCCGTCGCCGACAATTTCCGGGCCCTGCGGCCGGTCGTCGACGACTTCAAGCCGGACGTGATCGTGCGTGACGGCAGCGACTTCGCCTCCTGCCTCCTGGCGGAGACCTTCGGGCTGCGGCAGGTGGTGGCGCCCTCCGGTGTCAGCAACCGGCTGGATCCGGCGGACGTGCTGGTCGCGCTCAACGAGCATCGCACGCGGCTCGGGCTGCGCCCGGCCGGTGATCCGTACCGTGTCTTCGGCTCCGGCCTTATCGATTTCATGCCGCCGGCGTACTCCTTCCGCGCCCATCCCGCCAGGCGGATGTTGTTCTACCGGCAACCCGCGATCGTCGACCCCGCCGACCCCTCGCTCACCCGCTGGAGACCGCTGCTGAACTCCGGCCGCCCGCTGGTGATGGCCGCGCTGGGCACGGTCGTGCCCGAGATGGCAGCGCTGCGGCGCGCGGGCGGGCGCATCCCGGAGCGGATGGCGGCCAGGTACGACGCCAGTGTCCTGCTCCAGGACATCGTCACCGCGCTGGCCGGGCTCGACTGCACCGCGCTGGTGGCGACCGGAGGCATCCCGGTCACGCCGCCCCGCGGGGCGGACGTCCACGTGGTCGAGCACTTCCCGCAGCCCGCGCTGCTGCCGCACGCGCGTCTCTTCCTCACCCACGGGGGCTACAACAGCATCCGGGAGGCCGTGCTGGCGGGCGTGCCCATGGTGGTCGTCCCGCGTTTCGGTGACCAGCCGGCCAACGCCGAGCGCGTACGGCGGCTCGGCCTGGGCACGAGCGTGCCGCACCCGGACGCCGGCACCATCGAGGCCGCCGCCCGGCGGCTGCTGGACGATCGCGAGGTCCTCGGCAGGGCCCGCGCGGCCCGGCGGGCGATGCTGGACCTGCCGCCGCTGGAGACCTTGCCCCGCGATCTGGAGCGGCTGACGGGTTCGTAGCCGGCACGGAGCCCCGGCCCGCCCGTCAGGAGGGGTCCGGCCGCACTTGGCTGATCTTCGCCCGCAGCTGCTCCTCGAGCCTGTCCTGGAAGCGGCCGCTCTCGTTGAGGTGCGGGTACGGCTCCCGCGGGGCGGGCAGGCCCAGGAACGAGCTGAGCGGCTCCCAGCTCGTGCCCGGCCGCATGACCAGCAGGCGTGCGGGCGGTATCTCGCGCTGCACGGCGGCGTTGTGCTCGGTGTAGACGCCGATCGCGTGCTCGCGGTCGGCGAAGCGGCCGGCGAAGAACCTGTCCCAGACCACCTCCCTCATGAACGCCCCCAGCTCCGCCATGCCGGGTACCACCCGCGCCGCCTCGTCCACCACCTGGTTGCGGCTGCTGTGGTCATAGGCCCGGAAGATCGTGTCGGCCATGCTGTCGTACCACCTGTGCGGGTCACGCACGGTCAGGATGACCTTCGCGTCGGGGAAGGCGGCCGTCAGCTCCCGCCAGAACGCCGCCGACGGCCAGTCCACCGTGGCGTCGTAGCCGGCGAACAGCCGCCGCCACGCCTCGGCGGATCCCTGTTCCGCCGCCGCGCGCCACAGCGGCAGCAGGTGCAGTGTCTCGTGCAGGTGCCGTCCGTGGAAGCACGGCGCGAATCCCAGGTGCTCCAGCGCCGCCTGCAGGGACAGGGTGCCGGTACGTCCCAATCCTGCCCCGATGACCCTCACCGTGTTCTACCGCCCGGCGCGGAGTTGACGCGTCATGCCTTCTCCTTACCCTGCGGTGGCGCGTTCTAGCAGGTGAGCGGGGTCGCGGTGTGCAGTTGCTGAGGTGTACGGGTGGGGGCCTGTCCCCCGCCGGGTCGGCCAGGGTGGCGTGAAGGCGGGGTCAAGGGGTCTTGGGGTGGTGGGCGGGGTGCGGGAAGACGGGGTGGGGCCGGGGGTTTGGATCGCCGTTGCGGGGGGCTGGTCAAAGGGGCTGTCGGGCAGTCCTGCCCTGGGCGTGACCTCGGGGCGTGGCCTGCCGGGTGATGCTGGGGCTGTGTGGCGGTCGAGGCCCGGGTGCGGGCCGGGCCGTCGCTGAGGGGCTCGGGCCGCCTCCCTCGCCCGGGCCCCCCTTTTTCGCTCTGCCGCCGGGTCTGCCCCAGAGGGCGGGCGCGGAGGTTTTCGGGCGGGTGCCCGGTGGGCGGAGGGTGGGTGGAGGGTGGCGCCCGCACAGGGGATCTTTTCGGGCAAAGCGGGTCAATTGGGGCTGGTCAGGGCGGGTTTTTGCGGGGAATCGTCACCGCCAGTCGAAGTTTCATGTCAACATCAATGGCATGTTTGGGCCATATGGGACTGCCGTAAACGTCTGCGACGGGTGTGTTCATCCCCTGTCCGCCCGGTAGCCCGCCCGCCCTGGTGCCGTATTCTCCCCCGCCCGGAAAGAAGTCCCGCGTTGCGTATCTTGCTGCTCTGCTCCTCCTTCAACGGCCTGACCCAGCGCGCCTGGCTGGAGTTGCGCCGGGCCGGTCACGACGTGAGCGTCGAGCTGGCCGTCTCACCGGAGGCGATGGTGGAGGCGGCCGAGCTGGCCAAGCCGGATCTCGTCGTCTGCCCGTTCCTGAAGGAACGGGTGCCGTCGGCGTTGTGGCGCGCCCACCGTACGGTGATCATCCATCCGGGGCCGCCCGGGGACCGGGGGCCGTCCTCGCTGGACTGGGCGATCGCCGAGGCCGAGCCGGAATGGGGCGTGACGGCGCTGCAGGCGGTGGAGGAGATGGACGCGGGCCCCATCTGGGGTTACCGGACCTTCCCGGTGCCGGCCCCGATCGACGGGGAGCCGCCGCGCAAGTCGGCGCTGTACAACGGGCCGGTGGCCGACGCGGCGGTGGAGCTGGTGGCGGAGGTGGCGGCCAAGGCGGGCGACGCGTCGTTCGCGCCGGCGCCGCTGGACTACCGCTCCCCCGAGGTGCGGGGGCGGTTGCGGCGGGCGATGCGGCACGGCGACCGGGAGTTCTCCTGGCTGGAGCCGACCGCCGACATCGTCCGGCGGGTGCGCGCGGCCGACGGGGCGCCGGGCGGGCGCACCCGGCTGTGCGACCTGCCGGTGCGGGTGTTCGACGTCTACCGGGGGCCGGAGCTCGCGGGCCCGGCCGGGCAGGTGGTCGCGCGGCGGGAGGGCGCGGTGCTGGTGCACACCGGTGACGGCACCGTGTGGGTGGGGCACCTGCGGCTGGAGCAGGAGGGCGCGATCAAGCTGCCGGCCGCGATGGCGCTGGGCGAGCTGGTGGCCGGCGTGCCGGAGCGGCCGGGCTACAGCGAGATCACCTACGACCGCAGCGAAGGGGTGGGGGTGGTGAGCTTCGACTTCTACAACGGGGCGATGTCGACCGAGCAGTGCCGGCGGCTGGCCTCGGCGCTGCGGTACGCGGTGGCGCAGGACACCCGGGTGGTGGTGGTGCGCGGCGGGGAGGTGTTCTCCAACGGCATCCACCTGAACGTGATCGAGGCGGCCCGCCACCCGGAGCTGGAGGCGTGGATGAACATCAACGCGATCAACGCGGTGTGCCGGGAGATCGTCGGCTGCATGGGGCAGCTGGTGGTGACGTCCATCGGCGGGAACGCGGGCGCGGGCGGGGTGATGATGGGGCTGGGCGCCGACCGGGTGATCGTGCGCGACTCGGTGGTGCTCAACCCGCACTATCGCACGATGGGGCTGTTCGGCAGCGAGTACTGGACGTACGTGCTGCCGCGCCGGGTGGGCGCCGAGCGGGCCCGGCAGCTGACCGGGCAGGCGCTGCCGATCGGCGCGGCCGAGGCGGTGGAGTACGGGCTGGCCGACAGGTCGCTGCCCGGGCCGCGGCTGGACTTCGAGCGGCGGGTTCTGGAGTACGCCGAGCGGCTGGCGGCCGATCCGGGATACGATCGGCTGCTGGCGGGACGCCGGCAGGTGCGGGAGGTCGACGAGCGGCGCAAGCCGCTGGACGCCTACCGGGCCGAGGAGCTGGCCGAGATGAGCCGCGACATGTTCGACGACCGGAACGGGTTCCGGCAGGCGCGGCGGGCGTTCGTGCACAAGGCGCGGGCGCAGGCGACACCGGAGCATCTGGCGCGTCACCGGGAGTTGTCCGGCGCGTCGGCCACTGCGGGCGCAGACGCATCTCATATGTGAGATATGGTCTCGTGTTGTGGCAGATGATTACCTTGTGCGGATCGGCCGGCTGATCCGGGACGCGCGCCAGCATCGTGGTTGGACACAGCTGCAGCTGGCCGACGCCCTGGCGACGAGTCAGAGCGCGGTCAACCGGATCGAGCGCGGCAACCAGAACATCAGTCTTGAGATGATCGCCCGGATCGGTGAGGCTCTCGACAGTGAGATCGTCTCGCTCGGCTACGCGGGGCCGATGCATCTGCGGGTGGTGGGCGGCCGCCGGCTGTCGGGCAGCATCGACGTCAAGACGTCGAAGAACGCGTGCGTGGCGCTGCTATGCGCGTCGCTGCTGAACTCCGGCCGCACGATCTTGCGGAAGGTGGCGCGGATCGAGGAGGTCTACCGGATCCTGGAGGTGCTGGCCTCGATCGGGGTGCGCGCCCGGTGGATCAACGAGGGCAGCGACCTGGAGATCGTGCCGCCGGCCCGGCTGGAGCTGGAGGCGATGGACACCGAGGCGGCCCGCCGTACCAGGAGCGTGATCATGTTCCTGGGGCCGCTGATGCACCGTACCGAGCAGTTCCAGATCCCGTACGCCGGCGGCTGCGACCTCGGCACCCGCACCGTGCAGCCGCACATGTCGGCGCTGCGCCACTTCGGGCTCGACATCACCGCGACCGGCGGCTTCTACCACGCGCGCGTCGACCGCGGAGCGGCGCCGACACGGCCGATCGTGCTGACCGAGCGCGGCGACACCGTGACGGAGAACGCGCTGCTGGCCGCCGCGCGGCACGACGGCGTCACCGTGATCCGCAACGCCTCCTCCAACTACATGGTGCAGGACCTGTGCTTCTTCCTGGAGCAGCTCGGCGTGCGGGTGGACGGCATCGGCACCACCACGCTCACGGTGCACGGCCTGCCGTTCATCGAGCGTGACGTGGACTACTCGCCGTCGGAGGACCCGGTGGAGGCCATGAGCCTGCTGGCGGCGGCCGTGGTGACCTCCTCGGAGCTGACGATCTGCCGGGTGCCGGTGGAGTTCCTGGAGATCGAGCTCGCGGTGCTGGAGGAGATGGGCCTCGACCACGACCGGACCGGCGAATACCCGGCGGCCAACGGCCGCACCCGGCTGGTGGACCTGACGGTGCGGCCGTCGAAGCTGGTCTCCCCCATCGACAAGATCCACCCGATGCCGTTCCCCGGCCTCAACATCGACAACGTGCCCTTCTTCGCCGCGATCGCCGCCTCCGCGCAGGGCTCCACGCTCATCCACGACTGGGTCTACGACAACCGCGCCATCTACCTGACGGAGCTGACCCGGCTGGGCGCGTCGGTGAAGCTGCTGGACCCGCACCGGGTCCTGGTGGAGGGGCCGACGCGGTGGCGCAGCGCGGAGATGATGTGCCCGCCGGCGCTGCGGCCGGCGGTGGTGGTGCTGCTGGCCATGATGGCCGCCGAGGGCACCTCGGTGCTGCGCAACGTCTACGTCATCAACCGCGGCTACGAGGACCTGGCCGAACGGCTGAACGCCCTGGGCGCCCGCATCGAGACCTTCCGCGACATCTGACGTTCTGTCGGTGGGGGCCGCTACCGTCGTCCCTGGATCTTCGTGACGCGAGGTGAGAGGGGTGGCCGGTGCGGCCTGCGGAGCTCGACCGGTTGACGGTGGCGGAGGCGGCGGACCGCTATGTGGAGCTGGTGCGGGCCAGGACGCTGACGGGGGCGCTGTCGCCCTCGACGGCGGAGGTCTACGCGCGTGACGTGGCCACGCTGGTGGAGCTGGCCGGTGAGGCGACGGTCCTGGACGACCTGACCGGGGCCGACGTCGACGCCATCCTGCTGGCCTTCGCCCGCAAACCCGACGGCCGCTCCTCCCGTGCCGAGCAGGCCCCGGCCGACGGGGCGAGGCAGTCGCCCTCGTCGCAGGCGCGGTTCCGCCGCTCGGTCTCGGCGCTGTTCAAGCACGCCACCCTCGCCGGGTGGGTGCAGATCAACCCGATGACGCAGTCGACGGTGACGGCCAAGGAGCGGGGCGGGCTGCGGCCGGAGCGGCGCGCCCTGACCCGCGAGCAGGCCCAGGGGCTCATCGGCGCCGCCCAGGCGCTGCAGGAGACACCCCCAGGGCCGGGCAAGCGGCGCGACCAGCGCATGGAGCTGCGCGACGCGGTGATCGTGCTGCTGCTGGCCACGGTCGGGCCGCGGGTGTCGGAGCTGGTGCGCGCCAACGTGGAGGACTTCTACACCAACGACGGGGTGCGCTACTGGCGCATCTTCGGCAAGGGCGGCCGCACCCGTGACGTGCCGCTGCCCGGCGACGTGGCGCTGGTGCTGCAGGCCTACCTGACCCGCGGCCGGCCGGCGGCGCAGGACAAGGCGCTGCTGCTGTCGTGGCGGGGGCGGCGGCTGGCCCGCGGTGACGTACAGGCCGTCATCGACCGGGTGCAGCAGCGCGTCGACCCCGACCAGCGCCGCTCGGTGACCCCGCACGGGCTGCGGCACACCACGGCCACCCATCTGCTGGCCGACGCGGTCGACATGGACGCGGTCCGCCGGGTGCTGGGGCACAGCGACCTGTCGACCCTGGGGCGCTACCGCGACGAGCTCCCGGGCGAGCTGGAGGTGGCCATGCGCACCCACCCGCTGCTGCGCGAGCGCCCCGCACCATGAGCGGCTCCCCCGCGCGGGCCTCCCGCGCCGACGCCCGTTCACCTCGCGGGTATACAGTGAAGGCATGGTACGACCTCCGCTGACCCCCGAAGAGCGGCTCCGTGGCGAGCAGCTCGGCCTGGTGCTGCGCCGGGCCCGAGGCGAGCGCAGCATCGTCGAGGTCGCCGCCGCCGCCGGGATGTCCGCCGAGACGCTGCGCAAGATCGAGACCGGCCGCATCGCCACGCCGGCGTTCTTCACCATCGCGGCTCTGGCCGGCGTGCTCGGCATCTCGCTGGACCAGCTCGCCGACCGCTCCACCCCCGCCGCCGCCCCCTGACGGCGGCCGCGGCCGGGCCTGTGAGCACCGGGGCCCTGAAGACGGTGTTCCTCGACGACTGCCGCCCGTGCTGGTGCCGCTGTCCGAGCACGCCCCTCGGCACCGGCGCCGTTCCCAGGACCGCCGGGCCCGCGAGGTGACGCCTGTCGCCGCGGCGAGGCGGCAGGTCTTCCCGGTCGCGTAGCCGCAACCTGCCAGGCCCCGCCCCGGGCGGGGTGACGGCCGCCCAGGGCGCTCATGCCCAGCCGCGTTCCCCAGGCACCACGTACGCCCTCAACAGGTACCCATATGGGGATTTACCCCCTCTCCCTGGTCGCGGAGACAGGCACATCCTGGAGACCTGGCGCCCAACCCCGAAGGGGGAAGGAACGACGTGCGAACCACCACTCAGCGGCACCACGACACCCCGCACGGGCCCGCCCTGCGGGTGCCGTCCTGGAACGCGCTCCTGGCCATCGCCAGTGGCCTGGCCGCCCGCACCGGACGGGCCCGCCAGGGCCGCGAGGTGTCCTGGATGCTGTCGGCCCGCCCGTCCGCGGTCCCCAGCGCCCGCCGGATGACCGCGGCCCGCCTGACGGCCTGGGGGCTGCGCGAGCATGCCGCCACCGTCCAGCTGCTCGTCGGCGAACTCGTCTGTGACACCCTCGGCCGCGGCGCCACCACCATCAGGCTCGCGCTCGGCCTGGAGGAGGGGCTGCTGCGCGTCGAGGTCGAAGGCGGCGGCCTCCAGCCGGGCCCGGACCCGTACCAGCCGGTGCTGGCGCGCCTGGCCTGCTGCTGGGGCGTGGCCGGCCAGGTGGCCTGGTTCGAGCTGCCCACCAGCGGCCCCTGCGCACCGCACTGACACCCCGCACTGACACCCCGCACAGAGCCCATGGAGAACCCCAGACCCCCCACCGGTGCCCGGGGCCGGCGGCCACCATCCAAGCCGGCTCCGGGCCACCACCCAGCACCCCCCGGGCCGGGACGGTCCTGCCCCGGTCCCGGCCCGGGGACCACCCTCAGTCCCCCGGCTCCCGCTCCGCCGGCCCCCCGTCGCGGGCCCGGTCCCCCACCCACACCGCGATCTGCGCCCGCGAGTTGAACCCCAGCTTGGCCAGAATGTGCTCGATGTGCCCCTCAGCGGTCCGCTGCGCGATCACCAGCGACGCCGCGATCTCCTTGTTGGTCATCCCCTGCGCCACGAGCCCGGCGATCTCGCTCTCGCGGCGCGTCAGCACCGGATCCCCCTTGCCGCCGTCCAGATCGGGGGACACGTCCCGGCGCACGTCCTCCTGCAGCGCGTACGCCACCGCCTCCTCCCGGCCCAGCCCGGCCCCGCGCCGCACCTGCGCCTCAAAGGCCGCCTCCCCCAGCGCCGCACGCGTACGCGCCTCACACTGCTCGTGATAGCCCGCCAGATGCCCGTACCCCGACAGCGGCGCCCCGAGCGCCCCCCACACCGTCCGCAGCACCCCCAGCAGCCGCGCGGCCCGCCGATGATCCCCCTGCGCGGCCGCGATCCACGCCAGCACCTCGATCGTGACCCCCACGCCCAGCAGATCCCCCATCGACCGGTCGAACGCCAGCCCTTCCCGCTCCAGCTCCGTCGCCCCCGCCAGGTCCCCCTGCCGCCACAGCTCCACGCCCAGCGCCATCATCATGTACGCCCGGTGCCAGCCCTCCCCGTGCGCCTCGCACACCGCCAGGCACTCCCGCCCCGCCTCGACGGCCTCCTGCGGCCGCCCCAGGAACGAATACGCCAGCGACAGCCGGATCAGCGCCAGCGCCACCCCGACCATGTCACCCGTGCGGCGGTGCCGCTCCAGCGCCTCCCGGTAATGCCCGACCGCGTCCCCGGCACGGCCCTCGAACATGTCGACCATGCCGCGAAACAGCGCCACGTAGGCCAGGATCGGCTCCTCACGCACCTGCTCACCGATCCGGTGCCCCTCCCGCAGCATCGCCGTGGCGGCCGGCAGATCGGCCTGGATGATCGCCAGCCAGGCCGCGGCCCACAACGCGTGGCCGCGCACCCGCAGATCCTCCCGGCCCGGGCCGGGACCGGCGGCCAGTCCCCGCTCCAGCCAGCCCCGTCCCTCACCCAGGTAATAACTGGTGATCCAGTGATACAGCAGATCGGTGGCCATGCTCAGGCCGCCCGCGCAGCCGTCCGGCGTGGCCGGCCACGACTCCAGGGCAGCGCGCAGGTTGGCATGCTCGGCCCGCAGCCGCCGGAACCACCACACCTGCCCCGGCCCGAACAGCTCCGCCCGCGCCCGCGCCGCCAGATCGCGGTAATAACCGCGATGCCGCCGCCGCAGCGCCTCCCGCTCGCCGCACGCCTCCAGCTGCTCGGCGCCGTAGGCGCGCAGGGTCTCCAGCATCGCGTAGCGTACGCCGTCCTGGTGGTCTTCCCGCGCCAGCACGCACTTGTCCACCAGGCCGATCACCAGGTCGACGACGTCCTCGCGGGCGATGCCGTCCCCCGAGCAGACCGTCTCGGCCGCCTCCAGGTCCATCCCCCCGGCGAACACCGACGCGCGCCGCCACAGCAGCCGTTCCTCTTCCGAACATAGGGCGTAACTCCAGTCGATCAGCGCCCGCAGCGTCTGGTGCCGGGGCAGCACGGCCCTGGACCCGGCGCTGAGCAGGCGGAAACGGTCATCGAGCCGCTCCAGCAGCTGCTGGACCGACAAGGCGCGCAACCGGACGGCCGCCAGCTCGATCGCCAGCGGCAGCCCGTCGAGCCGGCGCACGATACGGCAGACGACGTCACGGTTGTCCTCGGTGACGGCGAAGCCCGGAAAGGCGGCGCTGGCCCGCTCGGCGAACAGCCGCACGGCCTCGCCCTGCGCGAACGCCTCCAGCGACGGCTGCCGCGTCTCGCACTCCGGCAGCGTCAGCGGCGGCACCGGCACGGACTGCTCCCCGGCGATGCCGAGCGCCTGCCTGCTGGTGGCCAGGATGCGCACCTCGGGCGCGGCCCGCAGGAGGGTGTCGGCCAGCACGGCGCAGGCGTCCAGCAGGTGCTCGCAGTTGTCGAGGATCACCAGGGCCTGCCTGCCGCGCAGGTGCTCGGTCAGCACCGCCATCGGCGGCGCCGCGCTGCGCGTGCGGATCTCCAGCGCCTCGGCCACCACACGGGCCAGCAGGCCCGGATCGCTCAGCGCGGCCAGCTCCACCAGCCACACCCCGTCGCGGAACGCCCGCCGCACCTCCTGGCCGGCCCGCACCGCCAGCCGGGTCTTGCCCACGCCCCCCGTGCCGGTCAGCGTCACCGCCCTGGAGGCGCCCAGCAGTCGCCGGACCTCGGCCACCTCGTGCCGACGCCCGACGAAACTCGTCACCTCCGACGGCAGCCCGCCATTGTGGCGGCCCCGGGAGGCTGTGGTCGTCACCGCTGTCATGGTGCCTCTCGACGACGCGGGCGGCGGGTCACCATGGCGCCGCGACCCCATCGTCGCCACCAGGTTATGTCCCACCCGCCGCCCAAGGGTGCCCTGGTCAAGAAGCCACAGAAGATTTGACCATGTCATGGTGACGCGGCGGCCCGTGCTTGACGGACCGCCGCGCCAGGGGAGCGCGGCCGGCAAGAGGCGGGTCCGGCCGCTAGCCCGGCACGGCGACCAGCCGTACCGGGGGGAGGAGACCGCTGTCCAGGCCGGATGACGACCGGGACACCGGGGCGGGCAGCTCGAACCACACGACCTTGCCCCGGCACGTACGGGTGCTGCCCCACGCCGAGGCCAGCGCCGCCACCAGCGCCAGCCCCCGCGACCCCTCGTCGTCAGGGGTGGCCGGCCGCGGGCGGGGCAGCCCCGGCCCGCCGTCGCCGACCTCGCAGCGCAGCACGCCGTCGGCGGCCGACAGGCGCAGCCGCACCGGCCCCCCGGCGTGCTGGACCGCGTTCGTGACCAGCTCGCTGACCAGCAGGTCGGCCGGCTCGTCCGGCACGCCCCAGTCGCGCAGCGTGGCGCGCGTCAGGCGGCGCGCCACAGGCACCGAGACCGCGCACGGCGCCAGCGTCCACGACGCCGACATGCGGTTCACGCGGCTTGTCCCGTCTGGCCGCGGTGGGCGGGCAGACCCCGCCCGGCGGGGCGCGGGTGCGCCGGCGCGATGCTGCGGCCGTCCGGCAGCAGGTCGCCCGTGTCCTCGAAGCAGACCACCCCGTTGCACAGCAGCCCCCACCCCTGCTCGGGATGGTAGGCCACCAGACGCGCCGCCTCGCGGTCGGCCGCGTCCGGGGACGGGCAGGGGGGCTGGTGGTGGCACATGGTGTTCGTTCCTCGTTCCCCGCTTCCAGCGGATCGCGCTTCCCCTTCACCCTTGCCGCCGCACACCACCCCGGAAAAGGCGAGAACTCCCCGTTCGGGTACCTGTTTCGCGAACCTAGGTACCCGGACGCACCGGCCGCCGCGCGGCACCGTACGCGGCCACGGATCGTCCAGCGCCGTCAGATACACCTCATGGCCGGCTCAGGACTCGTCGCTCTCCTCCAGACGGACCATCAGATGCGTCACCAACTCCTCCGGCGAGGTCACGGCCGGATCCGACACGTACACCTCCCGGAGCGGACCCCGCACCACGTGCCGCCGCTCGGCACACCACGCCAGCACGGCATGCGCGGTCAGCGAAATGTGCTCATAAGGCCCCACATGCGTCGCGCAGGCGAACGTCCCGCCCGGCAACACCCGCAACTCCAGCCCACCCCCCGGCCGGCAGTCGTCCTCCAGCACCAGCGCGACCGACACCTCCACCAGCTCCCCCAGATCCACCGGGAACAACCCGACCAACCGCACCGGCCCCGCCACCCCGCCGGCCGCTCTGCCCGGCACCCCGCCGGACACTCTGCCCGCCGTCACCACCTCCAGCAACCGCCCCACCGCCACCGACGTCGCCCGCCCGATGTCCTCCGTCCCCGACGCCCGCTCTCGCACCACCCCCACCCGCCGCGCCGGCTCCGCCACCACCCGCACCCGCGCCGCCGGCAACCCCTCCGCCATCACCCGCTCCAGGCACGACAACGTCCGCCGCCGCCGCGCCAGCTCCTCCTCCAGCGACTCCCGCACCCCCTCCAACGCCGCCGGCACACCCGACAACACCTCACCCACCACCGCCAGCGGCACATCCAGCGACCGCAGCAACCCGATCGCCAACGCCACCCGCGCCTGCGACGCCCGGTAATAGCGGTAACCCGTCTCCCCGTCCACATACGCCGGCCGCAGCAACCCCAGCTCGTCGTAATGCCGCAACTGCTTCACACTCAACCGCCCCAACCGGGCGAACTGCCCGATCGGCAGCAACACCTCGTCGTCCACACCCACCAGCATGAGCCCTCCCGCCGGGGGAGAGTCCAACCCGGCTTGACCCTCACGCAACGTCACCCGGCAAGCTGTCACCATGAGCTTCTCCGTGGGCCAGGTCGCCAGACTCGCCGGCATCACCGTGCGCACCCTGCACCACTACGACGAGATCGGCCTGCTCACCCCCGGCGAGCGCACCACCGCCGGCTACCGGCGCTACACCGACGCCGACCTCACCCGCCTGCAGCAGATCCTCCTCTACCGCGAGCTCGGCTTCCCCCTCGAAGAGATCGCCGTCATCCTCGACGAGCCCGCCACCGACGACCTCACCCACCTGCGCCGCCAGCACGAGCTCCTCACCCGCAAGGCCGAGCGCCTCCACGAGGTCATCACCGCCGTCGAGCGCGCCATGCAGGCCCGCACCAGCGGCATCACCCTCACCCCCGAAGAACGCTTCGAGATCTTCGGCGACTTCCGCCCCGAAGACCACGACCCCGAGGTCGAACGCCGCTGGGGAAACACCCCCCGCTACACCGAAAGCCGCCGCCGCGTCGCCAGCTACACCAAGGCCGACTGGCTCCAGCTCAAAGCCGAAGCCGCCACCATCAACGACGACCTCGTCGCCGCCTACAAAGCCGGCCTGCCCGCCGACGGCGCCCACGCCATGGACCTCGCCGAGCGCCACCGCGGCCACATCACCCGCTGGTTCTACGACTGCCCCCACGACATCCACACCTGCCTGGGCGACCTCTACGTCCAAGACCCCCGCTTCACCGCCACCTTCGACGCCCTCACCCCCGGCCTGGCCACCTACTTCCGCCAGGCCATCCACGCCAACGCCCGCCGCGCCACCCCCTGACCCCCATACATGCAGTTGCGGGCATATAACCCGCCCGGTATATTCCCGGCCATGCCCTTCGACGTGTTAGCCGAACCCACCCGACGCCACATCCTCGACCTCCTCCTCCAACGCCCCCACCTCGTCGGCGAACTCAGCGACCACCTCGGCCTCACCCAACCGGGCACCTCCAAACACCTGCGCGCCCTACGCCAAGCCGGCCTCGTCACCGTCCGCAAAGACGCCCAACGCCGCTGGTACGAACTCCGCCCCCAACCCCTCGCCGAGATCGACGCCTGGCTCACCCCCTACCGCAGACTCTGGAACACCACCCTCGACCGCCTCGAACACCACCTCGACACCATGGAAGACCACACCCCATGAACGAGACCCTCACCCTGCACCCCGACGGCCGCACCACCCTGCGCCTCCAGCGCCGCCTGCCCCACCCCCCGGCCAAGGTCTGGCGCGCCATCACCCAACCCGAACACCTCGCCGCCTGGTTCCCCGCCGAGGTCACCATCGACGGCGACCGCATCAGCTACGGCTTCGGCCCCGACGGCACCATCACCGAGAACGACCCACCCCACACCTTCGCCCACACCTGGGGCGACGACGAACTGCGCTGGCACCTCCAGCCCGACGGCGCCGGTACCCTGCTCACCTTCACCCACACCTTCACCGACCGCCACGGCGCCGCCAGCTTCGCCGCCGGCTGGCACACCTGCATCCAGGCCATGTTCGCCCACCTCGACGGACGCGCCTTCCACCAGCCCGCCGAACCCGATCCCGCCGACTCCCGCCGCCTCCACGAGGACTACATCGCCATCCTCGGCCTGCCCTCCACCACCGCCGACAACGGCAACGTCCGCGTCGAACGCCAGCTCACCCGCCCCGCCGAAGACGTCTGGCACCTGCTCGACGGCCCCGCCGCCACCCCCGGCGACCCGCCACCATCCCCCTTCACCGTCCCCGGCCTCCAGCCCGGCCCCGTCACCCGCGCCGAGACCGCCAAACTCCTGGAGTACGACACCCCCGGCGGCAGCGTCCGCTGGGAACTCACCGAGGGCACCGGCCAGGGCCCCCGCCTCATCGTCACCCACGCCGGCGACACGGCCCTCCTCGACGCCTGGCGCATCCGCGTCGAGGACCTCGCGGCCTCCCTGGTCGCCTGAGGGGTTGGACAAAGGGCGAAGGATGAACTCTCTCAACCCTCGCCCTTTACAAAGTAGATCATTATGCGGTGAGACCCAGCACAGCAGCCGTCACCGCCCGCGCCCGCCCCGGCACCACCAGCAGGTCCACCGAGTCCGACAGCTGATCCACACACCCCGTCACCGGCAGTCCCCTGATCACCGGATCCGACACCGACGCCATCAGCGCCTCGGCGAACCGGTCCCCGCCGATCACCCGGAACGGCCGGTCGTGGAACCCCCGCACCTGCTCGTCCAGCCGCTCGGCCAGCCCGATCCGGTTCTGCAGCGCCGCCAGCCGCGCGTACGCCGAGGCCAGCTCCGCCTCCCGCTCCCGCCACGACCGCGCCGCCACCGCCGCGCCCAGCGACTCCCCCAGCTCCGTCGACCCGGGCAGCCGCGCCAGCGCGCTGCCCAGCCATTTCGCGTACGGCGGGTAGCGCCGCCGCAGCAGCAGCGCCAGCCGCATCACCTCCCGCGCCAGCCGCGCCCCCACCACGGCCGACCCCAGCTCGTCGCCCACCTCACCGCACCGGCCGGGGAACGGCTCCTCCTGCGCGATCCGCCGCCACTGGCACGCCAGCACGTACCGCCACACATCCTGCGGATACCACCGCAACGCCGCCCTGACCGCCTCCAACCCCGGCTCACCGCCCCCGTCCGGCAGGCCGTCGTGGAACACCTGCCCGCGCGTCACCTCCGCCAGGCTCTGCCACGGCGCCGACAACCAGTCCAGCAGCGACACTCCGTCCCTCGGGTCGAACCCCAGCTGCCCCCGCAGCCAGGCCCCCAGCTCCGTCACCAGCACCCCGGGCCGCACCTGCCCGTGATAACCGAACACGGTCGGGAACCCGCCGAACCGCTCCGGCAGCCCCGCCACCACCTTCTCCTCCACCTCGGCCACCCGCCCCGCCGCCACGAACAGCAGCACCCGCGGCCCCCAGTCGTGATCGGCGGACCGGGCCGTGTCGAACTCCAGCACCTCCGACCCGGGCCCGATCAACGCCGCACTGTGCGCCACCCCTGACAGCAGCGGCGCCACCGCCTCGCCATAGAAGGCACGCGACAACTCAATACCTGGTACAAAATCGGACATCACCCCGTCAACTCTGCACCAGCCCACCCCGAACCTCACCCGATTTTCCGCACCCCCCGGGCACGGGCGCACCCCCCGGGCACGGGCGCACCCCCGGGGGGTGCGCGCCGGCATCCGAACCGGCAAGCCCTCCGCCGCCGCCGGCAGCCGCCGCGCCGTCCCCTCGAAGGCCGCGGATCCCCCGGCTCCTTCACCACGCCCCGGCTCAGCCGGACACGTAGGACGCCAGCAACCGCCGCCGCCGGTAGCCGATCCGCTCGTACACCCCGATCGCCGCCGCGTTGCCGTCATCCACCATCAAAGCCGCCCGCCCGTGCGCCGCCACCAGCTCCCGCGACAGCCACCCGCACACCAGCCCCGCCAGCCCCCGCCCGCGAAAGCCCGCCCGGGTGGCCACCCCCGCCAGCAGCCCCACCGCCGGCGCCGACCACGCGTCGGCCGCCACCGCCGCCAGCACCCCGCCGACGCGCACGCCCGCCCACCGGCGCACCCCCGCCTCCCCGGGCACCGCGTACGACTGCGGCGCCTCGGCCGCCAGCAAAGCCGCCACCTCCGGCTCCGCGTCACCACCCAGCCACCCCACCCCCGCCCCTGCGCCCTCCCCTGCGCTCGCCCCCATGGCAGGCGCAGGGACGAGCGCGTCGCCGGGCAGGCTCATCCAGGAGAACTCCCCGTCCTCCTCCAGCCCGTCCAGCTTCGCCGTCACCTCACGCACCAGCCCCACGTCCCCCAGCGGCCGGTACGTCGCCCCCAGCTCCCCCAGCGCATGCCGCACCAGCTCCACCGCGCACGACACATCGCCCCACACGGCTAACCGATCACGCCGCGACACCCCCGGGCAGCCGGCCACCACCGCGTCGCCCAGCGCCCAGGCCCGCGCGCCCCCGCGCAGGCCCTGAGCCGCCCACACCACCAGATCGTCGTCCCCGCACGCGGCCCGCACCTCGCGGTCCGAACGCAGCTCCCTGATCAACGCAGCTCCCTGATCACAGGATCGACCCGGGACGGTACGCGGCCGCCTCCGGATGCGCCGCCACGACCTCGCCCACCGCCCGCGAGACCGCCGCCACCTGATCGGCCGCCGCCCCCGTGAACGACACCCGATCGGCCAGCAACTCCTCCAGCCGCGCCCGGTCCAGCGGGAAACGCTCGTCGGCGGCCAGCAGGTCCAGCAGCTCGTTGGCCGCCCCGCGCGAGCGCATCGCCAGCGCCGCCGCCACCGCGTGCTCCTTGATCAGCTCGTGCGCCTGCTCACGCCCCACCCCGGCCCGCACCGCCGCCATCAGCATCTTCGTCGTCGCCAGGAACGGCAGGTAACGGCCCAGCTCGGCCGCGATCACCGCCGGGAACGCGCCGAACTCGTCCAGCACCGTCAGCATCGTCTCCACCAGCCCGTCGAAGGCGAAGAACGCATCCGGCAACGCCACCCGGCGCACCACCGAGCACGACACGTCGCCCTCGTTCCACTGGTCACCCGCCAGCTCGCCCACCATCGAGGCGTAGCCGCGCAGCACCACGGCCAGGCCGTTGACCCGCTCGCACGAGCGGGTGTTCATCTTGTGCGGCATCGCCGAGGAGCCGACCTGCCCCTCCTTGAACCCCTCGGTCACCAGCTCCTGACCGGCCATCAGCCGGATCGTCTTGGCCAGCGACGACGGCGCCGCCGCCAGCTGCACCAGCGCGGTGACCACCTCGAAGTCCAGCGACCGCGGATAGACCTGCCCCACACTGGTGAAACGGTGCTCGAAGCCCAGGTGGGCGGCCACCCGCTCCTCCAGCGCGGCCAGCTTGGCCCGATCGCCGCCCAGCAGGTCGAGCATGTCCTGCGCCGTGCCCACCGGGCCCTTGATCCCGCGCAGCGGGTAACGGGCGATCAGCTCCTCCAGCCGCCGGTAGGCCACCAGCAGCTCATCAGCCGCCGTCGCGAACCGCTTGCCCAGCGTCGTGGCCTGCGCCGCCACGTTGTGCGAGCGGCCCGCGATCACCGTCGCCTCGTGCTCGGTCGCCAGCGCCGCCAGCCGCGACAGCAGCGCCACCACCCGGTCACGCACCAGCAGCAGGCTGTCACGCACCTGCAGCTGCTCGACGTTCTCCGTCAGATCGCGCGAGGTCATGCCCTTGTGCACCTGCTCGTGCCCGGCCAGCGCGTTGAACTCCTCGATGCGGGCCTTCACGTCGTGCCGGGTGACGCGCTCACGCGCGGCGATGGAGTCCAGATCGACCTGCCCGACCACCTTGTCGTAGTCGTCGATCGCCCCCTCGGGCACCGCGACCCCCAGCTCGGCCTGCGCCCGCAACACCGCCAGCCACAACCGCCGCTCAGCGATGATCTTGTATTCGGGCGCCCACAGGCGGGTCAGCTCCGCCGAGGCATACCGGCCGGCCAGGACATCAGGGATACGCGGCTTGGAAGTCACGTTGGACAAGTGTATTCACACACCTACCAGCGCACGTCACACGGGACCCACCCCGCACACACACGCGCGGGCCCGCCCGTACGGCACGCAGTCCGTACGGGCGGGCCCGCGATCTCCCGCGCCGCATGAGGGGTCGGCGCGGGAAACCACACCGGCATCACTGGGCCGGCATCACTGGGCCGGCGTCAGCACCTTCGCCTCGTGCTTCGGCGCGGCCGGCGTGCGCCGCATCCGCTCCTTGGCCCGCTCCACCACCGTGTACAGCGTCGGCACCAGCACCAGCGTCAGCAACGTCGAGGAGATCAGACCACCGATCACCACGATCGCCAGCGGCTGCGAGATGAACCCGCCGGACCCGGTCACCCCCAGCGCCATCGGCGTCAGCGCGCAGATCGTGGCCACCGCGGTCATCAGGATCGGCCGCAACCTGCGCCGGCCACCCTCGATCACCGCCTCCACCACGCCCATGCCCTGCTCACGGTACTGGTTGATCAGGTCGATCAGCACGATCGCGTTCGTCACCACGATGCCGATCAGCATCAGCATGCCGATCAACGCCGGCACACCCAGCGCCGTGTCCGTGGCCACCAGCAGCCCCACCGCGCCCGTCGCCGCGAACGGCACCGACACCAGCAGGATCACCGGCTGGATGAAGCTGCGGAACGTCGCCACCATGATCAGGAATACGATCGCGATCGCCGCCAGCATCGCCAGCCCCAGATCGGCGAACGCGTCGGCCTGGTCCGCCGACACACCACCGATCTCGTAGGAGGCGCCCGAGGCCAGCGTCACCGAGTCCAGCTTCGTCGTCAGCGCCTGCGTCACCGTACCCAGGTCACCCGCGTCAGCCGCCTTGGCCGACACCGTCGCCGACCGCTCGCCGTCGATCCTGGTCACCTGCGTCGGCCCGGCCACCTCACGCACGTCCGCCACCGACGACAGCTTCACCAGCCCGCCGGCCGTGGGCAGCTTCAGGTCCTCGATCGCCTTGATGTCGTCCGGCGCGTCCGCGCCACGCAGCACCAGGTCGCTCGCCCGGCCGTCCAGCGTGATCTGGCCCAGCGGCGCCCCGCGGAACGCCTGCGCCACCGCCTGGCCCACCTGCGCCTCCGACAGGCCCCGCTCCGCGGCCTCCTCCCGGTCGACCACGACCTCAACCCGGGGCGCGCTCGTCTCCAGATTCGACGACAGGTCCCGCAGCCCGGACACCTCGCCCATCGCCGTCTTGACCGCGTCGGTCGCCGTACGCAGCGTCTCGGTGTCGGGCGCCCGCACGATCACGTCGATCGTGTCGGAGCCGAACCCGCCACCACCGGCGCCGCCGACCGTGACCTCCCCGACCCCCGACAGCTTCGCGACCCCGTCGCGCAGCTCCTGCTCGGCCCTGGCGGTGTCGGCGCCGTCCTTCAACGTCACCGAGTACGAGACCCGGTCCGCCCCGCCGCCGACGGCACCGCCCTGCATGGCGTTGCCACCGCCCACGTTCACCTGGTAGGTCTCCACCGCGTCCATGCCCGACAGCACGCCCTCGACCTGCTTGGCCGCCTTGTCGGTCGTGGCCAGGTCCGTGCCCACCGGCATCCGCTGCGACAACGACAGCGTGTTCTGCCCCGAGGAGTCCAGGAAGTTCGTCTGCAGCCCGCCGGCCAGGCCCATCGTGCCGACGAACACCGCCACCCCGATCAGCACCGTCACCAGCTTGAACCGCGTCGCGAACCGCAGCACCGGCAGATAGGCCCGCTGCAGCGGCGAGCGCAGCTCCTTGGCCTCGGCCTCCTCACGCTGCTTGCGCGCCTGCTCCGGCGTCAGCTCCGGCGTCTTCAGGAACCAGTACGCCAGCACCGGCACCACCGTCAGCGACACCACCAGCGAGGCCAGCAGCGCCACCGTCACCGTGATGGCGAACGGGCTGAACAGCTCGCCCACCATGCCGCCCACCATCGCGATCGGCGCGAACACCGCCACCGTCGTCAGCGTCGAGGCCGTCACCGCGCCCGACACCTCGCGCACCGCCGTCAGGATCGCCTGTAGTCGCGCCTCACCGTAGGCCAGATGCCGTTTGATGTTCTCCAGCACCACGATCGAGTCGTCCACGACCCGGCCCACCGCGATCGTCAGCGCGCCCAGCGTCAGCATGTTGAGCGAGTAGTCACCCGCCCACAGCACGATCAGCGCGATCACCACCGACAGCGGGATCGACACCGCCGTCACCAGCGTCGAGCGCACCGACAGCAGGAACACCAGGATCACCAGCACCGCGAACGCCAGGCCCAGCAGGCCCTCGGTGGTCAGGCTCTCGATCGACTGCTCCACGTACGGCGCCTGGTCGAACACCACCGACACCTGCGTGTCCGAGGAGTCGCCCAGCGCCTTGGTCAGCTCCGGCAGCTTCTCCCGGATCTGGTGCGAGATCGTCACCGCGTTGCCGTCGGGCGTCATCGTCACCGACACGCCCAGGCTCGTCTTGCCGTCCGTACGGGTGATCGTCGTCGAGTCCGCCAGCCCGCGCGTGATGTCCGCGACCTCGCCCAGCTTGACCGGCTTAAGTGGCTTCGGCCGCACCAGCTGCGCCTGAGCCTGTTGTGCCTGGGCCTGGGCGGACTGCCCCTGCCCCGGCTGCCCGGTCTGCGGGCGCGCCTGCTGCGGCTGGGACTGCTGCGGGGTCGCCGCCGGCTGGGCGGGCGTCAGGTACAGGTCCTTCAGCTTCTCGACCGAGTCGACCCGCGTGCCCACCTGGACCGTCAGCGACTTGCCGTCGGAGGTCAGCGAGCCCGCCGGGATCGGCGTGCCGTTCGCCTTGAGCACCTCGGGGATCTGCGCCGCCGACACACCCGCCGCCGCCATCTTCTTGGCGTCCGGCTCGATCGTCACGACCTCGTCACGGGTGCCCGTGATCGACGCCTCGCGTACGCCCGCCACGCCCTGCAGCTCCGGCACCATGATCCGGCGCAGCTTGTCGGCCATCGCCCGCTCGTCGCCACCGTCGCCCACCGCCAGCACCAGCACCGGGATGTCGTCAGTGTTGCCGGCCACCACCTGCGGATCCACGCCGTCGGGCAAGGGCACCCTGGCGATGGCCTGCTGCATCTTGTTCAGCGAGGACTCGATGTCGGTGCCGTACTCGAAGGCCACCTGGATCTGCGCCAGGCCCTCCTTCGAGGTCGAGGTCATCTGCTCCATCCCGGCCAGCCCCTGGAAGGAGTCCTCGATCGGCGCCGTGACCTGATCCTCGACGATCTCCGGCGAGGCACCCGGATACGGCGCGACCACGAAGGCGCCCGGGAACGACAAAGACGGCAGCAACTGCTGTTTCAACTGCGGGATCGTGAACGCGCCGAACGCGCTGAGCACGACCGCCAGCAAGATCACAAGGCTGCGGTTGACCAAGCTCAACCGGGCGAATGCGGTCATAGGCTCCCCTCCAAGAGTTCGCCCCAGACTAACACTTCGCCTTGTACGAATATTTAGACGACTGAAGCTTTCCTGATAACCTTCTCAGGAAGCGAGAGGTGAGCGTGAGCAACGAACGCGAAGAACTGATCCGCCGGATCGGCGAAACCCAGCGGGGCCTGGCCCGGCTGTTCGCCCAGCACCAATCCCCCCTGTTCAGCTCCAACCTCACCATGCGGCAGCTCAAGGTCATCATGGTCCTGTCCATGAACGGCTCCGTCTCCGGACAGGACCTCGCCCACAACCTCGGAGTCGGCCTCGGCACCGTCACCGGCATCGTCGACCGCCTCGTCGCCCACGGCCTCGTCAGCCGCCACGAGGACCCCCACGACCGCCGCGTCCGCCGCGTCGAGCTCACCCCCAAGGGCACCGAGCTCATCGAAGAGATCAACAACGCCGGCGTGCAGCACTACCAGCGCATCATGGACCACCTCGACACCGAGACCCTGCGCGCCCTCGACCACGTCACCCGCACCATCCACGCCGTGGCCGACAAGCTCTCCCACGACAACGGGTGATCCACCCCGCCGGTTCCCGCCGCTGAGGGTTTTCGAAGCGGGCGGCGGGAGGATTGCACCGACCCGCCGCCTTTACATTGTAGATTCCTTAGGTCAGGCGGGACAGGACCGGCGGCAGCTCGCCCTCGTGCACCACCGTCAGCCGCCGCGTCGCCCGCGTCACCGCCACGTACAGATCCTGGCCGCCCATCGGCGACTGCTCCAGGATGCCCGCCGGATCCACCACCACGACCGCGTCGAACTCCAGCCCCTTGGCCTGCCCCACCGTCAGCACCACCACCGGCGCGTCCAGGTCCCCCCGCGGGAACAGCCGCGCCACCTCCGCGTGCCGGGCGTCCGGCGTCACCACGCCCACCCGCCCCTCACCGCTCCCGCCGGCGACGGCCGCCAGCTCCCGCTCCACCAGCTCCGGCAGCCCGGACACCGGCAGGCGCACCGCCCGCGGCTCCGCCTCGCCCTCACGCACCGACTCCGGCGGCTCCTGACCCGGCGAGTACGCGCGCAGCACGTCCGCCGCCACCCGCATGATCTCCACCGGCGTGCGGTAGTTGACCAGCAGCCGCTCCACCCGCCAGCGGCCCGCCAGATGCGGGTCGAGCACCTCGCCCCACGTACGCGCGCCCGCCGCCGACCCCGTCTGCGCCAGGTCGCCCACCACGGTCAGCGACTTGGCCGGCACCCGCCGCATGATCATCCGCCAGGCCATCGGCGACAACTCCTGCGCCTCGTCCACGATCACGTGACCATAGGCCCACGTACGATCCGCCACCGCCCGGTCGGCCGTGGTCAGGCCCACGCCGTCGTCGGCATGCCGCTCGGCCAGCACGTCGGCCCGGTCGAAGACGCCCGCCTCGGCCACGCCCGTCGTCACCAGCACCTCCCGCGCGTACAACTCCTGCTCGGCCTGCTCCTCCCCGGACAGCCTGGCCCGCACCCGCCGCGCGGAGTCGTCCTCACCCAGCAGCTCGGCCGCCTCGTCCAGCAGCGGCACGTCCCCGTCCGTCCACTCGGCGCCGGCCGGGCGCACCAGCTCCTGCCAGTCCAGCCCCGGCGGCGCCACCGACCACAACGTCTCCGGCGAGGACAGCAGCTCCGACACCAGCCGCTGCGGCGTCAGCTCCGGCCACAGCCCGTCCACCGCCCGCCGTACCTCCGGCTCGCCCCACAACCGGCCCGAGGCCAGCTCCAGGTCCAGCTCGTCCAGATCGCCCTCCAGATCGAGCGGCTCGGTCAGCTCCGGCTCGTCGACGTCCAGCTCCTCGATGTGCAGCGACTCCTCCAGCGCCCGCGCCTCCGCCCTGGCCAGCTCCTTGAGCATCTCGGTGACGTACAGCTTGCGGGCCATGTTGTGCGGCAGCCGCACCGCCCGCGCCCGCTCACGCAGCCGCGCGCACGTCTCGTGCGGCACCCGCAGCCGCAGCCCGTCCAGCTCCACCACCAGCTCGCCCTCCGGCACCCGCTGGCGCAGCGCCAGCGCCCCGGCCACCACCTCGGCCATCCGCACGTCGCCCTTGACCACCGCCGTCGCCGGCCGGTCGGCCGCGACCGCCCGCACCCCCGGGAACATCTCACCGACCGTGGTCATCACCACCTGCGTCTCACCCAGCGCCGGCAGCACCTGCCCGATGTACCGCAGGAACATCGGGTTGGGGCCCACCACCAGCACCCCGCGCCGCTCGAGCGTGTCGCGGTGGGTGTAGAGCAGGTACGCCGCCCGGTGCAGCGCCGCCACCGTCTTGCCGGTGCCCGGCCCGCCCTGCACCACCAGCGCCCCCTGCAGCGAGGAGCGGATCACCCGGTCCTGCTCGGTCTGGATGGTGGCCACCACGTCGCCCATCCGCCCCGTACGGCCCCGCCGCAACGCCGCCAGCAGCGCCGCCTCGCCCACCAGCGTGCGCCGGTCCCCCTCGCTCATCCCCTCCAGGTCGAACACCTCGTCGTCGATGCCCACCACCTGACGGTCCTTCAGATGCAGATGCCGGCGCCGCACCAGGCCGCCCGGATCGGTGGCCGTGGCCACGTAGAACGGCCGCGCCGCCGGCGCCCGCCAGTCGATCAGCACCGACTCGTGCCCCTCGTCACGCAGCCCGATCCGGCCGATGTAGGTGCCCTCCCCCGAGGCGTCGTCGATCCGGCCGAAACACAGGCCCCGCTCGACCGCGTTGAGCTGCGCCAGCCGCCGCGCCTGCTCCGAGGCCAGCACCTCGCGCTCGACCATCGCCTGCCGCGTCGTTCCCGAGGACCCGCCCCTGGCGTAGACCGTACGCAGCGTCTCCCGCGCCCGCTCCCTGGCGACGTCGAGCCTGCCGTAGAGCCAGGTCACAGCACGCTGCTCGCTGTCAAGGGCTTGCGCGAGACCATCTTGACGGTTAGTCATTCCGTGGTATACTCCTATCGGGAGTCTTGTGAAGGCCCGGCTGTCGATTTGCAGTGTTCGAGCCTATCCCCGCGCCCGCCCGCGCGCAAACCCTCCCCTCTCGCGACCAGGTCAGCTGCCACAGGACCGGCCCGCCTCCCGCACCCTCCGCGCCGTGACCATCCGTGCCGGCGCGCCAACCTGCCCGGAACCGAACCCCGGGCCCCCAGGCCCCCAGGTGGCCGCGCGGCTGCTAGCTTGACCGTCCATGTCGGACTATCTGCGGGAGCTGTTCTCCCTCCACGGCCGGCGCGCGCTGGTGACCGGCGGCAGCTCCGGAATCGGGTACGCCATCGCCGAGGCCGTCGGGCGCGCCGGGGCCGAGGTCGTGCTGGTCGCCCGCCGGCCGGCCGAGCTGGAGCAGGCCGCCACCCGGCTGCGCGGGCACGGCGTCACCGCCTCCTGGATCAGCGCCGACCTCGGTGACCGCGACGACGTCCAGCGCGTCTGCGACACCACCGGCGACATCGACATCCTGGTCAACGACGCCGGCAACAACATCCGCAAGCCAATGGCCGACCTCACCCCCGACGACTACGAACGCACCCTCGCCGTCAACCTCACCGCCCCCTACCTGCTCGGCCAGCACTATGGGCCGAAGATGGCCGGTCGCGGCTGGGGACGCATCATCAACATCGGCTCCCAGCAGTCCATCAGCGCCTTCGGCAACAGCGGCGTCTACGGTGCCGCCAAGGCCGCCCTCGCCGGCCTGACCCGCTCCCAGGCCGAGGCCTGGTCGGCCGACGGCGTGTGCGTCAACACGATCATCCCCGGCTTCGTGCTGACTCCGCTCACCGAGCCCACCAAGGCCATCCCCGGCCGCGTCGAAGCCCTCGCCGCCCGCCACATGATCGGCCGCAACGGCCTCCCGCAGGACTTCGCGGGCGCCGCCGTGTTCCTGGCAGGCGACGCCTCCGCGTTCGTCACCGGCCAGATGCTCTTCGTCGACGGCGGCTTCTCCGTCCACTGACCCCGCACCGGGCCGGTCGCTTCCGGGCCGGTCGAGCAGGCGGACGACACCCGCCTCCTCGTCCCAGGCTGTCCCGAACGGCGACCCGCGACCGTCGGCGGGATTGTGAGGCGTCGCGGGAGGCTGTTGCACACCGGCCGGCGCCTTTACGTTGTAGATCACTTGCGGCGGAACTGCCGCACCCCCACCCCCTCGCGCCAGCCGTCGATGACGATCTCGTCGCCCTCCACCCTGGTCCACGCCACCTCGGTCAGCTCGATCCGGAACAGGTGCGAGCCCGGACCGGGCATCCCGTACGACGCCAGCACCGCCGCATCGGTGATCTCCACCGCCCGCCCGGCCAGCTTCAGGTCGCCCTCCCAGGTGGACGGATCCTCCCCTTCGGGAGCGCGGGAGGTCACGTGGATCGCCATCCGCGGATCCCGCAGCAGGTCGGCCGCCTTGACCGCCTGCGACATCGACCCGGTCCACAGCTCGCCGTCCTTGAAGCTCGTCTCGACCCCGCTCACCCGCGGCGAGCCGTCCTTGCGCAAGGTCGCCAGGACCTTGTGCCTGTAGGCGTCCATCAGCCGCCGCGCGACCCGGGCCAGCTCCGGCGCCTGCCGATCGAACTCTTGCCATGAGGCCATGGCCCCCATCATGGCCGCCGCCGCCGACAGAATCCACGCACCGCTCCCCGCGTTCTTGAACGCCGGTTTACAAACCCGGGCGGGTCTCGCTACGTTTGTAAACGAAGACTCATTTATAAATGGGGAGTGCGCATGTACGCAGACCGGCCGTTCAAGTCAGCGGTGTTCATCGGCATCAGCCTGGACGGGTTCATCGCCCGCGAGGACGGCGACCTCGGCTGGCTGACCAGCAGGGGCGAGGCCGCCGGGGACGACCTGGGCTACGACGAGTTCATCAGCGGCATCGACGCCGTCGTCATGGGGCGCGGCACGTACGAGCCAGGTCTCACCTACGACCCGTGGCCGCACGAGGGCCGGCACACCGCCGTCCTGAGCACCACCCTGGAGGCCGGCGCCGACCCGCGCGTCACCGTCTACCGCGACCTCGACACGCTCGTGCGCGGGCTGGCCGAACGCGGGACCAAGAGCGTGTACGTCGACGGCGGGCAGGTCGTCCGCACCTTCCTGCGCGCGGGACTGATCGACGAGATCACGCTCACCACGGTGCCGGTGCTGATCGGCACGGGGCTGCCGCTGTTCGGCCCGGCCGGCCGGGATGTCCCGCTCACCCATCTGTCGACCAAGGTGTTCGGGGCCGGGGTCGTGCAGTCCACGTACGCGGTCGAACATCCGGCCTGACCAGGCGAAGTCCTTGTCACGACCCGGCGATGCCACCTCACGGCCTCATGACTGCCGGGAACCCGGTCCAGCGCAGGCCGGGCGGGAGGTGGCTCATGTCGTTGAACATCACGATCGTGGGCGGCAGGCCGTTGCGGTACTCGATGACCGTCAGCGCGGTGTTGGCGCTGTTCAGCCCGAGCCACCGGGACGGCGGCGCGTCCAGCGCGTGCCGCACCAGCCACGCGATCGGGTAGGCGTGCGTCACCAGGATCTCGTGCGTGTCGGGCGGGGTCCCGTTCGAGGTCCGGTCCGGGATTCTGGCGAACCGGGTGACCAGGGCCTCGGCAAGCCTCTGGCCCGAGGCCGCCTCGGCGGCGTCGTAGCCGTCGAAGAAGCCGGCCCAGGACGGGGGTGTCTCGGCCGCACCGGGGACGTACGGCACGTGGTCGACGAGTTCGGCGGCCTCCATCACGGGCACGTCCGGCAGATGCCGGGCGAGTTCGTGGGCGCTGGCCACGGCGCGGGGCAGCGGAGAGTGCCACACGGCGTCGACCGGCACGCCGGCGAGCCGTTCGCCCAGCAGGCTCGCCTGCCGGTGGCCGATGTCGGTGAGTTCCCCGAACGCGTCGGCCGCGCCGTGGCGTGCCAGGTAGAGGTGTCGAGTTGCCATGAGCAGCGAGGGACGCGGTGGCCGGGCGGGCCCGCCTCCCCTCTCCTTTCGATCCGTGGGTGTGGGGTCGGCGCCTGGCCTGACGCGACCGAGGCGGCGGGGCGGCCGGTCACGCGTTCGCCGCCGTGACGGTGCCGGTGGTGCCGTCGACGGTGATGACGGTGCCGTCGTGGAGCCGGTCCGTCGCGTTCGGGACACCGAGGACGGCGGGGATGGCGTGCTCCCGGGCGACGATCGCGGCGTGGGAGAGCACGCCTCCGGTTTCGGTGACGACGCCGGCGGCGATGCGCAGCAGCGGCGTCCAGGCGGGATCGGTGAAGGGGCACACCAGGATGTCGCCCGGGCGCACGCGCGCGAAGTCGCCGGGACCGCGGACAATCCTCGCGGTGCCGGTCACGGTCCCGCGGCTGCCCGGCGTTCCGGTGAGGGCGGCGGCCGAGGTGCCCGGGACGCCGACGGGCGATGCCGACGGTGGGAGCGCGGCGGTGACCGGCCGTGCTTGCAGGACCCAGGTACGGCCGTCGGCGATCGCCCACTCGATGTCCTGCGGTCCACCGAACACGGCGGCGATCTCTTCACCCAGCTTGGCGAGCTGCGTGGCGGTCGCGTCGTCGATCGTCGGCCGGCGCCGAGCGAGGGTGGACACGTCGCGCGTGACGAGTCGCCTGCCGCGCCGGTCAAGGCGGGTCCGTTTGTCGGCGATGGTGCGTGTGACCGACCCGTCCTCGGCGACCCGGTAGGCGTCAGGAGTGACCGTGCCCCCGACGATGCTGGGGCCGAGGCCCCAGGACGCCTCGATCTCGGTCGCGCCGTTCGGGTCCGCGGGGGTGAACATGACCCCGGACGCCTCGGCGTCCAGATGGCGCTGGACGATGACGGCCATCGCGAGATCGCCGAACGGCCGACCGTCGCGGCCGGAGGCGCCACGGTAGCCGACGGCACGGGGGGAGAACAGCGAGGCCCAGCAGGCACGTACGGCCTCGGCGACCTCGCCGGCCCCGTGCACGGCGAGGAAGCTCTCGTGCTGACCGGCCGCCGATGCCAGGCCGGTGTCCTCGTCCGCCGCCGACGACCTCACCGCCACGGGCGGATCGCCGAGCTCGCGGAGTGCGCGTTCCAGCGCGCCGAGCAGGGCGGCGTGGACCGGGAGGGCCTCGATCGCCTGCCGCGTCGCCTCAGGATCGTCCGGCTCGCCGGCGAACCGCCCGAGGTCCAGGTCGCGGACCGCGGCGAGGTGAGCGGCGAACGGGACGACGAAGCCGTCGGGCACCGGCAGACCCGCGCGGAGCAACGCGCCGAGCGCGCCGGCCTTGCCCCCGCACGTATCGGCGGCAGCCTGCGCCAAGGGTACGATCACCGGCTCCCGCCTTTTCAATAGTTTGTTGACAACATTTTGTTGATTGTGCATCATGAGCCGCATGGCACGCAACCCGGACATCGATCACGTGCACGCCGACCACGTCCAGGCCCAACGTGAGCAGGACGCGCGCGAGCACCTCCTGACCCTGGGCGCGGACGCGCTCGAAGCCCGCCCGTGGCGGCCCCCGCCCGTCCCGCCATCAGCGGTCGACCTCGTGCAGTTCGCCGTCTGGCGCCACGCCGACCTGGCCCCGGAGGACATCTTGCGCGCGCTCGCCCTCCTGCCCGCCGCCCGCGCCGAGGTCGAAGGACTCGAATCCGCCCTGCTGTTCACGGCCCGGAGCGCAGGGCTCACCTGGGCGCAGATGGCGCACGCGATGGGGTTCAACTCCCCGCAGGCGTGCCAGCAGCACTACCACCGCCTGGCAGCACGGCAGGACGCCGGCTCGTGACGCGGGAATCCTCCTCCGGCCTCCTGGTCCTGCACGCCGTGCGCATCTCCGGGTACGCGGACACCCCGGCGATCGCTCATCGGTACGGGCTCGACGAGACCGAGACGAAACAGGCGCTGCGCGACGGCCAGGCGCGCGGCTGGGTCGAGCACACCGCCTTCGCCGGCACCGGAGGCTGGTCACTGACCGAATCGGGCCGGGCCGAGAACGAGCGCCGGCTCGCGGCCGAGCTCGCCCGCGTCGGCGGTGCCGAGGAGGTCCGTGGCATCTACCGCGAGTTCCTCCCGCTCAACGCCCTCCTGCTCCGCGCCTGCACCGACTGGCAGCTCCGGCCCACCGCCGGGGATCGGCTCGCCGTCAACGACCACTCCGATCCCGCGTGGGACGCCCGGATCCTCGACGAGCTCGCCGCCATCGACCGCGAGCTCACGCCACTCGCAGAGCGGCTCGGGAACGTCCTGACCCGGTTCCGCGGATACGACACCCGCTTCACCACAGCCCTGGCGCGCGCCCGAGCCGGGGAGGGCGCCTGGGTCGACCGCACCGACGTCGACTCCTGCCATCGTGTCTGGTTCGAGCTCCACGAAGACCTCATCGCCACGCTCGGCATCGACCGGCACGCGGAGCCCTGACCCCACGCTCCCCGCCCCACCCACGGCGGCCCGCCGCCACCTGCCGGGCGCGCCCCACCGGCCACCTCGCTCCCTCAGCGCCCCGGGCCCCGTCGAAGGCGGTGACGGCTCCGACCTCACCAGGGGTCCGCGTCCGGCGCGTCCGGCGCGTTCGGATCCGGTACGGCTCCCGGGGGACTGCGCGGAGCAACCCGGCTGCTCAGCGCGTCCCCGGGAGGTGCCTCCCTCGGGGTTCTGCACCGAGGCCAGGGCCCGGAACAGGAGTGCCACGCCCCATCGCGCCGGGGTCGGGCAGGCCGCGGGCCCGGTCCCCGACGTAGCCGGCGCGGCCGCGGCGGGCGCGGAGGTCGGCCGTGCCGCGCGCCCCCTCGGAGGCGGCCCGTGCCGCCGCCGCCGAAGCCGCGCCGCGTTCCAGCTCGGCCACCGCGGGAGCCAGGGCGTCCACCAGCGTACGGTCGCCGACCTCGGCCTCCCCCACCCGCTGGATGGCGGCCGGCCCGGCGGCGGTCCCGGCCGCCCAGCCCGTCTCCGGGTCGCGGTCGAGCTGCACGAGCGGATCCTCACCGTGTGGCGGGCCATCGACGGCCCCAACCTGCCGGCCACGCTCAAGGCCGCCCTCCAGCTGCAGGGGGCGCGACGGCGGGCGGCCGCGCAAGCCCTTCGCGCCCGCGAGTCCCGCCGAACGCGCGCGCATCGCCACGGCGCTGCGCGCGGCTAATCTGATCGCTTAGCCGTACACATCCGCCGAAGGGGAGACATAGTGCCGCCTCTGTCGAAGGGCTCGTCGCTGGTCGTGGATTCGATCGCGGACCAGCTCTACCGGATCCTGTGCGACCGGATCACCGGTGGGACGTACGCGCCAGGGGTCCGGCTCGATCCGCAGGCGGTCGCGACGGAGTTCGGCGTCTCGCGCACTCCCGTACGCGAGGCGCTGGCCCGTCTCGAGCACGACCAGCTCATCGTGACCCGCCCCCGCTCGGGCACCTTCGTGGCCCGGCCGGGCGTCACCGACGTGCGCGAGGTCTGCCAGCTCCGCAAGGGCATCGAGTGGGTCGCGACCGGGATCGCGGCCGCCTCGATGTCGCTGGAGAGGATCGCCGACCTGCGCGGCGAGGCGGTCGAGGCGCTCCGCCAGGCCGAGCGGGGCGACTACGAGCCGTTCTTCGCCAGCGACAGCCGCCTGCACAACGAGATCGTGGCCGCGACCGGCAACGCGCGCCTGATCAAGGCCCGCTCCTCCACCGAGCCGTTCGTGCAGTGGCTGCGCGTGCTGGGCGCCACCGGCCCGCACCGCATCGCCGGCTCCACCCGGCGCCACCTGGAGATCCTCGACGCCATGGCCGCCCGCGACGCCGACGGCGCCCAGCGGGCCGCCGCCGTCCACCTCGACGAGGTGGAGGAATGGACGATCGCCGACATGGAGTCCAAGGCGATCACGACGTGAGCGTGCGCGGGAGCGTGTCGAGGCCGCGCTCGGCGAGCCGGCCGACGTCGCCGGCTCCTGGGCCCGCCGCCTCTGAGCGGGGCGGCGGGCCAGGAGCGGCCCAGGAGCGGCCGGGTCAGACGCCGAACGCGGCCGGGTAGCGGATGGTGCCGGACGGCACGGGCCGGGCCGGGTCGAAGACGAGCGCCATCATGTACTTGTCCTCGACGTCGAAGGGCGGCCGGATGGCGTGGCGCGAGGCCGGGACGAAGCCGAAGCGGGGGTAGTACTCGGCGTGGCCGAGCACGAGCACGAGGTTCTCCCCCTGCTGCCGGGCGGCGTCGAGGGCGGCGCGGATGGCGGCCGAGCCGGCGCCGCGCCGCTGGTGCCCGGGGAGTACGGCGCACGGGCCCAGGGTGAGCGCCGGGGAGCCGTCGACGTGGCAGCGGGTCAGCAGCGCGAATCCGGCGACGGAGCCGTCGGGTGCCTCGCTGACCCAGGACAGGCCGGGGATCCACGCCTGCTCGTCGGCGCGCAGGGCCTCGACCAGGTCGGCCTCGTGGGAGGTGGGGAAGGCGGCCAGGTTGACCTCGCGGATCCCGGTGAGGTCGGCGGCGGTCTCGGGGCGGGTGATCCAGGACGTGGTCATCGGTGAAGTCCGTTTCTGTGGGAGGTGGCCGGTCACGACTGCCGGTCCCGGAACCTGTAGGTGGCGCGCAGATGGCTGGTGATGGCCTTCTGCCGGTTGACGCGGTCGCCGCGCAGCCGCGCGTCGGTGCGCGAGGCCGCCCACGCGTTCTCGCGTTGCAGCTTGCGGTAGCTGTCCAGGCGGCGCTCGGTCAGCTCGCCCGCCCGGATGGCCGCGCGGACGGCGCACCCCGGTTCGGTGCCGTGGGCGCAGTCGCCGAAGCGGCAGTCCCGCTCCAGCCGGGCCGCGTCCAGCGGGGCGGCCAGGGAGACGGCGATGGCGACGGTGTCGACGTTGGCGGCCAGCACCTGCCCGTGGGAGGTGCGTGACGCCGACGATCGCACGATCGCGCTGTGCCGGGGCAGCAGGGCCAGCAGGCGTGGCTCGCGGCCGGGGCGCAGCGCGGCCCAGTCGCCGGTGCAGGGCGCCAGCAGCGGGTCAGGCGAGTGCAGGGCCGTGAGGTCGGCCCGGACCGGGCCGGACCCGGTGACCGCGTCGCACAGGCCGCGGTCCACCCGGGCGATCCGGGCCGGTACGAGGCCGGCCTCGCGGTGCGCGGCGAAGGCGTGGTCGAGTGAGGTCGTCCATCCGTACCGGGACAGGCCGGCGTCGGACGGATCCGTGAAGAGGTTGGGCAACGTGAGACACCTTGCGGGAAGGGGCCCCGACGAGACGCAGGCATCACCCCCGCCTCGTCAGCCGGACAGCGGCTGCGGCGAGGGGAAGAAGTGGGTCAGACCGGGGCCCGGGACGTGAGGAATGTCCGGGCGCTGCACACGGCAGCGGTCTTCACCGCGGTCATCGAACCTCACCTCCCTCTCATCCGGAACTCCAACGCCAAACGTCCAGCAGCCTAGCACTCCCGGCGAGATGCCCGGCACAAGATCGCGGAGTGAGGGCACCGAAAGCGGCCGGTCCGGCGATAGACCTGATTAGCGCCGCTTTTTCAGCAGAAACCGGGACGCGCCCCGTTCGGTCCCGACAGCGACGACGCCGAACTCGTCGCCGCCATCGCGGCCGGCAAGGTGGAGGCGCTGCGAATCCTGCACCGCCGGCAGGCGCCGTGGCTGCGGGCCCGCCTGGCCCGCCGCTGCGCCGACCGGACGCGGTGGACGACGCCATCCAGGACACCTTCCTCGCCGTCTGGCGCGACGCCAAGCGCTACCAGGCGGCCAGGGCGAGGTCGCCGCGTGGATCTGGACCATCGCCATCCGCCGGCTGGTGTCGGTGCTGCGCGGTCCCGGCCACCGGTGGATCGGCGACGGCCGAGCCCCGGACGAGGAGCGAGGGCTCGCCGCGTCCGGGGAGGACGTCGTGCTGCTCGGCGTGGAGCACGGCGACCTCGGCACGGCGCTCGCCCGCCTGTCGCCCGACCTGCGCGCGGCGCTGCAGGCCACCGTCCTGGACGGGCTGACCACCAGGGAGGCCGCGCACCTGCTCGGCGTGCCGGAGGGCACCGTCAAGACCCGCGTCATGCGGGGCCAAGGCCCGGCTCAGGGAGGACCTGGCATGAACCGCGAGGACTGGCACGTGCCCGGCGACCTCATGGACCGTTACCTCACCGGGCGGCTCGAACCGGCCGTGGTCATGTCCGTCGAGGCGCACCTCACCCGGTGCGCGCGGTGCCGGGCGGCGGTGCCGTACGAGGAGGAATGGCCGGCGGCGGGCTGGGAGCGGCTGGAGGAGGAGGTGGACCGGCCGCGCCGGGGCCGGTCGAGCGGCTGCTGAGCCGGGCCGGAGTTCCCGGGCACCTGGCGCGGCTGCTGGTCGCCACGCCGGCGCTCAGCCGGGCCTGGGTGGTGGCGGTCGTGGTGGTGCTGGCCTGCGCGGTGGCGGTGGGGCAGGCGGCGCGGGACGTCGGGGCGTCGTACCTGCTCGCGTTCCTGGTCGCGGCGCCGGTGCTGCCGCTGGCCGGGATCGCGCCGGCGTACGGACGGCACGTCGATCCCGTCCACGAGACGCAGGCCGCCACCCCGATGGCCGGGCCGCGGCTGCTGCTCCTGCGGGCGGGCGCGGTGCTGGCCACCGCCGTCGTCCTGACCGCCGCCGCGAGCCCGTGGCTGCCGGGCCCGCCCGGACGCGGCGCCGGATGGCTGCTGCCCTCCCTCGCGCTGAGCGTCGGCTTCGCTGCCGCTGGCCGACACCGCGCTGGAGGCCGCGGTGTGCGTGCTGGCGGGACTCGCCGGGGCGGCAGCCGCGGTACGGCGCGTCGGCGGGCGGCAGACCGCGCTGGCCGCGAGCGCGTTGCTGGGCGTGCTGCCGGCGGGCTCGCTGTTCCTTACCGGTGACCTGTCGCCGTGGCCGGCATTGCCCGCGAGAAGACCTGGGACGCCGTCCACCGGGGCTGGCCGGCCGCGCTGGCGCTCCCGCCGCTCGTCCTGCTCGCCGCCCACCGCGACCTGCGCCGCTCGGGCAGGTGACCCCTGCGGGACGGACTACCGGACCGCGAGAATCGCCGCCACGAGCATGCACGCGGCCGACGGCAGGAAGAACATCCCTACGGACGCCAGCGAGACGAAGCACCAGGCGAACAGGGCCATTGCCGCGGCGATCGACGTCGTCCGGGGCAGAATCCGGCCGAAGGCCAGGGGAATCGCCGCGATCAGCACGGGGAGCAGGAAGTAGAGCGCCCGCATGCCGACGACGCCGGCGGCATATTCCGAGCTCTCGCCCTCCTCGTTCAGCGACGCGTATATCGGGGTGGCGAACAGGACGATCGTCGACAGGCCGGCCAGGCCGAGCGAAAGGATCAGCCAGGGCCGTAACGCGCGTGCCTGTTCACCACTCCAGATAGTCATTTCGTCGCTCCTCGATCTCGTTGTGAAGGCACCTGGCGGTAAATGCGTTGCGTCGGCAGTGGTGCCCACGCAGGATCATGACTACGCGTCCAGACGGAGGAAAAGGCCATGAATGAGATCCTGCTCGATGCGATCCGTCACAACAACTGGGCGACGAAGAGGCTCATCGAGTTCTGCCGGGATCAGGGTTTCTCCGCGGAGCGACTGGAGGTGCGCGGGGTCGGCACTTTCGGCGGCATCCTGGCGACTCTTCAGCACATCGTCGACGCGGACGGAAGTTACGCGCAGCGCCTGGCCGGAATCGAGCTTTCCTGGGTGGACGGCGAGGAGCAGGCCGATCTGCCGCTCCTGTCGGCCCGGGCGTCGGAGGTCGAGCGGGTCTGGGAGGAGGTGCTGGCCAAGCCGATCGACGTGGAGGGCGTGGTCGTCGTCGACGAGGGAACGCGTGCGGTCCGCGCCGGCATCTTCCTGGCCCAGGCCCTCAATCATGCCAACCACCATCGCGAGCAGGTCTGCGCCATCCTGACGGGCTTCGGCATCGAGCCGCCGGACATCCAGGCCTGGGAGTACGCCTGGGCCACGGGGCGGATCTGGGACCGCGGCTGAGCCCGGCCCCGCCGGTTCCGTACGCCCCGGACCCGGATCACCCCCGGCCCGGCAGTTCCGTACGGCCCGCACCTGGATCACCCCTGCGCGGCGGCGGCCGTCGGCTTCCCCGCGGCCGGCCCGGGACCGGCGACGCGCAGGTCCGGCATCAGGACGATCGCGACCAGGGCCAGCAGCCCGCCCACGCTCCCGACCCAGCCCAGGGTGACGCCGACCCCCCGGGCGACGCCCGCGGCCGTCGCCGCGCCGGCCAGGTGGTGGGCGAGCAGGGACTGGCCGCAGGCGAGGCTGACCGCGCCGCCGATCTGCTTGGTGAGCATGGACCCGGCGGTGGCGGTGCCGATGTCGGTGCGGGGGACGCTGTTCTGGGCGACGATGCCGGCCCCGCCCATAGCAGGTCCGGCGCCCAGGCCGATGAGCAGCAGGCAGCAGGCGATCAGCGGGATCGGGGTGGCCGCGTCGAGAGTGAGGAAGGGGATGCTGCCGGCGGTCAGGAGCGTGGCGCCGAGCAGGAGCGCGGGCCTGGGCCGCCCGGTACGCATGATCAGCGCCGCGGTGAGCCGGTTGCTGATGACCATGCCGGCCAGCATCGGCAGCAGGAGCAGGCCGGAGGCGGTGGCGGTGTGGCCGCGTACCTGCTGGAAGTAGAGGGCCAGGAAGATGCCGGCGGGCAGGCCGGCGGCCTGGAAGAAGAACCCGGCCGCGGCGATCGCGGCATAGGCGCGGTGGCCGAACAGGCGTAGCGGCACGATCGGCACGGCGGCCTGCCGCTCGACGGCGACCAGGGCGGCCAGCAGCACGATCCCCGCCAGGAGGGGCCCGCCCACCATCGGGTCGCTCCAGTCCCGGAGCCGGCCGTGCTCACCGTACCCCTTGAGGGTGAGCCCCAGCAGCACGAGCGAGAGCCCGGCGGTGAGCAGCGCGATGCCCGCCAGGTCCAGGCGGACGGCGGCGGTGGCAGCGGGACGGACGCGGGGCAGCAGGGCGGCCAGGACGGCCGCGGCCACCAGGCCGAGGGGCAGGTTGAGCAGGAACGCCCAGCGCCAGCCCGCGTGGTCGGCGAGCACGCCACCCACCAGGGGGCCGCCGATCATGCCGGCGACGAGCATGACCGCCATGATGCTCTGCATGCGTACCATGCCGGCCATGCGGCTGGGCGGATACAGGTCGCGCACCACCGACATGCCCACCGTGAGCAGCGCGCCGGCGCCCAGGCCCTGCAGGGCGCGGGCGGCGACCAGCAGCGTGATGGACGGGGCCGCGCCGCAGGCCAGCGATCCGGCCAGGAACACACCCAGGCCGATGAGCATGGGCCCGCGGCGGCCGTGCAGGTCGGAGAAACGGCCGTAGAGCGGGACGGTGACGGTGGAGGTCAGCAGGTAGGCGGTGACCACCCAGACATACCAGGTGTCAGTGCCGCCGAGCTGGGCGACGATCTTGGGCATCGCGGTGCCGGTCACGGTGCCGTCCAGCATGCCGAGGAAGGCGCAACCGAGGGCGGCGGTGGCGATCAGGCGGCGGCGCCGGTCCGGCAGGAGCTCGTGGCCCGTGATCGCGGCGCTGTCGTCTCGCGCCGCGGTGGGAGGTTCGTGCGGGGCGCGCGGATCCGGCGCGGGTGTGTTCGTCATGCGGCTCAGCGTACGGAGTGAGCACTCACTCCGTCAATGGTGGAGTGAGTGCTCACTCCGTGACACGCTGGTCAGTCTCGGCCCGAAGGTCCCGCGATGGCGGAGACGCCGGATCGTCGCCCTGGATCTCGCGCCTGACACGCCTGGTCCGCAACGCCGCATTGTTCGTCAGTCCGGCCGGCAGCTGTCGCGCGCTGCAGCGCCCCGCCTTGAGGCGCTCGTGCCGCCTGGTTCCCGACAGCCCGGCGTGTCCTCACCGGCCGCGACCGCGTTCCGGGTGCGGGCCAGGTCCTTCATGGCCTCGCACCTCCTCGTGAACCGCGGTCAGAATGTGGCGATCGGGTTGACCGGGCTGCCGGACGTACCGGCGAAGCGGACCGGCGCGACGGCGAGCTGGAAGTCCCACTGGCCGAGCTCGGCAGCCGTCGTCGCGCACGCCTCCAGGTCGCAGTTGTCGAGCATCCACAGACCCATCGCGACGAGGCTCACGGCGTGAACCGGCATCAACACGTCCTCGTACCCCGACGGCAGAACGTCCTGAGGGCTGTCGGCGCCGATCAGCGCGACCTCCCGTTCGTGCAGCCACGGCAGGCAGGACGCGTGCCAGCCGGCCTGCCTGAAACCGCCGGCCGCACCGGTCTCGTGCCGGGCGCGGCCATGGCCGGTCCGCAGGAGTACCGCATCGCCGGATCGCACCCGCACACCCTGGCGCCGCTCGGCCTCCTCGAGATCGTCGGGAAACACACCCTGCCCCGGTTCCAACCACGGCACATCGCGGACCCTCGCGATGTCCAGCAGGACACCACGCGTGATGATCCCGTTCGCCGCCGCCGTGACGGCCCCCCACGCCGATCCCGTCTCGGCGTCGACCAACGAGTGCGACCGCCCGTTGTACATCGTGCCGTCCCAGAAGATGTGGCACGGCGAGTCGACGTGGGTGAGGGTGTTGCCGTGGAACGTGATGCCGAGCCGCTCGGTCGAAAAGCCCCAGTGCCGGTCGTTGCGGAATCCGGGCGCCGGCATGTTCTCGGCACCCGGCATGTCGGCGGCGCACGGGCACGTCGTCGTCGACCGCTCCATGTCTGCCGGTACGGCAACCTCCCATGCGCACGACACGCTCCTGCCGTGGCGTACGGCCCGCGCCGCCGCCAGCCGGACGTCGTCGGTGATGTGGTTGAGAGTGCCGAGCTCGTCGTCGTCGCCCCACCGTCCCCAGTTCGACAGCGTGTCGAAGTACCCGAGCACGTCGCCCTGTGTGGGCATCGCTCGCCCTGCCGTCATCCCGGCATCGACTCCTCCGGTCGCGTGGTTCGAGACACCGCGGGCAGGGTATCCCGCCCTCTCCGTTGACATGATCTCGCCGGAGCCGGAGAGACTCCAGCTGACGTTACGAGCGATTCGACGAGTTCCACACTCGTCCTCCGTATATCGAGCCGCAGCCGCCCGTCCCGTGTCCAACCGAGAACCACCCCTCGGACCGGCTCCCCCTCGGCCGGCCACGCATCGGGTTCGAGCGGCGTGTCGGAGATGTACGAACGGTCCACGAATCCTCGATCCCCCGAGGGTGAGCGGATGATCAGACCGAACGGCTGGTGGCCGACTATCACGGCTTTCACCAGTGCGTATCTGGGATGAATGGTGGCTGGCGTTGTATCCATGTTCACCCACCCCCTGTCGCCAGCCAAAGGCGGAACAAATGACGCCGCCGCCCCGGCTCCGGATAATCCTCGTAAGCCGTTCGACCGTGCAGCACCACATGGTTGTTGAGGAACTGCATATCCCCCTCTCGCAAATCCATCGCCAGCGCGAAACGCGCATCATGCGTCAGCCGATCGAGCAGATCCATCACCTCCGCCTGCTCGCCCGTGAACGGCGGCACATCAGCACCCCGCTGTGCCGAACGGAGATAATCCGGCCCGTACGACATCGACACCCCACCATCGGCCCGCCGCACACAGATCGGCTTCGTGTAGAAGCTGTCCGGGCCGTCACCCGTACGCCGATCGTGCCACCACGGCCGATACAGCACCTCCGCGAGATCCGGCCGCAGCCGCACGATCTCGTTGTGCACCGCCACCGAACTCACGATGACACTCGAACCCCCCGCCCTCGCGGGCCGTACGCACAACAGCGCCACCACATCCGACGGATCGCTGTGGAAGCCCAGTCGCCCGCTGTGCTCGAAACTCCGCGTCCGAGCCCCCGCCGGATCGGCACCCGTGTCCCGCACGTGCATCAGCGGCTCCCGACCGGCGCCCTGCGGCACCACCTCACCCACGTGAGCGGCCAGCCCCACCGCCGCGACCTCGCGCTCCCGCTCGCTCATCTCCCCGACCGGCACCCCCTGCACCAGCGCGAACCCCCGCCCGCCCACCAGCTCCGCACGCACGCGCCGCAGCACCGGACCCAGCGTCGGCAACGCGAGCCCCTCCCCCGAACCCGCCCGGGGCCCGCCGCCGCGGAACCCGTCACCCCGGCGCCCGCCGCCACCGGCTCGGCCGCCCCAGCAGCCCGGACGACGGCCCGGACGGTAGCGCGGACGGTAGCGCGGACGGCGGCCAGCACCTCGCGCCGCTGCCCCTCGTCGAGCCGCACCTTCCAGGAGTCGCTGCCCCGGAGCTCGTCCGCCAGCCACTCCCCGGGACCCCGCACTCGCGCGACCATCGTCACGCCACCGCCCTCCCTGCCGACCGATCCTTCCGCCACCACCATCCCTTCTCCGACCGGCCGGGACACCCCGCCATCGCCCACGGCAGAACGCCTTCACCCACAGCGCAAACCCGGCCCCCACTGCTACCGCAAAGCCCGCCCCTGAACCCGGTCTCGACCGATCCGGCCGCCGGCCGACTGCAAGGCGGGTACTGCACCTCATTGCGCGCAGGCGTGCCGTGCCGGTCGCCAGTCGTCGGCCGGGTTGAGCGCTTGAAATAAAACGATTGCTGACATGCCGAGACCTTTACAAAGTAGATTTCTAAGGAGAGCCGATCAGCTGCATCAGTCGCCGCGCCTCCAGCACCAACCGGCTCGACCCCCTCCGCCCGGCCACGGCCGCCACCTCAGGCACGTCCACCCGCACCCCCGCGATCCTGGCCGCCCGCGTCCCTGTCGCCAGCAGGTCAGCCACTCCAGCCCGGGGCCGCTCCCCGTCCTTGGGGAGCAAGCCCGGCAGCACCCGTACGACCACCGCCCACACCGCCTCCTGCGCTCTCGCCTGCGTGGCGTCGTCGAGGACCGACAGCACGCGGTTGAGCTTCACGAACTCGGACTCGACCAGGTCCGTCACCGCCTCCCCCAGCGCCTGTGCCGGCACCTCGCCCCGGGCGGCCAGGGTGAGGAAGGCGTCGGTGGCGGCGGCGCGTTCGGCGGGGTTCGCGTGGCCCATGCCGCACGCCAGGGCGTACGCCGTCGCGGGGCCGAGCGGGCCGTCGCCGTGGGCCAGCGCCGCCAGTGCCTGCGTCTGCCGGTCGTTGGCGTCCATCGACGACGGCAGGTAGCAGGCCAGGTGCGCCGCCACGACCTCCCGGTGGGCGGGCATGACGAGCGGCCACCAGGTCAGCGTGTAGGTGTGCCCCGACCGCACCTCGAACAGGTCGCGGAGCTCCTCGTGCAGGCCGGCGGGCGAGGCGGGCGCCGCCGCCGACGGGCCGGGATAGGGGGCGGTGGCCACTGTGGCGGACACAGCGGCGGTGGTGGGCGCATCCGTTGGTGGGGCGGCGGAGGGGATGGCCGACGGGATGGTGGGCGGGGTGAATTCGGCGTGGAGGTCGTGCCAGACCGACCCGCCGTAGCCCTGGTGGCGGCGTACGGACACCGTCACGTCAGGGTCGGTCAGCCCGCCAGCCCGCATCCACGCCGCACACGCCCGTCCTGCCCCCGAGGTCAGCCGGCCGGCCCGCTCGATCTCCGACGGCGAGAAGTGGCGCGGTAGCCGCAGCAGGGCCTGGGCCAGGTCGGCGGGGAGGGCGGGGACCCCTTCGGCCTCCTGACGTTCCAGGCGGTCGAGGAGTGCGGGCGGGTCGAGGTGGCCGGTGCCCGACGTGGGCGTGGCCAGCAGGACCGGGTAGCCGGTTCCCGTCTCGAAGGGGGTCACCAGCTCCAGGGCACGCCGTAAGTAGAGGCGGTCGAACGCGCCCGGGGCCGCCGGCCGCCGGCGCTTGTGTGCCCCGCGCGTCAGCGTTCCGCTGTGCTCGGGGGAGGCGAAGGCGAGGAAGGCGCGGTTGACGGCCTCGCGCAGTCCCTCGTGGATCTCGCTGCCGTAGTGGCCGTAGGTGTGCGGGTCGAACGGGTGCCACCACGGCCGCAGCGCTTCCCGAAGTGCGTCGGGTGCGCGGTGCGACCACTCCGCCAGGCCCGCCAGGAGGCGTTCGTAGGCGTACACGTCGGGTGATCGGCCGAAGGCCGCGAGCTCGCGGGCCAGCTCCTGCGGCGAGGTGACGGGCGGCGGCAGGGACGGGCCGCGTACGGCCGCCAGGGGCGTCGCGACGGGGGTGCGCGCCTCGGCCAGGCCGCCGCCGTACGCCGCCGAGACCTTCTCCCGCTGCTCCCCGTCCAGCTCCGCCGCCGCCTGCCTTACCGCCTCACGACCGGCCCGGCCCGCCTGCGGCGCCAGCTTGACCGCCAGCCGCACGGCCCGCTCCCGCAGCGCCGGCGTGTCCTGCGCGAAGATCATCGACACGGCCGCCAGCACGGCGTCCACCCGGCCCGCCTCGCGCAGCACCGCGTCACCGGCCCAGGACAGGGCCGTGCGTAGCAGCTTCTTCTCCGGCCGGAACGCCAGCGCCGCCACCGCCTCGGCGAACAGCTCCTCCTCCAGCCGGCCCGCCTCCTCCAGCCGCCGCAGCTGCGCCAGCGCCAGGTCGGCCACCGCGACCGGACCCGCGGGCAGGAGCCTGGCATAGTCCCTGGCGCGGGCGGCCGACTCGTCGATGTCGAGGTCGAGCCGGTCGTGCAGGCCCGCGAGCTCGACGCGCGCTCCGGGACCGTCGCGCAGCAGCCGCCCCACCAGCCCGTCGATGACGGCCGCGCGGTCGAGCAGGCCGTTCTCGACCAGGCGCACGACCACCTCGACCACCTGCCACAGGGCGGTCTGGGACAAGCCGTCGATCTCGAAGAGGCGCCGGCCGTACGCGGTGAAGAGCGGGTCGCCCTCGGCCGTCGACGGGCGCAGGGTCCGCAGCCAGCCGACCTTGAACGCGTCGTCGTCCGGCGGCTCGATGCCCGTCCCGCGTACGAGCTCCGCGGCCACCACCCAGTGCCGCAGCTCCGGCAGCCGCGACCGTGCCGCGATGCGGCGGGCCACGTCGGCCTGCCACGCCACCGGGCGCCGGCGCAGCAGCTCAAGGATCCGCCCGCTCTCCCCCTGGCTCCCCCACCGGAACTCCCGCCTGAACAGCCATGCCGTCACCGCCGCCGCGCCGCTCAGGCAGGCCGTGCCCGCCAGCAGCAGCGGGCTTACCTGGCCGGCCCACTCCATCCAGCTCGTGGCGCGGAACTCGCGGGTGACGTAAGCGGGCAGCTCGGCCGCGACCGCCTTCCGGCCGGCCGCGTCCAGCTCGGTCGCGAACCGGATCGTGCCCGGCACGTCACCGGCCTTGACCAGCTTGAGCAGGTCCTGCCACGCGTTCACGCGCCCGCCTCCCGCCGGAGGCGGCGGGCCTTCGCCGGACCCGGCCCTCGCCGGGGTCTCCTCCCAGGGGGTCACCGCGGGCCCCCGAGCGTCAGAAGGACGTCTGAGAACACCGCCACCGCGTCAGTCATGGCCGGGACACTAACGGCCGCCCACGACAATTCTCGATCATCGAGAACGGCAAGTCCTCCGTGGAGACGGGCAGGGAGAGGCGGAACCACTGGTCGTACCCCATGGGGACGAAGCGCAGGACCCGCAGGATGAGCAGTTCGGACGTCTGGGGCTTGGTCCTGGTGCTGTGCAGGAGCCCTCGTGCCATGACGGGCTGCTCGTCGTGAGGGGGTGGCGCGGTGGACGGCCGGCGAGGCCGCCCACCGCACGATCAAAGAGAGGCCGGATCAGCGCCGTGGGGCCGGGCGTCACCGCCGCACGCTGCGCGGGCGCAGGTCCGTCCAGGTGGCGGCGACGTAGGCCAGGCAGGCGGCCCGGGTGTCGGGGCCGAAGCGCACCGACCAGCCCTCGGGCACGGCGGCGAAGGTGGGCCAGATGGAGTGCTGGTCCTCGTCGTTGGCCAGGACGAGGAACTCGCCGTCGGGGTCGTCGAAGGGGTTCATGGGTTCACTCCTGGAATCGGGCCGTGCCGATCTGGGCGATCGGTCCCGGCTGGGTCATGTCCTGGTGGCCCAGCCGGTATGGCATTGCTTTAGTTAGGCAAGCCTTGCCTAATTTGATCGTAAAGTCGGCATCTGTCAAGGAGCGCTTCGGTGCCACCGCCGGCCGCCACACCTCGCGAGCTCCGACCCCGGAAACTCGAACCGGCGTACGTCGATCCCCACGCGCTACCACGACAACCCGCTGCACCACGCGATGACCTCCGCCTTCGCGGCGCTGGTCGCGGGCGGCGGGCCGGTGGCGGACGTCGGGTGCGGCCCCGGCCACGTCACCGCCCACCTGCACTCCCTCGGCGTGCGCGCCTTCGGGGTGGACCTGTCGCCGGAGATGGTCGCGCTGGCCCGGGCCGCACATCCGGACCTGCGCTTCGAGGTGGGCCGGATGGAGTCGCTCGAGGTGGCGGACGCCGCGCTGGCCGGGGTGCTGGCCAACCACTCGATCATCCACACCCCGCCCGAGCTGCTCCCGGAGGCGTTCGCGGAGTTCCGCCGCGTGCTCGCGCCCGGCGGCCACCTGCTGCTCGGCTTTCCGGCCTGCGACGGCCGGGAAGGGCCGGCGCAGGCGTACGACCACGTGACCTACCGCGCCTACCGGCATTCGGCCGGCCGGGTGGCCGGGCTGCTGCTCGACCTGGGGCTCGACGAGGTCGCCCGGCTGGTGGTCGCCCCTGGCGAGGACGCCAGGCGGGGCTTCCCGCAGGTCTATCTCATCGCCCGCAGCCCGCTAATGGAATAGATGTGCCGTTAGCGTGTTATCTTACTAACGGGAAATCTGACCCGTTAATAGGATGGATGAGATCATGGAATATCGGCAGTTGGGCGCGTCCGGCCTCCAGGTCCCGGCACTGAGCTTCGGCGCGGGGACCTTCGGCGGGAAGGGCGAGCTGTTCGGCGCCTGGGGCAACACCGACGTGGCGGAGGCCAGGCGGCTGGTGGACGTGGCGCTCGACGCGGGGGTGACGATGTTCGACACCGCGGACGTCTACTCCGACGGCGCCTCGGAAGAGGTGCTCGGCCAGGCCGTCAAGGGGCGGCGCGACAGGGTGCTCATCTCGACCAAGGCCGGGCTGCCCGTGGCCGACGGCCCGAACGGGGCCGGCACCTCCCGGCCGCGGCTGATCAAGGCGGTGGACGACGCGCTGCGCCGGCTCGGCACCGACTACATCGACCTGTTCCAGTTGCACGCCTTCGACGCGGCCACGCCGATCGAGGAGGTGCTGTCCACCCTCGGCGACCTGGTCAGGGCGGGCAAGCTCCGCTACGTCGGCGTGTCCAACTTCTCCGGCTGGCAGCTCATGAAGTCGCTCGCGACGGCCGAGCGGTACGGCTACCCGCGCTACGTGGCCCACCAGGTCTACTACTCGCTGGTCGGCCGCGACTACGAGTGGGAGCTGATGCCCCTCGGCCGCGACCAGGGCGTCGGCGCGCTGGTGTGGAGCCCGCTCGGCTGGGGCCGCCTCACCGGCCGGATCCGGCGCGGCGTGCCGCTCCCCGAGGGCAGCCGGCTGCACCGCACCGCCGCCTTCGGCCCGCCCGTGGCCGACGAGCGCCTCTACACGGTGATGGACGCCCTCGACGAGATCGCCGCCGAGACCGGCAGGACGGTCCCGCAGATCGCGCTCAACTGGCTGCTCCAGCGGCCGACCGTCGCCTCGGTCATCGTCGGCGCGCGCAACGAGGAGCAGCTGCGCGACAACCTGGGCGCCGTCGGCTGGAACCTCACCGCCGGCCAGGTCGCCCGGCTCGACGCCGCCAGCACCGTCACGGCGGCCTATCCCTACTACCCGTACCGGAGCCAGGAGGGCTTCGCCCGGGTGAACCCGCCGATCGAGACGCTCATCGCGGCCCGGTAGCGGGGGCTGCGCTTCGCCGGCGGCAGGCCCGGCTCAGCTCCCCGTGAGCCGGGCCCGGTCCACCTTGCCGGTCTGGTTGCGCGGCACCGACGGCACGAACGCGACGTCGCGCGGCACCTTGAAGCCCGCCAGCTGCTCCTTCACCGCCCGCCGGAGCTCGTCGGCCGACAGCGTGACGCCGTCCTCGGCCACCACGTACGCCGCCAGCCGCTGTCCGTACTCCTCGTCGGGCACCCCCAGCACCGCCACGTCGGCCACGCCCGGCAGGCCGGACAGGAGGTTCTCCACCTCCTGCGGGAAGACGTTCTCGCCCCCGGAGACGATCATCTCGTCGTCGCGCCCGTCGATGAACAGCAGCCCGCGCCCGTCGCGGTGCCCGAGGTCGCCGGTGCTCATGAGGCCGTCCGCCCGGAACGTCAGCCCGCCGCCGACGAGCACCCGGCCCACCTGCCCGGCCGGCTGCTCGTGCCCGCCGGGGCCCTCGATCCGCACGGTGGTCCCGCGCGGCGGGCGGCCGACGGTGCCGGGGGCGGCGCGCAGGTCGGCGGGCGTGGCCAGGGCGGCCCAGCCGGCCTCCGTGGAGCCGTAGAGGTCGTGGAGCACGTCGCCGTAGGCGTCCATGAAGGCGGCGGCCAGGTCCGGCGGCAGCGCCGACCCGCCGGAGACCACGACCCGCAGGTGCGGCAGCCGCCGGGGCTTGCGCGCCAGCAGGCGTCTCAGCATCACCGGCACGGCCACCAGCGCCCCGGCGCGGTTCCGGTCGAGCGCGTCGAGGACGGCCTCCGGGTCGAAGCGGCGCATCAGCACGACCGGGCACCCGAGCACGAGCGCGACGGCGTACCAGAGCAGCCCGAGCCCGTGGAACAGCGGCGGCGCGATGAGTATCGGCTCCCCGCCGCGCACGGGCACGGTGGCCAGCATCGAGACGAACGGCTCGGCCGTCGCGGCCATGGACAGCCGCCGGGGCGCGCCCTTGGGCACGCCGGTCGTCCCGGACGTCAGCAGCACCAGCCGTCCGGGCCGCCGCGGCACCGGAGCGGCCCCGGACCCGCCTTCGCGCACCAACGAGTCCAGGTCGCCCGCCCGGGGGCCGTCGAAGTCGACCGCCGGCAGGCCGGGGGCGGCGATGAGCGCGTGCACGCCCTCGCGCCGCAGCACGTCACGCAGCCGCGGCCCCGCCAGCCCGGTGTTGAGCAGCAGCAGGTCGGCGCCCAGCCGGGACACGGCCGCGACCGCCTCGGCGAACCCGCGGTCGTTGGGCCACATGACCGCCACCGTCCGGCCGGGGCGCACGCCGAGCCGGCGGTACAGGCCCGCCGCCAGCGCCGCCGCCCGGGCGTCGAGCTCGGCGAACGTCAGCGTCCCGTCCTCGTCCACCACGGCGGTGCGGTCCGGCCAGCGGGCCGCCGCCACGGCCAGCCCGGCGGCGGGGGTCACGTGGAAATGCCGGTACGCCTCCACCACCCGGGCGAGGGCGGCGGGGTGCACCGGTCCCAGCAGCCCGTTGCGGGTGAGCGCGACGGCGGCCTCGATCCCGAAGCCGCCCAGCTCGATCAGCCTTCCGATCATGGGCGTGTCCGGCCTTTCTCGCGGGAGAACGTACGCGTACCCGTTGGGGCGCGTCTCCTATCTCCCCGGACGCCGGTAGGGGACCCCTATCCGCCACCCCAGAAAATCGCTTAATTCGGCGTTCATTCTGGATTCATCTGTTGTTTGTGTGCGAGACATGGAGCGAGCGCGGCGGCGCTGACCCGCCGACTGGCAACACCTCTCGCTACTGGAGGCGATCTCCCATGTCAACACCGGTGTCCCGTCGTTCGTTCCTCCGTCACAGCACCGCAGGGGGTCTGGGAATCGCTCTCGCGGGGAGCATCGAGGCCATCGCGGAGACCGGCACCGCCCGCGCCGCCACCCGCGCCCTGCACGGGTACGGCCCGCTGGTCCCCGATCCGGCCGGGCTGCTCAGCCTGCCCTCCGGGTTCTCGTACAAGGTCGTCGCCGAGGCGGGCGTGACGCTGCTGGACAGCGGCCAGCCCACTCCGAGCGACCCCGACGGCATGGCCTGGTTCGCCGGGCGCGGCGGGGGCGGGGCGCTGGTGTGCAACCACGAGATCATCCTCGAGGAGCCGTACGCCGTGCCCACCCTGCCCCGCCTCACCTACGACCCCGGCGCGCGCGGCGGCACCACCACCATCGAGCTCACCGCCGGCGGCGACCGCGTCAGGGAGTACGTCAGCCTCGCCGGCACGCTCAACAACTGCGCGGGCGGGCGCACCCCCTGGAACTCCTGGCTGACCTGCGAGGAGGCCGAATACCTGGCGACCGGACCGTTCCAGAAGGACCACGGCTACGTCTTCGAGGTGTACGCCTTCGACAACGAGGCCAACCTGGACCCCGTCCCGCTGAAGTTCTTCGGCCGCTACGCGCACGAGGCCGTCGCGGTGGACCCGCTCACCTACGCCGTCTACCTCACCGAGGACGCCGTGAGCCCTCACGGCCTCTACTACCGCTGGCTCCCCCCGCAGGGCTTCCGCGGCGGCACGGGCGCCTTACGCGCGCTGGCCCTGGCCCCCGGAGGCGACACCGCGGGTCGGCTGCAGGCGATGAGCTGCTACGAGGGCCGCCGGCACGTCGCCGACCTGTCGGAGGCCACCCGGCCGGGCACCACGTACCAGGTGCGCTGGGTGGACGTGCCCGACCGCGACGCCCGCACCACCTCGATCCGCCGCCAGCTCACCGACGACCAGGTGACCCGCGCCCACAAGCTGGAGGGCGCCTACTGGGGCGAGGGCGGGGCGTACTTCGTCTCCAGCTTCGCCCGCACCTCCGACGGCAGCACCCGCGAGCACGACGGCCAGGTGTGGTTCTACGACCCGCGCGCCCGCACGGCCACCCTCAAGACCATCTTCGGCGTCAACCCCGACCCCGCGAGCGGCTACGGCGGGCCCGACAACATCATGGTCTCGCCGCATGGCGGGCTGATCCTGGCCGAGGACGGCGAGGGCTACAACCACCTGGTGGGGGTGACGCGGGACGGCGTCCCGTACCTGCTGGCCCGCCACGAGGCCAGCGAGAGCGAGTTCGCCGGGCCCACTTTCAGCGGCGACGGCTCGATCCTGTTCGCCAACATCTACTCGCCCGGCCACGTCCTGGCCATCACCGGCCCCTGGCAGCGCACCTGAGCGCCCGCTCTCGGTGCTGGACGGCTCGCCGGCGGCCGTTCGCGTCGGTCGTGGGGCGGGGGGCGGGGACAGCTCGCTCCACCGCGTCGGCTGCCGGCGTCCGCCGCCGGCGTTCGTCGTGGTGAGAGGTGGTGACGTGGCTCAGCGGAGCGCGGTGGTCTCCCTGACCCAGGGCAGCAGCAGGCGCTCGGCCAGCACCAGGGCGTAGAACAGCGCGATGCTCATGACGCCGAGCAGCGCGATGGCGGCGAACGCGAGCGCGGTGTCGGCACTGCCCCCGGCCTGGACGATCACGAAGCCGAGCCCCGCGTCGCCCGCGCTGAACTCGCCGATCACCGCGCCGATCGAGGCCAGCGGCATGGCCACCTTCAGCCCGACGAAGATCTGCGGCAACGCGCCCGGGAAGCGGATCTTCATGAACGTCTGCCACCGCGGGGTGTCCAGCGACCTGGCCAGGTCCACCAGCTCCGGCGGTGTCGAGGACAACCCACTGGCCACCGACAGCACGATCGGGAAGAAGCACACCAGCAGCGCCATCACCACCTTGGGCTGCTGCCCGAAGCCCATCCACACCACCAGCAGCGGCGCCAGCGCCACCTTGGGGACGGCGTTGAAGGCCACCAGCAGCGGGTAGAACATCAGCTCCGCCACCCGCCAGGCCGCGATGGCGATGCCGATCACCAGCCCGCAGCACACCGACAGGGCGAAGCCGAGCGCCGTCTCGGCGAGCGTGATGGCGGCCTGTTCCAGCAGGTAGCCGGGGATCCGCCCGAAGGCGGCGAGCACGTCGGCGGGCGAGGGCAGGATGATCTCGGGGATCGCGAACGCCGAGACGACCAGGGCCCACGCGCCGGCCGCGACGACCACGCCCAGGGTGGACCAGCCGGCCGCGGTGACCGCGTCCCGGCGGCTCCTGTCCTCCTCCACCCCGGGTCAGCCCTTGGGGGCGAGGTCGAACGACACCACCGTCTCGGGTGCCACCTGGCCCTCGAAGGCCCCGGCCTCGCGCAGGACCGCGATCGCGCGGGTGACGCGGTCCCGGTCCATCGCGCCGACCTGCTCGGCGCCGGCCGGGCGCACGTACGGGGCCATCAGCGTCAGCTCGGCGGCGGCCGGTACGGCGTTCTGGGCCGGATGGTGCTTGACCAGGATCTCGGCCGCCTCCCGCGGATGCTCCACCGCGTACGCCAGCCCCTTGAGCAGCGCGCCGGTGAACCGCTTGACCAGGTCGGGCTTGTCCTTCACCAGGGTGGTGGAGGTGGTCAGGCCCAGGCCGTACATGTCGGTGATGACGTCGCCGAACGGCAGCACCTTCACCTCCTTGCCCTTGGCCGCGTTGCGCACGGTGGGCTGGCCGACCACGTACTGGCCGATGGCGTCCACCTGCCCCGAGGCGAGATTGGCGGGCAACTGCGCGGGCTCCAGGCTGACCCACTTGACCTTCGCCGGGTCCACCCCGGTGAGCTTGGCGTACGTGGGGAACATCATGGTGATCACCGACCCCGGCGCGTCCCCGACGGTCTTGCCCTCGAGGTCCTTCGGCCGGCCGATGCCGCCGTCGCCGAGCGCCATGAGGCCGGCGAGGGTCCGCTGGTGGATGGCCGCCACCGTGACGACGCCGGCCGTCTTGCCGCCGGCGGCGTTGATCAGCATGGCGGTGAAGTCGACGGGCGCGAAGTGGGCCCGGCCGCCGGCGACCGCGGCCAGGTTCTCGCCGCTGCCCTGGCCCGGCTGCACGGTGACGTCCAGCCCGGCCTCCCGGAAATAGCCCTTGTCGAGGGCGACGTACGCGTACGCCTCGCGGCCGAAGGTGCCGAACGCGGTCAGGTAGGTGACCCGGTCGGCCGCCGGGCGGGCGGGCGACGCCTCCTGCGCCCCCGAGCCGCAGCCGGCGGGGAGGGAGAACGTCGCTACGAGGGCGGTGATCGTGATGACGCGCGGCAGTCGCCTCATGACACAGATCATGACTGACCATCCAAGGGGGTCAATATGAATGCGTGCCAACCTCTCAGCATCCGCGCGAACGTCGCCTACGATCGAGGACGATCCGAGTTCCCCGGGGCTTGCGGGAGGTCACCACGTGATCCGGCTGCGCGAGGTGTCCCAGGTGTTCCGCGGCCGCCGGGGGGCGGTGGAGGCGCTGCGCGAGGTCGATCTCGACGTGGCCGACGGGGAGTTCGTGGCCGTCGTGGGCCGTTCCGGCTGCGGCAAGTCCACGCTGCTGCGGCTGGTCGCGGGCCTGCTCACGGCCACGTCCGGGGAGGTGCGGGTCGGCGGGGAGCCGGTGGTCAGGCCGCGCCGCGACGTCGCCATCATGTTCCAGCGCCCGGCGCTGCTGCCGTGGCGCAGCGTGCTGGACAACGTGCTGCTGCCGGTCGAGGTGTTCGGCTGGCCGAGGGAGGAGCACCGGCGGCGGGCGTACGGGCTGCTGGAGATGGTGGGGCTGGAGGCGTTCGACCGGCGGCTGCCGCACGAGCTGTCGGGCGGGATGCAGCAGCGGGTGGCGCTGTGCCGGGCGCTGATCCAGCGGCCGCGCGTGATGCTGATGGACGAGCCGTTCTCCGCCCTCGACGCGCTGACGCGCGAGGAGCTGTCGATCGAGCTGCAGCAGATCCACATGGAGCACGCCGCCACGGTGGTCCTCGTGACGCATTCGATCGAGGAGGCGGTGCTGCTCGCCGACCGGGTCGTGGTGCTGACGCCGCATCCGGGGCGCGTTCTGACGGTGGTGGACGTGGCCGTGCCCCGGCCGCGCACGCTCGGGCGGAACGCGTACGCGGCCGACCTGGCGCGCTGCTCGGCGGAGCTGCACGAGGTGCTGGGGGCCCGGCGAGCCGCCGTGGATCCGTGATACCCGGTTGCCGGGCGCGGCCGGTTGCCCGAATCATGTGCTTGTGGTGCGGCTGGCTTTCGGTGTGGTGACGGGACGCGACCAGGACGTCTGGGACGCACGGGGACATCTGGTGACGGGCGAGTCCCCGGAGGGCGGCCCGAAGATCGATGCGGAGAGCCGTACGCGGAACCGTGCTGGGAGCGGCGCGGAGGCGGACCCGGTGGCGGGCGCGCCCGTCGCGGTCGGTCCGGCCGGCGCCGACCCGGCACCCGCCCTGGCCGCACTCACCCGGCTCCTCGCGACCGGCCCTCCGGCCGCCCACCCTGGCGCGGAGGAGGGCGGGGACGGGGTGACGGCGGCGGGGGCCGGGGTGGAGTTGTGCCCCGGTTTCGTGTCGGCCCGCCTGGACGGGGTGCGGGGTGACCGGCGCGACGCCGTGCTGGCCGCCGTATCGGTGCTGGGGCCGGACGGCCTGCACCGGCTGGGCGAGCGCGCGGGGGTGCTGGTGGCGCTGTTCGGCGCGGAGGCGACCAAGCCCGTCGCCGCCGCCGCGAACCGGGCCATCGCCGAGGGCCGCTGGGCGGCGCTCCAGCTCGCCTCGGCGGCCAGCGGCGTGTTGGGCGCCGAGCAACTCGAACGCCTCCTCCATCTGGGCGCCCCCGCCGTGGCATCGACCCTGCGGGCCGCCGCCTCCACCATGGCCGGCCACCTCGAGCGCGTCCTCGAGCCGCTCCCCCCGCGCCGCCGTCTCGACCTCCTCCTCGACCTGTGGGACCAGGTGGCGGCGCAGCAGGAGCGGGCCAGGCGAAAGGAGCGGCTGCGGGCCACCCAGGGCAAGCAGAGCAGGCTGGAGGAGCTGACCACCCGCTACCGGGCCCACGACGACGAGCTGCTGATCCACCAGATCCGCACGGAGCTGGGCCACGAGCCGTCGCTGGTCGAGGCGGCCCGCTGGCGGCCGGGCTCCTGGCAGTGGACGGTGTTCATGGGTCGCACCATGGCCGACGCGATGGCCGCCACGGTGCTGCTGCGTACCGCCGTGGCCGTGGCCGACCACGGCGTCCAGGAGGGCATCGCCCGGTGCGCCACCCAGCTCACCGCCGCCGCCCGCCTCATGGGGTCCTGGGAGGCGGGCCGGGCCGCCCGCCGCGTCCCCGGCCTCGCGGGGCTGCCCGCCCGTCCCGGCTGCTACGTCAGGGACCTGGCCGCGAGGCTGAAGGCCCCTTCCGAGCCGTACGTCATGCAGCGCCTGGCCCGGGCGGCCGAGTACGCCCGGATCGTCATGGAGGCGGTCACCGAGCGGCTCGACGAGGCCGGCGAGCAACTGCACGGCTGGTCGATGTCGGCCCTGCGGGAGTGGCGGGCCGCCGTCGGGTACGACGCCCGCCGCGACCCGGCCGGCTGGGACCAGACACCGCTCGGCGGCGGGCGGGGGAGCCTGGCCACGCGATCGGCGGCGCGGGCCGGCGTACCGGTGGAAGAGGAGGAGCGGGTCGGGGACCTGCTCTGGTACGCCGAGCTCGCCGATGCGCTCGCCCAGCTCAACGGCCACGACCGGGCTGACATCCGGTACGGTCCCACCTTCCCCTACGCCGACCCGGACCCGGACCCGGACGACGGGGAGCAGCTCGTACCCCCGCTCGACTCGATCCCCTCGGCCCTGGCCGGAGCCGCGCAGCTCGTGGCGTTCGGCGGGCGGCCGGCCCGCAAGAGCCGCACCTGGCGGGAGCTGACCGCGGGCCTGGTCGCCGAGCTGGAGGTCGCTCAGGCCCTCACCGCGGCGTTCCGGCTGCCCGAGCCGCTGGCCGAGCGGGACGGCACGATCCTGCCCGGCACTCGGGTACGCCTGGAGTGCGCCCGCGACGCGCGCATGCTCGCCCGCTGGTCGTCGTACATGGGCAACTGCATCGCCTCCCCCTGGTACGTCGAGGCCGCCGAGCAGGGCAGGTGCGCGCTGCTGGCGCTGCGCGACGACAGCGGCAGGATCGTGGCCAACGTCGAGCTCCAGCACCGCGCCCGGGGCTGGCGGCTCGCCGAGATCCGGGCCAGGTTCAACGCCGATCCGGACCGCGAGCTGGAAACGCGGGTGGCGAGCTGGGTGGCCGCCCTCCCGGCGCCCGCCGCCACCGAACCTCCCGCACGCGAACGGCCCGAGGCGACCCGCCCGGCGCCCCGGCGGCCGGCGAACCGGGCGTTCCAGGAGGTCAGCGGCCCCCTCACCGAGCTCGCACGGCGTGCCATGGAGGCCCCGGACACCCTGGCGGCCCTGCACACGCTGCGGTCCCTGTACGACGCCCGCGGCGGCGGGGCCGCCGACGCCCCGGATGAGGAGACGATCACCGCCACCGGCCCCGCCGGACCGGCGTCCCCGGCTGCCACCACCCCCCGAATCCGTCCCCCCGCCGCCACCCCTCGGGGGCGTCCAGGGCTGTTGACGGCGGACACCGCCCGAAGCCATCCGCTTCCGGGCTCGCAGACACACGCCGGTCACCCGGGGACCGAGGTGCTCACGGCGTTACGCAGGCTGTCCGCCGACCGGATGGAGAGCGTGTGCCGGGCCGGGCTGCCGGCGGCCGGCCTGGTCGCGCTGTGGCAGGCGACCGGAGTGCGCCCGCTGGAACGCGCTCTCGCCGCGCTGGACCCCGGCCTGCGCGCCCGCCATGACCAGCTCGGCCTGCTGGCGGCCGACGAACCGCTGCCGGGCTCGCTGCGCGGCCTCGCCCGCCACGGGGCGATCGCGCCCGCCCGCTCGATGGAGCTGGTGGCCCGCAGGATCCGCGCCGCGCTCGGCCGCCTGGCGCGCGCCTCGGACCCGATGCTCGCGCACCAGGTCGCGCGGCACGCGGACACGGCGGTGCTCTGCTCCCTGGTGGTCGCGATCACGTCCTGGCCCCCGGAGCCCGGGTTCCCGTCCGTCGCCGTGAGCGAGCCGGGGGAGACGGCCGTGCCCGGCTTTCCCCGTACGAGCCTGGAGGACCCGGACGGCCCCTGGCAACGCGCCCTGACGGGAGCCGCGGAGCTGGGGGCGGGCGTGGAGGCGTTCCGGGAGCGGGTGGCCGCCGACGGGCTGCGCGTCCCGGCCGCCTGGCTGGGCAACGGCGGCTGGCCCGCTCTCTGGCAGCGCGCCGCCCGCTGAGACCACCGGCCGGCACCTCCCCTCCTCCGTCCACGCTCCGGTTCCTAGGCTGATCCCATGGACATCGCCTCGGCCCGCAAGCTCTGGGACGCCGACCCCGGCTGGCTCAACACCGCCTCCTACGGCCTGCCTCCGCGCCGCGCCTTCGAAGAACTCCAGGCGGTGCTGACCGAATGGCGGCACGGCAGCACCGACTGGAAACCGTGGGACGCCTCCGTGAACCGTTCCCGGGTGGCCTTCGCCCGTCTCGTCGGCGCTCCGGTCTCCGACGTGAGCGTCGGGTCGACCGTCTCGCAGATCATGTCGGTCGTGGCCACCGCGCTCCCGCCGGGGGCCAAGGTCGTCGTGCCCGAGATCGAGTTCACCAGCAACCTGTTCCCGTGGGCCGTGGCCGCCGACGTCGAGACGGTGCCCGCCGACCGGCTGGCCGACGCCATCACCCGTGACACCGCGGCGGTGGCGTTCAGCCTGGTGCAGTCGGCCACCGGGTACGTGGCGCCGCGGGCCGACATCGTGGCCGCCGCCAGGGCTCATGACGTGCTGGTCATCGCCGACGGCTCCCAGGCGTGCGGGTGGCTGCCCGTCGATGTCGCGGGTCTCGACGTGCTGGCCTGCGCGGCGTACAAGTGGCTGATGGCGCCGCGCGGGGCCGCGTTCGGGTACCTGTCGCCGCGCCTGCGCGAGCGCATGCGCCCGCTGGCCGCCAACTGGTACGGCGGCGCCGACGAGGGCGGCTCCTACTACGGCCCGCCGCTGCGTCTGGCGGGCGACGCTCGGGCGTTCGACCTGTCGCCCGCGTGGTTCTCCTACGTCGGCGCCGCCCCCGCCATCGAGCTGCTCAACGAGCTCGGCGTCGCGCGCATCCGCGAGCACGACGTCGCCCTGGCCAACCGCTTCCGTACGGGGCTCGGCCTGGAGCCGTCCGACACGGCCATCGTCTCGGTGGACGCGCCCGGCGAGCGGCTGGCGGCGGCCGGGATCCGGGCGGCGGTCCGGGCGGGCAAGGTACGCGCCAGCTTCCACGTCTACACCACCGAGGACGACGTCGACCGCGCCCTCGACGCCCTGACCTGACCCTTGGTCTCCTCGGGACCGCCGATGGCGCATCACAGGATCGCAACAGTGACGCCAGGTTGCCCTTGCGAACTTGACAGCGCAGCGTAACTGCACGTCACGTTCCGTTGTCAAGGTCAGCGGCAAAACACCTCAGGGAGAACACTGGCCCCCTCCGCAACCAGAAAGGCTGTCCCGATGCGCCATCCGATCCGCATCACCACCGTCGCCCTCGCCGGGGCGTTCGCGCTGTCCGCGCTCGCCGCACCGGCGGTGGCGCACGTCCCGCACGACGTCAAGGGCACGGTTGACGTGCTCAACAACGCCAAGGTCTGCGTGCCGGGCCTGGACGCCGCAGGCATCGGGGTGCAGGTCCCCATCGCCTCGCCGGAGTCCGCGAACTGCACGCAACAACGCTGACGGCCTGACCGCGGCCCGTCCCTGAGGACCGCGGCCACGCCCCGCGGCGCGGCGCTCCTGGCGCCCGGCCGGCATCCAGCACCAGGGCGCCGCGCCGCAACCCCCACCCCCTCCGCCCCACCCGATCCCACGCCCGCCGACCTCCCCCGGGCCGCCTCCGCCCGGCACGGTCCGCGTCACACGACGCACGGTGCCGGTCACGCCGGTTCCCCGCTTGGCGCGGGGCCGGCACCTCCGGGACCCGAGCCGCACGCGGCGGGCCCGGATCGTGGCCCTACGCTGGTCCGGGTGAACATCCGCCGCAGAACCCCCGAGGACGAGGCCGCCTGCGTGGCGGCGCTCGCCGAGGTCCAGCGCGCCGACCGCTATCCCGTGGACTGGCCGGACGACCCGTGGGGCTGGCTGGCTCCGGCCGGCCTGACGTCGGCCTGGATCGCGGTCGAGGCGGGACGCGTGCTCGGCCACGTGGGTCTCACCCGGGACGGGGAGATCGTCCGCCTGTTCGTCACCCCGCCGGCACGCGGGCGCGGCCTGGCGGCCCGGCTCCTCGACGCGGTTCGCGCCGCCGCGCGGGGGCCGCTGAAACTGGAGGTGTCCTCCGAGGGCGAGGCGGCCATCGCGTTCTACGAGCGGTCCGGCTGGCGCAGGGTCGGCAGCAGCCGCGCCCACTGGGTCAACGCGGCCGGCGAACCCGCCCTCGTACACCACTACGTGACCCTGTAGCCGCCGGGCCCGGCAGGCGTCCATCGACCGAGCCCGGCGGCATGCTCCCCGTCAGAGGCCGTAGCGGCTCTTCAGGTGGCGCCACCAGTCGCGGAACATCCACGCGTCGAACTCGGTGATCGACGACGCGCTGCCCGCCTTCATCAGGAAGCAGCACACCCCCGTGGGAGTCCAGTCGTAGAAGTCGTCCAGCCCGAACGAGTGGCCCATCTCGTGCAGCAGGATGTGCACGTTGTCGGTGTTGAGGTTGGACATGTAATACTCGCTGCCGATCCGCTGCCCCCAGTCACCGCCGGCGCCGCCGCCGAAGCCGGAGGTCAGCCAGAGCGACATGTCGTAGTGGTGCGACGCGCCGCCCGGGCAGTTGGGGTAGTTGCCGCTCTGGTTGAAGAAGCGGCCGCAGGGCTCGGCGCACTGGGGCGCGTTCTCGCGGATGTTGTTGACGTAGATGTCGACGGAGTTGTCGCTCCACTGGAGCTGGGCGCGGTCGCGTACGGCCCAGCCCACCACCTTCACCGGCACGCTGCTGTACGGCCAGCCGTTGTGGCCGACCATGAGGTCCATCCACTTCTTGAACTGGCGGGCCAGCGTGGCGTGGATCTGGTCGCGCTGGGCGGCGGTCACCGAGGCGCCGGAGTCCCAGCGCACGCAGTAGTTGATCGAGCCGCCGTTGGCCATGACCTGGTCCCAGCCGTAGTTGCGGAAGCCGTACAGGTTGGGGTACGTGCTCTCCTGGTGCTGCCAGACCTCGTTGAGCGGGGTGACGAGGTTGGCCGGCGGGTTCCAGCCCGTGCCGCCGCCCGGCGGGTCGGCGGCCCACGCCTTGACCTCCAGCAGCCCGACCGACGCCTGACCGCTCTGCAGGACGGCGCGCAGCCGCGTGGTGCTCACGGCCGCCGAGAAGGTGATCTTGTTGTAGGCGTTGACGGAGACCGGGTAGGTGCCGGGGATGTCGGCGTACGCGCTGCCGGTCCAGCGCTGCAGCTTCCACGACGCCGGTACGCGCACGCCGCCGCCGTCGTCGAAGAAGTACACCTCGGCCGACTTGATCGTCTGGGCTGAGGTCCAGGTCAGCTCGGCCCACTGGGTGCCGGTGTCGGGCCAGGTGCCCCAGCGGCGGTTCACGGTGTCGTTGGAGCTCGGGGGGTCGATGCCGTCGTTGATCGCGGCGGTGGTCTCCCAGGGGGAGGTGTACGAGGCCGACGGGGTCGCGTTCCTGGCCACGTTCGTGTCGGCCAGGGCCGGTCGAAGGGGTAACAGGAACCCGCAGATGAGCAGGACGGGCAGGATGGCCAGGCGTCGGATGAGTGTCTTCACGCCGGTCCTCCGTTTCTGGTAGCGCTAACATCCGTGGGCCTCGAGGAAGGGCGCGCTCCCTCAAGGCCCGGCTTGTCAGTTCCGGCTGTCCGTTCGCGCTGCCGCTCGTGTCGTCGCGCCGAGCCGCCATACGCGCGGCTTCGGCCGGGGCGGCCGAACTCGGGTGAGCCGTCGTTCCCGTCCGAGCCTTGATCGCACGCTCCCGGGTGGCCGTCAAACACACCGCCGTCGGGCTCTCACCGACCTGCGGGTTCCTGCTGAAACTTTCATCCCGGAACCCCCGCGGCCCGCATCGGTCCACCCCAGCTCACCCGCCCGCAGGGCCTCCTCCACCGAGGTCTCGTTCCAGCCGCTCAGCACGCTGACGCGCGTCACGCCCTCCAGCGCCGGGGCCGGCGTCCCGGACGCGGCCAGGTCGCCGCAGGGCCACCTCGACCAACTCGACGAGCTGCGCCACGATCTGGCGGCCGACGGTCCCCGTGGCGCCGGTCACGAGAATCGTCATCCGTCTCTCCCTGTCCGTAGGTGTTTCCAGGTCTCGGACAGGAGGCGCTACACGGGGAACAGCATCCGCTAGGCGCCCGCCAGATAGCGCTGCAACACCGGCCCGATGTCGCGTACGAGCGTCTCGACCTCGGCGTCCACCATCGGCGGGAACCGCAGGACGTACCGGGTCAGGGCCAGCCCCAGGAGCTGGGTGCTGGCCAGGCCGGCCCGGTACGCGGCGTCGTCGGCCCCGGTCGCGCGGGCCACGAACGCGGCGATCTGCCGCTCGAACACCTCCCGCATGCGCTCGGCGGCCATGGGGTTCGTGCTGGCCGAGCGCAGCAGCAGGATCAGCACGTCGTCCGACAGATCGCCTTCCCAGCGCGCCAGGAAGTGGCGTACGAGCAGCTCGCCCAGCCGGTCCAGCGGCGGCCGCTCGACCTTGCCCAGCTGCAGGTCCACGTCCACGGCGGCGCTGAACAGCCCGGCCTTGCTGCCGTAGTAGCGCATGACCATCGACGGGTCCACGCCGACCAGCGACGCGACCGCCCGGATCGTCATGGCCTCGTAGCCGCGCTCGATCAGCAGCTTCCTGGCGGCGGCGAGGATGGAGGCCCGGGTCCCGGCGGATCTTTCGGTGAAAGGCATGACAACAAGTGTAGGCCAACACGCGTATGCATTCGGCTGGGCGACATTTCCCGGTAACAAGCCGATAACACCCTCTTTCCCTCCCCCATGTGACCGATCACACTCAAGCAGAATCTGTGACCGGTCACATCAGGAGGCCGTACTGTCATGTGGAGGAAGAATGCCTGGTCGGCGGTGGCTCTGGCGGCGGCGATCATCGTGACCAGCACCCTGCCCGCGACCCCCGCACGGGCCGCGTCCCAGCTCGTCGTGGACCTCGCGACGCCCACCGGCCCGCTGCGCTACGGCGCCACCGGCTTCCTGTACGGGCTCGGCGACGAGGGCATCCCGAACGAGACCATGCTCGCCGCCCTGAAACCCCAGGTCACCGCCCAGAAGGCCCCCGACGGCCGGCAGCACCCGAACGGCGACGCGCTGAAGATCGCGCCGATGTTCAAGCGGGTCGGCGGCCGCGACATCCAGATCTACATGCAGGACATCTACCAGGAGTGGCCGTACGAGCGGCTCGGCCTGGCCGACTACCTGGCCAAGGTGGACACGATGACCAGGAAGGTCGTCGCCGACCCGTACCGGACCTCGTACGTCTACGTGCCCTTCAACGAGCCCGACCAGATCTGGTACGCCGGGAACCTGACCGCCTTCCTCAACGACTACAAGGCCGTCCACCAGCGCATCCGCTCCATCGACCCGGGCGCCCGCATCGCCGGCCCGAACTTCGCCTCCTACCGCTCGGCGGACCTGCGCGCGTTCCTGACGTTCGCCCGCGACAACGGCGTGCTGCCCGACGTCACCACCTGGCACGAGCTCGGGAACGACTTCTTCACCGGCTGGCACACCCACTACGCCGACTACCGGGCGATGGAGACGAGCCTCGGGATCGCGCCGCGTCCGATCACGATCAACGAGTACGGCCGCTCGTCCGGCGACCTGGGCGTGCCGGGGAACCTGGTGCAGTTCGTGGCCAGGTTCGAGAACAGCAAGGTCGACGGCTGCCTGGCGTACTGGACGACGGCCGGCGGGCTCAACGACCTGGTGACCAGGAACAACCAGGCGACCGGCGGGTGGTGGCTGTACAAGTGGTACGGCGAGCTGACCGGCACCACGGTCGCCGTGACCCCGCCCGCGCCCGGCGGCTCCCTGCAGGGCCTGGCCGCGTACGACCCGGCGCGGAAGCAGGCCCGGGTGATCTTCGGCGGCAACAACCCCGCCTCCGGCGTCTACGACACGGACCTCGTGGTCCGGGGCATCCCCGCCACCCTGGGGAGCACGGTGCACGCCACGGTGTGGGGCGTGGACGACACCGGGCTGAACCCCTCCCCCGGCCCCTACCGGGTGACCGAGTCGGACTTCACGGCCTCCGGCGGGCAGATCACGATCCCGCTGACGGGGCTGAAGGGCTCCTCGGCGTACCACGTGATCGTGACGCCGGACAAGGACCTGTCGCCGGCGGGCCCCCGCTACGAGGCCGAGTACGCCGCCCTGTCCGGCTCGGCGCGCGTCACGTACGGGCCCAACACCGGCTACTCGGGCACGTCCTTCTCCGAGGGGTACGGCGCCAGCACCACCGCGAGCACGAACTTCGTGGTGACGGCGCCGAACGACGGCTACTACAACCTGGCCCTGAGGTATTCGGCGGGCCCGTACACCGGCGCCCCGGCCGCCCGCTCGGTGCGGCTGCGGCTCAACGGCTCCGACCTCACCGACGTCGCCCTGCCCGGCACCGCCGACTGGAACACCTGGAACACGGTCACCACGAAGGTGTTCCTGACGGCCGGCATCAACCGCGTGGACGTCGGCGCGTACGCCACCGACGACCGCGACGCGGTCAACCTCGACTACCTCGAGGTCACCCCCGCGACCGGCACCATCACCTCCTACCAGGCCGAATCCACCGCCAACACGCTCGGCGGCACCGCCCGCGTGGCCGCCAACGCCGCCGCGTCGGGCGGCGGCTACGTGGGTTACATCGGCGCGGGCGCGGCCAACACGCTGCGCTTCAACAACGTCACCGTCCCGGCCGCCGGCCGCTACCGCATGGTCGTCACCTACGCCAACGGGGAGCTCGGCGAGGGCGCGACCAACTACAACACCAACATCGTCGACCGCTACGCCGACATCTCGGTCAACGGCGGCGCCGCCCACCGGCACTACTTCCGCAACACGCTCGGCTGGTCGAACTACCGCACCACGGTCGTGGACGTGGTCCTGGCGGCGGGCGCGAACACGATCACGTTCGGCAACGCCTCCGCGGGCTACGCGCCGGACATCGACCGCATCCAGATCGCCGCACCCGTCGGGTGAGCACTGGGGGCCGGGCTACCACCCCTGCTTGGACATCCACTCCCGCACGTCCGCCGCGATGACGTGCGGGTGGTCCTCCGGGGTGTGGTGCCCGGCCACCTCCTCGTGCGCCACGATCTCGAGGGAGGCGATGGTGGCCGCGCACCAGGCGACGGTCTCCGGCGTCCACATCGTGCCGGGACCGGGCCGGAAGTCGATCAGCAGCTTCGGCACCTCCACGCTGGCGGCCAGCCACCGGTCGAACGCCTCGATCCGGGCCACGACGTCGGCCGGCTCGCCGTCCAGCGGCATCGAGCGGGCCCAGCGCAGCAGCGGCAGCCGGCTCTCCCTGGTCGGGTACGGCCGCAGGTAGGCCGCCATGTCCGCGTCGGTCAGCGTCGGGACGGTGGCGGGCAGGCCTTCGCGGAGGAAGGCGTTGCCGTCCAGCATCATGGCCTCCCCGACCCCCTCGGTCTTGATGGCCCGGAACAGCTCGCGGCCGCCTTCGGGGAACTCCTCCCAGGTCATCGGCTTGACGACGGCCTCGGTGAAGGCGATGCCGCGCACCCGGCCGGGATGGCGGGAGGCCCAGTCGAAGGCCAGCGCGCCGCCCCAGTCGTGGCCGACGAGCAGCACGTCGTCCAGGTCGAGGGCGTCGAACCAGGCGTCCAGGTAGCGGGCGTGGTCGGCGAAGGTGTACGCGACGGCGGGCTTGCCGGACTCCCCCATGCCGATCAGGTCGGGAGCCAGTCGGCGGCCCCGGCCGATGGCGGGCATGACGTCGCGCCACAGGTGGGAGGAGGTCGGGTTGCCGTGCAGGAGGACGATCGGCGCGCCTTCGCCGAGCTCCCGGTAGGACATCGTGGAGTCGAGCACGTTCTGGATGGGCATGTTCATGGTCCTTTTCCGGTGTTGAGGTGCAGGGTTCGGTCCACCGCGATCTCGATCACGACCCGGCCGGGCGGATCGGGCGGCGGGGACAGGTAGCGCCGGGTGTAGCGGCGGGCGGCCTCGGCGATCCGGCGCGGATCGCGGGACACGGTGGCGGCGCCTTCGAGGGTGACCCAGCGGAAGCCCTCCACCTGGCAGAGCGCGGCCCGCCCGGGGACGGCCAGGTTGCGGGCCTTGCGCGAGGTGGCGACGGTCAGCACGCGGGCCAGCCCCGCGTCGCGGTCCCAGGTGAAGCGGACGGCGACCACGTGCGGGGAGCCGTCGGGGCGCAGCGTGGTGAGGGTGGCCACGCGCGGCTCGGCGAGGAAGGACTCCGCCGGGCCCGGCAGTGCGGGGGTCGTCGTCATCGGAAGGCCGCGACGTTGCGGGCGGCCCAGTCGGCGAACGTGCGCGGGGCGCGGCCGAGGATGCGCTCCACGTCCGGGCTGACCCGCCGCTCGGCCTCGGTGGGCGTGCCGAGGATGGCCAGGGTGCCCTCGACGACCGGCGCCGGCATGAACCGCGACATCTGCGTGCGGGCCTCCTCCTCGGTCTGCTCGACGAAGCGCACCTCCGCCCCGAGGGCGTCGCCGATGGCCGCGGCCCGCCGGCGCGGGGTGACCGGCTCGGGGCCGGTGAGCTCGTACGTACGCCCGGCGTGCCCGTCCTGCCGCAGCACCGCGGCCGCGACCTCGGCGATGTCGGCCGGGTCGATGACCGGCAGGGCGACGTCCCCGAACGGGGCGGCGGCCGTGCGGTGGGCGCGGATGGGCTCGGCCCAGGCCAGGGCGTTGGAGTCGAAGCCGCCCGGCCGCAGGATCGTCCACTCCAGCCCCGATCCGCGCACGGCCAGCTCGAAGGCGACCGGGTGCCCGTACGCGTGCGGCCTGGTGCCGGCGCCCTGGGAGGAGAGCAGGACGACGCGGCGGATCCCGCCCGCCACGGCTTCGTCCAAGACGGCGCGCGGGTCCTGACCGGCGACGAGCAGGAACAACGCATCGGCGCCGTCGAAGGCGGGCTTCAGGCTCGCGGGCTCGGCCAGGTCGCCGGCGCTGTGCCGGACGCCCTCGGGGAAGGGCGCGGTCCGGCGGGAAAGCGCGGTCACCTGCTCGCCCGCGGCGGCGAGCAGCCTCACCAGCTCGCCGCCGACCTGCCCGGTGGCACCCGTGACTACGATCATGGATTCGCTCCCATGGAGTTAGTTAGTTGACTGACTTAGTCCGGACCATAGCGGGCCGAGGGCGGGCCTGTCTATAGTGAGTCAGGTGACTAACTCAACACGGGCGGGGAAGCGGGAACGGCTGGCCGGCGCCGCCGTACGAGTGCTGCACGAGCAGGGGGTCGAGAAGACGACGCTCGCCGACATCGCGCGCGCGGCCGACGTCCCGGTGGGCAACGTCTACTACTACTTCAAGACCAAGGACCAGCTCATCGAGGCGGCCATCGAGGCGCACGGCCGCCACCTCGAGACCATGATCGACGCGTTGGAGCGGCTCCCCACCCCGCCGGAGCGGCTCAAGGCGCTGCTGCACGGCTGGATCGAGGAGCGCGACCTCACCGCCCAGTTCGGCTGCCCGACCGGCACCCTCGCCTCCGAGCTGGACAAGCGCGACGACGGCCTGGACCGCGCGATCGCCAAGGTCATGGGAGGGCTCCTGGACTGGATCGAGGGCCAGTTCCGGGCCATGGGGCGGGACGACGCCCGGGAGCTGGCGGTCGCGCTGATGGCCGCGTACCAGGGCGTCGCGCTGCTGACCAACACCTTCCGCGACCCCGGCCTCATGGCCATGGAGGGCCGCCGCCTGGAGCGCTGGATCGACTCCCTGGCGTGACCCCCGCGGGCCTCCCGCGCAGCGCAGGCGCGGGAGACCCCGTCAAAGGCGCCCGGGACGCTTCGGCGGCGGGCGCGGGCGCCGCGGGGGTGCCGCGCCCCGCCGCGGACGCCCACCTGTGCACGAACGCCAGGCCGTGGCCACGGTGACGCCGGCGGGCCGGTTGCTGACGCGCATGTGATTCCTCCTTCGCGCCCTGTCCTTCGGAGCCCAGCCAAGCCACGCGATCGGGGTGTCCAACAGGGTCGCGGACGGACTCGGCCGGGCTCGGACGGCGGCCGTCGCCGCTCGGAAATTCTCGGACACGAAGAGTCATCGTTCGTACACTGTGAATCACGATCAGGTGCGGCGAGAGGGCAGGGTCCGGGACGATGGGCGTGGACGCGGAAGGGGGCGAGGGCCTCCAGATCGCCGGAGAACCGCCCGCGCCCGGCCTGGAGTCGGTGACCCGGCACGAGGACCTGGTGAGACTGCTGGCCGAGGAGTTCGCGCGGGCCGACGTGTCGCTGCGGGAGCTGGAGGCGCGGGCGGACAAGGCGGGCGGCACCCGGCTGCCGCGGGCCACCTGCGCGGACATGCTGGCCGGTCGCCGTTTCCCGAAGAAGGCGGTGATGGTGGCGTTCCTGCGCGCGTGCCGCGTGCCCGAGCAGCGGCTCCCGGCGTGGGAGCAGGCCTGGGAGCGGGTACGCATCGCGCGCCTGCCCGCCCTGGCCGGGCAAGCCACCGCGCCCGGGCAACCCGCCGCCGCCGGGCAGCCCACCACGACCGGGGCCCCGACCGTGGCGGCGCAGCCCGCCGTACTTCCCCACGACACGGCCCCCGCCCCCAACCCCGGGCCGGGCCGGCGCCGGATGCTCGTGGTCGCGATGCTCGCCTCGCTCGCGGCCGCGTCGCTGGGCGTGCTGGCAGGCTTCTGGCTGCCGGGTCGCGGCCCGTCCGAGCCCCCTCGGGGCCGTACCGTCACCGACGACGGCCGGGCGTTCGGCCAGGGCGGGTCGAGCCGGTTCACCGTGACCGTCGATCCGGCCAACACCGGCGTACGCCTGATCCGCCGCCTCGACGCCGGCATCGGCATGCAGCGCGCCACCATCACCGTGAACGGGGTCCCCGCCGGTGCGTGGCAGCCGCTGCACGTGGAGCGCGTCTACCGGTGGAAGGACCAGAGCGCCGACATCCCACCGTCCCTCACCTCCGACCGTCGCTCGCTGACCGTCGTCAACACGTTCGTCTCCTCCTACCAGGACTTCAACGAGTTCCTGTACGTCGTCAAGCAGAAGGTCAACGGCGTCTGGTCGACCGCCGACACCGTCGACGTCGGCCCCGAGCACGCGGCGAGCGAGAGCGCCCACGGCTACCGCATCACCGGACCGCAGACCTTCGCCGGTGTCCAGGAGTTCGCCTACCCGCCGCCCGCCCTGTCGGGTTTGACGGCTGCGGCGAGGGCCGGTAACGTCCCCCTCCCCTAGCGACGCCTTCGGAGCTGCGGGTGGGGGCACACCCACCAGCTCTCTGGAGGCTTTCGTGCCCAGTGATCCCCCGTTCCGGCGCCGCGACTTCCGGCTCCTGCTTCTCGGCCAGACCACCAGCCAGCTCGGCGCCCAGGTCAGCGCGGTCGCGATCCCGCTGCTCGCGGTGGTGACCCTGCAGGCGTCCCCGATGCAGCTCGGCCTCGTCACGGCTTCGGGGACGGTCGCGTTCGCGCTGATCGGGCTGCCCGCCGGCGCCTGGATCGACCGGTGCCGCCGCCGGCCCGTCCTCGTCGCCGCCGACCTGGCCCGCGCCGTCCTGCTGGCGACGATCCCGCTCGCGGCGCTCCTCGGGACGCCGACCCTCGCCCACCTCGTGCTGGTCTCGCTGCTGAGCGGCGTGGCGAGGGTCTTCTTCGACGTCGGCTACCAGAGTTACCTGCCGTCCGTCGTCGGCAGGGCGGAACTGCTCGCCGGGAACTCGGCCATGGAGACCGTACGCGCCGGGGGCCAGCTCGTCGGGCCGGGCCTGGGCGGCTGGGCCACCACGCTGCTCGGCGCGGCGAACGTCGTGCTGATCCAGGCCGTGACGTTCGCGGTGTCGGCCGTGTCGCTGCTGGCGATCAGGACGCGCGAGCCGGCCGCGCCGAGCCGTACGGACGGGGTCCGGCTCGGGACGCAGATCCGGGACGGCCTGGCGTTCGTCGCGCGGACCCGGCTCCTTCGCGCCATCCTGCTCACCAGCGCGGCCTGCAACTTCTCGTTCGCGATGGCCTCGGCGGTGTCCTTCATCTTCATGGTCCGCACGATCGGCCTGCCGCCCACGGTGATCGGGATCGTGCTCGCGCTCGGCTCGGTCACCGTCATGATCGGCGCGGCCCTCACGCCCCGCCTGGCCCGGCGCTTCGGCTCCGCCCGGATCATCTGGCTGTCCCTGGCCGTGACCGGCCCGGTCACGCTGCTCGGCCCCCTGGCGGGACCCGGGTGGGCGGCCGCCCTGCTCGTGGTGGGCACGGCGGCCGGCGAGCTGGGCCAGATCGTGTACGCGGTCACCAGCGTCAGCCTGCGCCAGCACCTGTGCCCCGGGCACCTGCTCGGCCGGGTCAACGCCACGATGCGCTGCTTCATGATGGGCCTGTTCCCGCTCGGCGCGCTGCTCGGGGGGATGCTCGGGGAGGTGGCGGGGCCGCGGGCGACCCTGTGGGCGGCCGGGGCGATCATCGTCCTGTCGCCGCTGCCGGTCCATGTGGCCCTGCGCGGCGTCCGCGACGTCGAGGACGTACCACCATGGAACGCCGACCGAGGGTAATTGTACGATAACTAAGTGTGAGCACTAAAGAGACAGAGATGACCGTTACATCCGCTCTGTTCGTTCTCGGGGAGCGGCTGGGTGAGCGGCCCACGACCACTCCGGAGATCCCGCACCAGCAGCTCGACCAGATCGCCCCGGTGGAGCTGCAGGAGGAGCTGTGGCGGCGCATGTCCGGGCTGGACCACGTACGCACCGGTCCCAGCGTCGTCTCGCTGCCCGAGACACGCGCGCTGCACATGGAGCCGGCGCACGCGTACGGGCCCGCCTCGGCGTTCGTCCGCGATAGCACCGAGTTCGCGCACCTGCACGGCGTCTTCGACGGGAGCCTGCACGCGCTCCTGCCCGAGGCCGACGCGGCCGAGGCCGTCGAGAAGGGGTGGGCCGAGCTGCACCCGATCGTGCACGAGGGCCGCTGCCCGCCCACCCTCGTCCTGCTGTACGGGCCGCGCGACGAGGACGAGCTGGAGACGGTGTGGGAGCTGGTGCGCCGCAGTCACGCCTTCGCCTCCGGCCAGATCCTCTGACCGGAGGCTTCGGGCGGGCCCGCCCCCACACCGCCGGGTTCACGCGCGGACCGGGAAGTTGGCGCGCAGCACGCCGTGCGGGTCGCGGGCCCGCTTGATGTCCCGCAGCCGGGCGAGGTCCGGCTCGGAGAAGGCCGCCGCGGCCCGGTCCCCGCCCGCCAACATCGTGTACGGCTTGCGCCCGCTCACCAGCGGCCCGAGCTGCTCGGCGAACGCCCGCTGCCGATCGCCCACGGCCGCGGCCATCTCCGGGTTGAACGCGCCGCCGAGCAGGTAGGCCATGTACGGCTCGCTCATGGGACCGCTCGGCCCCGCGTCCGGCCGGGCGGCGGCCAGCGCCCCGCCCAGGTGCCTGACCTGCACGGCGACCAGCGGCTCCATCGGCGCGTCCAGCAGGGCCTCCGCCGCCGCGTCGTCCAGGCCGGTGAGCAGCTCGGTGCGGGAGCGTACGGGCGCCGGGTCGGTGGGCTCGGCGGTGATGTCGCCGAGGTCGGCCACGGCCATCGGCCCCCGCTTGTCGGCGATCACATCGTCGATCTTGTCCAGCCGGGCGAGCAGCGCGCGCCCCTCGCCCTCCTCGCCGAGGAAGGCGGCGTCCACGGTGACCATGGCCGGCGCCTGGGGGAACTGCACCCGGTTGAACCATACGGACAGCTCGCCCGGTGCCTCGGCGGTGATCTCGCGGAAGGCCTCGAACACCTCGCGGGCGCGGTGGCCCGGCCACAGCATGCGCCCCCCGTACAGGGCGGGCGCGGGATACAGCTCGAACTCGATCGCCGTGACCAGCGCGAAGTCGCCACCGCCGCCGCGCAGCGCCCAGAACAGGTCCGGGTCCGACCCGGCGGTCACCGTGGCCGGCTCACCGTCGGCGCCCACCACGTCGAACGCGCGCACGCTGTCGGCCGCGAACCCGTGCCTGCGGCCGAACCAGCTCAGGCCGCCGCCGAGGGTGTAGCCGGCCACGCCGACGGCGGGGTTGCTCCCGGCCAGGCCGGTCAGGCCGAGGGGTCCGGCCTGCGCCAGCACCTCCCCCCACTTCACCCCGGCGCCCACCCGGGCCACCCGCTCCTCGCGGCGCACCTCGACGCCGCCCAGCAGCCCGGTACGCAGCAGGACGACCCCGTCGGTGTCGCCCGAGGCGCCGTGGCCGGTCGGCTGGGCGCTCACCGTCAGCCCGGCCTTGTTCGCGTACCGCACCAGGGCCGCCACGTCATCGGCGTCCGTGGCCGCCACGACGGCGGCCACGGGCTGGCGTACCGACAGGTTCCACGCCGTGGCCGCCTGCTCGAACCCGTCGTCGCCGGGCACCAGGACCCTGCCCTCGACCGCGCCGCGCAGATCGGTGTTCGTCATGTCTCTCTCAACTCCCATGTCGTCTTCAAACCCCGGGGGTCCGGGTTCGCCGATATGACGGACGCGGGAGACGAAACGTGACGGGACACCCGGGTATTCTCCGCGCAGCGTTTTGGCATCCGGCCGCTGATCAGGCATATTCCCTCGGATGGAACGTGATCAGATCAGCGGCGTCGCCCACGGGGACCATCCCGTCTCCGCGCCCATCAGCGAGAGCAGCCTCGAACGCCTGCTCGGCCGGGCGAAGCTGCCGCCACGGGCCCGCATCCTCGATCTCGGCTGCGGCGAGGCGGCGTGGCTGACGCGGGCGCTGGCGCTCTATCCGGACGCGACGGCCGACGGGGTGGACGTCTCCGAGCGGGCCCTGGCCCGCGCCGCGGAGGAGGCGGAGCGCCGCGGCGTCTCGGACCGGCTCCGGCTGCACCGGATGCCGGCCGCCGACTTCACCACCGGCGCGGCCTCCGGGCTGTCCTCTGAGCCGACCTCTGAGCCGGCCTCCGAGCCGGCCTCCGAGATGGCCTCCGCCGGGACGTACGACCTGGTGCTGTCCGTCGGCGCCACGCACGCCTTCGGCGGGCTCGCGCCGACCCTGCGTTCCGTACGCGGCCACCTGCGCCCGCCCTCCGGGCTCGCCCTGGTCGGCGAGGGCTTCTGGGAGCGGCCGCCCGCGCCCGAGCTCCTCGCCCGGCTGGACGCCGAGCCCGGCGAGTTCGCCGACCTGGCCGGCACGGTGGAGCGCATGGAGAGCGCCGGCTTCGCCACCGTCTACGGCCACACCAGCACCCTCGACGAGTGGGACGAGTACGAGTGGTCCTGGACCGGCACCCTGACCCGCTGGGCGCTCGCCCACCCCGGCCCGGACGGCGACGCGGCCCTGGCCGCCGCACGTGACCATCGCGACCTGTGGCTCAACGGCTACCGCGGCGTCCTGGGCTTCGTCACACTCCTCCTCCGCCGATCCGACACCGCCGCCGGGAGCTGAGCGGGGCCCGGAAGGCGGCCCTGCGGACGGTCACCAGGTGACGTGGAGGGCGGCGGGGCCGAGGTCGACCCCGTCGCGTACCCATTCGACGTCCTCGACCGAACCCGTGAGGCGCAGGCCGGGCAGCCGCTGGGCCAGCGCACCGAGCGCGGCGGCCAGTTCGAGGCGGGCCAGCGGCGCGCCGAGGCAGTAGTGCAGGCCGTGGCCGAACACCAGGGACGGGCTCGACCGCCGCTCCGGCTGGAAGGTGTCGGGGGCGGCGAAGTGGCGGGGGTCGCGGTGGGCGGCTTCGAGCCGTACCAGCACCAGGTCACCGGCGGCGATCGCGGCCCCGGCCAGGTCGAGGCCGGTCTGCGCGTACCGGGGGAAGGGCTCGCCGGTCAGCCCGGCCTGCATGCGCAGGACCTCCTCGACGGTCGCGCCGAGCTCCTCCGGAGTGGCGCCGGCCAGGCCGGCCAGCCGTCCTTCGGTGAGGAGCCGGAGGGCGGCGGTGGACATGGCGTTGCGGGCCGACAGGTAGCCGGCGGAGACGATGGTGGCGGTCATGGCGACGAGCTCGCCGTCGCTGAGCCGCCCGTCCTCGGCGTCCCGTACGGCGATGAGCGAGCTGAGCAGGTCGTCCCCGGGAGCCTCGCGCCGGGCCTCGACCAGCGTGGCCGCGTACGCCGCCAGCCCCTCCCACCCCCGGGCGGCCCGGGCCACTTCCTCCTCGGTCCCGAACACGAAGTCGGCCCCGCTCGCCGCGTCCGCCACGGCCCGGAACCGGTCGCGGTCGCCGAGCTCCACGCCGAGCAGCTCACCGATCACCGTGATCGACAGCGGCGCGGCCAGCCCCGCCACCAGCTCGGCGGGCGGCCCGGCCGTGGCCAGCGCCGCGACGTGCTCGTCCGCCAGCCGCTCGGCACGGCCGCGCAGCACCTCGACGCCGCGCGGGCTGAACGCCTTCGACACCAGCCGCCGCAGGCGCGCGTGCGCGGCACCGTCCTGGAACAGCGTGTCGTTGCCGGGGTACGCGGCGCCGGGCGGGGCGAGCCCGAACCGGCGGTCGGACAGGACGGTCGTGACGGCGTCGTAGGAGGTGACGAGCCAGGCGGGGCGGCCGTCCGGGGTTCGTACCCGGGCGACGGGTGCGGTCTCGCGGAGCCGGGCGTACTCGGGAGGGGGCGAGAGGGGGCCGGGACGGTCGAACGGCAGGGTCATCGAGGTACACGCCTTTCCGGTGGTCAGGTGCTTGCCTGCGACCAGTCAAGACGTTGACGTCGCGTCAAGGTCAAACCGAGGCCGGCCGCGGTCTCGCGGGCGTCGATATTCGGTTGTGGGCGTCAGGCGCATCGCCGATGATGGCGGCCATGGCCACGACACGACGAGCCGACATGTTCACCGCGGACGGCAAGCCCTCCGACGACGATCCGCGTGAGCACGGGCCCACGCTGGGCGACGAGCGCGCCACGCTGGCCGAATCCCTGCGTTGTGCACGACTCACCTTGGAGATGAAGTGCGAGGGGCTCGATGCGGAGGCCATGGCGCGGCGGTCGGTCGAGCCGTCGACGATGTCGCTCCTGGGGCTGGTGCGGCACCTGGCCGAGGTGGAGCGGGCGACGTTCCGGGTGCTGATGGCGGGCCAGGACGTGCCCAAGCTCTACTGCTCCGACACCAACCGTGACGGTGATTTCGACGGTGCCGTTCCCGACCCTCAGGTGGTGGCGGAGGCGTGGGAGGCCTGGCGGGCGGAGGTGGACTTCGCCACGCGGTTCGTGGCCGAGGCGCCCAGTCTCGACATCACCGCCGACGATCCGTTGAATCTGCACGGCAGCGGTGGCGGGACGATGTCGCTGCGCGAGGCGCTGGTCGGAATGGTCTGGGAGTACGGCCGCCACATGGGCCACGTCGACCTGTTGCGCGAGCGGATCGACGGTCGCATCGGTCAGTGAATGCGCTGAAGGAATCACTGCATTCTCCCGCGAGAAAAGGGGCCCGCCGATCAAATATCGGCGGGCCCCTTTTCTCAGCGAATCAGCGCTTCTTGTGGCAGTGCCACTTGTACGAGTAGTGGTAGTGGCCCTTCTTGTGGTAGTGGCCCTTCCACCAGTGGCCGGCCTTGTACCACTTCTTGTACCAGTGCTTGTGCCAGTAGTAGCCCTGGGGGCAGCCGGTGGTCTCACTCATGGTGGTGGTGCCGGCGGTGGCGCTCGCCTGGGCGGGAGCGGCAGTGGCAAGACCCGTAAGGGTCAAGGAAGCGGCGAGGACACCGCTTGCCAGGAGCTTACGCATGATCTCTTCCTTCCGTGAGAGTGATTCCCACGATAGGAAGGCGACCAATTCGGCTCCAGGTAATAGTACGCGCTCGGCGACGCGCATTCATGTCGATCAATATGTTGATTCACCGGATCGGCGCGGCCGGAAATTCGGCGGCCACGATCGTCGCCGCGAGTGCCATTCGGTGGTCCTTCGTCCACGGCGGCCCCAGTGCCGCCCGCGGGCCGTGGAGCGTCTCGGCCGCCCGCCCGGCCAGGAGGCCGGCCGCCCGGGCCTCGACATCCTTGGCGTCATAGAAGTGGACGGCCCAGCCCCGTGCGTGTGCGAGCTCGGCCAGGATCTGGCGGTACATGACGGAGTCCGCCCGGGCTTCGTACGGTGTGCGGCGCTGGACGGCGAGGTCGTCCGGGAAGTCGAGCGGCCAGGCCCGGAGCGAGAGCGAGACGATGGGTCCGGGCAGTGCCGAGGCCAGGTCGTCCAGTGAGGCGGAGGTCGCCCGGAACGCCGAGGCCCGCACCCGGGCCACCAGTTCCGCGGCCGCGGCGTCGTCGAGGGCTTTGCCTTCGTGGTGGATGGGGGCCGCCGGCATGCCGGGCTCGATCAGGTCGATCCGCCGGCGGTCCACCACCCGGTGGCCGGACGACGCCGTGACGGCCACGGCCCAGCCGAAATGATGGGCTATCCCCACGCGCATGGCTCCGATTATGCTCCCGCCCGCACGGGCAGGGCACTGGCGATGCGCGCCGGCGGAAATCCTTTGCGGGCCGGCGCGGCCACCTGCGAGGATCCCGTTCCTGTGAGGATTCCAGCCGACTCCGAGATCCCCGACGGCGCCGTCGCCGTCCCGGCGGTCGTCACCGCGCTGGCGCGGGGCGACGCCATCACCCCCGTGTGGCGCAACGAGCTGGGCGGGCTGACGTTCCGCCTCGACGACACGCGCGGCGGGGGCGGGAGAGGGGCGCGATACGTCAAGTGGGTCGCCGCGGGCACTCCGGAGATCGACCTGGCCGCCGAGGCGGAGCGGCTGGCCTGGGCGGCACGGTGGGTACGCGTGCCACCGGTGCTGGAACACGGCGCGGACGGCGCGGGCGCGTGGCTGGTGACCGAGGCGGTGCCCGGGGTGCCGGCGGTGGACCGGCGCTGGGCCGCCGACCCGGTCGTCGCGGCGACCGCGATCGGCCGGGGGCTGCGCCTGCTGCACGACTCCCTGCCCGTCGCGGAGTGCCCGTTCGACTGGGGCGTGGCGCGGCGGCTGCCGCGCGCCGACGAGCGCATCGCCGAGGGTGAGGGGCCGGCCGACTGGGCCCCCGAGCACCGGCGGCTCACTCTCGCCGAAGCCCGGGCGCGGCTGGACGCGCCGCCGCCGATCGACCGGCTGGTGGTCTGCCACGGCGACCCGTGCGTGCCGAACACGCTGCTGCACGACGACGGCACGGTCGCCGCGCACGTCGACCTCGGCTCGCTCGGCGTCGCCGACCGGTGGGCGGACCTCGCCGTGGGGGCGTGGAGCGCGGAGCACGACTACGGGCCGGGGTGCGACAGCTGGGTGTACGAGGGCTACGGCATCGATCCCGACCCGGAGCGCATCGCCTACTACCGGCTGCTGTGGGATCTCGCCTAGCTCCCGGCGCGCTCCGCGGCCACGAGTTCCCGCACGGCCGGGGCGACCTCCTGGCCGAACGTGCGGATGGTGGCCGGGTCGTCGCCCATGACGACGTAGCCGGAGAAGCCGTACTCCAGGGTGAGCGCCGCGAGCTGCTCGGCCCACTGCTCGGGCGGGCCGGACAGGAGCCGCTCGCTGCGCGGGCCGAAGCGGCCGCCGACGTTGAGCAGGCGGCGGACGGCGGCGGGGTCGCGCCCGGCCCCGGTCGCTGCCTCGTCGATGACCGCGTTGGCCTCGGCGAGCTGGTCGAGGCTCTGCATGTACGGCAGTGAGGGCAGCCAGCCGTCCGCCTTGGCGCCGACGAGGCGGAGCATCTTCGGCTTGTACGCCCCCAGCCAGATCCCGATGTCGTGCGCCGGGGCGGGACCGCGCTTGGCCCCCTCGACCCGGTAGTACGCACCGTCCACCCGGAAGATCGATTTGTTGCCCGCGTCCCAGACGCCGCGGATGATGTCAATGGCCTCGCTCAGCGCGTCCACCGCCTGCCCGGGAGTCAGCCGGCGCCCGCCCATGGCCTCGATCGCGTCCCAGAAGCCGCCCGCGCCGAGGCCCAGCTCGAACCGGCCCCCGCTCAGCAGGTCGAGGCTGGCCGCGGCCCTGGCCAGCACGGCCGGCGGGCGGAGGGGGAGGTTGACGACGTTCCCCGACAGGTGGATGCGCTCGGTCCGCGCGGCGACGTAGGACAGCAGCGTCCAGGTGTCGAGGAAGGCCGACTGGTACGGATGGTCCTGGAAGGTCACCAGGTCCAGCCCCGCGGCCTCGGACTCCTGTGCCAGCGAGACGACCTCCTTCGGCGCGGCGTTCGCCGGCGTGATGAAGGACCCGAACAGCAGGTCGTGGCCGTAGTCAGGCATGTGCCCTCCCCCTCCGCCCGAGGGACAGATGTGTTGTCGCTCAGACAATCTCGATATCAGACGAGTGGCACAACAGCATGTCGCACGCGGGCATTCCACGCGCCTGCGACGAAGGCGGTGAGCGGCCGGCGGACGCGTCCTGTACCCGGGGATGACAGGCTGTCTCCTCCTGGAGTCGGATGTTCTCGCGGGCGATCCGGTCCATGGTCGAATGACCGAGGATTGGACGAGACATGCGAAGAACTGTCCTGACCATCAGCCTCTTAGGCGCGCTCACCGCGCCCCTGGTGCCGCCGGCCGCGGCCGCCGCCACCGCGGCGCCGGCGGCGGAGACGATCTCGTGGGCGCCCTGCGCGGAGGACCCCACGGCCGAGTGCGGCACGCTGACCGTGCCCGTCGACTACGCCAAGCCCCGCGGCGAGACGTTCGAGCTCGCGCTGGCCCGCCGCAAGGCCACCGGCCCGGCCGCCCGCATCGGCTCCCTGGTGATCAACCCGGGCGGCCCCGGCGGCTCCGGCGTCCAGGCCGTGCTGGACGACTGGCTCGGCCTCACGCCCGAGCTCACGAGCCGGTTCGACGTGGTCGGCTTCGACCCGCGCGGCGTGGGGCTCAGCCACCCGATCCAGTGCTCGCTGGACCTCGCCGTGCAGGCGCCCGACCTGCTGTCCATCAAGAGCCAGGCCGACTTCGAGGCGCTGCTGGCCTACAACGAGCGCTACCGGCAGGACTGCCGGCAGCGCACCGGTCCGCTGTTCGACCACGTGCACACCGGCAACGTCGTACGCGACCTCGACGCCCTGCGCGCCGCGCTCGGCGACGACAAGCTCACCTACTACGGCGTCTCGTACGGCACCCTGATCGGCCAGCTGTACGCCGAGCGCTACCCCCGCCGCGTGCGCGCCCTCGCGCTCGACAGCAACATGGACCACAGCCTCGGCACGACGGCCTTCCTCGACACCGAGTCGTGGGCCGCCCAGGACTCCTTCGCGGAGTTCGTCGCCTGGTGCGACCGGACCGCCTCGTGTGCCCTGCACGGCCGGGACGTCCGGGCGCTGTGGCGGGACCTGCTGGCCCGGGCCGACCGGGGCGAGCTGGAGTTCCCCGGCGCTCCCGGGGTCAAGCTGAGCAGGCTGAACCTCATCCAGCAGGCGTTCGGCGCCTTCTACGGCCCGGCGTTCAAGGAGCTGGCCGAGTTCCTCGCCGCCCTGGACAGCGGTGCGCAGGCGGCGCGGGCGATCCTGACGCCCCCGGCCGCCACGGCGGACCAGGTGATCAACGATGCCACCCAGGTGTTCTGCGAGGACTACCTGCTGCCCATCCGCGACTACCGGGACTACGCGCGGCACCTGCGCAGGTCGGCGGCCATCGCTCCGGACATGCTCATCAGCGGCGCGGGCCACCCGATCACGGTCGCCTGCCTCGGCACGCCCGCCCCGATCCCGAACCCGCAGCACCGCCTGCGCGTGTCCGGCACGCCCGCGCTGCTGCTCGGCAACGCCCTGCACGACCCCGCCACGGGCTACCCGTGGGCGGTCAACGCGGCGCGCCAGATCGGGCGCGAGGCGCGGCTGCTCACGTACGAGGGGTGGGGGCACGGCATCTACGGGCGCGGCGAGTGCCCGACCGGCGCCATCGACGGCTACCTGACCTCGCTCACCGCGCCGGACCGGGGCGCGAGGTGCCCGGCGGTGCCGCCCGCCGAGGTGAGCCCGCTGCGGGCCCGCCCGTTCCCGGGGCCGGTGCCCGGGATGCCCGGCTGGACGTACGCGCTGTCGTAAGGGGATCGGGGGCCTCGGCGAGGCCCCCGATCAGCAGTGGTAGGTGAAGCCGAACAGGCCCGCCGCGCCGGCCGCGCACAGTCCCGACCCGTCGGGGAACCACGCGCAGGAGCTGAGCTCGCCGTCCACCACGATCGCGGCCGGGCAGCTGCGCGTGGCCACCTCCCACACCCGCAGGCAGCCGTTCCGCGCGGTGGTGGCCAGCCAGGCGCCGTCCGGGGAGAAGGCCACGCCGGTCAGCCGGTCGTCGTGGCCGAACCGGGCCACCCGCTCCCCCTGGCCCTCCCCGTCCGGCCCGCCCTCGACGTCGAACAGCTCGACGGCGCCGTCGGTCGTGGCCGCCGCCACGTACCGGCCGTCCGGGGAGACGGCGACGGCCTTGACGATGCTCTCCGCCTCCAGCCGGACTCCCGTCGGCCGCCCGTCCGGCCTGCGCAGCCGCACGTCCCGCTCCGACGCGACGGCCACCCAGGACGCGTCCGGCGCGATGGCCACCGCTCTCACGTCCTCGTCGTACGACTCCAGGACCCTGGATCCCTCCGGGGTCAGGACCCGTACCTCGTCGTTCACGGCGGCGACCGTCCAGCCGCCGTCGTGGGAGATCGCCACCGACGGCACGGTGGCCATGGATCTGGTGGAGGGCAGCTGCTCGGTCCGGCGCAGGGTCCCGTCCGGGTCCCACAGCTGCAGGCGTCCCTCGTGGTCGCCGGTGAGGAGGTACGCGCCGCCAGGGGCGACGGCCACGCTCCACGTCCATTCGTCGGGCCCCTGCGCTCGTACGCCGCCGTCGGGGTCCCAGAGCGTGAACCCGTCGGGCCCGGCGGTGGCCAGGTACGAGCCGTCGGGGGCGATCGCGACGGCGTGCAGATCGTGCCCGCGGGGCCGGTCCGCGGGGCCCTGGGGTACGGCCCGGTCCATGTCCCAGACGCGGATCGTGCCGTCCTCGCTCGACGAGACCAGCCGACGGCCGTCGGGCGTGATCGCCAGGCCGGTGATCGCCTTGGTGTGGGCGTTCAGCCGGGCCCGCACCGAACCGTCGACGTCCATGATGACGATGTCGTCGTCGAAGTCGCCGACGGCGAGCCGGCGGCCGTCGGGGGCGATGGCCAGGCCGGTGCCGTGGTAGAAGACGCTGTCGAGCTCGCCGCGCGGGCTGCCGTCGGCGTTCAGCAGGAGGAGGCTGCCCGGCCCGGTGATCATCGCCAGCCATTCGCCCGAGGGCGCGATGGCCACCGCCTCGGCGCTCGTCTCGCTCGTGCGGGCGATCGGCCGGCGGGTGCCGTCGGCGTTCCACAGCTCGATGGTGCCCCGCCCGACGGCGGCCAGCCAGGTGCCGTCGGGGGCGATGGCGATGCGCTCGTACGCACCGCTCGCGTCGTCCAGGACGGCGCGCGGGGTTCCGTCGGCGTTCCAGAAGCGCAGGAACCCCTCCCCGGCCGCGGCCAGCCACGTCCCATCCGGTGCGATCGCCACGGTCTCGGCGTCGCCGGGCAGGTCGTCGAGCACGGCGCGCGGCTTGCCGTCCGGCTCCCACAGGCGGACGGTCTCGTCCCAGCTCGCCGTGGCCAGCCAGGCGCCGCCGGGGGCCACCGCGACCGACGTGACCCGCGTGTCGTGCGGGAGCAGGCTCTCCACGCGAGTGCCGTCCACGCGCCGGCGCAGCACCCGCCCCCGGTCGCCCGCGGCGGCCACCCAGGAGCCGTCCGGGACCATGGCGAGGTCGAGCAGCTGCTCCGCCGGGCTGTGGTACGTGGCCAGCAGCGCCGGATGCGGCAGGTCCGGCGGCGTCCAGCGGGCCTCCAGCCACGGCCCGCCCCCTTCCGCCAGCCACCGGCGGGCCTCCTCGCCCTTGTCCGGCGTCGCGTGCAGGCGGGCGGCGAGCGTGGGCACGACGCTCACGCCCAGCTCGCGTGCCGATTCGAGCAGGTGGGACGAGCCGGCCAGGGTGAGCCGCAGCAGCTCGGCCGTAGCGGTGCCCGACCTGTCCAGGTCCTCCAGGGCCGCCTCCACCCCGGAGTGGTGGATCCGGGTCGACAGCCAGGTCACGTCGCACACCAGCGACTCCAGCCGCTCCTCGTCCCCGGCGTCGGCGTACAGCCCGGCCAGGTTGCGCAGCATCCACTCCTCCGTGCCGGGCAGGTCGGCCCAGCCCTCGGGCGTCTCGTCCGGGTCGGCGTCGGCCAGCGTCCGGCGCGCCCGCCGCAGACCCTCCGGGCCGAGCAGCTCGCGGACGCGGGCGCCGACGGCGTCCGCGAGGACGAGCACCGGGTGATCGGTACGGCGGCTCATCAGGCGCAGGCTCTCCAGCCGGGCGATGAGCGCGCCGATCCGGCCGCCCGTCATGGTCCCGCCCGAGCTCCACAACATGGCGGCCACGCCGATGGGGATGGCCTCGCCCGCGCCGAACAGGCCGAGGTGCAGGAACCGTTCGGCGGCGGCCGGGTCCACGTCGCGCAGGCGGCCGACCGAGTGGTCGACGATCGCGCCGATCAGCGCCGCCCGCGAGTCGGGGTCGGCGAGGTCGGTCCGCTCCGGCAGCCCGGCGACCAGGCGCGCGGCCACCTCGGTGGCGGACTCAGCGGCGCACTCGGTGGCGGGCTCAGCGGCGGGCTTGGTGGAGGACTCGGTCGAGGACTCAGTGGCCGGCTCGGTGGCGGGCTCTCCCGTGCCGGCCTGGCTGATGATGGCCCCGTGTGCCATGGCCAGGGCGAGCGGCCAGCCGCCGGTCAGCTCCGCCAGCCGCGTGGCCGTGCCCTCGTCCAGGGCGGGCAGGTCACGGCGCAGCATCGCGGCGCCCTCCTGGACGGTCATCGCTCCGATGCGCACGGTGATCGCGAACGGCGGCGGCTCGTCGGCCGCCCGCGCGGTGACCAGCCAGGCGCAGCCTGGCGCCGCGAACGCCATCGCCAGCACCAGGCCCGCGTGCCGCAGCCCGTCGATCACCACCAGGCGGGGTCCGGGCGTGAAGATCTCCGTTTCCAGGAGCCCGTTCATCGCCTCCTCGTCGCGGGCGAGGCCCAGGAGATCGTGCCCCTCCAACCAGGAGTAGAGCTCCATGTCCTCACCGTGCAGGCGCTCCAGCACCTGGGTCAGCTCGTCGATCCAGTTGTCGGGGTGTGAGCCGCCGGCGCTCACCCACCCGATGCCCTCGGGGTAGCGCTCGGCCACCTCCGCACGGCGCAGCGCGGCCGCCACGACGGCGGTGACGCCCATCCCCTCGACGCCTTCCGTTTCGGGGACCACCATCACCAGACCGCTCTCCCCCGAGGTCAGCGCGGCCACGACCCGGTCGACGTCCGCCGCCCGCTCGATCCAGCCGTCCGCGCCGGGAACCGCCCCCGTCTGTGTCACGTATGTCCCCCTCCGCCGTCGTTTCCCGGATCAACGGTCCGGGGCCCGGGCAAGTTCATGGAGATGTTTCGCAAAACGCGGAAGCGTGACGGTACGGCTGCCGACCGCGACTAACGTGGCCTTCCATGCACCAACCCCCGCAGAACGCCCCTCACCCGGCTCCCGTGGTGATCGACGTCGGCGCCGACGCCAAGGTCAAGGCGCTGGTCGGCGGCTCGATAGCGGGCGTGATCGGGCTCCTCGCGATCTTCTCGGCGCTGACCGGGCAGGTCACCGGCGGGACCGGCACCGCGGTCGTGGTCGCGGTCCTGGGGCTGGTCTTCCTGCTCATCGGCCTGCTGCCGGTCATCGCCTGGAAGAGGATCGGCCGACCGCGCAGGCTGGTCCTCGACGCCTTCGGCGTGCGCTGGGACGACCCGCAGGGCCGGCCGTGGGCCGTGGCGTGGGCGGAGCTGTCCGGGGTGGGCATCTCGCGTACGCGGCAGCGCCGGGTCAAGCCCGCTGACCACCTCCTCCGCAAGACCATGGTCCGGCTCGACCTGTTCCCCGCCGATCAGGGCTTCCGCGCCCGCCATCGGGACATGGAGCACCTGTGGGAGTTCCACACGGTCAAGAACGGCTACCGGCTGCCGCTCGGGTCGAACCCCAAGTACATCCCGGTCATCGAGCAGGCGATGCGGCAGCACCGGCCCGGGGCGTACCTGGGGGTGAAGGACGAGGGGTTCATGGTGGGCCTGGTCTGAGGTCGGCCTGCCCGGCCATGGGCGCGACGAGGCCCGTCTCGTAGGCGAGCACGACCGCCTGGGCGCGGTCGCGCAGGGCGAGCTTGGCGAAGATGCGGGCGACGTGCGTCTTCACGGTGGCCTCGCTGAGGGTCAGCGCGTAGGCCAGCTCGGCGTTGGACAGGCCCTTGCCCATGAGCGTCAGCACCTCCAGCTCGCGCGGCGTCAGGGCGGCGAGGTCGCTGTGGAGGGCGGGGGACGGCGGGCCGGGGGAACGGTCGGCGGCGGCGAAGCGCTCGACGAGGCGGCGGGTGATCGAGGGGGCCAGGAGCGCGTCGCCGGTGTTGACCAGGCGTACGGCGGCGGCCAGGTGCTCGGGGGTGACGTCCTTGAGGAGGAAGCCGCTGGCGCCGAGGGCGAGAGCGGCGTAGACGTACCGGTCGAGGTCGAACGTGGTCAGCATGATCACCCGGCAGTGCGGGTCGTGGGCGAGGACGCGGCGGGCCGCCTCCAGGCCGTCCATGCCGGGCATGCGGATGTCCATCAGCACCACGTCCGGGGAGAGTCTGATCGCCTCCGCCACCGCCTCCGTCCCGTTGGCGGCCTCGCCGACCACGTCGAGGCCGCGCGCGGTCAGGATGAGGCGGAAGCCGACCCGGACGAGCTCCTGGTCGTCGGCGATCAGCACCCGGGGCCCGCCCGCCTCCGCCCGGCCCTCCACCGCCTCCGTCCGGCTGCTGGCCGCGTCCGCGCTGGTCATGGGCGCTCCAGCGGGATCCGGGCGCGTACGCGGTAGCCTCCGCCGAGTCGCCGGCGCGCGTCGAGGTCGCCGCCATAGACGGCGACCCGCTCCCGCAGTCCCAGCAGCCCGCGCCCCGCCCCGCGCGCCGACCGCTCAGCGCCCGACCGCTCGCCGCCCGACCGTCCGGAACCCATCCGCCCGGCGCCCATCCGCCCGGCGTCGCCCATCCGCCCGACGTCGCCCGGGCGCTCACCGGAGGCGATCGCTCGCCGGGCGGCGCCCGTGAGCACGCTGGGCCCGGTGTTGAGCACCTCCACCCGCAGGTACTGGTCGGTGTAACGCACGCTCACCTCCGCCCGCGCCCCGCCCACCCCGTGCCTGAGCGCGTTTGTCAGCGCCTCCTGGACGATCCGGTACGCGGTCACGTCGATCCCGGCCGGCACCGGGCGGGGCTCCCCCGAGACCCGCACCTCCACCGGCAGCCCGGCGAACGCGATCCGGTCCGCCAGCGCCCCGAGCTGGCCCAGCCCCGGCTGCGGCGCCAGGTCCGCCGGGTCGCCGTCGTCGGAGCCGTCCTGCGCCGGCGCCAGCAGGCCGAGCAGGTGCCGCAGCTCGGTCATGGCGTCGCGGCCGGCCGACTCGACGGCCTTGAGCGCGCTCTCGGCCTCGCCCGGCATCGTGGGCAGGACCTCACGGGCGGCCCCCGCCTGCACCACCATGAGGCTCACGTTGTGGCTGACGATGTCGTGCAGCTCGGCCGCGATCCGGGCGCGCTCGGCGTCCACGGCCGTGCGGGCCGCCCGTTCGCGCTCGCGGTCCAGCAGCCGGCCCTGCTCCCCCAGCGCCGCCCGGTAACGCCGCCGCGTCCGTACGAGCGCCACCGCCAGCCACCCCGCGGTGCCGCACGCCAGCGCCAGAGCGGCGATCAGCCATTCCCACACCGGACAATCCTCGCCTGCGCCGCCCACGATCCGCATCCTCCCGGGGCCCTACATCCACGGGATGACGGCAGCCCCCGGTTACATCCGGGGCGGGATGCCCGCGCGGCGGTCCGGAACCTAGGTTCTGACCATGAACTCTCACCACGACCCCGGCGGGCGGCTCGTCGTGCGGCTGGAGGACGTCCACAAGGAGTACGGCGCGGCCAGGGCCCTGGACGGCGTGTCGCTGGCGGTCCACGCCGGGGAGGCCGTCGCCGTGATGGGGCCGTCGGGGTGCGGCAAGTCCACGCTGCTCAACATGATCGCCGGCCTCGACCGTCCGACGCGGGGCACGGTCGAGGTGGACGGCCAGGACCTGAGCACGCTGAACGAGACCGGGCTCGCGCTGTTCCGCCGCCGCCGGATCGGGATGATCTTCCAGTTCTTCAACCTCATCGAGGACCTGCCGGCGCTGGACAACGCCGCCCTGGCCGCCCAGCTCACCGGCACGCCGGCGCGGCAGGCGCGTGACCGGGCGCTGGAGCTGTTCGAGGAGCTCGGCATCGCCGAGCGGAAGGACTCCTACCCGGCGGCGCTGAGCGGCGGCGAACGGCAGCGCGTCGCCGTGGCCAGGGCGCTGATGAACCGGCCGGCGCTGTTACTGGCCGACGAGCCGACCGGGGCGCTGGACAGCCGCTCCGGCGAGCAGGTGATGGACCTGCTGATCGACCTCAACCAGATCGGCCAGACGCTGCTGATCGTCACGCACGACCCGGAGCTGGCCGGCCGCTGCGCCGGCCGCCTGGTCGAGCTCGCCGACGGGCGGGTGGCCGGCGGGCACAGCCTGCGGCTGGAGGGAACCTCATGAGCGCGGCGCGGAAGCCCGGGCTCGCGGAGGCGGTCCTCGCAGGGGTGGGGCCGGTGTGGCGGGCCGCGCGGGGGGCGGTGCGGCGGCGGAGGGTGCAGACGGTCGTGCTCGGGGTCGTGGTGTTCTGCTCGACCGTGACCATCGTGATCGCGCTGGGCCTGCTGGAGAGCGTGTCGGCGCCGTTCGAGCGGGCGTTCGCGGCCCAGCGTGGCGCCCACGTGGTGGCGGCGTACGACGCGGGGAAGGTCTCGGCGGCCCGGCTGGCGGGCGGTGCGCGCGCGGCGGGGGTCGAGGCGGTGGCGGGGCCGTTCGCGCAGGCGGCCGTCACGATCCCGGACTCGTTCGAGCACCTGCCGCCCGGCCCGCTCTCGGTCACCGGCCGCGCGGCCCCCGGCGGGCCGGTGGACCGGGTGGACCTGTGGACCGGCCGCTGGCCGGCCCGCCCCGGGGAGATCGTGCTGAGCCGGCCGCCCAACTCCCACTTCTCGTTCCTGCTCGGGGTGACGTTCACCGTGCGGGAGGGCTCGACGTTCACCATCGTCGGGCTGGCCAGCAGCGTGAGCAGGAGCGGCGAGTCGTGGGTCACCCCGGAGCAGGCCGCCGCCCTGCGCCCGGGCACCCTCCAGATGCTCTACCGCCTGGACGGCGCGGCCACCGACGCCGAGGTCCGGCGCGGGACGGCCGCGATCACCGCGGGCCTGCCGGCCGGCGCGCTGCTGGGCACGCGGTCGTACCTGACGGTGAAGCGCGACGCCAACCGCATGGCCTCGACCTACCTGCCGTTCCTGACCGGGTTCGGCGTTCTGGGCCTCGTGGTGGCGGTGCTGATCGTGGCGAACGCGGTGAGCGGGGCGGTCGTGGCCGGGTTCCGGCACATCGGGGTGCTCAAGGCCCTCGGCTTCACCCCGAACCAGGTCGTCGCCGTCTACCTGACGATGGTGCTGGTCCCGGCGGTGGCGGGCGGCGCGCTCGGGACCTTGGCGGGCGGGCTGGCCGCGCGGCCGCTGCTGGACGACGTCGGGGCCGGGACGTTCAGCGTCGCGGTCAGCCCCTGGGTGTACGCGGCCACGCTCGCCGGCATGCCGGCCGTGGTCATGCTCGCCGCGCTGGTGCCCGCGCTGCGCGCGCGCCGGGTGCCGTCCGCCGTGGCGATCAGCGCGGCCGGCGCGAGCCGGTCCGGGAGGGGGCGGCGGGTGCAGCGTCTGCTGTCCGGCGCCCGGCTGCCGCGGGCGGTCAGCCTGGGGCTGGGGCTGCCGTTCGCGCGGCCCGGCCGTACCGCGCTCACGCTGGCGGCCGTCGTGCTCGGCGCGGCCACGGTGACGCTGGCGACCGGCCTGTCCACCACGATGACCGCGTACGGCCAGGCCGCCCAGCGCGTCGGGTACGTGCACACCATCGTCCAGACCGGCCAGGCCCGCCAGCGCGAGACGCCGCCCCGGCACGACGACGCCGCGATCGAGGCGCTGCTGCGCGCCCTGCCGGGCGCGGTGCACGTGACCGCCGACGCGTGGATCGACCTGCACCTCACCGGCTACCCGGAGCCCATCATGGGCCGGTTCCTGCGCGGGGACTCCGCGACGCTGGGCGAGACGCTCGTCGAGGGGCGCTGGCTGAGCGGCCCCGGGGAGGTGGTGGCGCCCTCGGCGTTCCTCGGCAAGCACGGCCTGGCGGTGGGCGACCGGGTCTCCCTGTCCCTGGGGCGCGGGCGCGCGGAGGCGACCGTCGTCGGCGTCACGATGGACGGCTCCGCCGACCTCGTCCAGGCCGACTGGCAGACGCTGACCGCGCTCGCGCCCACCCAGAGGGCCACCCAGTACGAGGTCCGCCTGGCCCCGGGAACGTCGGTCGAGTCCTACAACGCCGCGGTCAGGGCGGCGGACCCCGGCCTCTACCCGGTGGCCAAGAGCCGGACCGACGAGACCACCGTGGCCGTCATCGGCTTCGCGTCCGTGCTCACCCTGCTGCTGGGCACGGTCTCCGCGCTGGGCGTGCTCAACACCGTCGTGCTCGACACTCGGGAGCGGCGGCGCGACATCGGCATGCTGAAGTCCATCGGGATGACGCCGCGCCAGGTCACCGTGATGATGGTGACGTCCATGGCGGCCCTGGGGGTGGCGGGCGGGCTGCTCGGCGTGCCGATCGGCGTCGCCGCGCACCGCCTGGTCGTCCCCGCCATGGCCGGCGCGGCGGGCGTCACGCTGCCGGCGTTCATGGTCGACGTCTGGCACTTGCCGATGCTCACGCTGCTCACCCTGGCGGGGGTGGCGATCGCGGTGCTGGGGGCGTACGTGCCGGCCCGGTCGGCGGCCCGGCTCACCATCGCCACCGTGCTGCGCAACGAGTGACGGCGGCGTTCCCGGGGTGGACGGGCCAGATCGGGCGGTGGAGGCTGATCCCACGGACCGTCTGCGAGACTCCGGGAGGAAAGATGCCCACGACCTACCACGCCGAGCACGTCGGCAGTCTCCTGCGCCCGCCCGAGCTGCTGCTGGCCCGCCAGGCCAGGAAGCGGGGCGAGATGAGCGACGAGGAGCTGACCCGGCTGGAGGACAGCGCCGCCCTGGCCGCGATCGAGCTCCAGCGCGCGGCGGGGATCGAGGTCTTCACCGACGGCGAGGCGCGGCGGGACACCTGGATGGCCGGGCTGCTGGAGTCGCTCGGCGGGGTGTCGCCCATCGAGCTGCCCTCCACCGCCTGGTTCCGCGGCGACGGCGAGGAGGTGCCGCCCGAGGAGACCTCGTGGGACATGGTGGCCGCGACCGGCAAGCTCACGCAGAAGGCGAACTCCACGGCGGTCGAGGCCGGCTTCCTCGCCCGGCACGCCCCCGGCCAGTACAAGATCACCATGATGAGCGCCTCGATGGGCAACCTCCTGTGGCTGCCGGACGTCAGCGGCGAGGCCTACCCCACGCCCGGCGACCTGCTGCGCGACCTGCTCCCCCTGCGGGTCGCGGAGATCGAGGGCCTGCTGGAGCGCGGGGTGACCTGGATCCAGCTCGACTCGCTGAGCTACAACCACCTCATCGACCCGGGCTTCCGCGCCCGCGTGCTCGGGGCCGCCGCGCCCGACCCGACGACCCTCCTCGACCTGACGGTCTCGATCGACGCCGCCCAGGTACGCGCGGCCAAGCAGGCCAACCCGGACGTCACGGTCGCCATGCACATCTGCCGCGGCAACAACCGCAGCGCGTGGGCCGCCAAGGGCGGCTACGAGCCGGTCGCCGAGCGGCTGTTCGGGGAGGTGCCGGTGGACCGGTTCCTGCTGGAGTACGACACGGAGCGGGCGGGCGGGTTCGAGCCGCTGCGCTTCGTCCCCCAGGGCACGATCGTCGTGCTCGGGCTGGTCTCCTCCAAGGTGCCCCGGCTGGAGTCGCAGGACGAGCTGCGCCGCCGGATCGACGAGGCGGCCAAGTACGTGCCCATGGAGAACCTCGCCCTCAGCCCGCAGTGCGGCTTCGCCTCCACCGCCAGGGGCAACCTGCTGACCGTGGACGAGCAGCGGCGCAAGCTGGAGCTCGTGGTGGACACGGCGCGCATGGTCTGGGGCTGACCCGGCCCTCATGACACACGTCACTGGTCGCAGACGTCACCTGTGGCAGGGGTCGCGGAACGGGAGGCCGGGGACGAAGGCCGTCCACTCCTCGCGGGTGAGGGAGCGGGCGGCCTGGGCGCACGCGGTCGCCGAGGCGTCCGCCGCGAGCGCCGCCGTGTCCCACTCCCAGACGGCGTAGGCGTCGCCGGTCACCTGGACGAGGTCGGCCGCCGCGGCGACCAGGGTCCTGCCGTCACCCGTGAACGCCAGGGCCCGCACCTCGCCTCCGTGGCCGGTCAGAGGGGGGGCCGAGGGGAACGCCGGTGGCGGTGTCCCACAGCCGTACGGTGCGGTCCAGGCTCCCGGTGGCCAGGTACGTCCCGTCGGGGGCGAAGGCCACGGCCTGGACCTGGCCGGTGTGACCGGTCAGGGGCCCGCCGTGCGGCCGGGCGGTGGACACCTTCCAGAGCCGGGCCGTCCGGTCCTCGCTGCCCGACAGCAGCAGCGCGCCGCCGGGGCCGAAGGCCAGCGACGTGACCGGCAGGGTGTGGCCGCGCAGCACTCCGCGCTGCCGGCCTGTCGCCACCTCCCACAGCAGCACTGACCCGTCCGCGGTGCCCACGGCGAGCAGGGTGCCGCCGTCCGGGCTGAAGGCCGCCGCCGTCACCCGCGCCGGATGCCCGGCCAGGGGCGCGCCGCTCGCCCGGCCGTCGGGCAGCGTCCAGACCCGGACCGAGGCGTCCGGGCCGGTCGTGGCCAGGAGCCGGCCGTCCGGGCCGTAGGCCAGGGGGCGGCCGTGTACGGAGGCGGGGCCGTCGAGGATGGTGGTGTTCAGGCCGCGGTCGTCGTCGAAGGAGCCGGAGGCGGCCAGCGAGCGGCCGTCGGGGCCGAGGGCCACGCCGTCCACGAGATCGTCGGGCCGGATGCGCAGCCGCTCGCCGCGCCATCGGGCCGACCGCACGTCCCATGACCAGATGCTTCCGTAGCCGGCGCGGCTGCCGTCGTACGGCTGGACCACGAGGCGGCCGGCGTCGGCGCTCAGCACGGCCTGGGTGGTGTCCGGGCGCTCGTACCAGCGGGGCGGGACCGGCCGGTCGGCCGGGACCTGGCCGCCTTCCGGACCGATCAGCGTGAGCCGGTGGCGGGTGCCGCGCGGGAGCCGCCACAGCCGTACGGTGGCGTCGGCGCTCGCGCTGGCCAGCACCCCGCCGTCGGGGCTGAACGCGACGGCGTTGACCGCGTGCGTGTGGCCGGTCAGCGGGTCGCCCAGGGGCCGGCGGCCGCGCACGTCCCAGAGCCTGATCGTGCCGTCCTGGCTCGCGGTGGCCAGGACGCCGCCGTCCGGGCTGAAGGCCGCCGAGGTGATCAGGCCGGTGTGGCCGGTGAGCGGGCGGCCCACGACGCGCCTGGTGGCGACGTCCCAGAGCTGGATGCGCTCGCTGCCCGTGGTGCCGGCCAGGAGCCTGCCGTCCGGGCTGAACGCGAGCGCGGCGACCTCCTCCCGGGGCTCCGGCGTGACGCTCCCGGCGGCGGGTTCGAGCGGATCGCCCGTCAGCCTGCCCGAGGCGACCTCGAACGTCCTGATCGGGCCGCGCGGGTAGGCGGCGGCGATGAGGGTGCCGTCGGGGCTGAACGCGACCGGCCCCGGCGCACCCTCCAGGGAGTGCAGGGCGGCCACCGGCGTGCCCGAGGCCGCGTCCCACAGCCGGGACGCGCCGGTGGAGCCGCCGGCCGTGGCCAGGAGGCTGCCGTCCGGGCTGAACGCGGCCCACTGCCGGGTCCACGGTGTGCGCTCGCCGCCGGTCCAGCCGCGGCGCGTGGCGGTGTCCCAGACGCGTACCCGTCCGGTCGGGCCGGCCACGGCCAGCCGGGTGCCGTCGCCGCTGTACGCCACCGCCATCCCGTCCTCGTCCCCCTCGCCGCCCGCCACCGGCCACGCCACGGGGGCCAGCCGGGTCGTGTCCCACATCCGCAGCGGCGCGCCCCGGCCGGTCGCGGCGAGGGTGGCGCCGTCGGGGCCGAAGGCGACGGAGTGCACCTCGCCCGGGAACCCGCCCAGCACCGCGAGCTGCGGGCGGGCCGTGGCCGCGCGGATCGCCGCCCTGGTCTCGGGCGACGGCGGGACGATCCGGCCGGCGGCCACGGCCAGCAGTCTGGCGGTCTGGGGCGCGGTGATCGCCAGTGCCTGGCTCTGGGCGACGAGCTGGCGGCTGAGCGCCTGGTCGCGCTGTGCCCGGGCGCGTTCGCGTTCGGCGTCCGCGGCGATGTTGAGCAGCACCAGGCCCGTGGCGGCGGTCAGGAGCACGGCGACCATCGCGGCCAGCACGGTGATCACCGTACGGCGGCGGCGCTCGCGGCGGGCGGCCGCGCGCAGCGCCGACTCCAGGAAGGCCCGCTCCAGGTCGTCGAGCTCGATCCGGGTACGGCCGGCCGCGGCCCACGTCGTCACCTGCTCGAACAGGGTGCCCCGCGGCAGGTCGCCGTCGCGGCGGCCGTGGTCGCGCCAGAAGCGGGCCGCCGAGCGCAGCCGCGCGAGGACGCCGAGCCCTTCGCCCTCCTCGCGCACCCAGGCCCGCAGCCGGGGCCAGGCCGGGATCACGGCCGCGCTCGCCAGCGTCAGCCCGCCGTCGTCGTCCTCCGCCAGCAGTCCCGCGTCCAGGAACCCGCCGAGGGGCGGGACCGGCTCGGGCGGCTCGCCGGGCTCGGCGCGGCGCGGGGTGCGGCCGTCCTCGCCGATCAGCCTGAGGAACGTGGCCGGCACCCGCTCCCGCTCCCAGCCGGAGAGCTTGCGGTACGCGGCCTCCGCGGCGTCCCCCAGCGCGGGCGGCCCGGCCAGGCCCGCCGGCACCCGCAGCCCCCGGGCCCGCTCCTCGCCCCGGACCAGCAGCTCCTCCAGGGTGAGCTCGTCGCCCTCGCCCAGGAAGTCGCCACCGGCGTGCTCGCCGCCGCGGCCGAGCCCCCGGCCGGGCCCGCCGCCGGGCCCCCCGCTGGGCCCGCCGCCGCCCGTCGAGCCGGAACCGCCTGCCGGGGCGGCGTCTCCAGCGGAGACGGTGCCGGCAGGTGGGGTGAGCAGGCGCAGGAGGAGGGCCTCGGCGGTGGGGCGGTTCGCCGGGTTCTTCGACAGGGCGGCGGCCACCGGCCGGCGCAGGACTTCCGGCAGTGCGGTCAGGCCGGGGACGGCGTGCGGGGCTCGGTGGATCGCCGCCGCCGCGTCGCCGCCCGGATGGGGCGGGAGGCCGGTGGCGGCGAACAGGATGATCGCGGCCCAGGCGTACACGTCGGCCTCCGGGCCCGCGCACCCGCCGCCGAACAGCTCCGGCGCCAGGTAGTGCGCGGTGCCCGGCAGGTCGTGCGAGGAGGTGCCAGTGAAGGCCAGGATCCGGGCCGCGCCGAAGCCGACGACCCGGGGGCCGTCCGGGCCGAGCAGGACGTTGTCCGGCCTGAGGTCCCGGTGCACGGCGCCGGCGGCGTGGATGGCGGTCACGGCGGTGGCCGTGCCGGTGGCCAGCCGGCGCAGGTCGTCGCCCGCCAGCGGGCCGTGCTCCGCCACCACCGCCCGCAGCGTCGGCCCGGCCACGAACTCGCTGACGATGTACGGCCGCTCGGCGTCCAGGTCGCAGTCCAGCACCCGGGCCGTGCAGAAGGAGGCCACCCTGCGTACGGCCGCCGCCTCCCGCCTGGCCGGCCCGCCGGGGAAGCCGCCCTCGCGCAGCACCGTGACCGCCACCCGGTGGCCGGCCTCGTCGTAGCCCTCGTACACGTCGCCCTGCCGGCCGGAGCCCAGCCGTCCGGCCAGCCAGTAGGCCCCGACGCGGGCCGGGTCCTGCGCGGAGAGCGGGACGCGGGCCATCGCGGACCTCCGGGGAGCGGCAGGGCGGCCGGGCACGCGTCACGGTAGACCGGGGGCGGGCCGCGTGCCTCTCACCGCGGGCGTCTCGGTTCCGTTCCCGCCAGGAGTGCCCCTCCCCGACCGCGCGGCGGTCAGCAGCCCGTCGGTCTCCTGCTCACTGCCGGTACCCGCGCCACCCCTCCTCCGCCTCGGGCCGCAGGCCGGGGCCCGCCGATCTCCGACAGCACCACCGGCCGGCCCCGGCCGGGCAGGCTCGCCGAGCAGGGGCGACGCGGCGCGCGGGCGGCGGCCGGTCGGTGCGGACGCGCGCGGGCGGCCGGTCGGTCGGTGCGGACGCGGCGCGCGGGCGGACCAGCTGGGGCGGGGGTGGTCGGTCACGGTTGTCCCGATCTCAGAGGGCCAGCACGGTCACCGAGTGCGGCGCGACGGTCCAGGCCCCGCCGCTCGCCTCGACGTCTCCCAGGTCACGTACGGCGATCGTGTCCGGCGCGCCGAGCGTGTTGACCGCGCCGAGGCCGGGCACGTCGGCGCCCAGGCTGCGGACGCGGGCGGTCGCGGGCGTGTTCGCCGCGGCGCCGTCGAGCACGATCCGCAGCCGCAGGGCCGCGTCGCGGTGCCGGTTCACCACCGCGACCCGGACCGAGCCGTCGTCGGCGCGGGTGGCCGACACGTCCAGGTAGGGGACGGTCATGGGCGCGGTGAGCAGCCGGCCGTCCGGGCCGCGGTTGTCCCCGAGCCGGACCGCGGCGGTCCGCGCGGGCCCCTCCACCTCGCAGGGCAGCACGGTGCGGCCGGTGTGGTGGCGGTAGAGATGCCACACGTGGTAGATGGCCGACCGCAGCGCGCCGCCGGGGCGGGCGACGACCAGGCCGTTGGCGTTCACCAGGCTCACCGGGTTGGCCATGGCGACCGGCGCGGGCAGGCCGGCGGTGCGGTGGACGGCGTGGAACACCCCGGCGCAGAAGAGCGCGTCGGCGACCGTCCTGGGGCTCCACCGGTTCACCCGGACCTTGCCGGGCCCGTCCACCTCGGGGGTCTCGCGCGGGGCGACGCCGCCGTCGTCGCCGGGCAGCGGCTGCGGCCACGCCTCCGGCTCCAGGTGGCGCATCGTCCACTCGTCCAGCGCGAGCGCGGGCGGGCGGTCGAGGCCGGCGTCGGCGGCCAGCGCGGTGACGAGCTGGGAGTAGGTGTGGATCTCGCGCTCGAAGTAGAGCGACTGGGCCACGACGGCGTCGTAGTCGTCGCCGGTCCACAGGTGGGTGCCGGCCCCGTACAGGTGCAGGGACAGGTGGTCGAGCAGCGAGCCCGCGCGCTTGAGCAGCGGGCGCGTCCACTCCTCCTGCCGCCACGGGATGCCGACCCCGACCAGCCGGATCCCGGGGTCGACCAGGCGCATGAACAGGGCGTGCTCGCGGGCCGCGGCGGCGTACTCCTCGGCCGTGCGGTGGCCCATCTGCCAGGGGCCGTAGACCTCGTTGCCGACACCCCAGTAGCGCACGTTCCACGGCTCGGCCCGGCCGTTCTTCGCGCGGCGGGCGGTGAGCGTGGTGTGCCTGGCGGCGTTGGTGTACTCGATCCAGCGCACCGCCTCGTCGACGTCCCGGGCGGAGTGCACCAGATACGGCTCCGCGCCCACCGCCTCGCACCAGGCCAGGAACTCGTCGGTGCCGAACCGGTTGGATTCCTGCCCGCCCCAGGCCAGCTCCAGCCGGCTGGGCCGGGACTCGCGCGGCCCGATGCCGTCCTCCCAGTGGTAGGCCGAGGTGAAGTTGCCGCCCGGCCAGCGGATCGGGCCGGGCCCGAGCTCGCGGCAGAGCTCCAGCACGTCGGCGCGCACGCCGCGCAGCGGCCCCGGATCGGTGACGGACAGGGGCGAGCCCTCGTCGAACACCCCGCCCTCGATGTTGCCGAAGAACGCCGACTCCAGGAAGTGCCCGTAGATGTCGTCGTCGACGCGACCGGCGGGACGGCGGGTGTCGATGGTGACGAGCGCCTCGGGACTGGGGACAGGCATGTCAGGAAGACTCCGTTCTGGTCATTGCTGCACCGCTCCCGCGATGCTGTCGACGAACTCGCGCTGCACACGGGCCCCCGCCGGTGAGGGTCCGCATCAGGTCGAAGACGTTGAACGCGGCCACGGTGTCGATCAGCGTGATGATCACCAGGAACGGGACCAGCAGCGGCATCCTCACGTGCCCGAACTCCGCCCAGGCGCCCGCGCCGTCGATCATCGCGGCCTCGTGCACGCCCTGCGGGATCGTCTGCGGCGCGGCGAGCCGGTAGATCAGGGTGATGCCCAGCCACTTCCACACCCACACCGCGATGCCGGCGTACAGCGAGGTGCCCGCGTCGGCCGCGAGGCTCGCGCCGGACTCGCGGCGCTGTCAGCGCTCGGCGTAGGCCCTCTGGTCGTGGTCCGCCGTGCCGGTGAGGGGGCGGGGCGATGCAGCCGGTCGCGGGAACCCGCCCGTCGCATGGAGTCGGCCCGTCTCGTAGGCCTGCCGGGCTCGTGAAGTCGGCCGGTCTCGTGGAGCCGGCCCGGGCCGGCACGTGTCGCCTCCGCTCGCCTCCGCTCGCCTCCGCTCACTTCCGCGAATCGATCGGGCACGAGGGGCCGATCCTCATGTGGCGTTAAGAATGGCCGCTTACCGTGGGCGGCTGTGTTGGTGCGAGATGACGTGGAGACGGAGCGGCGGGTGCGGCCCCGCCGGGTGTGGCGGGTACGGCTGGCCGCCGGGCTGGCGGTGCTGTTCGCGGCGGGGACGGCCGTGCGGGCCGGTGGGCTGGAGGCCGGGGCGTTCCTGGTGCCGATGGTCTCCTTCACCCCTTACTTCGCGCTCGCGGCACTGGCCGGGCTGGGGGTCGCGGTCGCCGCGCGGAGCCGGGCCGCGATCGCGGTCATGGTCGCGGTGTGCGCCTGCCTCGCCTGGCTCGTGGTGCCGCGGGCGGTCGGCGGGGGCGAGGTCCCGGCCGGGGGTCGTCCGCTGCGGGTGCTGACCGCCAACCTGAACGGCGGGCGCGGGGACGCGACGGTGATCGTCGACCTGGTACGCCGGTTGAACGTGGACGTCCTGAGCATCCAGGAGCTGACGTACTCCGCCCGCGACCGGCTGGCGGCGGCCGGGCTCGAGGCGCTGCTGCCGTACCGGATCGGCCGGGCCGACTTCCGCGGCCCGGAGGGCAGCGGCCTGTACGCCCGCCACCCCCTGCGCGAGCGGACCGGCCTGTTCCAGCCGGTCGGGCACCACATGCCGGTGGCCGAGGTGTCGCTGCCCGGCGGCTCGGCCGTGGAGGTGGTGGTCGTGCACCCGGTCGCGCCGGTGCCCTCGACGGTGCCGGAGTGGGCGGCCGGGGTCGCCGCCCTGCCGCCCGCGCCCGCCTCGGGACCGCCGCGGATCCTGGCGGGCGACTTCAACGCGACCCTCGACCACGCGGTGTTCCGGCGGCTGCTGGACACCGGCTACACCGACGCCGCGGCCTCCACCGGTCAGGGCCTGAACCCCACCTGGCCGCAGGGCCGCGCGCTGCCGCCGCTGGTGACCATCGACCACGTGCTGACGGACGCGCGGGCCGGGGCGGTGGACGTGCAGGTGTTCGACGTGCCGGGCTCCGACCACCGCGCCCTCTTCGCCGACCTGCGGGTCAAGTGACGGGGGCCGCTCACGAGCCCATCGGAGGAGAGATCATCTTCCGGCCGGCGGTGGCGCCGCCGTCCACCGCGACCGAGGCGCCGGTCTGGTACGGGAAGTCGTCCGAGGCCAGCCCCAGCACCGCCCGGGCGATCTCGCCCGCCGTGGCCATGCGCTCCATGCCGGCCACGTCGAGCGGCCCCCAGGCGTCCCGGTACCGCGCCCACATCTCGTCCGTCAGCCCCGGGGGCCGGACGAAGGGGGTGTCGGTGGTGCCCGGCAGGATGGCGTTGACCCGGATCCCGCGGGTGCCGTACGCCAGGGCCGCCGACTTGACGATTCCAGCGTGATCGCGTGCGGCTCGGCCGAGCCGCCGATCCCGGCGTTGTCGAAGGCGACGTCGAGGCGGCCGTACCGGGATGCGACCCGGTCCACGAACGCCTTGACCTGGCTCTCCACGCGTACGTCCCCCCTGACGTAGACCGCCTCCCCGCCGGAGCGGCGGATGTCCGCCTCGACCTCCTCGCCGAGCTGCTCGCGCCGGCCGCAGAACCCCACCCTGGCGCCCTCCCCGGCGAACGCGACCGCGGCCGCCCGGCCGATGCCCGAGGTCGCGCCGGTGATCAGCACGACCTTGCCCCGGAAGCGCTCCCGCGCGGCCACCGGGGAGTCGATCAGCACGGGGACCATGCTGCTGAACGGCCCGCCCGCCCGGATTCCCCCCGCCGTCTCGGCTTTCCGGCCAGTAGGAGGAGACCGCGCCGCGAAAAGGACCGGTACGCCGCGAAAAGGACCGGTACGGGGTGATCTTTCACGTCATATGATCGTCCCCCACCCTTGTCTCCGGAGGTCCCGCATGACCGAGGCGCACCCCCACCCGCGGATCGACACGTCGGTCCCCCATTCCGCGCGCGTCTACGACTACTGGCTCGGCGGCAAGGACAACTTCGCCGCCGACCGAGCCGTGGCGGAGGCGACGGCGCAGGCCGCGCCCGGCGTCGTGCAGGGGGCGCAGGACAACCGGGCCTTCCTCGGCCGGGCCGTGCGCCACCTCGCCACCCAGGGCGTCACCCAGTTCCTCGATCTCGGGACCGGCATCCCCACCCAGGGCAACACGCACGAGGTCGCCCAGGCCGCGAACCCGGCCGCGCGGGTGGTGTACGTCGACAACGACCCCATCGTGATGATCCACGCCCGCGCGCTGCTGCGGAGCAACCCCGAGGGGCGCACCGCGTACATCGAGGCCGACCTGCGCGACCCGGACTCCATCCTCGGCCACCCCGACCTGCGCGGCACCCTCGACCTCGACCGGCCGGTCGGGCTGATCATCGTGGGCACGCTGATGTTCATCAAGGACCACGAGGACCCCTTCGGCCTGGTCGGCCGGTTCACCTCCGCGCTGGTACCCGGCAGCTACCTGGCCGTCTCGCACGTCACCGCCGACTTCGCGCCCAAGCAGGTGGGGGCCAGCGCCGACGCGTACAACAGCGACGCCCTGGCCTTCACCCCGCGCACCGCGGAGCAGGTCATGCGGTTCTTCGAGGGGTACGAGCTGGAGGAGCCCGGCCTGGTGCCGGTGTTCGACTGGCGTCCGGACGAGCCGGTGACCCGGTCGGCGGAGGAGGCGGGGGCGTACGGCGCGGTGGGCCGGAAGCTCTGACGACCGCGCTCCACCGGATTTCCCCGAACGCATAAACGCGCATTTTCCCAATTGATCCACCCATGACCCAGATATAAGACTCCTGCATGAAGTTGTTTAACCGGGAGCGGGAATTTAGGGTCTACGTGCCGGCCGGCATCTTCACTTTCAAGGCCGGAAGGTGGGCGGGGAATTGTCGGGTTTGTTGCGAATGGCGGTTGCGCGGAAAATCGCGGCCGGCGTGGTGTTCGCCTGGGTGGCCATCGCCGTGGCGGCCGTTCTCGCCAGCGGCCCCCTCGACGACGTCCGGGTCACCAGCGGCACCTCCATGCTGGCCAGGGACGCGGAGTCGGCCCGCGTGCTCGACCTGCTGGCCCAGCAGTCCGGCCGGGTGGTTCCCGCCCTCGTGATCTACGAGCGGCCCGGGCCGCTCCAGCCGGGCGACCTCGCGGCGGCCCGGCACGACCTGCGGCAGTTCGCCACCGTTCCCGACGTGCTCGGCACCGCGTCGGCGCCGGTCCCCAGCGCCGACGGGCGCGCGCTCCAGGTGACGGTGCTGCTGTCCGGCAAACCTGGCGTGCTCGTCAGCCCCCTGGTCGAGCGGCTGCGCCAGATCGCCGCGGAGGGCAGCCCGCCGGGGCTGGTCAGCCACGTGAGCGGCGCCGGCGGGGCGGCCGCCGACTACGTCGACTCCTTCCGCCGCGTCGACGGCACGCTCCTGGCGCTGAGCGTGGCCGTGGTGTTCCTGGTCCTGCTCGCCGTCTACCGCAGCCCCGTCCTGTGGGTGATCCCCATGCTCGCCGTGGTGGTGGCCTACCTCGCCTCGGCGGCGGCGGTCTACGCGCTGGCGCGGGCCGGGCTGATGACACTGCGCGCGGCCACGCCCGAGATCTTCACCGTGCTGGTGTTCGGGGTGGCCACGGACTACGCGCTCCTGCTCGTCGCCCGCTTCCGGGAGCGGCTGCGCGTGACGGCCGATCCGGGGGCGGCGCTGAAGGAGGCGCTGTCCGGAGGCATCCGCACGGTCGTGGCCTCGGCGCTGACGGTGGCGGGCGGCGTCGGCTGCCTCGTGGTGGCCGACACGCACGCGTTGCGCTCGATCGGCGCGGCGGCCGCCGTCGGCATCGTGATCACGATGGTGGTGATGGTGACCCTGCTGCCCGCGCTCATGCTCCTGGGCGGGCGGCGGGCCTTCTGGCCGAACACGCCGCGTCCCGGCCAGGTGCCCCGCGACGGGCTGTGGCAGGGGGTCGCGGGCTTCGTCGGCCAGCGGCCCCGGCTCGCCTGGGCGGGCTCGGCGCTGCTCCTGACCATGCTGTGCATGGGGCTGACCACCCTTGACGCCTCGGGCATCCCGCCGTCGGCCCTGTTCACCATGCGCACCGACTCCGTGGCCGGCTACGACGCGCTGCGGCGCCACTACCCGGCCAGCGCCCCCGTGGTGGTCCTGGCCCGGCAGGACCAGAGCGCCGTCGTGGGGCGGGCGGTGCGCCAGGCGGAGGGGGTCGTGTCGGTGCGCCGGGGGCCGCCCGCGCCGTGGCGTACCTTCGACGTGGTGCTGGCCGCTGAGCCGAACACGCCGGAGGCCCGGCGTCTGGTGGAGGACCTGCGCACGTCAGTGCGCGCCGTCGCCGGTGGGGCGGCGCTGCTCGGCGGGTTCACCAGCGAACTCCTCGACATCAGGACCGCCGCCCTCGACGACACCTTCCTCGTGGTGCCGCTGATCCTGCTGGTCGTGGGGCTGATCCTGATCGTCCTGCTGCGCTCGCTGGTGGCGCCGCTGCTGCTGATCGGCACGGTGGTGCTGTCGTTCGCGGCCACGCTGGGGCTCTGCTCGGCGCTGTTCACCCAGTTCCTGGGTTATCCCGTCATGGACGCGTCCTTCGCCCTGTACGCGTTCGTCTTCCTCATCGCCTTCGGCATCGACTACAACATCTTCCTGATGGCCCGGGTGCGGGAGGAGTCCCTGCGGCTGGACACCCGCGAGGCCACCCTGCACGCGCTGCGGGCGACCGGCGGGGTGATCACGGCGGCAGGGGTCGTGCTGGCGGCGGCGTTCTTCGTGCTGACCGTGCTGCCGCTGGTGCCGGTCGTGCAGCTCGGGCTGCTGGTGGCGATCGGGGTGGTCATCGACACCGTCGTCGTACGGTCGTTCCTGGTGCCCGCGCTCGCCCACCACATGGGGCGGCTCATCTGGTGGCCAGCGCGTGCAGCTCCTTCAGCTCCTGCCCCAGGAGCCCGAGCAGCTCCCCGGACCGCGACACCCGGGGATCGAACACCGCCGAGAACGACACCGTGCCGCCGACAGGCATGATCACCACCATCCCGGCCAGCCCCGGCGCCAGGCCGGGCACCGCGAACACCTCGCCCTGGGCCGCGAGCTCCTTGGGCAGCGGGATCGCGGTCACGCTGAGCCTCCTGGGCTCGTCCTTCCTGAACAGCGGCGACAGCAGCCGCAACATCGGCACCGCGACTGCGGCGGGCAGGCCGTAGAGCCGGCCGGCGGCCTGCCGGGCGTGCCCGATCCGCCTGAGCGTCGTCTGCTCGGTCACCCGCTCCAGCCGGGCCATCGTCGAGGGCTCGTCGCAGGGCATGGCGATGGGCAGGAGCCCGGTGTGGTTGCCCAGCGCGGTGTGCTGCCGATGCCCGCACAACCCGACCGGCAGCGCCACCACCAACTCCCGCCCCCGCCCCTTCCACCAACGCCCGTCGCTGTCGCTCCCGCCGCGCCCCCCGCGACCGGCGCCCCATACACCGCCGACCGGCGTTCCGGCGTCGTCGCCCCACACGCCGTCACTGTCGCCACCGCCCCGCTGCCTGGGGCCATCGCTCCACCCGCGACCATCGCCTCCGCCCCGTGACCCGGCACCGTCGGGCGGGTTCTGCGTGCGGCCGGGATCGCCGCCGTCCGGCGCGCGGTCGCGCCCCTCCCCGCACCGCACCCCGTACAGCCCGCCACCGGGGCCGAAGTCCGGCCGGAGGTCGGGGGGCCAGGCGGTGGGGTTCCAGGCGCGCAAGGCGCCGGCGACGAGGGCGATGCCGATCTGGGCGAGGCTGGCGCCGGTGGCGCGGGCGATGTCGTGGAACGGGGCGCTGTCCAGGGTGGTCACCTGCAACTGGAGGTCCTGCCCCCCACCAGCGCGGGCGGTGAACCAGCGGGGCGAGGCAGCCCCCAGCCGGCCCAGGTCGGCCAGCGCGCGACGGGCCGGTCCCGGCGACCTCCAGTACGTCCCGCCCGCCTCGGGCGGCGGCAGCGTCTCCGTCCCCAGCAGGACACGGGCGGCACCGGCGATGCCCATGCCGTCCTGGAAGACGTGATGCGCCCGGTAGCAGAGCACATGTCCGGCCCCCTCGTCGTCCCCGTCCAGCACCATCAGGCTCCACAGCGGACGGTCCGGGGCGAGCGGCCGGACCCGCAGGGCGTCCATCACCGCCTGGTGGACGCCGATCCCGGGGGGCAGCCGATGGAACTCGACGTGGTGGGCGGGATCGAACGCGGGATCCGGCTCCCAGCGTGCCCGCCGTCCCCGCCCGGCCAGCCGGTAGGCCAGCGCCGGCGCCCGTACGCGCACCTTCTCGGCGACGTCCGCGCACAGCTGCGCGGGATCCGGCGGGGGCCCCGGACGGCGTACGGCGATGCCGTAGTGCATGCGGGAGTCGTGCACCGCACCCGCGCCGAGCCGGATCACATAATGGTCGCCGAAAGTCAGGGGTATCGCACCGGCGGCGAATTCGCCATTCACGGTCGGCCAGGTTATCTTCCGGCGTACACCGAGTGAAGCAATTCCCGTCCGGCGAGCCGCCGATATATTTGACCTCCAGCGAAAATCACCGGAAGTCGGGGGGCTAATTGTGGAAATTCGACCGGTTGAAGTGCTGTTGTTGGGCTATTTCGGGCTCATGGCGCTCATCGCGGCCGTTTCCCTGGACCGCCTGGCCGGCGGCCCGGCCCTGCTCGCGGGATACGCGCTCGCCGCCCTGTTCCTGATCGGCCTCGCCCACGCGGAGCGCCGCCTGCCGGGCGTCAGGGCGGTGTCGCGCATCCGGTTCGCCGGGCCGCTCCTCGTGCTCCCGTTCGCATACTCCGCCGCCGCCCGCACCGCCCCCGTCCTGCACGGCCGCTTCGTCGACGACGCCGTGCAGGCCTGGGAGCAGGCGGCGTTCGGGATCTCGCCGAACGCCGCGATCAGCGTCCTGGCCAACCCACCGCTGACAGAGCTGCTGACCTTCTGCTATTTCTCCTACTACGCCTGCTTCCTGCTCCCGGTGATCCTCTACGCGCGAGGCCGCCGGCAGCTGGCCGAGCGCTACCTGTTCGCCGCGCTCACCGCGCTGCTGACCTGCTACGCCGGGTTCGTCCTCGTCCCGCTGGCCGGCCCGGCCCTGGCGGCGCCGGAGCTGTACGCCGCCCACCGGCCCTCCGGCTACGCGATCACCGCCCTGCAGAACCACATCATGGCGGCCTTCGACCCGCCCGGCGCCTGCTTCCCGTCGCCGCACGTGGCGGGCGCCTGGATCACCCTGTTGTGCCTGCGCCGGTTCGTCCCGGCGAACGTCCGCCTCCTCCTGTGCGTGCTGACCGCCGGGCTGACGGTCGCCGTCGTCTACGACTGGTATCACTACTTCTCCGACGTCATCGCCGGCCTGGCGGTGGCGCTGGCCGCGCACGCCGTCACGAAGCGGTACGCGGTGCGGCCAGAGCAGCCAGAGCGGCCTCGAATCCCTGCCTGAGCGTGGTGGCGGGGGCGAAGCCCAGCTCGCGTACGGCGTCGTCCGGCGCGCAGGTCCAGTCGGCGCGGCGCATCTCGCGGGCCTTGTCCCGGTTGAGCGGCGGGACGGTCCCCGCGGCCAGCTCGGCCAGGGCGGCCACGGCCCCCACGACCGGCACCGGCAGCGGCAGCAGCAGGGGGTCGCGGCAGCCGGCCGCCCGGGCGAGGGCGCGGCAGATGTCGGCCCAGTGATAGGCGTGGCCGTCGCTGATCGGGTACGTGCCCCGCCGTGGATCGTCCGGATGCAGGGCGGGGCCGTGGTCGGCGGCGGCGAGCAGCGCGGTGCACAGGTCGTCGACGTAGACCATGCCGTAGCGGCGGGGGCCGTAGCCCGCCTTGACGACCACGCCGAGCCGGACCATGGGCAGGAGGGCAGGCAGCAGCGCGGCCTCCCCCGGGCCGTAGACGATGGCGGGGCGCAGGATGACCGAGGGCACCTGGTGGGCGTGCTCCCTGGCGACCTGCTCGCCCGCCCGCTTGCTGGCCCCGTACAGGGAGATCGCCGGGCCGGCGGCCAGGGAGGAGCAGAGCACCAGGCGCGGGGGGCGGGGTCTGGCGGCGAGCGCGCGGACCAGGTGGGCGACGCCGTCGCGGTTGAGCGCCCAGAACTCGGCGGCGGTGCGCGCCCTGAGCGCGGCGGCCAGGTGGATCACCCGGTCGGCTCCCTCCAGCGCCTCCGGGATGCCCCGGCCGGTGGCCAGGTCCCCGTCGACCACCTCGACGCCCAGCTCGCGCAGCGCCCGCGCGCGCGGGGACGGGCGGGCGAGCGCGGTGACCCGGCCGCCACGCGCGAGGATCATCCGCGTCAGCCGCCCCCCGACGAAGCCGGTGGCCCCGGTGACCAGGTAACGCCGCCCGCCCGCCCACGCCGCCGACGCGTCCTGCCACGACAGGCCGTGCCGCGAGCCCGCCCCGCGCGCGTCCTCCTGCCGCGAGTCCGCCCCGCGCGGCTGCGCGGGCGTCACAGGTCGCGGCCGTAGATGCGGTACGTCTTGCTGTGGGTGCAGCCGGCGCTCTCCAGGTAGCGGTTCACGGCCGAGTTGTCCTCCAGCGTCCACCCGTGCTCCATCCCGCCGTCGTACCCAGCCGCCCTGACCGCCTCCTGCCCCCGGGTGAAGAGGGCGGTCTCGATGCCGCGGCCGGACAGGTGCGGGACGACACCGAACAGGACGCCCCGGACCCGGTCGATCCGGCGCGCGGCCAGGGACAGGCGGACCAGCCCGATCGGCAGGCCGAAGCGGGTCAGGCGGCCCCGGGCGGCGGGCAGGGCCTGGTTGAGGTCGGGCAGCGCGAGGGCGACCGCGACCGGCTCGCCCGCGACCTCGGCGAGCTGGACGAGCCCGGGTTCCATGACCGCGCGCAGCCGGCCCGCGACGGCGGTGAACTCGGCGTCCGTCATCGGGGTGAAGCCCCAGTTGCCCTGCCACGCGCGGTCGAAGACGTGCTTGACCCGCATCATGTCGGCGTGGAAGTCGCCCGGGTCGAGGGATCGTACGGTGAGCTGGTGGCTCCGCTCGGCGTGCCGCGCGATCCGGGCCAGCCGCTCCCCCGGCGCCCCGTGACCCCCCTCCCACGCCCACAGGTCCTTCGCCTTCGCCAGCCCGCACGACTCCAGCAGCCCCGGATAGTAGGCGGGGTTGTACGGCATCATCACGCTCGGCGGCGTGCCGAACCCGTCCACGAGCACCCCGCACTCCTCGTTCGTGGTGAAGTTGACCGGCCCCAGCATGGTCCGCAGCCCGCGCCCGCGCAGCCACCCGCCGGCGGCGTCCAGCAACTCGCGCGCGACCGAGGGGTCGTCGGCGCAGGCGAACTGGCCGAAGAACCCGTCGCGCGCCCCGTGGACGTCGTTGTGGCGCGGGTTGTCCACGGCGGCCACCCGACCTGCCACCCGCCCGCCCCGGCGTACGGTGAACAGCTCGACGTCGCCGTAGGCGAAGAAGGGGTTGCGCCGCCGGTCCAGCAGCCGCCGGCAGTCGCCCCGCAGCGGCGGCACGAAGCAGGGGTCGCGGCCGTGCAGCGTGTACGGCAGCTCGACGAACTCCCGCAGCCGGCGGCGCCCCCGGACCGGTTCGGCGGCCGGGGCCCGCCCGCTAGGTGCCGGACGGGACGAAGACGAGACTCGCATTGTGGCCCCCGAAGGCGAACGAGTTGGACACGACGGCACCGGGCGCGAGCGGGCGCGGCCGGCGTACCACGTCGATCTCGCACTCGGGATCCTGCACGTCGAGGTTGATCGTGGGGTGGATCAGGCGCTCGTGCAGCGTCAGCACGCCCGCCACGGCCTCGATCGCGCCCGCGGCGCCGATCGCGTGGCCGACCACGCTCTTGGTCGAGGTGACCGGCACCTGGCCGGGGCCGAACAGCCGGGCGATCACCTGGGCCTCGGTGACGTCGTTGAGCGGGGTGCCGCTGCCGTGGGCGTTCACGTGCGCCACGTCCCCCGGCTCCACGCCCGCGTCGGCCAGCGCCTGGCGGACGCACCGTTCGGCCCCGTCGCCCTTGGGATCGGGCGAGGTCAGGTGGTGGGCGTCGGAGGTGCGGCCGTAGCCCGCCAGCTCGGCGTAGACGCGGGCGCCCCGGCGTACGGCGTCCTCGAGGCGTTCGAGCACGACGAACGCGGCGCCCTCGGCCAGCACGAAGCCGTCGCGGTCGGCGTCGAAGGGCCGCGAGGCCCGCTCCGGCTCGGCCACCCGCTGCGACAGCGCGCCGCAGCGGTGGAAGGCGAGCAGGACGGCCGGCGAGACGCACGCCTCGGTGCCCCCGGCCACCACCAGGTCGGCCGACCCGTCCCTGAGCAGGCGCAGCCCCTCCCCGATCGTGTGGCCGCCGGAGGCGCAGGCCGTCGAGACGGTCAGGCTGGGGCCGAGGATCTGGTGGCGCATGCTGACGAACGCGGCCGACGCGTTGGGCATCTTCCTCGGGATGTAGAGCGCGCCCGGCTGCCCGTCGTCGCCGAGCAGGGCGGCCTCGGTGGTCTCGTTGCCGCCCAGCGCGGTGCCGGTCACGACCGCGCGCCGCTCGGGCAGGACCGCCGGCTCACCGGCGTCGGCCAGCGCGTCGTCGGCCGCGCACACGGCCAGCAGCGTCGCGCGGTCCATCCGGCGCGCCTGCTTGCCCGTGACGTAGGGGGAGGTGTCGAAGCCGGGCACCTGGCAGGCGAAGTCGACCGGCAGGCCGGCGGGGTCGAAGGAGGTGATCGTACGCGCGGTGGAGCGCCCGGCGACCAGGGTGCTCCAGAACGTCCGGAGATCGTTGCCGGCCGGGGTGCGCACGCCCAGGCCGGTGACGGCGACGCGGACCCGCCCGCGCATCAGCCGGCCTGGGCCCCGGCGTGGACCAGGGCTGTCACGTCGGCCAGGGTGCGCGCCTGCTTGGCGGTGTCGAGGTCGACGACCAGCTTGAAGCGGTCCTCGCTCGCCGCGGCCAGCTCGGCCATGTCGAGGCTGTCGGCCTCCAGCTCCTCGCGCAGGTCCGTCTCCGGGGTGATGAGTGCCGGATCCACCGAGAGGATCTTGGCGCAGATGGCGCGGAGCTGGTGGAAGATCTGTTCCTCGGTCATGCGTACGTCCTTGTCGGCTGTCGCTGTCGTGCATCGGGGCTGAGCCGGGGCTCGAGCGCCGCGCGCCGCTGGGCGCGCTCATGCTCGGTCCAGACCAGCGGCGATTACTATACTATTACCGACAGTCACTGTCAGCTACGATCACCCGATGCGGAGTGAGTCGCCGGAATGCTTCGGACAGAGCCGGAAAGTGAATGCCGGGCCGTGCCGGACCCGTTCAGCAAATGCCGGGTCCCGCAGGAGATAGCGGGGCTGGTAGCGCCGGGCGTCTACCCCTTCTACCTGCCGGTCGAGGAGCGGCCGGGCGGCGGGGAGGTGGTGGTGGGCGGCCGCCGCGTGCTGATGGCCGGCTCCAACGACTACCTGGCGCTGTCGGACGACCGGCGGCTGAAGGAGGCCGGCGCGGACGCGCTGCGCCGGTTCGGCGCGGGCAACTCCGGCTCGCGGGTGCTCAACGGCACGCTGGTCCTGCACCAGCGCCTGGAGCAGGAGCTGGCCGAGTTCCTCGGCCACGAGGCGGCGATGGTGGTCTCCACCGGCTACCAGGCCAACCTGTCCCTCGGCGCGTTGTTCGGGCCGCGCGACGTCCTGCTGGCCGACCGGCACATCCACGCCTCGCTCCTCGACGCCGCCCGGCTCGGCCAGGCGCGGCTGCGGCGCTTCCGGCACAACGACATGGCCCAGCTCGGCGCGCTGCTGGAGGCCGCCGGCCCGGACGACGGGGTGCTCGTGCTCACCGAGGGCATGTTCTCGGTCGGCGGCGACCTGTGCGACCTGCCGGGCATCGCCAAGCTCGCGGCCCGGCACGGAGCCCGGGTCGTCATCGACAGCGCGCACGACGCGGGCCTGCTGGGCGCCGGCGGGCGGGGCGCCGCCGAGCACTACGGCCTGCAGCCGGCCGTGGACGTGCAGACGGTCACCTTCTCCAAGTGCTTCGGCACGCTCGGCGGAGCCGTCGCCGGGCCCCGGCACGTCATCGACTACCTGCGGCACAGCGCGCGGGCCGCGCTGTTCTCGGCCTCGCTGCCGCCGGCCTGCACCGCGGCGGCGCTGGCCGCCCTCCACATCATCCGTACGGAGCCCGAACGCCGCCGGGCGGCCCTGACCGCCGCCGAACGCCTGCGCTCGGGCCTGGTCGCGCTCGGTTTCGCCATCCCGCCGGGCGGCACCCCCACCGTGTCGCTGCAGGTGGGAGACGCCCTGGAGTGCAGCCGGTTCTGGGCCGGGCTGCTGGACGAGGGGGTCTTCGGCAACGTCATGCTGCCGCCGGGCGTGCCCGAGGGCAAGGCGCTGATCCGGCTGAGCGTCACCGCCGCCCACACCGGCGCGCAGGTGGACCGGGTGCTGGGCGCGGTGGCCGCCGTCGCCGGCCGCCTGGGCACGCTCACCCGGCACTGACGCACGCGTCCCGACCCGCACTCCGGCGGGACCGACCGGGTCGGCGCTTCCATTAGCCTGGCCCCGCGGAGCGGCAGGCGACGGTACCTGTCGCGGACGAATGGGAGGACGATGGTGCGGACCTGGCTGACCGACCGTTTCGGGGTGGAGGTGCCGTTGGTCGGGGCGCCGATGGCGGGGGTGGGTGACGGGCGGCTGGCCGCGGCGGTGTCCGCGGCGGGCGGGCTGGGCGTGATCGGGGCGCCCCCGAAGGCACCGGCCTCGTGGATCTCCCAGCAGGCCGCCGTCGCCGCCGCGAGCGGGCGCCCGTACGGCATCGGGCTGATGGCCTGGGCGCTGCGCGACAACCCCGGCCAGCTCGACGCGGTGCTGGAGGCCCGGCCCGCGCTGGCCTCGGTGAGCTTCGGCGACTTCGCCGGTTACGTGGAGCCGCTGCGGCGGGCCGGGATCGTCGTGGCCGTCCAGGCGGGCACCACCGAGGAGGCGCGGGCGGCCGAGCGGGCCGGGGCGGACGTGGTGGTGGCCCGTGGCGCGGAGGGCGGCGGGCACGGCCGCAACGAGGTGGCCACGCTGCCGCTGCTGCAGGGCGTGCTGGACGCGGTGAGCGTGCCGGTGCTGGCCGCGGGCGGCATCGCCACGGCCCGCGGTCTGGCCGCCGTGCTGGCCGCCGGGGCGGAGGGCGGCTGGGCCGGGACGGCGTTCCTGGGGTGCGCCGAGACGATGCTGTCCGAGGCGGGCCGGGAGCGGGTGCTGGCCACCGGGGAGACGGGCACCGCGTACGGGCGGGTCTTCGACGTCGCGCAGCACCTGGCCTGGCCTCCGGAGTTCGGCGGGCGGGCGCTGCGCAACGCGTTCTTCGACCGGTGGAACGGGCACGAGGAGGAGCTGGCCGCGGACGAGGCGGCGCGGGCCGAGCTGGAGTCGGCCCGCGTGGAGGGTGACTTCGACACCGCCTACGTCTACGCGGGCCAGGCGGTGGGCCTGGTGGAGCGGCAGCGCACCGCCGCCGACGTGGTCGCCGCCTTCGCCACCGCCGCCACGCTCCTGGGCCGCTTCGCTCGTCCCTAGCCGCCCGGCACCGAGCTGCCGGGCGTTTCGGGAAGCCGGGCGAGGACCGCGTCCAGCAGGTCTTAGCCGTCCAGCTCGGCCCCGTCACCCACCCGCAGCACACCCCCGGTGTGCAGGCCCGCTCCCCCGGCCAGCCGCCGATACGCCCCCTCGCGCCGCACCATGCCGGCACCTTACCGGCCTGTGCGCGGGCCGGTGGGCGGTGCAGTGGGTAAGGGGCAGTGTGGAGGTGAGAACGTGAGCGGTGACGACGTCCGGGACGCTGGTGAACGCGCCCTCAGCGGTCTGCTGCAGACCATGCACCTGGCCGCGATGGAGGACCTGCCGCCCCGGGCGGCCGAGCACGCGCGGCTGGTCGGCTTCTCCGACCTCGCGATCTACGTGACCGACCTGCAGCAACTGCTCCTCGTGCCGCTGCCGGGCCAGCGCGGCGCGGACGGCGAGCCGCTCGACACCATCCGGATCGACGGCACCATGCCGGGCCGCGCCTTCCGCGTGGTCGAGATCGTCCGCACCCGTGCCGTCGGCGACCCCGAGGGAGCGGTGCGGCGGTTGTGGCTGCCGCTGCTGGACGGCACGGAGCGGGTCGGCGTGCTCGGCCTGACCGTGCCCCAGGACGCGGCGTCCCGGGACGGGGCGCTGCTCGAGCAGCGGGCCAAGGATCTCGCGTCGCTGGTGGCGCTGATGGTGATCAGCAAGCGGCCGCACAGCGACTCCCACGCCCGGCTGGTACGCGCCCGCCCCCTGACCCTGTCGGCCGAGGTGCTGTGGAACCTGCTGCCCCCGGGCACGTTCGCCAACGACGACGTGGTGATCAGCGCCGCCCTGGAGCCCGCGTACGAGATGGGCGGCGACGCCTTCGACTACGCCCTCGACGGCCACACCCTCTTCCTGTCCGTCTTCGACGCCATGGGGCACGACACCTCCGCCGGACTGACCGCGTCCGTCGCCATGGGCGCCGGCCGGAACTGCCGCCGGCACGAGATGGACCTGCGCGCGACCGGCGAGGCCATCGACGCGGCGATCAAGGCGGAGTTCACCGGCCGGTTCGCCACGGGCATCCTGGCCGAGCTGGACCTGCGCAGCGGGGTGCTGACCTGGGTCAACCGGGGGCACCACCCGCCGCTGCTGATCCGGGAGGGCCGGCTGGTCGCGACCCTCGACAGCGTCCCCGACCCGCCGATGGGCTTCGGCCTGGACGCGTCCACGGGCATGCTCCGCTACCAGCTCCAGCCCGGCGACCGGCTGCTGTTCTACACCGACGGCATGATCGAGGCGCAGAGCCCGGACGGCGAGCTGTTCGGGCTGGAGCGGTTCATCGACTTCGTCATCCGGCGCGAGGCGGACGGGATGTCGGCCCCGGAGACGCTGCGGCGGCTGATCCAGGCCATCCTGGAGCACCAGCGCGGCCGGCTCCAGGACGACGCGACCGTGCTGACGGTGGAGTGGCAGACCCGGCGCCGCTACCAGCTCACCCTGTGACGTCACGGCACATGCGATGATCGTGCCGCGAAATCAGACGATCGCGGTGAGAGGCGGACAGTTGCCGGAGCAGCAGGGGCGTCGGGTGCCCGGAGCGGAAGGCCCGTTGCGGGCGGTGACCCTCGGCACGTCGGGGCTCGGCCGCCGGCCCGGCGACGACGAGTTGGCGGACGCGCTGCTGTCCGGCCGGTTCCGGCAGCTCGACACCTCCAACGAGTACGCGGAGGGCCGCAGCGAGACGCTGATCGGGCAGGCGCTCAGCAAGGCATCCGGCGAGGCGCAGGGGGTGACGATCTTCTCCAAGGCGGACCGGGACCCGGACACGGGGGTGTTCGACGGTGACCGGGTCATGCGCTCCTTCGAGGAGACGACCTCCCGGCTCGGCGTCGAGACCCTGCCGATCTACCACCTGCACGACCCGATGACGATCACGGTGCGGGAGGCGATGGCGCCCGGCGGCGCGGTTCCGGCCCTGGTGTCGCTGCGCGAGCAGGGGCTCGTCGGCGCGATCGGCATCGCGGCCGGCGGGTGGGGCACCATGGTGCAGGACTACATCCGTACGGACGCGTTCGACGCGGTCCTCACCCACAACCGCTACACCCTGGTGGACCGGCGCGCGGAGGACATCCTGCGGCTCGCCACGGACCGGGACATGACGGTCTTCAACGCCGCGCCCTTCGGCGGCGGCATCCTGTCCGGCTCGCCGCGCCACGCCGGCACCTACGGCTACCGGCCGATCTCGCCCGAGTTCGGCCGGCACGTCGAGCGGGTGCGGGAGCTGTGCGAGCGATGGCGGATCGGCCTGGCGGCGGCCGCCCTGCACTTCTCCCTGGCCGAGCCGCGCATCCACTCCACGGTGGTCGGGATCACCTCGGTGCGGCGGCTGGAGGAGCTGGACGGCCTGGTGGACACCGTGATCCCGGACGGGTTCTGGGCCGAGCTGGCGGCGCTCGGGACGCCGCCTCCGTCGCCGGTCGACTGAGCGGACGTTCGCGCGATCACGGTTCGGGTAGGTGGGCAGCCCCCTGAGAGAGGAGAGGCGTGCCGCTCGAACAGCGAGTCCACACCGCGCTGGGCATGAGGGTGACCAGCTGGCGCGGCCACGGCCCGGGCCCGGCGGTCGTGTGCGTGCACGGCGCGGGGGTGTCCAGCCGGGAGCTGCTGCCGTTCGTCCGCGTGCTGGGCGCCACGCACGACGCCTGGAGTCTCGACCTGCCCGGGTTCGGCCGCAGCGAGAAGCCCGCCGAGCCCCTCACCCTGGAGACGCTCGCCGACGCGGTGGCCGACTGGCTGGCCGTGACCGGGCTGGAGCGGCCGTGCCTGCTCGGCGGGTCCTTCGGCTGCCAGGTCGTCGTGGACCTGGCAGCCCGCCACCCGGGCCTGGCCGGCGCGCTGGTGCTGACGGGCCCGACCGTCGACCCGCACGCGCGCACGCCCGTCCGGGTCGTGGGCCAGTGGCTGCGCAACTCGGTAGGCGAGAGCCCGCGCATGGCGCCGCTGAACGTCGCCGACTACCTCGACGCCGGGCCGCGCCGGGTGCTGGCCAGCTTCGGCGCCTCGATGCGCGACCGGATCGAGGACAAGCTGCCGCACGTCGCCGAGCCCGTCCTGGTGGTGCGGGGCGGCAAGGACCGGATGGTGAGCCAGGCGTGGGCCGAGGAGGTCACGCGGCTGCTGCCCAGGGGGCGGCTGGTCGTCATGGACGGCCTTCCGCACATGGTCCCGTACCGCGATCCCCGGGGGCTGGCCCGCGAGGTCGCGGCGTTCCTGGAGGAGGTGGCCGCGTGAGGCCGGGCAAGGCGGTGGCGTCGTTCGACTCGGCGACCGGCATGTTGCGGGCGCTGTCGCGGTTCCTGCACGACAAGGACGTGCCGCTGCTCGGCCAGGGCCCGGCGGCGCTGGAGCCGGTGGCGGCCGCGCTGCTCGGCGGGGCGGGGCGGCTGCCGCGCAAGGCCAAGGAGCGGGCGTACGCCGTGAGCGGCTGGGCCGAGGCCGTGCCGATGCGCCGCGTCCCCGAGATCCGCTCCGAGGAGCTGGCGGGGTGGGTGACCGGGCACTACCCGCGCCGCCCGTACCCGGTGGCCTTCGTCGGCTCGTCCAACGGCGCCCTGGTCCACCTGGCCGCGGCGCTGCGCGCGCCGTGGCTGCCGCAGACGCTGCTGCTGCCGGTACGCCGCCGCGGCGTCCGCCCCGACGACCCGCGCGGCGACCTGCGGGTGACCCAGGGCGCCGGGCGGGCGCTGCTGGACGCGAACCCCGACCTGGTGCTGCACCACATGCACGACGCCAACCAGGACCGCCTGATGATCGCGGGCATGACGTACTTCCGGGTGAAGTGGCGGCGCCTGGCCGAGGCGTACCGGCGGTTCCTGGAGGAGTCGCTGCCGCCCGGCGCGACGCTGGTGGTGGTGGACTGCGGGCTGCGCTGGCCGGCCACGGAGGTGGGCCCGCGCCACCTCTTCCAGCACGGCGCGCTCGGCGGCGCGACCCGCGAGGAGTACGAGCACGGCGGCCCGCGCGTGGCCGGCTACCTCGCCCGGTACGGCGCCGGGCGGTCCGCGTGGGACTACCCGGAGGCGGACGGCGAGCACCCGGAGGCGGAGTGGGGGTTCCAGCCGGAGCTGCTCGGCGACCTGACGGAGCTGGCGGAGCGGAACCGGTGGCAGCTGGTCCGCATACGGTTCGGCGAGCCCGAGGACCTGAGCCCGGTCGTGGCGGACCTGTACCGGAGCTGGTACCGGACCCGCGGGCTGCCCGGCGACCGGCTGCTGGTGGAGTGCTTCCTGCTGCTGGAGCCGTGGTGGACGCTGCGCAGCGGGTCGGTGCCGTACTGGATGGTGTTCAACACCGATCAGTCGCACGCGCACGCGATGTCCTACCTCGACGACGTGGACCCGTTCGACGAGATCAGGCTCATCCTGTTCTCGCACGGCGTGGACTCGGTCGGGCTGGCGGGGATCGACGACTGGCGCGCGCTGCTGGCGCGGGGCCGCAAGCTCGGGGTGTTCACCGGGGTCGACACCGACGCCTACCCGCGTGACTTCGCCGGGCTCGTGCGGGCGCACCGGGAGCTGGCGCGGATCCGCACGACGTACCCGATGCCGCTGCCGCTGGAGTGGCCGGTGGCCGAGGAGTTCCTGGCCAAGCGGGAGGAGCTGGAGTGGCACGCCGGTTAGGGCAGGCGGAGCAGCCCCTCGTGCCGGACCGCCCAGGAGGCGGGGAAGCCGGGTGAGGGCGGGCCGCCGTCCCAGCCCCTGGCCATGAGGGCGACCGCCGCCAGCAGGCCGCCGTTGCCCGGCAGGTAAACGGGCAGGGTGGCGCTCTGCCGGTTGTGGCCGTTCGGCAGGTACGCGTTCTTGGCCACGGGCCGCAGCAGCGCCTCCACGGCGGTGGCCGGATCGCCCAGCCTGGTGGCGGTCATGGCGATCGCCGGGTGGTCCCAGCCCCACGTCGTCTCCCAGTCCCAGGTGGTCAGCACGTCGGCGAGCGTGGCGCGCATCGTGCCGGCGTCGATGAGGCGGGTCTGGGGGACGAAGCCGAGCGCGTACAGCATGGAGGGGTGGTCGTCGCGCACGGTGTACGGCGGCGCGTCCATCGCCGCGTACACCCCGCCGCGCACGCGGGGCGCGGCCATCCCGGCGGCCACCTCGGCCCAGTGCGGGTCGGGGCCCAGCCCCATCAGCCGCCGCCAGCGCTGCGCCACCTCCAGGGCCCACGACCAGTACGCCAGCTCGAACGTCGGGTTGGCCGCGCTCGCCCGCACGTCCGCGTACGACTCCTGGGCCGGCACCAGCGGCGGCCCCAGCCCGTACCCGCCGGGCCCCTCGACCGCGAACGCCGCCATGAACGCGGCCGTGTCGAGCACGAGGTCCGCGTACCGGGCCAGCGCCCGCCGGGTGCCGACGGCGCGGCGGACCAGCTCGGCCAGGAAGATCGGGTGCGGCTGCTGCCAGAGCAGGAACGGCCCGATCGGGCTCGGGCTCTCCCGCCCGTCCGGGCCCACCTGCTTGGGCCAGCGCGCCCCGGGGCAGCCCTGCGCGGCGGCGGTCTCGCGGGCGCGGGGCAGGACGGCGGCGTACCAGCCGAGGCTGCGCTCCAGCAGCCCGGGCCGGCCCCAGAGCGGGAAGTGGGCCGCGTGCCACCAGTGCATCTCCAGGTGGAAGCGGCCGCGCCAGCTGTTGGCCATCAGCCCGGTCTCGGCCGGCGGGGTGGACCCGGCGCAGTGGATCGCCGTGAGGTACTGCGACAGCACGATCCGCCGCTCCAGCTCCGGGGCCCGCTCGTCGCGGCTGCCGGACAGGTCGACCGCGCCGCCCGTGCTCCAGAACCGGGCCCAGTGCCGTCCGGACGCCGCCATCACCTCCCCGAACTCCGGCAGGCGCCCGGCCCCGCGCGTGTCGAACCCGATGACCAGCTCGGCGGCCGGCTCGCGGAAGGTGATGAGGAACTCGTGCGGCCCGCACCGCGCCACCTCCCCCCCGCCGGTCACGGCCACCGCCACGTCGTAGGCGGTCCCGTCCAGCACCCGCGCCACCGTGAACCCGCCCGCCGAAGCCCGCAGCTCCGACGTGTGCGCCTCCGGCCGCGACCAGTCGGCCGCGTTCCCCCACGCCTGCGACCCGTACGGGAACGCCAGCCGCACCCCGGCCTCGGTCAGGCCGGGCGACTCGATCCGCACGGCCAGGACGTCCCGCTCGGGGTGGCAGGCGGTGACGACCCGGTAGGGCGTGCCGCGCAGCCGGAAGCGGCTGGTCAGCGTGCCGGTCCACAGGTCGAGCCGCTGGCGGGAGCCGCTCAGGTCGGCGGGCGACAGCGGGGCGGCGCCGGGCCGGGCCAGCCCGATCCGCCCCAGGTCCAGCCGGTGCGGGTTGGCGCGCAGCCACGACTCGGCGGCCGAGGCGGGCGCCTCGCCGGAGCCGCTCAGGTCGCCGCGCATGTCCACGTACGGCACCGGCCCGCGCGGCGTCCCGTAGGTGCGCATGGTCTCGGCCAGCCCGTACGAGCCGGGGACGCTGTGCCAGCCCCATGACGCCATGGTGGCCAGCAGCGTCCCCGGCCCGGTGCCGGAGCGGTCCTCGACCGGGTAGGAGGCCGGGAAGGTCTGCAGCCCGGTGACGTCCACCGTGAAGCAGAGCTCCCCGTTGCCCACCGACAGCGGCGACTCGGGCAGGATCCCGGTCACCTCGACGGCGTGCCGCCCGGCCAGCTCGCGGCGGTCGATCACTGCTTGATCGCCGTCCCGACCTGCTGGATGAAGTCCGCCGCCGCGGCGGCGGGCTGCTCGCGGCCGAACAGCACCTCGGCGTTGACCCGGTCCAGGATCTTGGGCGTGTCGGTGGACCCGGCCGGCCCGATCACCAGCGGCGGCCCGGCCTTCGGCGTGAGCGCGTCGATGAACGCGGCCTGCGCCTTCTCCGGCTCGCCGAGCACGCCCTGGACGGCCGTGCGGACGTCGGAGTTGGCCGGGATGCCCCGGTCGGCCAGGATGATCTTCCCCGCCTCCGGGCTGTTGACCAGGAAGTCCACGAACTTGGCCGCCTCCTGCGGGTGCTCGGACTTGGCGTTGATGCTGTAGATCTGCGACGCCTGCAGCCACATGCCGGGCTGGGCGGCGCCGCTCTCACCCGGCACCCGCATCAGCCGCAGCGGCTGCCCGGCGGCCTTGCTCAGGGCGCTGAGCTGGTTGCTCCAGTCGAACTGCATCGCGGCCTGGCCCCGGCCCATCAGCGACTGCTCGGGCGCGGGCTGGGTGATCAGCTCGGCGGTCTGCGAGGCCGGCGGGGTCGCCCCGGCGCTCTGCAGCTCCAGCGTCATGGTCCACCAGTCCACCAGGGTTCTGTCGCTGATGCCGACCTTGCCGTCGGCGGTGTAGAGGGCCTCGCCGCGCTGGCGCGAGTACACGTCCAGCATGTCGGTCCTGGTGGGGTCGGCCAGCGCGAACGTGCCCTCGGGCACCTTCCCGGCCAGCTCCTTGGCGATGCGCTTGAAGTCGTCCCAGGTCCAGGTGTCCTCCTCGGGCAGCGGCACCCCGGCCTTGTCGAACACGGCCTCGTTGACGACCACGGCGATGGCGTTCACGCCGGTGGGCACGCCGTACTGGACGCCGCCGAACTTGCCGTTGTCCAGGGCCGCCGCGCCGATCCTGTCGGTCTTCAGCCCGACCTTGGCCAGGTCGAGCAGGGCGCCGCGGTCGCCGTACTCGCGGGGGTAGGCGCCGCCGAGCGTGATGACGTCGGGCGCGCGCCCGCCGGCCACCTCGGTGGCCAGGCGGTCGAAGTAGGAGTTGAAGTCGGTGAACGAGCCCTTGACCTTGATGCCGGGGTTCTTGGCCTGGAAGGCGTCGATGACGCGCTGCGTGGCGGCCGCCCGGTCGTTGTTGCCCCACCAGCCGAAGCGCAGCTCGACGGTGCCGTCCCCGCCGCCGGACGAGCCGCCGCCGCAGGCGGAGGCCGCCAGCAGCACGCCGGCCAGGCAGAGCGCCGCCAGGCCACTGGATCTTGTCGGCATGGCCCTTCTCCTTCTATGAGAACGTTTTGATCGCGGATCAGCGAAAGCCGGTCGTGGAGATGCCCTGCGTCAGATAGCGCTGTCCGGCGAGGAAGAACCCGAAGATCGGCGCCAGCCCCACGATCGACATGGCGAAGAGCTGGCCCCAGGCCGTCTCGCCCTGGCCGTCCAAGAACGAGCGCAGCGCCACCGGCATGGTCCACAGCTCGGGGTCGGTCAGGAAGATGAGCTGGCTGAAGAAGTCGTTCCAGGTCCAGATGAAGGTGAACAACGCCGAGGTGGCCAGCGCCGGCACCGACAGCGGCATGATGATCCGCCAGTAGATCCTGAAGTGGCCGCAGCCGTCGATGCGGGCCGCCTCGTCCAGCTCCTTCGGCAGGCCGCGGATGAACTGCACCATGAGGAAGATGAAGAACGCGTCGTGCGCCAGGAACTTCGGCACGACCAGCGGCAGGTTGGTGTTGATCCAGTCGAGCTGGGAGAACAGCACGTACTGGGGGACGATGAGCACGTGGATGGGCAGCATCAGCGTCGCCAGCATCATGGCGAAGAAGATCTTCCTGCCCCGGAACTCCAGCCGCGCGAACGCGTACGCGGCCAGCGAGCACGACAGCAGGTTGCCCGCCACGGCCAGGATCGCGATGACCGCGGAGTTCAGCAGGTAGTAGTGGAAGGGATGGTCGAGCGCCGTCCAGCCTTCGACGTAGTTGCCCAGGTCGAGCCGGCTGGGCCAGATCGACGGGTCGCGGAAGATGGTCTCGGTGGGCTTGACCGAGCTGGACACCATCCACAGCAGCGGATAGAGCATCACCAGGCCGAAGCCGATGAGCAGCGCGTGCTTCGACAGGCGCCGCGACCGGCCGCCTGGGGCCCTGAGCTCAGTTGCCATAGAACACCCACCGCTTGGCGAAGAGGAAGTTGATCCCGGTCAGCACGGCGATGAGGACCAGCAGGACCCACGCCATCGCGGAGGCGTAGCCCATGTCGAACGAGCCGAAGCCGCGCTCGTACAGGTAGAGGGTGTAGAGGAGGGTGGCGTCCGACGGCCCGCCCCGGCCGCCGCTGATCACGAACGCCTGCGTGAAGCTCTGGAAGGCGCCGATGAGCTGCAGGACCAGGTTGAAGAAGATGATCGGGGTCAGCATGGGCAGCGTGATGTGGAAGAACCGCGACACCGTCCCGGCGCCGTCCACCTGGGCCGCCTCGTAGTAGGAGGCGGGGATCTGGCGCAGGCCGGCCAGGAAGATGACCATGGGAGCCCCGAACGTCCACGCGTTGAGCAGGACCAGCGTGCCCAGCGCGAAGTCCGGGTGGGCCACCCAGCTCACGCCGTCCACGCCCACCGTGGCCAGGAGCTGGTTGACCAGGCCGTCCTTGCCGAAGATCTGCCGCCACAGGATGGCGATGGACACGCTTCCGGCCAGGAGCGAGGGCAGGTAGTAGACCGACCGGTAGAAGCTCAGGCCCCGTACGCCGCGGTTGAGCAGGAGTGCCAGCGCCAGCGCCAGGACGAGCTGGATGGGCACCGACACGAACACGTAGACGAACGTGACCAGCAGCGACTTGTGCAGCCGCGGGTCGTCCAGCATCTGGCGGTAGTTGTCGAGCCCGAGCCATTCGGGCGGCTTGAGCAGGCTGTACTCGGTGAACGAGAGGTAGAGGGAGGCCAGGATCGGCCCCACGGTGAACAGGGCCATGCCGATGAACCACGGCGTGAGGAAGAGGTAGCCGACGCGGTCCTTGGGCGGGCCGCTCGGTCGCGGTGCCGGCGGCTGCTCGGCGGGGGGCGGGTGTGGGGGTGTGAGCGGGGTGACGGTGGTTTCGGGGGGATCCAAACGTTTGCTCATCTCTCACCCTTCGCAGTCGCGCTGAGCCGCACGCGACCGGGATAAGCAGGGGCACAAGCCGTGATGTCTTGTGAGTAACCAGTTTCTAACATCGCCCACATCGGGTGTCAACGCTCCGTTAGCGAGGCACTGAACTGGGTGAACAGGTCTTGCGCGCCTCTTGGCAACCGGTTGTAATGCAAGGTGAGAAACCGGTATCTCGACGTCGGTGCCCGGCCGGGGGCGTCCGGCGATTTAATGCATGCAGCAAACGGGCCCGAGCGTGCGGGGAGAGCGGATGAGGGCGAGCGCCGGAGACGGTGACCAGGACGGGTCGGTCAGGGAGGAGACACCGGTCGCTCCCGCCCGCCCGGGCGGACGGCGCGGGCCGCGACCGGCCGGCCCGGCCACGATCAGCCGGGTCGCCGAGGCGGCCGGGGTCTCGCGGGCGACGGTGTCGCGGGTCATGAACGGCTCGCCGACCGTGAACCCGGAGCTGGCCGCCCGCGTGCGGGCCGCGGCCGAGGAGCTGGACTACGAGCCGAGCGTGGCCGCCCGCCGGCTCGCGCTCGGCCGTACCGGCACGGTCGCGCTCGTCGTCCCCGACCTGGCCAACCCGCTCTTCCAGGGCGTGCTGCGCGGGCTCAGCCAGGCCGCCGGCAAGGCGGGCCGCCAGCTGCTGGTGGCCGAGTCCGACGAGGACCCGGAGGAGGAGGTGATTCTCGCGCTGGAGGCGCGGCGCAACTCCGACGGGCTCGTGCTGGCCTCACCCCGCGCTCCGGGCGGGCGGCTGCGCGCGCTCAGCGACAGGCTGGCGCCGTTCGTGCTGGTCTACCGGGAGATCCCCGATCTGGGCGCGCCGTCACTGTCGATCGACAACGCCGCGGGCATCGGGGAGATCGTGGCCCACCTCACCGGCCTCGGCCACCGCCGCGTGGCCTATCTCGCCGGTCCGCCGGGCAGCGCGGGCAACGCCGAGCGGCTCGCCGCGCTGCGCGCCGCGCCCGGCCTCGACCTGACCGTGCTGCCGTGCGGGTCGATGTTCGACCACGGCCACGCCGCCGCGCACGCGGTGGTGGAGTGCGGGGCCAGCGCGGTGGTGGGCTTCAACGACATGGTGGCCTCGGGCGTGCTGACCGGCCTGCACGAGCTGGACGTACGGGTGCCCGGCGAGGTGTCCGTCACCGGGTTCGACGACATCCCCTTCGCCCGCTACACCACCCCGCCGCTGACCACGGTGTCGATCCCGAAGAGCGAGCTGGGCCGGCAGGCGTGGGAGCGGCTGTGGGCGCTGATGAACGGCGAGAGCGGCGGCTACAACGTGCGCTACCAGCCCCGGCTGCTCGTCCGCGACAGCACCGGGCCGGCGGCGTCCTGAGCCCTCCGGCGGCGGGTCACCACTCGGCGAAGGAGCCGTCCGGGTGGCGCCAGATCGCGCCGCGCCAGCGGTGCCCGCGCTTGGCCGCGCGCTCGGCCGCGCGCTCCACGGCCCGCCTGGCGGGCGGGCACGCCGGGGTGCTGCCGGCGGTGGGCAGGCAGCGGCCGAAGGCGGCCGAGACCGCGATGCGGGTGCTGGTCGGGCGTTCGATCGCGGACGTCGGTCTGGCCAGGAAGGTCCACGGCGACCGGGTCAGCGGGCGCCGGCTCCGACCACGGTGCGGGACAGCGGGACCAGCGTGGCCCCGCGCAGCTCCAGCACGCTGCCGCCCGGGTAGGCGGGCGGGCGGGCCTGCGGGGACAGGTGGACGGGGGCGTCCTCGCGCAGCGGCAGCAGCCTCAGCTCCAGCCCGTGCTCCAGCAGCTCCGTACGGAACCGGCGCAGGCCGATCTCCCAGGGCGGGCCGTACCAGAACTGGTCGGCCACCAGGCGCCCGCCGATGTAGGCGCGGCCCACGTCGCCGACCCAGTCCAGGCGCAGCAGCACCTCGTCGTCCCCTTCCAGGGCCTCCGGGGGGACGGTGAGGTGGTAGACGGCCGCGTCGTCGAAGTCGGCGTCCACGGGCGCCGAGGCCCGGCCGGAGGCCGGGTCGACCACCGGCCGCCGCGCCGGCCCCGCCTCTTTGACGACCTCGACCGTCACGACCCGGCCTTCCCCGCCCACGGGCCCGGGCACCGGCAGGACCCCGAACACGCCGTCGGTCTCGCCGGCGAGCTCCGGCGCGGGGAAGACCAGCACCCTGTCCCCGGCCACCCCCGGGGACCTGGATCCCGCGCTTCGGGAACGGCCGGCGCGCGCCGTCTCGCCCGCGCCGCCGTACACCACGAGACGGTCGTCGTCGATCACGGCGGGCCGGTCGCTCAGGACGAGCCGGTCGGCCCCCCAGAGCCGGCCGCGCGTCGCCGTGAGGGCGCTGTCGTGATCCAGCACGAGCACCGCCGCCGTCCCGCCGCCCGCATCGGTCACCCGGAGCAGGCAGCCCGGCCCCGGCCGCAACCCGCTCACCACGACCTCGCCCCCGTCCCGCGTCACCGTCGCGGGCCCCTCGATACCGGCGACGGTGGCGGCGTCGAAGACGAGCTCCACCGGGATGCCCGCCGTCTGCGTGAAGACGTGCACGGGCTCCCCCGCGCCCCGGGCGGCCTCGGGCGCTGCCGCATCCGCCCCGATCACGCACACGGGCTGTGCCGTGGCGCTCAGCAGCACGCTCCGCCCGACCCGCCGGGCGAGCGGCCAGGCGAAGAACGCCCCCGGCGGCACCGTCACCGGCTCGCGCGGGACGACGAGCTCGCGCCCGTCCAGCTCGACCGCGAACCGGACGCCCTCATGGGCCGGCAGCGTCTCGACGGGCTGGTGGTTGTTGACGAACAGGAACCCCGAACGCCCGTCGGACCGCACGGCCCAGCGCAGGGCGTCGCGGTCGGCGGTGTCCTCGGGCGCGCCCGGCGGCATCGTCAGCGTCATCGTGGCCAGATCGGGCCCGTCGCAGCCCAGCCACAGGTGCTGCAGCCGGAGGTGGCGGTAGGACTCGCGGAACTGGCCGAACTCGCCGAGCGGCGCCTGGAAGTCGTAGCCGATCACCGGGCAGTCGTTGGGGTAGCCGGTGGCGTGCGACTCCTGCAGCGTGGACAGCGCGCCGACCTTCTGGGACGCCCCGTGGTACATGTAGTAGCCCTGCCACACCGACCCGCTCCCCAGCTTGACCAGGGCCAGGGCCGCGACGTCGGCGGCCGCCACGATCGGGCGCCGGTGGTAGGAGGTGTACATGCCGCCGCCCAGCTCGCAGGTGGCGAACGGGTAGCGCGCCGGCTGGGCCTCGTCGGAGGCGGCCACCTCGGTGGTACGCAGGTCGGCGCCGATCGAGTCGTCGTCCCGCCCGGGGCCGAAGAAGTAGTGCGCCCGGCTCTGCCGCGGCCAGCCGTCGTGCGCGGTGTCCCAGGCGGCCTCCGGGTAGCCGCCGAACAGCGGGATCAGCTCGTCCGGCGGCAGCACGGCGTGCCCCCAGCCGGTGGCCGTCCACAGCGGCGCGTCGATGCCGGCCTCCTTGGCCAGGCGCTTGAGGGTGAGCAGGTGGCCGGGCTGGTCGTGCAGCTCGTTCTCCACCTGTACGGCCACCACGGGCCCGCCGTGCGCCCGGGTCAGCCCGCGGAGCCGGGCCCCGATCTGCTCGAAGAACGGCCGGACGAGCGCGAGGTAGCGGGGGTCGTCGGTGCGCGGCACGCAGCCGTCGGCGAGCAGCCAGTCGGGGAAGCCGCCGTTGCGCGACTCCCCGTGCGCCCAGGGGCCGATCCGCACGACCAGGTCGAGGCCCAGCTCGGCGCAGATCATCGCGAAGCGCCGCAGGTCACGGTCGCCGCTCCAGTCGAAGACGCCGCGGCGTTCCTCGTGCAGGTTCCAGAAGACGTACGCGGAGACCGCCGTCACGCCGCCGGCGCGTACCTTGAGCAGCTCCTCGCGCCACTCCGCGGCCGGGTAGCGGCCGTAGTGGAACTCCCCCGTGACCGGGAACCACGGGCGCCCGCCGCGGGTGAGGTGGCGCGAGTTCACGGTGATCGCGCCGGGCTCGTCCGGGGGGTCGCCGAGCCGGAGGTGTCCCTGGAGGGGCGGGGGTGTCTCGCGCGGCACGGTGACCCGCCGTACCGCCGGAGCCTTGGTCTGCCATCGCGCCACGAGTTCGTACAGTACTACTGACGAGAACTGTCAACGCAGCCGGTGATCCAGCGCGGGCGCGAGGTCCGTGGTGGTCAGCAGCAGGGCGACGACGTAGTCGATGAGGTGGTCGCGATCGGTGTCCACCTCGCCCCGGAACCACGCCGACAGCAGCTCCCACAGGCCGCTCACGATGGTCAGCGCGGTCATGGCGAGATCGGTCTCGCTGAGCGGCACCTCGTCGAGGAGCTCGTGGACCTGCGCGGTGAAGATGCCCGCCAGCACCCCGGTGATCCGCCGTCGGCGCTGCTGCAGCAGCGGGCTGGCCGGGAACTCGTAGGCGAGGATGCGGGCCCGGCGCGGGTCGGCGGCCAGGAAGTCGACGATCGCGGTCACCACGGCCGTGGTGCGGGCGCGCAGGCGGCGCGGGGCGCCGTCGGCCACCGCCTGGATCATGTCGGTGGCCTGCGCGGCCTGGTCGTCGACGACGGCCAGCAGCAGGGCGTCCAGGTCGGCGAAGCTCTCGTAGAAGTAGCGGTCGTTCAGCCCCGCCCGCGCGCTCACCCCCCGCACGGTGGCGGCGGCCCAGCCCTGGGTGCCCAGCAGGTCGAGGCCGGCCGCCAGCAGCGCGGCCCGCCGCCCGGCGCGGCGCTGCTCGGCGGGCACGCCTCGGTACGGGCGCACGGGAGGGCGGTGAGGCGTCACAGCCCCGATTCTGCCGTAGCCCTTGACGGGTCCGGGTAAATCTGGTGATGGTTAACACCAAGTTCCCCTGTTGCAGAGGCGGTGGATCGTGGCCACGGAACAGCAGCCTGTGGACCTCTCTCCGGCCGACATCGATCTGAGCGACCTGCGGTTCTGGGAGCGGCCGGCGGCCGAGCGGGCGCGGGCGTTCGCGATGTTGCGCGCCGAGCCCGGTCCGCGGCTCTTCCGCCTGCCCAAGGTGCCCTTCCTGCGCCAGGACCCCGGGGCCTGGGCCCTCGTCCGCCACGCCGACGTCCTGGAGGCCAGCCGCCACCCCGAGATCTTCAGCAGCGAGCCGAGCGCCACCAGCCCGACCGACCTGCCCCGCTGGATGGACGGCTACTTCAACTCCATGATCGACATGGACGACCCGCGGCACGCCAAGATCCGCCGCATCGTGTCCCGGGCGTTCACGCCGAAGACGCTGGCCAAGGCGGAGGACGACATCGCCCGCCGGGCCGGGCGCATCGTGGACGAGCTGATCGCGGCCGGCCCCGGCGACTTCGTGGCCCGGGTGGCGATGCGGCTGCCGGTCGAGGTGATCTGCGACATGCTCGGCATCCCGCCCCGCGAGCACGCCCGCGTGGTGCGGCTGACCAACATCGTCGTCGGCTACACCGACCCCGAGTACGTCGGCTCCCCCGTCGACTACACCGGCGCCAGGGCGAAGGTCGGCCGGTTGCGCGCGGCCCGCCTGCTGGGGACGGTGGCCCTGGCGGGCTGGCAACTGCACCGGCTGGCCGCCGAGCTCGGCAGGCAGCGGCGCGCCGCCCCGACCGGCGACCTGACCTCCGCCCTGGTCAACGCCAACATCGACGGGGAACGGCTGAGCCCGCGCGAGTTCGCGGCGTTCTTCCTGCTGCTCGTGGTGGCCGGGAACGAGACCACCCGCACCGCGATCGCCCACGGACTGAAGCTGTTCACCGACCACCCCGAGCAGCGTGAACTGCTGCTGTCCGACTTCGACGCCCGCATCGGCGGCGCCATCGAGGAGATCGTCCGGCACAGCTCCCCGGTAGTCTTCATGCGCCGCAACCTCACCCGCGACCACGAACTGAACGGCCACCTGTTCAAGGCCGGCGACAAGGTCACCCTCTGGTACGCCTCCGCCAACCGCGACGAGAGCGTCTTCACCGACCCCGACGCGTTCGACATCACCCGCTCCCCCAACCCGCACGTGGGCTTCGGCGGGCCCGGCCCGCACTTCTGCCTGGGGGCGAACCTGGCCAGGCGGGAGATCGCGGTGATGTTCCGGGAGCTGTTCACCCGGGTGCCGGACATCAGGGCGGGCGAGCCGGACCGTCTGCTGTCCAGCTTCATCAACGGCTACAAGCGCCTGCCCTGCACGTTCCGCTCCTGAAGTTCAAGCGGTTCCATGCCGTCCGCGCATGCTCCGGCTGAACACCACCCGGGCGGCCCGCGTATCTCCCCATGAGACGACGCGGAGGAGGCGGCGGAGTGACGGTCTCGGTGGCGGTGTCGGCGGCGGTGTCGGCAGCGGTGTCGGCGGCGGTGTCGGCGGCGAGGTTCGTGACGGGATCCGTCACGGGGCTCGTGCGAGCGGCGGCGACCGTGGCGCTGACCGTGGCCGCCATGCCGGGCGCCGCCGTGGCCGACCCGTCGCCCGCCCAGGCCAGGGCCAGGCTGGTGAAGCTGAACGAGCAGGCCGACCAGCTCGTCGAGCGCTTCAACCAGGCGACGGAGACGTACAAGAAGGCCAGGAAGAAGTACGAGACGCTCGACGCCGAGCTCGCCGGCAAGGCGGCGCAGGCCGACGCCCTGCGCACGGAGCTCGTCACGGTGGCGGTCCAGGAATACCAGTTCGGCTCCGGGCTGCACTGGCAGCGGTTCGTCATGAAGGGCACTCCCGAGGAGATCCTCAGCGGCATGGCCTCCCTGGAGCAGATCGCCCAGGACAGGGCGGCGAAGCTGCGGGCCTTCGAGGCGGCGACCAAGGACCTGCGCGACCGGCGCGACGCGGCCAGGACCGCGCTGGCCGAGGCCGACGACGCGCGCGACAAGGTACGCCGGGAGCAGGCGAAGGTCGACAAGCTCGTCAGCGCGCAGACGAAGCTGCTGCGCCGGCTGGGCGCCTTCCGGACCGGCAACCCCCGCAGCACCGGCCTGACCTACACCGGCCCGGCCTCCGGCAACGCCCGCGAGGCCCTGCAGTTCGCCTTCGCCCAGGTCGGCAAGCCGTACCGGTACGGCGCCACGGGGCCGAGCTCCTACGACTGCTCGGGCCTGGCGCAGTCCGCCTGGCGCGCGGCGGGCGTCCAGCTGCCCCGCACCACCTACACGCAGTGGAGCTGGGGCGCCGACCGGCGCGTGCCCCTGGACCAGGCCCAGCCCGGCGACCTGCTGTTCAGCCGGGGGCTGGGGCACATGGGGATGTACGCGGGCAACGGGAAGATGGTGCACGCGCCGCAGACCGGGGACGTCGTCAAGGTGGTCGACCTCGACGACTACTGGCGCAACCGCCTCATCGGCGCGGTGCGCCCCTGATCGGTGCGGCTTGGTCGGTGCGGCTTGGTCGGCGCGGCGTGCCCGCTCGTTCGACGCCCGTCGTAGTATGGCGTGCCGGCCCTGATCGCGGAGGAGGAGACCACGTGGCCCGACCGAAGAGCACCCCGCGCACCGTGGACAACCCCTCCGTCTCCGAGGTCACCCTCCAGCAGCTTCTCGAAGCGGTCGCCGACCCCGTTCGCCGCTCAGTGATCGCCCAGCTCGCCATCGCGGGCCACGACCTCAGCTGCGGCACCTTCGACCTGCCCGTCTCCCGCTCGACCGCCACCCACCACTTCAACGTGCTCCGCGAAGCCTGCGTCATCAGCCAGCACTACCAGGGCACCACCAAGATGAACAGCCTGCGCCCCGACGAGCTCGACGCCCGCTTCCCCGGCCTCCTGCGAGCCGTCATCGACTCCTGCGTCCGCGAGACCGGCCAGGTCGCCGAGGCCCGCTAGGGGCGGCGCCGGCAGCGGCCGGCACTGGCTATATCGGGGCGCGGTGGTAGCGCTCGGCCTGGGCCTCCGCCTCGGTGCAGAAGATCGCCGAGTCCAGGGGCGTCACGCTGTAGGAGTCGTCGCCGGGCAGCCGGTAGCTCCTGGCGGCGGCGAAGTCCGTGGCGACGAGGGGCAGACCGCCGCACCTCAGCACGTGGATCGGGTATCTCGCCATGGCGTGGGTGAGCGGGACGACGAGCGCGATCCCGTACACGATCACCGCCGCGATCAGGGCGCGGATCCAGTGCGTCGGCACGCGGAGCACGGCGAGCGGGATCAGGGCCACGACGAAGGCCAGCACCATCAGCACCAGGAACCAGAACGAGAACACCCACCCCCGCCGCCAGCCCAGGGCGACCACCATGAGGGCCAGGCCCAGGAGCGGCAGGCCGAGGACGAATCCCGCCAGCCAGGCGGTCGCGCGGGCGAAATCTGCCATATCCCAGTGTCTCCCGGAGGACCGTCGCGGGCCGATGGGGTTCCCGATTCTTCCCATCGCGCTCGGGTACGGCATGCTAATGATCTGTAAGCGTCCGCCTTTGCGGCAAAGACGCGGTCATCCGCCCACCCAGCGGCGATCACCCAAAGCCATAGCGTGACTACTCGTCGTCAATCGAAGGTTGTGAGACTCATCGAGACGCATGACGGAGGTCTTCGATGCCCTACTTGACGCAGCTCGCCGACGTCGCCCGCCGCACCGGCCACCCGGTGACCGAGGTGGCCGGCTGGAGGACGCGCGGCCACGGTCCGCAGCCCGAGGTGCAGGGCATCGTCTGCCACCACACCGCGGGCCCGGCGGGCGGCGGCGACTACCCCTCGCTCGCCGTGGTGCGCGACGGCCGGCCCGGGCTCGACGGGCCGCTGTCGCAGTTCGGGCTCGGCCGGTCCGGCCGCATCTACGTCATCGCCGCCGGGCGCTGCTGGCACAACGCCCCCTCGACCTCGCCCCGACACGACAACTCCAGCTCGATCGGCATCGAGGCCGAGAACAACGGCTCCCAGCCCTGGCCGCAGGCGCAGCTGGAGGCGTACCGGCAGCTGTGCGCGGAGCTGTGCCGCGAGTTCGGGCTGCCCGCCTCGCGCGTGAAGGCGCACCGGGAGGTCAACACCGCCAAGCCCGACCCCCACTCCATCGACATGAACGACTTCCGGGCGGCGGTCGCCGCCCTCATCACCGGCGCCCCCGCGCCGGGATCTTCCTGGACGGAGGAGATCGTGAAAGAACTGCCGCTGATCCGGCTCGGCGACGACAACTACGACGTCAAGACCGTCAGAGGCTGCCTGTTCGCCCGGGGCCACGTGCCTCCCGCCGCGTACGCGAGCGTCGAGGACGGCCTGGAGGGCTGGCTGAAGTCCACCCGCTGCGACACCGGCCTGATCGAGCTCGTCCGCGGGTTCCAGCGGGCCGAGGGCATCGGCGAGGACGGGCTCGTCGGACCGAAGACGTGGGCTCCGCTGCTGCGCGTGTAGGCCGCCGGGCTCGATCCAGGCGATCACCGGCCGTCCCTGGCCCTCCCTGGGCGTCCCTGGCCCTCCCTGGGCGTCAAGCGGCATCGCGCGGCCCCGCAGCGCGACAATGCCTTGCTCAAAGGCGGTTTACCAGGGCGTTTGGGCAGGTCAGCCGGGGTAGGTGCGGATCGTGCGACGGGTTCAGCGTGCGGCTGGACTGTTCTCCGTGGTTACCGGCCGCTCCGACATACCAGTGCGGAGCGGCCTCCGCGGGAAGTGAGACCCGCGTTGACCGGTGAGCGATCACGTCCCGCCGCGGGAGCGCGATCAGCGTGACGAGGCGGCCGAGGACGGGTGCAGGGCGGCTTGGGCGTCCTTTGCGGACAGCCGGCCGGCGGAATCAGCCCGCGTTGCCGGGGTCTCCGATTCACGCCGGGTGAGCACCAAGGGTGCGTCCTCGGTGATGGCCACCGTGTGCTCGGAGTGGGCCGTGCGCGAGCCATCCGCCGACCGGATCGTCCAGCCGTCGGCGTCGTAGACGATGCGGTCGGTCGTGCGGGCGAGCCAGGGTTCGAGCGCGAGGGTCAGGCCCGGCCGGAGCGTGAGGCCGCGCCCGGCCCGGCCCTTGTTCGGAACGTGCGGCCCCTCGTGCATGGTGCGGCCGATGCCGTGGCCACCGAACTCGGTGTTGACCGGGTAACCGTAGTCGTGGGCCACCGCAGCGATGGCCGCCGAGATGTCACCCAGGCGGTTGCCCGGACGTGCCACCTCGATCGCCGCCTCCAACGCTTCCTCGGTGGCGCGGATGATCCGCAGGTCCTCCTCGGCGGCGGTCCCGACGACGACCGTGCGCGCCGAGTCGGCCACCCAGCCGTCGACGCTGACCGCGAGGTCCGCGCTGAGGACGTCGCCGTCACGCAGCGTGTAGTCGTGGGGCAGGCCGTGCAGGACGGCGTCGTTGACCGACAGGCAGATGACGTTGCGGAAGGGGCCGTGCCCGAAGGACGGCGCATAGTCCCAGTAGCACGACTCCGCCCCGCGCCGTTCGATCATGCCGCGTACGTGGCGCTCCAGGTCCAGGAGGTTGACGCCCACGTCGGCGAGCCGGCCGACCTCGGAGAGCACCTCGGCGACGAAACGCCCGGCCACGTGCATGCGCTGGATCTCGGCAGGCGTCTTGAGTTCAATCACGAGTACCTCGCGTAACAGGGTGTTGGTATTATTATACCGGTCACCCTAACACCTTCCGGTATAATAATACCAACCGGATCCTCGCCGGCGAACCCTGAAGACGGCCGCAAGATCCACAGCCCGCCTAAATCAATGGCGCACCGCCACTCGTGAGCGCATGATGGTCACTGAAAGCGACGACTCAGATCCGCGGAGTGCTCACGTGTTCAAGATTCGTACCCTCATGCTCGCCCTCGCTCTCGCCCTCACGCCGCTCCCGCTCGCCGGACCGGCGCGCGCCGCCGACGGCTTCAGCAGATGTCCGAACGGCCACTTGTGCCTGTTCAGCGAGTTCGACGGAAACGGCACCATCGCCTGGTTCCAGTCCGGCGCGCCGAACCTGGAACCCTTGGGCGTCAAGGACGCCCGCTCGGCGTGGAATCGGACGGGCCGTTCGTTCTGCCTCTTCGCGTCCCCGAACTACGAGGTGCACAACGCCACCGTCCCGCCAGGGCACAAGGAGGGGCTCAATCCCGAGATCGCCTACAACTCCGTGCGGGCCTGCTGACGCCTGGGTGACAGCGTTCCCCGCATCAACCCGCATCAGCCCGCATCAGCCCGTATCAGCCCGTGAGGACCCATCGGCCGCGGTGTCCGCCGGCGCGGAAGGCGCGGTACGCGTACGCGGCCCTGTCCAGGGGCACCGTGCCCGCCCGGCGCGGTTCCAGGGTGCCCCGCGCGGTCAGCGCCAGCATCTCCCCCAGGAGGGTGCCGTCGGGGACCACCACCGCGGAGGTCACGGTGATGCCGCGTACGGACGCGGGTTCGAGGCCGGGGAAGACTCCCACGTACGCGCCATGATCGCGGACCGGCCGCAGCGCCGCCTCATTCAGCAGGGCGGTGTCCAGCACCGCGTCGAAGCCGATCGCCCGGTCGAGGGTGGTGATCGCCTCCGCCGCTCCGGCCCTGGTCAGGAAGTCCTCATCCGTCGCGCGGGCGAGCGCGGTGACTTTCCACCCGGCGCGCGCGGCGAGTGCGACCGCGTAACCGCCGACCCCGCCGGCGGCGCCGGTGACCAGCAGTCGCCGGGCCCGGGACGGGCCGAGCAGGGCGAGGAGCTGCGCGGCGGTCAGCGAGTTGAGCGGAACGGTGGCCGCGTCCAGCAGCTCGACCCCGTCCGGGACCGGCGCCGCGTCGGCGGCTGGGACGATCACGTACTCGGCGGCCGTTCCCGCGGTGGCGTGCGGAGCGTGCGGGAAGTGGAGTGCCGCGACCGGCGTGCCGAGGGCGAGGTCGTCGACGCCGGGCCCCACCATGTCGACGATCCCCGCCACGTCCAGCCCCAGGCCGCCGCGCGGTGTGGGGCCGTCTCCGCCGGCCGCGCCGCGCGAGGCGTCGATGATGTGAAGATCGGCCGCGTTGACCGCGGCCCCGGCCATCCTGATCCGGATCTGCCCCGCCGCAGGCTGCGGATCGGGCAGATCCACCATCTCCACCTCGTCGTCCGAACCGGGGTGAGCGGTGACGATCGCGCGCATGTCAGTGACTCTCTTTCTCGTATGGTCGTTCGGCCGTACGCCGGATCCGGCGGGCCGGCTCGTCAGCGGTGGCCATGGCCCTGGAAGTGCTTGTCCAGCAGCGGCTTTCCCGCTCGTGACAGCCAGTCGCCGAAGTCCAGCAGACCCGGGTGGAGCTTCCGCAGGGCGGGGATGTCGGCCTGCCAGTCGCAGAACGACGTCGTCCCTCCGGGCCCGCCGGGAGGCGGAGCCGGCAGGGCCACGTCATGTCCGGTCGCCCGGCCGATCGCCGAGGCGATCCGGTGCGGCGCCAGTTCGTCGCCGGCCAGTTCCAGCACCCGGCCGAGGAACCGGTCGGGGGCGGCGAAGGCCAGCGCGGCGAACGCGCCGATGTCCTCGAGGGCGATGAGCTGGACCGTCACGTCGGCCGGGAACGTCCGGATGAGGGAGGCCGCACCGCGGACGCCGTACGTCGAGTCGGCGAAGTTCTCCATGAACGTCACCGGGCGCAGCACCGTGGCCGGTACGTCATGCGCCCGGATGTACTGCTCGATCTCCCACTTGATCTCCCAGTGGGGGATGCCGGTGGCCCGGTCGGCACTGGCCACGGACGCGTAGACGAGGTGCCGGACGCCCGCGGCCATCGCGGCGTCGACCACGTTCAGCCCGCGTCGCAGCTCGTTCTCGGCGTAGTCGGGCGCGATGAAGGCGGGCTGGACGCTGAACACGCCGTACGCGCCGCGGACGGCGGCGTCGATGCCGTCCCGGTCGTCCATGTCCCCGGCGATCAGCTCGGCGCCGGCGCCGGCGAGCCGCGCCGCCGCCGCGGTGCCCGGGTCCCGGACCAGTGCCCGCACGTGCCAGCCGTCGGCGAGCAGGCGCCGTGCGGTGGCGCCGCCCTGCTGCCCGGTCGCTCCCGTGACGAGGATGGGGCGATTTGCCGTGATCATGTCTGCTCCATGGGTACGCTGGTCAGCAGCGGCGGAGCACCGCTCCGCCACTGTCGCGTTGGAAGAATACGGAGCACTGCTCCGTCGGTCAAATCATCGAAGGAGAGCACGTGACCGGCACATCCCGGGCCGACGTACGACGCAACAGAGAACGACTCCTGGCCTCGGCCCGCGACGCGTTCGCCACCGACGGAACCGACGCGTCGTTGCGCGAGATCGCCCGGCGAGCCGGGGTCGGGATCGGCACGCTCTACCGGCATTTCCCCACGCGCGAGGCTCTCCTTGAGGCCATCCTCGACAGCAACTTCGACACGTTGCGCGAGCGCGCCGAGCAGCTGCTCGCCTCGCCGTCGCACACCCCGCACGAGGCGCTGCTGACGTGGCTGAACGACCTGGCCGCCAGCACGCGCACCTATCAGGGACTACCGCAATCGATCATGACGGCGCTGGCCGACGAGAGCTCCGAGCTGTACGTCTCGTGCGCCGCCATGCGGGCCTCCGGCGCACGGCTGCTCGGGCGCGCCCAGGAGGCCGGGCAGGTGCGCCCCGACCTCACGGTCTATGAGGTGATCGCGCTCGCCATCGGCCTGGCATGGGCGGCGCAGCAGCCAGGAGGGCCGTCAGACCTGATGGAGCGCCTGCTCTCCACGGCGATGTACGGGCTGGCGGCGCACGGGTAGCCCCATGCGCGTCCCCGCCGATCGACAGGACGTGACCCTAGGCAGGGGCTCCACGCTCGGCGGCCGGTTCCGACACCGGCAGGCGGAGCGCGAACCGCGCGCCGTCGGGGCAGTCCTCGACGGTGAGGGATCCGCCGTGCGCCTGGCAGGTCTCCCGGCTGATGGCCAGCCCGAGCCCGCTGCCGCCCGGATCGAGGCGCTGGCTCTCCGGCAGCCGGACGAAGGGGTCGAAGATGCGCTCGCGATCTTCGGCGGCGATGCCCGCGCCGTCGTCCTGCACGGTCACCACGGCCTGATGGTCCACCTGCTCGACGGTGACGTCGATGTGCGAGCGGGCGTGCCGTCGCGCGTTCGCCAGAAGGTTGGTCAGCACGCGGCCCAGCTGCACGGACGAACCCCGTACGGTCGGGCGGCAGGTCACCCGCAGCCGGATCGGGATGCCCTCGCGGGGCATGCCGGCCACCTCGTCCTTGACCAGGGCGGCCAGGTCGAGCGGCTGGTACGCCTCAGGACGGGCGTTCTGGACCCGGCTGTAGGCCAGCAGGTCGTCGATGATCGCCTCGAGGCGTTCCGTGCTGCGCAGCGTGTGCTCGAGGGCCGCGTGCGCGTCCACGTCGCCGGGATACATGAGCGCCTCCTCCAGCTGGGTACGCAGCGCGGTGACCGGGGACCTCAGCTCGTGGGAGGCCAGGGAGGCGAACCGGAGGTATGCGTTCACCGCCTTCTCCAGCCGATCGAGATAGGCGTTGGAGGCGCGGGCGAACTCGGCGATCTCGTCATTGTGGAGCGGTGCCGGGACGCGCATGGTCAGGTCGTTCGCCGTGGCCTCGCGCATCTTCGTGCTGATCGCCTGCACCGGACGCAGGGTCCGGCCCACCACGACACGCGTGCCCAAGGCGGCCATCAGGGAGGCGACCAGGGCCGCGGCCCCGAAGCCGGCCTCCAGGTAGGGCCTGGCCAGGGCGGGAGGTTCCACCGTACCGGCGTAGATGTAGTGCGGCTCGCCCCTCAAGGGCACATCGGGCATCTGGCCCTCAAGTCGCAAGGCCGTGACCAGAAGGCACGTGCCGTTGTCCCAGGGCGGGCACACCGTGAAGTCGTGCATGCCATCACCGGAGGCGGGCTTGAGCGTGCTCAGCGGGGCCTTTCCGGCTGCGGCGGCGTTGGCCACCACCACCTGCCCCCGGGAGTTGACAAGCTGGAGATACCGGACGCGCGCGCTCGGCCTGGGCGGCGGGATGTAACCGGGCCGCATCCTGCTGACCCAGTCGACGATGGCCATGTGGACGCCTTCGGCGAGGTCGGCCGCGATCCTGTGGCGGATGCCGTAGACGGCCAGCGCGCCGACCGCGCTGAGGAGCGCCAGGAACAGTGCTCCGACCGCGAGGGCGAAGCGCACGCGGATGGACTGCGGGTACGGCCAGCGCCGCCTGCTGACCAGCGGTGACATGCGTCCCCCTCTCCCACTGCCCTCCGCGCGCGGTTGCTCGAAAGCGGCGGTTGCGGCGGCCCCCGCCTGGACGGACGAAGGCGTCCGGCGGTTCTCTCCGGAGCGGCGGCATCGGCTCTTCAGGGGACCCGGCGGACCACACTGTGACGGTATCCGCAGTCTCCGTGATATATGCGAATGCTTGTCCTACTGTGACCGTGTGCGTGGGCAGTGATGGGGCTCATCAGGCGATGGCGTGGACGGGGATGTCGGCGGGAGGGCCGGACGGCGGCCCTCCCACCGACGGCGTCACTTCAGACCGAACGCTCGGGTGATGGTCTGGGTGACGGTGTTGCCCCGGGTGTCGCCCGCGGCGGTGCGGAGCGTGACGAACAAGGCTCCGGCGGGAGCGTCGAGGCGGGTCCGCCAGCCGTCCCTGCCCCGGTCGAGGCGGGCCTGGTGCCAGGTCGTCCCGTCGTCGTAGGAGATCTCCAGGGTGAGGGTGCGGAGGTCACCCGCCCCCGCCACGCCGTCGAGGTGGGACGGGACGACGGTGAGGTCGGCGCGGCGGCGCGCCTTGCCGGCCACGTCGGTGTCCACGGCGTAGTCGAGCTGGATCAGTGGCAGCCGCTCCACCGCGCCGGAGGCACCCGCCTCGGAGGTGAAGCCCCACTCGGTGCGGGTGGCGGTGGAGTAGGGGTTCGCCCAGGTGCCGCGGGAGTTCTCCGACACCAGGCGGTACGGCAGCCGTTCCGGCCGCAGGCCGCCGACGACCAGCTGGTCGTAGGGTGCCTCGCCCAGCAGGCCGTCACCCTGGTACAGCTTCAGCGAGTTGGACACCATGCTGTTGAGGAAGGTGTCCCCGATGTGGCCGGCTCCCGAGTCGCCCCAGCCGGGCAGGACCACCTGCAGGGTGTCGTCCAGGCGCAGCGGCGACGCGCCGGGCGCCGAGCGCGGCCGGTGGACGGGGCCGAACCAGTGCAGGTCCGTGCTGGTGCCCGCCCGGTACGTCACGGGACGATCCCTCTGCTGGCCGACCTCGCGGTTGATCGTCGCCTGCTCGTGCCAGCGCACCCCGGCCGTGACCCAGTCGGTGCGCTCGCCGATGGCCGGCGCCTCCGAAGCGGCCACGTTCGTGGCGGAGGTGTACCCGAAGCGCCAGTAGTCGTGGCGGGCCTCGATCACCCTGGACTGCCGGTAGTTACGGAACGAGACGTCCACCCGGGCCAGGTCCTTGGCCCTGGGCCGGTACGTCGGGTCCGCGGGCACGGCGTCCTCGAAATAGTGGACCAGGTCGTAGACGTACTCGGTGGTCGGGTTGGACGTCACGTCGAGCAGCGTGCGCCGCCCGCGCTGGATCTGCGCGATCAGCTGCTCGCCCTCGTCGAGGCCCAGCGAGGCCACCGCCAGCGGCGCCAGGTTGGGCGCTCCGTAGAGCGGGTCGTTCCAGGGGGTGATGCGGCCGGGGCCGTCGTTGACGACCAGCAGCAGTTTCGCTCCCGCTGCCGCCGCCGCGGCGGCCTGCTCCTCGCGGCCGACCGTGCCGTTGTTCCGGACGACCACGGCCTTGCCCGCGGCACCCCTGGACGGGTAGGCGGCGGCGCCGCCGTCGCCGGCGAAGATCGCCTCGAGCGTGTGGCGGCCCTTGGGCAGCGGGGCCGCGCCGCGGTGCACCAGCGCGTCGTCGAAGACGTGATCCGAGGTGGAGACGGTCAGGGCCGGCTGGTTCAACCGCCAGTGCCCGCCGACCTCGAACTCGCCCACGCCCACCTTGCCGCCGGTCGGCAGCGTCCAGACGCTGTCGTACGACGCGTCCGGCCACCGGCTGCTGGCGGTGTAGTCGTCGTCGGCGACGCCCCGGTAGACGTCGACCCGCATGCCGTCCAGGGAGCTGGGCTTGGGGGTGACCGCGGTCAGGCGCCGGGCCTTGCGCGCGTCGATGACGACGGTGCGATCCCGGTCGAGTGCGATGTCGGTCACCGTGAGCAGGCCGAAGCCGCGTGAGTGGGGGCCGTGCGTGCCCTCCACGTCGGCGTCCAGCCAGGTGGTGTAGGTGCCTTCGGGGATGCGCACGCTGCCGGTGCCGGACTCGTCCAGGTAGAGCGGGGCGAAGAACTTCTTGCCCGTCAGGATGAGCTCGCCGCCCATCGGCCGGCCGGCGCGGTCCTTGGCGGTGAGGGTGAGGACGTGACGCGCCCCCTCCTCCGCGGCGCCGATGAGGGTGCGGGCCCGCGGTGTGCCGGAGGCGTCCGTGGCCTCGACCGTACCGGTGACCGTGGTGTCGGCCGGCACCTCGTCGTAGTGCGCCGTGACGCGTACGGTGGCCGTGCCGTGCGCCGGGACGGTGATCTGCCGCTGCGACAGCGTGAACGCGTCCTGCGGCGCGCCCGTAACGCGGGTGGTGAGATCGAAGGTGACCGGAGTGTCCCCGATGTTGGTGTAGGTCACGTCCTTCGTGCTCGTGGTGCCCGGTTCGATGGGGTACGCGTGGTAGCCCGCGAACGCGCTCGCTGTCGCGAAGACCGTGGCCGCGCTGGTGGCGGCGATGTCCAGGCGCCCGCTGCCGGCCTCGGCGGCGGTGTAGCCGGGGGTGGGCTTGGCGGTGCTGACGAGGGCGTCCTTCAACTGGCCGCCCGTCCAGTCCGGATGCCGTGCCGCCAGCAGCGCCGCCGCGCCCGCGACGTGCGGCGTGGCCATGGAGGTGCCGCTCATCGTCTGGTAGTGGCCTTCGCCCTCCGCGGCGTACCGCGAGCGTGCCGCGAGGATGTCGACGCCGGGAGCGGTGATTTCCGGCTTGAGGCCGCGGTCACCCGCGCGCGGGCCCCGGCTGGAGAAGTCGGCCAGGCGGTCCGCGCCGTCCACCGCGCCGACGGCGAGGGCCGCGTCGGCCGCGGCGGGCGCGCCGACCGTGAAGCCGGTGGGGCCGGAGTTGCCGGCGGCGATCACGAACAGGGCGCCCGTTTCGGCGCTGAGCTGGTTGACGGCCGCGCTGAGCGGGTCCGTGCCGTTGGTGGGTCCGGCGCCGAGGCTCATGCTGATGATCTTGGCGCGCTCGGTGCGGGCGGCCCATTCCATGCCGGCGAGCACCCAGGACTCCTGGCCCTCACCGGCGTTGTCCAGAACCTTGCCGACGTGCAGACGGGCGCCCGGGGCGACGCCGCGCTCCTTGCCGCCGGAGGCGGCGCCGGTGCCGGCGATGGTGGAGGCGACGTGGGTGCCGTGCCCCTGGCCGTCCTCGACGGTCTGATCGGGCACGAAGGTCTCGGCCCGCGCCACGCGACCGGCCAGGTCGGGGTGAGCGGTGTCGACGCCCGAGTCCAGGACGGCGACGTCCACCCCTTCGCCGGTGTTGCCGCCCGCCCACACCTGGGGCGCGCCGATCTGGGCGGTGCTCTCGGCGAGCTCCGCCCGTACCTTGCCGTCGAGCCAGACCTTGGCGATGCCGCCCGAGAGCGCCGGCTCGGCGCTCGTGCGGCCGGAGGCGTCGGGGACGCGGGCGTCCTTCGTGAGCGCGGCCCAGAACCCGGCCGAGCGGTCGGCGTCCACGGCGGCGCCCTGGATGCTGGACAGGGCGCGCACCTGCCGGGCGCCCTGGGGCAGGGCCGAGGTCCGGGCGCGGGCGGCGGCGTCGGTGTAGGAGACGATGAGCGGAAGGCGGTCACGCCGCGCGTCGTCGTATCCGTCGGCCAGCAGCCGGGTGACGTTGAACAGGTCCCGGTCCAGCAGACCGGCCGCCAGGTACTTCAGGGCGGACCGGGGGTAGACGTACGTCTCGCCGCCTTCCGCGTGCGTGACGGCGTCCACGGGGCGCCCGTCCGGGCTCAGCACCGTGCGGGTCACGCCACCGTCCGGCGCGGTGGTGACGGTCACCTTGTCACCGGTGATCAGGGTGACCGTACGCGCGGGCGCGGCGGCGGTGGAGGGGGATAACGCCGGGGCCGCGGTCGAGGTGGCGCCGGCGGGTGGAACGGCCGCGAACGCGGCCAGGGCGATGCTCGATGCTGCCAGCACATGCTTGTGCCGGGATGAGAGTGACAAATGTGCCTCTATGGTACGGAAGGGATAGAACCGGAGGGAATCTTAGGGAAGAGAAAGCGATCTTGACCAGGCGCTGTAAATCCCAATGCCGTATCACATACGCAACAGATCTTGCTGGGTGATCGGGTGACGCGTCAGGGCGTCAGCGGTGCAAAGGTGTCCAGGTGCCGTGCGGGGCCGTCCGCAGAAGCGCGGTCAGGCCGGCTTCGTCGAAGGCCAGCTCCAGGTCGGCCAGTCCCTCGGAGAAGTGGGCCCAGCCGTCGTAGTGGGCCGGAATCACGAGATCCGGGTCGAGGACGGCCGCGGCGGCCGCGGCCCGCCGGCTGTCGAACGTCAGGGGGCGCCCGCCGAACTTCGCGGGCACGCGGGCCGCTCCGGCGTGGAGCACGGCTACGTCGATGTCCGGCACGCGGCGGGAAATCTCCGCCACGGTACGGATGGAGGCGTTGTCGCCGCTGATGTAGACCGTGGGGAGTCCCGGGCCGGACAGGACGAACCCGGTGACCTCGCAGTTGACGTTGCCGTCGGCATCGCGATCGCCGTCTTCGGGGCCGTGGACGGCGGGCACCGCCTGGACGGTGAGATGGCCCGCGCCGTCGCCGCGGAGCACCTGGTAGCCGTTCCAGCCGGCGAGGCCGACCGCGGGAGGACCGAGTCGTGCCGTGGAGAGCGGGCCGGTGATGACCAGCGGGGCGGTTCTGGCGAACACGCGTCCGCGCTCGTCGAGGTTGTCCGGGTGGCCGTCGTGGCTGACCAGCACCAGGTCGATCGCGCCCAGGGCGTCCTCGGGGACGGCGGGACCCGCCGTTTTCGTCAGGTATCCGTGCGGGCCGGCCTCGTCGAAGGTCGGGTCGCTGACGATGCGCAGACCCCCGATGTCGATGACAGCCGTCGGCCCGCCCAGGACGGTGATCGCACATTCCTGCCGGGGCAGCCTGGTCGTGGTCATCCGATCAGCTCGAACGGTCGCGGGCCGGTGACGGCACGGTGGGCGCGCGCGCTCACGACGGGAGCTCGCTTCCGGCCTGCTCGCGCACCAGGTAGTCGGCGTACCAGTCCGGCCAGTTGGGGTCTTCGGCGCCGGTGCGCGCCTCGTGCTCGCCGTGCGCGGCCGCGGCGCGGCGCAGCGCGTTCGCCAGGTCCGAGGCGGCGGCGAAGGCGGTGGCGGACGGGTCCAGCCGTCCCGGGAGCCGGGTGGTGACCTCCTGCAGCACCCAGCCGTTGCCGTCGGGGTCGCTGAACGACAGGAACGAGCCGTAGCTGCTGCGTTGCGGATCCGGGCCGGGCACCCGGGCGTCGGTGCCGCTGTGGTGGAAGACGCCGCCGGCGTCGTGGAAGACCTCGCTCGGGCCGGCGCCGAGCCGCTTCAGCTCCTCGTACGCGGCGGCGATGTCGGCCACGATCAGGTGCAGGCCCTGCGCCGAACCCGGCGCCTGGGACGTGACCGACGTACCGAAGATGACCGAGGCCGGCGAGCCGGGCGGTGTCACCTGCACCACCCGGAAGTCCTCACCGGTGGCGACGTCGGCATCCAGCCGCCAGCCCAGCGCCGTGTAGAAGTCCTTGGCCCGGTCGACATCCGCGACCGGCACCACGACCACTTCGAGCTTCATGTCCATGACCTGCGCCTCCTGCGCTCGTAACCAAGGCCGGCACGACGGGATTCGTGCAGTCTGCCCCCGGGTGATCCAAGGAAAACGCCCTGGTCACCCAAGGTCGGCAGGCGCCGCGGAAGCCGGTGGAGCACCGGCTTCATGCGTGCGCCCCCTCGAACGCGGCGGTGAGCTCCCCGGTGGTGGTGATGGCGTGGGCGAAGGTGGGGCCGTTCAGCTCGTGGGCGGCGTGCATCATCTCGGGGAGGAACGCCGCGGTGGCGTCGCGCACCAGGGTGACGTGGTAGCCGAGTTCCATGGCGAATCGGCCGGTGGACTCGATGCAGGTGTTCGCCAGCAGGCCGACGAGCACGACATGGGTGATGCCGTGCTGCTTGAGCTGGAAGTCGAGGTCGGTGTTGGCGAACCCGCTCTGCGCCCAGTGCTCCCGGGCCACGACGTCGCCGGGCTGCGGCTGGAAGTCGGGGTGGAACTCCCCGCCCCAGGTCCCGCGGGCGAAGCTGTGCCGCTCCATGATGGCGCGCTGGGTGGGGTTGGGGTGATCCCATGTCTCGTAGTCGCCCGGCTCCCAGCGACGGTGCGGAACGATCATCACCCGTACGCCGGCCTCCCGGGCCGATGCGATCACGGAGCGCAGGTGGTCCAGCAGTCCGACCTGCTGTGCCACGGACGCCACGCGCGGCCAGATCTTGCCGCCCTCGGACAGGAAGTCGTTGTAGGGATCGACCAGCAGCACGGCCGTGTGGCGCGGGTCGTACGCCTGGGGCATGGCTCCTGCTCCTCGCTCTGGGCGATACAAACGTCCAGCCCAAGGATCATCCCCATCATCCGCAGAAGCAAGAAAGCCCTGGTCAAATACCACTTTGCGCGGACGTGGATGATGCTCGTCGTCCAGCTGCCCGGTGATCCCACCCACCGCTCCCCGTAAAGGCAGGGCCGACATGGGCCGCGGGCCGAAGCGCCGGATCAGGGACCGGACGGCGCGCCGACCGGCTCCGACAGTGCGGCCTTGACGCTCCGGCTCTGCTCGTCGGCCAGGACCTCGAACCGGTCATGGATCAGGGCGTCCATGGTCAGCTCGGCCACGGTGCCGGCGCTGATCTTCGGCGCGTCGGTCCAGGCGCTGAGATCCGTGTCCACGAAACCCGCATGCACCCCGACCACCAGGGTTCCCTGCTCGCCCAGCGCCTTGCGCAGGGCGTCCGTCAGCGACCACTGCGCGGCCTTGGAAGCGGCATACCCGGGGAACTGCGGCTGACCGACCCAGGACGCCACCGAGAGCATGTTGACCAGGGCTCCGCCCCCGTTTCTGGCCAGGATGGGAGCGAAGGCGCGGGACACCGCCCAGGTGCCGAAATAGTTGACCTCCATCGCCTGGCGCGCGCCGTCGAAGGCGCCCTCCATCAGCTTGGTGCTCGCACCGCCGATCCCCGCGTTGTTGATCACGATGGAGACGTCGCCCGCGGCTGCCGCGGCAGCCGCGACGCTCGCCTCGTCGGTGACGTCCAGGCGCACGGGAACGACGTCGGCGTCCGGCACGCTCGCCGGGTCGCGGACGCCGACGTAGACCTTCGCCGCACCGTGGTCGATGAGCGCGCGGGCGAACGCGCGGCCGATTCCGCGATTTCCGCCCGTGACCAGGGCGACCGATCCCTTGATTCGCATGGTTCTTCCTCATCGTGCGCTTGTCATGCCCGCATGCCGTGCGGGCCGGCTCGGGCTTCCCCGGGCCGTTCCGCCCGGCATCGACGCCTCTGAGGCGCCATCCTAACGCCTGAGTTTATATTTGCAACTCAGGCTTGGAGGTCAACGCTCCACCGCCCGAGGACGTTCCCCGCCGCGCGCGGAGCACCTCGCGCCCGCGCGGCGACTCGGGGAACCGGTCGAGCATGGCGCGCAGCTCGGCTGCGCCGACGTTCGCGCCGAACGGCTCCGTCCCCGGCTCCAGGCGGACGCCTTCGGCGAGCGGGCCCGCGATCACCGGGTCGAAGCCGAGCGCGTCCACGATCGCGGCGGCGACCTCCACGTCGTCCGGATCGTCCCCGGCGACGGCGATCGCGCTCCGGCCGGCGGCGCCGGCCGGACGGGCGCCCTCTTCGAGGTCGTGGTAGCCCATGTGGTTGAAGGCCTTGACGACCCGGGCGCCGACCAGGAAGTCCTGGACGATCTCGCTGGAGGACGTACGCAGGTCGGTGAGGTCGTCGCGCACCCCGTCGATCTCCCACCAGTAGTTCATCGCGTCGAGCACCAGCCTGCCCCGCAGCGCCTCGGCCGGGATGTCGCGATGCTTGCCGAGCGGCAGGGCGAGCACCACGACGTCCGCCTCGGACGCGGCCCGCGCCGCGGTCACCGCCGTCGCGCCGGGCGTGACGACCTCGACGATCAGGGAGATCCGCGCCGCCTCGCCGGAGCCCGCGATCAGGACGTGGTAGCCGGCCGCGACCGCGAGGCGGGCCAGCACGGTGCCGACCTTGCCGGCGCCGAGGATGCCGATGGTGCGGACGTCGCCGGGTTTTATGGTCGCTCCAGGTCGCTGTCGGGTGGCGTCATCGTCCTGCCCGGAGGTGAAGCCGCCTCGTCCGGGTGTCTTGTTCGGGGTGCCGTGAGGGTTCGGGCGTCAGGAGCCGGCCGTGTCGGCGGCGAGCAGCTCACGGACACGCGGGGCGACCTCGCGGCCGAGCAGCTCGATCGTGCGGGCACGGGCCTCGCGAGGAAGGTGCATGATGTCGTACTTGAGGTCGAAGCGGCTCAGGTGGAGGTCGCGGGCCATCCGGACGATCTTGCGGGCGACCGTCTCCGGCGATCCGACGAAGAGCGCGCCGTGCTCGAGCTCGGCCTCGTACCGCTGCCGGCTTGGCGCGTAGAAGCCGCGCTCGGCCGCGAGCGCCGCGACGACCGGCTGCCAGGACGACCACCAGGTCTCGACGGCCTCCTCGTCGGTGTCGGCGACGAGGCCGAGCGAGTGCTGTCCGATCGGCAGCTCGGGATGGCCGAAGCGCTCGAGCGCCTTGAGGTAGAGCGCGACGTTCCTCGCGAAGCGCAGGGGCTGTCCGCCGATGATGGCCATCATGAGGGGCAGGCCATGGCGCGCGGCGCGCACCACGGAGTCGGGGCTGCCGCCCACGCCGATCCAGGTCGGGATGCCGCCCGGGCGCATGCGGGGGTGCAGCCGCTGCCGGGTGAGGGGGGTCCTGACCGTTCCCGACCAGGTCACCTCCTCCTCCCGTTCGAGCCGGAGGAACAGGTCGAGCTTCTCCTCGAACAGCCGCTCGTAGTCGGCCAGGTCGTAGCCGAACAGCGGGAACGACTCCGTCGCGGAGGCGCGGCCGAGCACGATCTGAGCGCGGCCGTCGGACACCGCGTCGAGGGTGGAGAACTCCTGGTACAGCCGGACCGGGTCGTTGGTGCTCAGCACGGTCACGGACGTGCCGAGCCTGATACGCCGCGTGGCGGTGGCGATCGCGGCGAGGAGCACCGGGGTGGCGGAGTCGTTGTGCCCCTCCCGGTAGTGCTCGCCCACGCTGAACACGTCCAGCCCCACCGCCTCAGCGAGCCGGGCCTCCGCCACGAGCAGGCGCACGGTCTCGGCGTCGCTGAGCACGCGTCCGCCGTCCGTCGCGACCTCTCCGAACGAGTTGAGCCCCAGCTCGAAATGTGGGTGTTCGACCCTGCCGACGCTCACGGTTCCTCCTGCTCTGTGGTGTTCCAAGGTGATCGACGCCCAGCTCGGGCGTCGCGGCGGGAGGCCGGACGCACCGGATCTCCGCGGGCGGTGGTGCCGTGCCGGCCGGGGCGTGTGTGGGGAAAGGCCCCGGCCGGCACGGGTTCAGGCGGCCTGGCGGAGCGGGGCCAGGGCGCGGCTCCAGGCGACGACCTCGTCGAGCATGGTCGTGAGGGCCGCCACCTGGTGCTCACCGGCCGCGAGCTTGCTGAAGTCGCGGAAGTCGGTGAACAGCGACAGGGCCACGTTGGTGCGCACGTCGGCGAGCTTGAGCTCGCCGCCGATCAACCGCAGCTGCTCCGCCGCCCGGGCGCCGCCGACGCTCCCGTAGGACACGATGCCGAAGGCCTTGTGGTTCCACTCGGCGAACAGGTAGTCGATGGCGTTCTTCAGCACGCCCGAGGTGGAGTGGTTGTACTCCGGCGTCACCATGACGAAGCCGTCGTAGGAGCCGATCTTGGCGGCCCACGCCTTGGTGTGCTCGTTCTGGTACTGGCCGTAGGCCGGCGGCATGGGCTCGTCCAGGTGCGGGAGCGGGTAGTCCAGCAGGTCCACGAGCTCGAAGGCGGCGTCCGTGCGCCGGGAGGCGTGCTCCAGCACCCAGTGCGCCACCTGTTCGCCGTTGCGGCCGGGGCGGGTGCTGCCGAGGATGATGCCGATGCGGGTCATTGCATGGTCCTTTCAACAGGGATGTGTCGCGGTAGTCATGTGTGACATGGCAGGCGACCCGTGTTGTGGGGTCGCCAAGGAAGCCCTGGAGCAGGGCGGGGCGGGAGCATGACGCGGTGGGGTGCGCGCGATCGGGCGGCGGGGGCCGGCGTTTCCGCGGTGCGGGACCTCGCGGGCCGGTCGGAACTCTGGATCACCTGCCCGGTCGGCAGGTCATCGCCGAGCCGTCGATCGGCTCAGCGGGTGGGCGAAAACATACGATCATCTCCCGTACGTGCGCCGACGGCTGGAGCAGTGCTCGCCGCCGGCCTCAGTGACTTCCAAGTACTGACTACACGCCGGTGATCGGTAACTTCAACTGAACCGTGGTCACATCGGGTGAACCGGCCAGGGCTCAGTCGAGATCGTCGGTGTCGTGTCCGGCCGCCTTGTCGAAGGCGTGGCGGTTGGCGCGAATCGTGTCCTGGTTGTCGGCCGCCCAGCGGGCGAGCACCAGGACGGGCTCGGACAGGGTGCGTCCGAACGGGGTGACCTCGTACTCGACCCGGGGTGGGATCTCCGGATAGACCACGCGCTTGACGAGCCCGTCACGCTCCAGGCTGCGCAACGTCAGCGACAGCATGCGGCGGGAGATGCCGGGCGCCGTCCGCAGCAGCTCGGTGAAGCGCATCGGCTCCTTCTCGAGCAACCCGATGAGGATCAGGCTCCACTTGTCACCCACCCGGTCCAGCACGGACCGGAGAACATCGGGGTCGTGCTCGAGGCACGTCCTGTCCAACGAACGCAGCACCCTGTCCGCCTCAGCCTGGTGCGACATGGGCTCCCGCCTCCTCCGTCACCTGAAAGTGACCAGGTCACGTTGCTGTTACCGGTTATCGAAGAGTACATCAGTGACCAAAAGTAACTCCCGGAGGAGCCCTCCATGACCGCCCGGGACCGAGCAGCACGGCACGATCAGGAGAGGTGACACACCATGCAGGATCTTCCTGTGCCGGACCCCGAAGGCCCGGCACACGTCAGCGGCTACCACCTGGTGAGACGGCTGGGCGAAGGCGGCCAGGGCGCGGTCTTCCTCGGCGAGTCCCCCGGTGGGCGGCAGGTGGCGATCAAGATGCTGCACTCCTGCTTCGCCGCCGACTCCCACGTCAGGGAACGGTTCCGCCGGGAAGCGGAGATCGCACAGCGGCTGGCCACCTTCTCCACCGCCCGCGTGCTGGAGACCGGCTTCACCCAGGAGCGTCCGTACATCATCAGCGAATACGTTCCGGGGCCGTCGCTGGAGGCGCTGGTCAAGGAGGGCGGGCCGCGGAGCGGCAGCGGGCTGGAGCGGCTGGCGGTCACCACGCTGACCGCTCTGACCTCGATCCACGCGGCCGGGATCGTGCACCGCGACTTCAAGCCGAGCAACGTGATCATGGGCCCGGAAGGGCCAGTGGTGATCGACTTCGGGATCGCGTACGCGCTGGACGCGACCACCGGCTCGACCGAGCCGGCCGGCACGCCGGCGTACATGGCGCCGGAGCAGCTGGACGACCAGCCGCTCACTCCCGCCTCCGACATGTTCTCGTGGGCGGGCACGATCGTCTTCGCGGCCACCGGCCGACCGGCCTTCGCCGGCGGTACGGTGCCGGCGACGCTCAACGCCGTCCTGCACGCCGAGCCCGACCTTTCCGGCCTGCCCGACGAGCTGCGCCGGCTGGTTGCGGCGTGCCTGGCCAAGAATCCGGCGGCTCGTCCGGCGGCCGTGGAGGTGCTGTGCGGCCTCGTCGGCGGCGACCGCGGGCCGTCATCCGCCGTCAGCGACACCGCTCCCGCGCGCGATGTCCGGCCTGCCAGCCGTCATCGGCACCGTCAGCAGCGTCACCAGCACCGCAATTTGCACCGCCCCGAGCACCGCCCCGAGCACCGCCCTGAGCACCGCCCTGAGCACCGTGCCGCCGGCGATTCTGGGCGGGGCCGGGCGGAGGGCAGGCATGCGGCGTCGCCGGCTTCGGCGACGACGGCGCCGACCGCTCCCGCGTCCTCGAGGGCCGATCGCCGGAGGCGCGGCGTCGCGCTCGTGGCCGCCGGCGCGGCTGTGGTCGCCACGGCCGGAACGCTGCTGTTCTCATCGGTGTCCGGCAGCCCGGCGGATGCGCAGGACAGCTGGACACGCGGCTCCGCCACGCCGCCGGCCTGCGTGACCGGCGGCCCTGCCGCTCATCCGCTCCGCCGGACCCCGGCGGCCCCCGACCCTGCCTCGGCCGGCTGCGCCGAGGAGACCGGCGGCCCAGGTGACCCGGTGCCGTGGGCCCCATGAGGGCGTCGCTCGCCGAGCCCGCCGTTCCGGCCGCCCGGAACGGGAGCGGGTGCCCTCACCGGGGGTGTATCGCCGAGGTCAGCTTGGCGACGTGACGGCCGCGGTCAGCTCGGCGACGTCGTCATCGGTCACCTGCAGGCCCGCGGCGGCCACGTTCTGCTCCAGGTGATCGACCGACGAGGTGCCGGGAATGGGCAGCATGACCGGTGAGCGGTGGAGCAGCCACGCGAGCGCGAGCTGTGACGGCGTGGCCGACAGCCGGGAGGCGATGGCTTCGAGCGGTCCACCGGCCTTCGCCAGGCCGCCGGTGGCCAGCGGGAACCACGGGATGAAGGCGATGTGGTGGCGTTCGCAGTAGTCGAGCACGTTCTCGGCCGCGCGGTTGGCCAGGTTGTACAGGTTCTGCACGGAGGCGATCGGCGCGATGGCGCGAGCCTGTTCGATCTGGTCGACGCTCACCTCCGACAGGCCGATGTGCGCGATCTTCCCTTCGTCCTTCAGCGCTTTCAGCTCGCCGACCTGGTCTTCGATGGGCACGTCGGGATCGACGCGGTGCAACTGGAGCAGCGCGATCCGTTCGACTCCGAGGATGCGCAGGCTCATCTCGCACTGCTGGCGAAGGTAGGCCGGTCTGCCGACGGGTGTCCACATGTCGGGGCCCTGCCGGGTGAGCCCTGCCTTGGTGGCGATGACGATGCTCTCGTCGTACGGGGCGAGAGCGCGCCGTAGCAGCGGCTCGGCGACCAACGGGCCGTAGGAGTCGGCGGTGTCGAAGAGCGTCACACCGAGCTCCGCCGCCCGGCGCAGAACCCGCACGGCCTCGTCCTCATCGGCCGGCGGCCCCCACACGCCGGGGCCGGTCAGCTGCATGGTCCCGTAGCCGAGGCGGTTGACGGGGAGAGCATCGTCGATCATGTACTGGCCCGATGCGTCGGCCCTCACAGAAGTCATCACGGGGTTCCTTTCTCTGCTTGCCCGCCAAGGCCTGGCGTGCCGGCGATGCAGGACCGGACGCCCACCGGCCGGGCACCTCCTGCCGCATATCCACCCCGTGCCTGCCCGGTGACCCCGCGCCCTACCTCAACATCCGGCAAAGCCGCGTCCCCAAGGCCCTCCGGCGTTCAGCGCCCGGCCACCGGCAGGCCGAGGTGCCCACCGGCGGGCAGCGAGAGATCCCGCGACTGCTGCCCGAGCGCGTCGCTGGGTGACCACTGCGCCACCTTCGGGGCTCACACCTTGGCTCCGGGCCCGACGTGGACGGGCGAGGGTCACCCGGAGCGGATGACCACGGAGCCCGTGCAGTGTGAGGACCGGCCTCAGGGGCGGATGTCGAGATGCACGTCCGCGCCGGCCACCTCCTGGCCGGCGCTGTCGACGAACGCGACCCGCACCGGCTCGCCCGTGGAGCGCGCCCTGCGCAGGGCCGAGGGCCCGGCCGATCGGGCGCGGTGGACGTCGCCCCACTGCTGCAAGGCGCCCAGCACCACCTGCAAATCCGCGCCGGCCTCGGTGAGGTGGTAACTCTCTCGTTGCCTGCTGCCCGGCTCCCTGTAGGTGAGGGTGCGCAGCACCCCGGCACCGATGAGTGTCTTCAGCCGGGCGCTCAAGAGGTTGGGAGCGATGCCCAGGGCGTCCCTGATCTCGGCGAACTTGTGCCTGCCCCGGAAGATCTCGCGCAGGATCAGGAATGTCCACCGCTCTCCCAGGATCTGCAGGCTCCGTTCGATCGAGCAGGCCGGCTCGTCCGCCGGGTATGAGCCCTTCAGATGGGCGGTCACCTTGCCCCCTTCACCAGATGAATATTGTTAATGTACTCAGACATTCAGCGGGAGCACGACGCCGCCTCCACGACGACGCTGACGACTGGCACCGCATCGGGACCAGCAGGCGATCATGGCGGCCAACCGCGTCCAAGCAAGGGCAGGTGCCGCCGCTCAGCCCAGCGGTCGCCATCCCTGCCGCTCTGCTTCCGCGCGCAGAGCGTCCGGCCAGGAGGCGATGAAATCGGCGACCCCTGGATCCCACGGGCCGACGTTCTCCACGAACGACACCGCCACGAGCTCGCCGACCCGCACGTCAGAGGCATGTAGAGCCACGGAGAGAAAAGCGAGACACCGCTCGACCAGCTCCTCCCGGCCCTGCCGATGAGCCTCGAGCACGAATCGGGTGAGGTCTCCGAACAGCACGTGCTGCAGCACCTCCCCGTTGGAGTCGAGATGCTCCCGCAGCAACGGGTCGAACTCGGGTACCTGCCCGACAAGAAGATCGGCAACCCGCTCAGACGACAGTTCGGGATCCACCCCGGACATCCTCCCGCATACTCACGCGCGTTCGAGCGGCCCGCTGATGAGGAAGCCTCGTAGCTGCAGAGGCACCGTGGGGAGGAGGGCGGCCAGGAGGTGAAGTCCGTTGTCGGGGAGAGCTCCAGGACCGGGTCGATGACGATCACGTCCACGATTGCCCCGGCCGCCCGGCGCGGAGCGGTGTCCACGCGAGTGGCGCCGAGGCCGGTCACTCGCGTGGACGCCGCATCAGCCCCTCACCCGCCGCCGAGCATCAGCGCGATGATCGCGTCGATGTCGTCGCCCTGCCCGGGATCGTCGGCGACGCGATTGGGCCGGACGAAACCGCACGCCACGCAACGATGAACGATCACCAGCCCCTTGCGGCCACGGTGCTCGATCCGTTGCGGGCGCATCAGCCCGCGGCAGGCCGCCGCGCGATCGCCCGGTTCGAGGTCCACGTGCTTGGACCACAAGCACGTGGGACAGTGATTGCGGTAACTCCCGTTGCTCAACGGCACCACCACGGCGCCGCAGTTGTCACATGTGAAGCCCTGGTTCTGGGCAGCCCTGCCGATGGTCTCCGCCTCCGGGTCGAAGAAGTGATCTTCAACCGGAGCGCAGGGTTCCGTTTCGTTCTCTCCGTCTGGGCCGGGACGGGCCCGGCTCGACGGCTCCCAGGCTCGATGCGGGCGAGGGACCGGTTCACCGCCGGTTCCCCCTCGTCAGGGGTCGGCGATTAGTTCCGCCTCCTGCTTCACCGCGGCGTTCTCATCCCACGGATCCGTACCACGACCGGGTTTGCCTGATTGTCCCGGTCACTGTCGGCCGAGCCTCCTCAGCCGCCGGCGGTAGGTGTCGTCCCGCCCTCACTGGCGTCGGCGTCGTCCCCTGACCTCAGAGCCCGGCCGGGCCGGCCGCATGTTCTCGGCGCACCACCCCTCCTCACCTCGGACGCGTCTCCGCATCGCAGATCACAACATGGCCGGCGGCGGACGGGCAAGCGGCTTTCCGGCGGTCTCGCCCCGGTTCGGCGGGCGGGCCGGCCTGGGTGGCAGGCGTGCGATACTTCGTGGATGGCGCGGATCGTCTTCATCGGGGTCGGTGACGTGGAACTGACGCGCCGCGTGGTCTCCGCCCTGATGCTCGCCCCCTCGCTCCACGGCGAGCTGGAGATCGTGCTGCACGACGACGACCCGGGCCGGCTCGCGACGACCGAGACGCTCGTGCGGGCGCTGGACGGCGAGGCGGGCGCGGGCGCGAAGATCCGCAGCGTCTTCGACCGGCGGCGGGCGCTGAAGGGCGCCGACTTCGTGGTCAGCCATCTCGACGTCGGCGGGTTCGAGGCGACGCTGCGCGACTTCGAGATCCCCCATCGGTACGGCCTGCGCCAGACCATCGGCGACACCATCGGCATCGGCGGCGTCTTCCGCGGCCTGCGCACGATCCCGGTGCTGGTCGAGCTGGCCGCCCAGATGGCCGAGGAGTGCCCCGACGCCTGGCTGCTGAGCTGCAGCGATCCGATGGCGATGACCGGGTGGGCGGTCCACGAGGCCACCGGGTTCGAGCGGTTCGCCGGGCTGTGCCACTCGGTGTGCGACACGCACGCGTACCTGGCGGACCTGGTCGGGCGCGACGAGGACGAGGTGAGCTTCCTCAGCGCCGGCCTCAACCACCAGTCGTTCGTGCTGCGCTTCGAGGCCGCGGGCCGGTCGCTCTATCCCGAGCTCGACGCCGTGCTGGAGGCCGACCCGCAGCTCAGGCGGCACGTACGCGCGGAGCTCTACCGCAAGTTCGGCTACTTCCCCACGCAGTCGAGCGAGCACGCGGCCGAATACGTGCCGTGGATCATGCGGCATCCCGAGGAGACGAGCCGGCTCGGCGTGCCGGTCGAGGAATACCTGCGCCGCGTGGGCAAGAGCCTGCACCTCTACGAGGAGACGCGGCGCGCCCTGTCCGCCGGTCACCCGCTGCTCATCCGATGGCAGCACCAGGAGCCGGCCGCCGCGATGATCCTGGCGATGCTGACCGGCGAGGAGAAGGAGATCTACGTCAACGTGGCCAACCGGGGCCTGATCGGCAACCTGCCCGACGGGTGCTGCGTGGAGGTGCCGGCCGCGGTCGGCGCCGCCGGGGTGCGCCCGCGGGCGGTCGGCGACCTGCCCGTGCAGCTCGTCGCGCTCAACCGCACGTTCCTCAACGTGGTCGAGCTGACCGTGCGCGCCGTGCTCGACGGCGACCGTACGCACGTCTACCACGCGGCGATGCTCGACCCGAACACGGGGGCCACGCTGCCGCTGCCCGAGATCGAGCGGCTCTGCGACGAGCTGATCGAGGCGCACGGCGACCTGCTGCCGCCGGCGGTCCGTGCATGATGGAGTCGATGCCGACCGAGGTCCGGCGCGAGCGCATGCTGGCCATGCTGACCGAGCAGGAGTTCGTGCGGGTCGCGGAGCTGGCCGAGGCGTTCGGGGTGTCCAGCGTGACCGTCCGCGCGGACCTGGACGCGCTGGAGGAGCAGGGCAAGGTGCGGCGGGTGCGCGGCGGCGCCGTGTCGGCCGGGCCCGCGCCGCACGTCGAGCCGTCGTTCGAGCTGTCGCTGGGCACGGCGGCGGTGGAGAAGTCGCTCATCGCGAAGGTGGCCGCCGGGCTGGTCGGCTCGGGCGAGAGCGTGCTGATGGGGGCGGGGACCACGACCTCCTACGTGGCCAGGGAGCTGGTCGCGCGCTCCGACCTGACCGAGGTGACGGTGTTCACCAACGGGCTGCGCACGGCGCTGGAGCTGGAGCCGGCGCTGCCGAGGATCTCGGTGGTCGTGACCGGCGGCAGCCTGCGCCGCCAGCAGCACTCGCTGGTCGATCCGCTGGGCGGCAAGCTGCTGGAGGGCATCCGCGCCCACACCGTCATCCTGGGCTGCGGCGGGGTGGACGCGGCGGGCGGGGTGACGAACGTGAGCCTGCCGGACGCGGAGATGAAACAGCGCATGTTGCGCGCCGCGGCCAGGAAGATCCTGGTCGCGGACGCGTCCAAGCTGGGTGTGGTGGAGATGGCGCCGATCTGCGCGATCGGGGAGATCGATCTGCTGATCACGGGCGATTCGGCCGATCCCGAATGTGTCGCGGCGTTGCGGGACAAGGGGCTGGAGGTCGAGATCGCCCGCTGAGCGCGGCGGGCAGGGCGCCGGGTTCTCCCGCCGAGCGCTCCGGTGGCGATCCGGTTACGCGCGCAGGGCCTCCGGGAGGTGGTCGCCGTGGGCGCGGGTCAGGTCGTCGGCCATCCGCCAGATGTCGTCGAGCGTGAGTGAGGCGGCGGTGTTCGGGTCCATCATCAGGGCGTGCCTGACATGGCGGGGGTCGCCCTCCAGCGCGGCACGTACAGTGAGCTCATTGACGTTGACATAACTCCTGTTCAGAGCGGCACACTGCGGGGGCAGGGCGCCGATCGCCGTGGGGCGGACACCCGTGGCGTCCACCGCGCAGGGCACCTCGACCACGCAGCCGTGCGGCAGGTTCGAGATGAGCCCGTCGTTGACCACGTTGCCGTAGACGACGCGGGGCGTGCCGGTGACGATGCTGTGGATGATCTGCGGGGCGTACTCGTCGGTCCCGGCGATGTCGAGCTCGCCGCCGTGCCGTACGAGGTCGCGGGTGCGCTTGTACTCGGCCAGGTTCTCCTCGCTGACCCGCAGGTACTCCCCCACCGGGATGCGCAGCCGGTCGAGCTCGGAGTCGTGGTGCATGAGCCACGGGACGTACTCGGCCGAGTGCTCGCTGGTCTCCGTCGGGTAGTAGCCCAGCCGCCGGTACATGTCCACCCGAACCCGCCGCCGCAGCTCCGGGTCGTCCACGTCGAGGCGCGGGTACAGGTCCTCGCCGTCGCGCTCGAAGCGCAGCACCCACGCCTGGTGGTTGACGCCGGCCGCGACGTACGAGATCTCCTCGTACGGGACCTTCACCAGCTCGGCCAGCCCCCGCATCGTCCAGTAGACCGAGTGGCACAGGCCGACCACGTTCTTGACCTTGCCCGACAGGTACCAGACGTTCATCGCCATCGGGTTGGTGTAGTTGAGCAGGAGCGTGTCGGGGCACACGGCGGCGATGTCCGCGGCCAGCGCGTCGAGCAGCGGGAACGTCCGCAGCGCGCGGAACACGCCGCCGACGCCGATCGTGTCGGCGATGGTCTGCCGCAGGCCGTACCTGGCGGGGATCTCGAAGTCGGTGACGGTGGCGTCGTAGCCGCCGACCTGCACCATGTTGATCACGAAGTCGGCGCCTTCGAGCGCCTCGCGGCGGTCGAGGTGGGCGGTGACGGTGGCGGCGCCCTCGGTGATGCGGCGGGACACGGCCTCGGCCACCTGGAGGCGTTCGGGGTCGATGTCGTGCAGCGCGATGTGCATGCCGCGCAGCTCGGGGAACTTGACCAGGTCGGCGAGCAGTCCGTGGGTGAAGACGACGCTCCCCGCCCCGACGAACACGATCTTCTTCATGAGGTTGCTTCCTCCCAGGTGGGCTGCGCCGCGGTGCCCCCGGCGGCGCGGGTGGAAAGGGTGCCGCAGGCCACGGCCACGCCCATGCTCCGGCTCAGCGGCAGTCCGCGCAGGAGCGCGGCGAGCAGGCCGGCGTTGAAGCTGTCTCCGGCGCCGACGGCGTCGACCACGGTCGCGGGCCGCGCGGGCGCCTCGACCAGCTCGCCGTCGGCGAAGGCGAGCGCGCCCCGCTCCCCGCGCTTGACGACGGGCAGCGTGCCGCGGGCGGCCAGCTCGCGCACGGCCCGCTCCAGGTCGAGGCTCTCCGTGACGCCCGAGACGGCGGCGGCGATGGCCAGGGCCTCGGACTCGTTGGGGAGCAGGACGCCGGTGAGCGGGAGCACCTCGTCGAGGCCCGCCCAGCGGCCCGCCGGGTCGTCGTTGGTGTCGAGCGAGGTGGACGCGCCCGCGGCCCTGGCCAGGCCGAACAGCCCGGCGAGCCCGGCGGCCAGCAGCGGCTGCAGGAAGTACGACGAGACGTGGACGTGCGCGGCGCGCTCGATCAGCCCGGGCGGCACGTCGGTCGCGGAGAGCCGGTCGAGGCAGCCGGGGGCGGTGAGGATGGCCCGGTCGTCGCCGTCCACCAGCACCACGGTCATGGCGGTGGGCACGGCGGGATCGACGGCGCACGCGGACACGTCCACGCCGCCGCCGCGCAGGGCGTCCAGCACGAAGGCCCCCGCGGGGTCGTCCCCCACCCGCCCGACGAACGCGGTGCGCAGGCCGAGGCGGGCGGCGCCGTACGCGGTGATCGCGCCGGAGCCGCCGAGCACCAGGCCGGCGGCGGGGACGAGCTGCTCGCGCTGGCCGAACTCGGGATGGCGAGGCGAACCCGACACGATCACGTCCGGGTTGGCGTCGCCTACGACAAGAAGGTCGAAGGTCGTTCTGGACACCACGGCACAGTCCCAGGAGTTGTGAAACCTTGTCAACCCTTGCGGATTTTCGAAGGTATTGACAAGACTTCGAAAGTAACCATGATTGGCTCCAACATTCCGGGAGGAGCATCCACAGTGCGAAGAAGAACCGCGGTGGCCCTGGTCGCGGCGATCATCCTGGCGGCCTCAGGCTGCGGGGGGTCGTCCCAGGAAGGCCCCAAGACGGTGGACCCGCAGGCGAAGGTGAAGCTCACCTGGTGGACGGGCCAGACCGCCGACGCCGAGAAGATCCTTGAGGGACTGGCGGCCAAGTTCACCCAGCAGCACCCCAACGTCACCATCGAGGTCTCCTCGGGCGCGTCCACCACCGACGAGTTGCTGCAGAAGCTCTCCGCGGGCTTCGCCAGCGGCGTGTATCCCGATATTTCGTATGCTTTCGGGAGCTGGGCCTCGCAGCTCCAGGAGTCCGGCAAGGCCCTCGACCTCACGGCCAAGGTGGAGGACCCGGCCGTCAAGTGGGAGGAGTTCCCCGAGGCGGCCCGCACCACCGCGACGCCGAACGGCCAGGTCATCGGCTTCCCGGCGATCGTGGACAACCTCGCGCTGCTCTACAACAAGACGGTCTTCGACGCCAAGAAGGTGCCGTACCCGACCGACGACTGGACCTGGGACGACTTCAGGGCGGCGGCGAAGAAGCTGACGGACCCGGCGGCCAAGGTGTACGGGACGGCGTACTCGGTGAGCGCCTCCGAGGACACCACCTGGCACTTCTGGCCGCTGCTCTGGCAGCGCGGCGGCAGCGTCCTGACGCCCGACCAGAAGAAGGCCGCGTTCAACTCCCAGGCCGGCGTGGACGCGCTGGAGTTCCTGCGGGCGATGGCGGTGGACGACAAGAGCGTCTACCTCGACCAGACCGACGAGCGGTACGCGCCGCTGTTCGCGGACGGCCGGATCGGGATGATCATCTCGGGCCCGTGGACGCTGTTCGACCTGAAGGAGAAGAAGACCGACTACGGCGTGGCCTACCTGCCGGGCACGAACGGCGACCACCAGACGGTGTCGGGCCCCGACCTGTGGACGTTGTTCGACAACGGCGACGCCAACCGGGCCTACTGGTCGTACGAGCTGATCAAGTGGCTCACCTCGGCCGAGGGCGACGCCCAGTGGAACCTGGCCCAGGGCAACCTGCCGCTGCGCCACTCCGAGACGTCGATGCCCGAGTACGAGACCTACGTCAAGGAGTTCCCGGGCGTCGAGAAGCTGGTCGACAACCTGGCGAACGCCAAGCAGGCCCGGCCCACGGTCAGCGGATACGTGGAGATGTCGAGATACGTCGGTGAGGCCATCGCCAAGGCGATGCAGGGCGCGGCCACGCCCAAGGCCGCGCTGGACGAGGCGGCGACCAAGTCGGCCCAGGCCCTGGCCGGGGGGTGACGATGTCGCTGCTGTTCGCCGGGCGCCGCCCGGCCGCGCACCGGACGGCAGCCCCTGCGACCAGGGTGCGGTGGCTGAACCGCACCCTGGTCGGGTGGGGGTTCGCGGGCCCCGCCACCGCGATCGTGGTGGGCCTGTCGATCTTCCCGGCGGTGTGGGCGTTCCTCATCTCCCAGCAGAAGTGGAACGGCATCTCCCCGGCCAAGCCGATCGGCTGGCTGAACTACCAGCTCATGGCCCAGGATCCCGACCTGCTGTCGGCGGTCCAGCACACGGTGGTGTTCACGCTGCTGTTCGTGCCGTCGTCGATCTTCCTCGGGATGCTCATCGCCGTCGCGCTGAACCGGCCGATCAGGCTGGTCGGCTTCTACCGTACGTGCATCTTCGTCCCGTTCGTGGCGTCGGCGGCGGCCACCGGCATCCTGGCCAACTTCGTCTTCAACCCCCAGTACGGCGCCGCCAACAGCGTGCTGCGCACCCTGGGCCTGCCGCAGCAGCAGTTCCTGGAGAGCCACTCGCAGGCACTCGCGGTGATCTGCCTGATCGCGCTGTGGGGGCAGGTCGGGTTCACCGTGGTCGTCTACCTCGCCGCGCTGCAGGACATCCCCAAGGACGTCGTCGAGGCGGCCAGGATGGACGGCGCCAACCGCTGGCAGGTGTTCAGGCACGTCACGCTGCCCGCGCTGGGCCCGGTGACGGTCTTCACCTCCATCTGGCAGACGATCACCGCGCTGCAGCTGTTCGACCTGGTCTTCACCACGACCAGGGGCGGCCCGCTGGGCGCGACCCAGACGATCGTCTACTACGTCTACACCCAGGCGTTCAAGCTCACCAAGTTCGGCTACGGCTCGGCCGTGGCCTACGGGCTGTTCGCCGTGACCATTCTCATCACCGTCGGGATGATCCTCTACTCCCGGCGCAGCAAGATCGAGGCCTTCTGATGAGACGCCTGCCGTTCAGCCCCTGGCACCTGCTGCTGATGCCGGCGGCCCTGCTGTTCGCCCTGCCGCTGGTGCAGATGGTGCTGACCGCGTTCATGCCGGACAGCGACATCAACCGCTTCCCGCCCCGCTTCATCCCGAGCCGGTTGCAGCTCGACGGCTTCATCGGCCTGTTCACCGAGTCCTCGGCCCTGCACTGGCTGCTGAACACGATCATCGTGGCCGCGGTCGCGGTGGTCTCGCACCTGATCCTCTGCTCGATGGCCGGGTACGGCTTCGCGCGGCTGAAGTTCTTCGGCAAGGGTGCCGGGTTCCTGGTGATCCTGGCGACCATCATGATCCCGACCCAGCTGCTGATGATCCCGACGTACGTCATGTTCAGCCGGCTCGGCCTGGTCGACACACTGGCCGCGGCGTTCGTGCCGTGGCTGGCGTCGGCGTTCGGCATCTTCCTGATGCGGCAGTTCTTCCTCTCGCTGCCCGCCGAGCTGGAGGACGCGGCCCGCATCGACGGGTGCTCAACGTTCGGCGTGTTCTGGCGGGTGGTGCTGCCGCTGGCCAAGCCGGCCCTGGCGACGCTCACCGTGTTCACGCTGCTGGGCTCGTGGAACGACCTGATCTGGCCGCTGATCGCGATCAGCGACGAGAGCCTCTACACGATCCAGCTCGGCCTGGCCAACTTCCAGGGCACCCGGCACACGCAGTGGTCGCTGCTCATGGCCGGCAACGTGGTGGCCACGATGCCGCTCATCATCGCGTTCGTGGTGGCCCAGCGGCAGTTCGTGGCGACCATGACGTTCAGCGGGCTCAAGGGCTGAGGTCGCGGCTACCAGGCCACCTGGAGGGAGGTCAGCCCGTACACGACGTTGAAGGCGCGGAACTCGGCGGGCGGCCCGGCCTCGCGCAGGCCGGGGAAGCGCTCGAAGAGCGCCGGGAAGGCGAGGTGCATCTCCATCCTGGCCAGCGGCGCCCCCAGGCAGTGGTGCACGCCGTGGCCGAAGGCCACGTGGCCGAGGTCGCCGCGGGCGAGGTCGAGCCGGTCGGGGTCGGGGACGAGCGCCGGGTCGCGGTTGGCGGCGGGCAGCGCGCACACCACCAGCTCGCCCTCGGGGATGCGCACGCCCGACAGCTCGACCTCGGTGGTGGTGAACTTGAACGTCCCCGAGTGCACGATGCTGAGCCAGCGCAGCAGCTCCTCCACCGCCGAGTTGATCCGCGAGGGCTCGTTCCTGAGCAGGTCGAGCTGGTCGGGGTGGCGCAGCAGGGCCAGGGTGCCGAGGCCGAGCATGTTGGAGGTGGTCTCGTGGCCGGCCAGGAGCAGCAGGCCGCCGATGCCGATCAGCTCGTCGGTGGTCAGGTCGTCGCCGTGCTCGCGTACGAGCATGCCGAGCAGGTCGTCGCCCGGGTCCTTCCGGGCGCGGGCGACCAGCTCGGTCATGTAGGCGCGCGACTCCAGCTGGACCGCGACGCGCTCCTCGACGGGCTGCGACAGGTCGAGCGCCTTCGCCGTACGCCGCTGGAAGTCGCCGCGGTCGGCGTACGGCACCCCGAGCAGCTCGCAGATCACCAGGGACGGGATCGGCAGCGCGAACGCGCTGACCAGGTCCACCGGCGGGCCCGCGGCCTCCATCGCGTCGAGGTGCTCGGCGACGATGTCCCTGACGCGCGGCTCCAGACGGCGCATCCGGCGCATCGTGAACTCGGGCGTCAGTATCCGGCGCAGCCGCGTGTGCTCGGGCGGGTCGAAGGCCAGCAGGTTGCCCGCCCGCATCCGGGCGATCTGCTCGTCGGTCAGCTCCACGCCCGGGAGCCGTGGGGCCGTCCGCTGCGCGTTGCTGAACCGGGCCGGGTCGCCGAGCACCTCCCTGACGTCGGCGAACCGGGTGACCATCCAGGCGTCCTGCCCGAACATGGTGCTCACCCGCCGCACCCCCTCCGCCTCCCGCACGGTCGCCAGCTCGGGGTCGGGGTCGAACACCGAGCGGCTCATGAACAGGGGTAGTGCCGCGGAATCGCTCACGTCGTCTCCTCCTGGAACGCTCCTGGAACCCCATTATTCGTCCGCGGCGCACGATCGGGGCGAGGAGGTCACCAGCCGGTGATTTCCCCCAGCTCCAGGCCGCGGTGGCGGGCGATCCGGGTGGCCTCCTCCTCGATCGGGCCGCGGTGCGCGCGGGCGATCCTGCCCAGCGGCTCGACGGTGATGGCCAGCCGGCGCGATCGGGTCAGCGGCCGCCACCCGGCCCGGATCTCGCCGTCCACCAGGATCACCCCCGGATTGCCCGAGGTGCGCCAGACGCGCCGGTGCGACGTCCGGTCCGGCAGCAGCCGCTCGCGGTCCCTGGCCTGCAGGTACGGGTCGTGCGGCGGCAACATCCGCACCCTGCCCACCTCGGGGCCCGCCTGGGGGCCCGCCTCGGGACCCGGCTGGGCCGGCGACTCCAGCCGCGCCAGCTCCCCCGCCGCCACCCACGCCACGCCGGAGCCGAGGTCCACCTCGACCAGCTCGTCCCGCACGGCCTCCCACGCCGCCTCCGCCTGCCCGATCCCGATCCCGCCCCATTCGGCGTAGTGCCGCGCGGTGGAGGGGCCGTGACAGCGCAGGTAGCGCCGGACGAGCTCCGCGGACGCGTCCCGGTCACCGCCGGGGACCCGCCCCACCCACTGGTCGGTACGCCGCAGCAGCGGCGAGCGCCCCTCCCTGCCCCCATGGCAGAGGATGCCGCGCAGGGACGCCACGGGCAGGGCGAACCGGACGAGCGACTCCCCCATGAACTGCTTCGGGGAGTAGGGCGAGTGCCCGTTCCAGCCGTTCCGCAGCCCGGCGGGCAACCGCCCGGTGATCCACTCCCCCGCCGCCCGCCCCAGGTCGTCCTTGATCAGAGCGGTCCCGTCGAGCACGTCGGCGACCGCCTCGCAGGTGTACCGGACGAGGTCGGCCGCGGTCATGCCGAGCTCGTCCAGCGACGGCACCGCACCCCCGAGGAACTCCCGCAGCGCCTCCTCGTTCCCGGGCAGCAGCCCGCGGGTGAAGACGGCCGCGTCCCGTACGGGGAAGACGTGCGGCGCCCCGCGCGCCCCGAACGCCTGCAGTAGCGCCTTCTCCCCCACGAGCTGCTCGGCGAGCGTCTCCTCCGTCACGTCCCGCACCCGCGCCGACAGCGCGAGCCCGGCCGATCCCGGTGGGGTGTTCTGGGGGTAGCACCGCCCGGCGACCTCGGCCAGGCCGGTGGCCGGGGCCGGCTCGGCAAGCTGGTGACCGTGCAGCCGGTAGGCCAGAATCTGCTCCCGTTCGACCTTCGCCATGGCTGCCCCCTACCCCGCTCGCGCGCGGGCACCGGATCCCGTGTCAGATCGCGGCGCGGCCGCCGTCCACCGAGAGCGTGGCGCCGTGGATGTTCGAGGCGTCGTCGCTCACGAGGAACACCACGGCCTTCGCCACCTCCTCCGGCGTGCTGGGCCGCCGTGACGGGATCCGGGCGATCATGGGTGCGAGGTGCTCCTCCATCGCCGCCACCTTCTCGGTGAGCGTGGGGCCGGGGGCCACGGTGTTGACCCGGACGCCGGAGGGCCCGTACTCGTCGGCCCACGACTTGGTCAGCGAGTGCATCGCCGCCTTGGTGGTGCTGTAGAGGGCCGAGCCGCCGGTGCCGAACAGGCCGGCGATCGAGCCCAGGTTGACGACGGCGCCCGCGCCCCTGGCCGCCATGGCGGGGGCGAGGAGGCCGGTGAGCAGGAAGGCGGCCTTGACGTTGACCGCCAGCGCCCGGTCGATGACGTCCTCGCCGACCTCGGCCGTCGGGGTCGGTACGAGCAGCATGGCCGCGTTGTTGACCAGGATGTCGAGACGGCCGCCGGCGAGCTCGGTGGCGGTCGCGGCCAGTTCGCGTACGGCCGTCGCCCCGAGGGACAGGTCGGCCCGGGCGAACCCGGCGCGGCCGCCGGACTCGGCGATGGCGGCCACGACCTTCTCGCCACGGGCGGCGTCGCGGCCGCTGACCACGACGTAGGCGCCCTCGGCGGCCAGGGCGCGGGCTATGGCGACGCCGATCCCGTCGGTCGAGCCGGTGACGAGGGCGGTGCGGTTGTGCAGGCGTGCGCTCACGGTGGTGCTTCTTTCAGGTGTCCCGATACGTGCGCGGCTCATGCTGCCTGTGGCAAAATGGACTGGCAAGTCCAGAAAAAGAGGGATGCATGGGCACTTTGACCGCGAAGGGCGCCGCGACGCGGCAACGGATCATCGAGGGAACGGCCGCCGAGATCCGTGAGAACGGGCTGCTCGACCTCACCCTCGACGACGTCCGGGTTCGCACGCGCACCAGCCGCAGCCAGCTCTTCCACTACTTCCCCGGCGGCAAGGACGAGCTGCTGCTGGCCGTGGCCCGCCTGGAGGCCGGCCGCGTGCTGACCGACCAGCAGCCGCAACTCGGCGACCTCACGTCCTGGGCGGCCTGGCAGGACTGGCGTGACCGGGTCGTCGAACGCTATCGCAAACAGGGCCGGCACTGCCCGCTGAACGTCGTGATGTCCCAGATCAGCAGAACCACGCCGGGCGCGCAGGCGGTGGTGGCCGAGCTGATCGACCAGTGGCAGGCCGAGCTGGCCGCGGGCGTGCGGCACATGCAGGCCGCCGGCGAGATCGATCCGGCCCTGGACCCGGACCACGCCGCGGCGGCCCTGCTCGCGGGGGTCCAGGGCGGCGTGCTGATCCTGCTGTCCACCGGCCGCATCACGCACCTCGAAGCCGCCCTGGACACCGGCCTGCGGCACCTGCGCGACAGCCGCCCCCGCGCCTAGCCGCCCGGCGGCGAGCGGCGTCGGGGGCGGCCGGGCGCGGGGGTTCGGCTCACCCGTCCGCGGCGGCGCTCCTCAGTGCCACCGGCCTGGGCCGTTCGCAGGTGCTGGGGACGTCCAGCGCCTTGCCGGAGTGCGCGGAGGCGAGCAGCGACTCCATGACGTCGAGCACGTGGAAGGCCAGCGACCCGCCCGCCCGGGGCTCCCGCTCCGAGACGAAGTCGATCAGGCCCACGCCGCGGCCCGCCTCGGCGTACCCGGCCGACACCGGCAGCGTGCGCCAGTCCTGATCGCCCAGGCGCGACAGCAGGACGGGCCCGTCGAAGTGGTTGGGGTCGGGAACGATGAGCGAGCCCTGCTCGCCGTGCACCTCGATGTTGGCCGCCTTGGTGGCCACCGCGTCGAAGCTCATCACCAGCGTGGACAGGGCCCCGGAGTCGTGCACGAGCACGCCGGTCACGTGGGTGTCGACGGTGACCGGGATGTCCTCGCCCTGGCGGGGGCCGGAGCCGATCGTGCGCTTGGCCCGCGTGCGGCTGGCCGCCCCGATCACCGTCGCCACCGGCCCGAGCAGCGTCACCAGGCTGGTGACGTAGTACGGGCCCATGTCCAGGAGCGGCCCGCCGCCCGGGACGTAGTAGAAGTCGGGATGGGGATGCCAGCGCTCGTGGCCGGGCGTCATCATCGTCGCCGTGGCCGCCACCGGCCGGCCGATCAGGCCGTCGTCGATCGCCATGCGGGCGGTCTGCGTGCCGGTGCCCAGCACGGTGTCGGGCGCGCACCCCACCCGTACGCCGGCGGCCTCGGCCGCCTCCAGCACCCGCCGCGCGTCGGCGCCGGTCGCGGCGAGGGGCTTCTCACAGTAGACGTCCTTGCCCGCCGCGATCGCCATCAGGGCGATCTCGGCGTGCGCGGCCGGGACGGTGAGGTTGAGCACCGCGTCGACCCGCGCGTCCGCCATCAGCTCCGCCACGCCCAGCACGTCCACCCCCGGGTACGGCCGCACCGCCTCCCGCGCCCGGTCGAGGTCCAGGTCGGCCACCGCCACCAGCCTCACCTGCGGCAGCCGGTCGATGGTCTGCAAGTACTGGGCCGAGATGGCCCCGCAACCGACGATGCCGAGGTTCAGCGGCTGGCCCACAACATTCCCCTCTCGATGATCGTGCGCACGCTGTCGTTCTCCAGGACGTCCAGGCTGTGTCCCGGGGTCGCGACGAAGATCCGCCCCTTGCCCCACCGCCTGGTCCAGATCGCCGGCGAGGTCACCTCCCGGTGCCAGGGATCCCACGGGCGCATCTTCTGGGTCGTGGTCGCGAGCACGTCGTTGTAGTCGTCGGCCAGCACCCAGTACTGCTCGGTGACGAGGTCGAAGTCGCCGATCCCCTCGGTGATGGGGTGCGCGGCCGCCTCGGGCGACATGTTGACGGTGTACGGGACGAAGTTGTGCCGCTCGGTGCCCGCGTCCTCGTCGTCCGGGTGCTTGCCGGGGTGGCAGGCGAACTGCCCGCCGATGAGGTGCAGGTAGTCGGAGGAGTTGCGGTAGGAGTCGGCGATGCCGCCGTGCCAGCCGGCCATGCCGGTGCCGGCCTCGATCGCCGCCCGCAGTCCCTTGAGCTCGTCCTGCTCGATCGTGCCCATCGTGTAGCACTGCACGATGAGGTCGACTCCGGACATGTACGCGGGGTCCGCGTAGGGCGCCGGGCTGTCCGCCAGCCGCACCTCGAACCCGTTCTTTTCGAGGAAGGGTACGAAGAGGTCGGTGGCCGCCACCGGGACATGCCCTTCCCAGCCGCCCCGCACCACGAGAACCGTACGCCTGTGCTCGCCCGCCATGCATTTGCCAATCGCTCGATGGACCATAAATCGGCCGTGCGCCGCGAAAGCGGCACACTTCGCCAATTGTGTCTGAGTCCGGCGGAAAACTCCCGTCGAATATCTGACCATTCTGATCCGTCGGCCGGCCGGCCCGTCAGTCCGGCAAGCGAGGCACAGCGGCGACCAGGTCACGCGTGTACGGATGCCGGGGCCGGCTGAACACCTCGTCCACGTTTCCCTCCTCCACGACCCGGCCGTCCTTCATCACCAGCACCCGGTCGGCCAGGTGGTGGACGACGCCGAGATCATGGGAGATGAACACCATCGCGGTGCCGTACTCGTGCTGGAGCTCGGCCAGCAGGTCCAGCACCTGGGCCTGGATCGAGACGTCCAGCGCGGAGACGGGCTCGTCGCACACCAGCACGTCGGGCCGGGGGCCGAGGGCGCGGGCGATGGCGATCCGCTGCCGCTGGCCGCCGGACAGCTCGCGGGGGTGGCGGGCGGCCACCTCCGGCGGCAGGCCGACGCGGGCCAGCAACTCCAGCACCGCGGCACGCCGCTCTTCCCGCGGCAACCGCCACCGCCACCGCCACCGCGACCGCGACCGCAACGGCTCGGCGACCAGGCGGCCGGCGGTGTGACGGGGGTCGAAGGAGTCCAGGGGGTTCTGGGAGACGAGCTGAATCCGTTGCCGGAGGGGACGGCGCAGTCGCTCCGGCAGGCCGCTCCAGGGCTGGTCGTGCAGGGTGACCTGGCCTCGGTCGGGGTCCAGCAGGCCGAGCGCCAGCCGGGCGAGCGTGGTCTTGCCCGACCCCGACTCACCGACGATCCCCAGGGTCTCGCCCCGGTACAGGGCAAAGGACACGTCATCGACCACCCGCCGCGAACCGTACGAACGGGTGAGGTTGGTGACGGCGAGCACGGGCACGGGGACGGGGGCTGTGGCGGCGGGGGCAGCCGCCTGCGTGGGCCCCGCGCCCTCGGTCAGTTGCGCACCCTCAGCGCGCCGCACGCCCTCAGCGCGCCGCAAGCTCTCCGCGGGCCGCGCGGTCTCCTCGGGCCGCGCACCATCACTGGGCCGCACGCCGTCGGCAGAGTGCGAGCCCTCGACCGGCTGGGTCCGACCGGACACGCCTGCCCCGTCGGACAGGCGGGCCTGATCGGACGCACCTGTTCGGTCGGAGAGGCGGGTGCCGCGGGAGGCGGCGGAGGGCACCGCCGCCAGGAGCGCGCACGTGTAGTCGTGCGCGGGCGTGGTCAGCACGTCCCGGGCGGGCCCCTGCTCGACGATCTGGCCGTCCCGCATGACGAGGATGCGATCGGCGATCGACCCGACGACGGCCAGGTCATGGCTGATCAGCAGCAACGCGGTCCCCGCCGCCTTGCGCCCGGCCAGCAGGCGCAGGATCTGGGCCTGTACGGTGACGTCCAGCGCGGTGGTGGGCTCGTCCGCGATGATCAGCTCGGGCCCGGCCGCGATGGCGGAGGCGATGAGCACCCGCTGCCGCAGCCCGCCCGACAACTCGTGCGGATGCTGCCCCGCCCGCAGCTCCGGCTCCGGCACCCCCACGGACTCCAGCAACTCCAGCACCTTGGCCGTACGTCCGGCCCGCGGCACCACATCGTGGAAGGCCAGCACTTCGCCGATCTCCGCGCCGACGGTGCGGAGAGGGTCGAGCGAGACCAGCGCATCCTGCAGCACGAGCCCCGCGAACCCGCCACGCAACCGCCGCCAGTCCCGCGGCCCGAAGCCGAGCGCGTCCCGCCCGGCAACCGTGAACGCCGTCGCCCGCACGTCCGATCCCGCACCGGCCAACCCGAGCAGGGCCCGCGCCGTGACGCTCTTGCCGGACCCGGACTCCCCGACGATCGCCACGCACTCCCCGGGAGCGACCGAGAACGAGATCCCCCGCACGACCTCGCTCCCACCGAAGCCCACCCGCAAGTCCTGCACGGAGACAAGCGCGCCGCTCGGTGCCCGTGCAGCCGCGACAGCCTCCCCACCGGAAACGGCAACCGGGGCGCCGGCACCCCCATCTGGGACGGAGGCCGACGCTGGGGCGGGACCCCCACCGGGAGCCGGACCGGGGGTCGGGGCGGGTGGGGTGTCTGCATCGTGGGTGGTGGTCACTGGGTCCTTCCTTCGAAGCGGTGCTGGAGGCGGCGGCCGACGACGGTCAGGCAGGCGACGGTCAGCGTGATCGCCACCCCCGGGAACAGCGCCTCCCACCAGGCCACCCGCAGGTAGTTGCGAGCCTCGGAGAGCATCGCGCCCCACTCGGCGGCCGGAGGCTGGGGTCCCATCCCGAGGAAGCTCAGCCCCGAGCTGGCGATGATCGCCTGGCCGAGCCCGATCGTGGCCAGCACGGGGATCGGCCCGAGCACGTTCGGCAGCACGTGCCCCGCCGTGATCGCCGGCCGGGATCGGCCGAACGTGACCGCCTGCTCGACGTAGCCCGAGCGCCGGACGACGAAGGTCTGGGCACGGATCATCCGGGCGTAGTTGGGGATCTGCGCGACGGCGATGGCGAAGATCACGTTCCCGGTGCCGGGGCCGGTGATCGCCACGATCAGCAGCGCGAGCAGCAGCTCGGGCAGGGTGGACAGGACGTCGAACGAGCGCGCCAGAGCCTCGTCCAGCCACTTGGGAGACAGCCCGGCGGCCAGGCCGAGCAGCACGCCGGAGGTGACGGCCAGGACGGTGGCGGCGACGCCGATGCTGATGGAGTGGCGAGCGCCGTACACGACCCTGGCCAGCACGTCCCGGCCGAGGTGGTCGCTGCCGAACCAGTGCCCGGAGCCCGGCGGCGCGAGCGCGGTCAGCGGATCGGCCACCAGCGGGTCCGCCCCGGTGAGCCACCCGGGCGCCGCCACGGCCACCGCGAGCAGCACCAGAAAGGCGACCGGGAGGAGCAGGCGTACGGGCGGGCCCGCCACGCGACGTCTCCCCGGGCGGCGGCTCCCCGGGTCTCGCCCGGACACCCGTGGAAGCCCTCGCCCCGCCCCGCGAAGGCGGTCGGGGAGCAGGCTCGGCCGGGGAGACGGCGGGTGGGAGACGGCGGCGGTGCTGGCGGCGGCACTCGTGGTGGGGTTGGGGGTGGGGTTGGGGGTGGGCATGGGCGGTCAGCCTCGGATTCGCGGGTCGATGAGGCGGTAGGTCAGGTCGAGCAGCGTGCTGATGGTCACGTACACGACGGCCGACAGCAGGACGACCGCCATCACCACCGGCATGTCGCGCCCCGTGACGGCGTCCATCGCGACGCGGCCGAGCCCGGGCCGCCCGAACAGCACCTCGGTGATCACCGCCCCGCCGAGCAGGGCGCCGGTGAACCAGCCGGCCAGGGTCACGGCGGGGATCAGCGCGTGCCGGAGCGCGTGCCGGGCGACCAGGGCGCGTTCGGTGAGCCCGCGCGCCCGGGCGGTGACGGCGAACGGCTGCTCCAGCGCCCGCTCCAGCCCGCCGCGCAGCACCTGGCCGAGCACCCCGGCGATGGGCAGCCCCAGCGCGAGTGCGGGCAGCACCAGTGCGCGCGGGCCGGCCGCGCCCGAGACGGGGAACCAGCCGAGCGTGAACGAGAACACTGACAGCAGCACGATCCCGATGAGGAACGGCGGCACCGACACCGCCACCAGCTCGGCGGCGGAGGCCGCGCCGCGCGCGAGCCGCCCCCGCCCGGCGGTGACGAGCGCGATGACGGCGGCCAGCGTGACCCCGGTCCCGGCCGCCGCCAGCGTGAGCTGCGCCGTCGGTCCCACCTGCGTGGCCAGGATCTCGCCGACACCGCGCTGCAGCTGGTACGACCGCCCGAGGTCGCCGTGCACCAGCCGCCACAGGTAGGCCACGTACTGGACGATCTCGGGCCGGTCGAGCCCCCACTCCGCGACGATCCTGGCCCGGATCTCGGGCGTGTCGGGCCCGTCGCCGACCAGGATGTCGACGGTGTCACCGGGGGCCAGCAGCAGCGCGAGGTAGGAGGCGGTGGCGGCGGCCCACAGGACGGCCAGCCCGGTGCCGAGCCGCTTGATCACGTCCCGATCCGTACGTCGTAGGCCCCGGCCGGCGTGCCGGAGGCGGGGTGGAACCCGAGCCCCTGCACGCTCTTCTGCGCCGCGATCTGGTCGGCGGGCACGTAGATCGGGAACACGATCGCCTTCTCCAGCACCACCGCCCGCTGCACCCTGGCGTACAGCTCCTTGCGTCTGGCCTGGTCAGCGTCGGCACCGGCTTCCGCCAGCCACTTGTCCACCCGGTCGTCGGCGAAGTGGGTACGGTTGATCGCGCCGCCGCGCGGCAGGATGAGGTTGAGCGCCGCGCCGGCGTCGGAGTCGCCCCGGGAGTTCTCGAAGATCTCGTACTCGTTCTCGTCGAGGGCCTTCTGCGCGGTGCCCTGGTCCACGATCTTGACCTGGAAGTCGATCCCGGCGTTCTGCTTGACCTGGGCCTGGATGGCCTGGGCGAGGATGTCGCGCCGGTCGCGGACGAACGGCGCGGAGGCGACCGTCCGTACCGTGAGCCGCCTGCCGTCCTTGACCCGGAAGCCCTCGGCGTCGCGCTGCTTCCAGCCGGCCTCGTCGAGCAGCGCGTTGGCCTTGGCCACGTCGCCGCCGAAGGCGCGTTCGAGGCCCGGGTCGTAGAAGGGGCCGGCCTTGCCGACGATGCTCCAGGCCCTGGTGGCGGTGCCCTGGTAGACGGACTGCAGCACGGTGTCCACGTTCACGGCCTCGCGGAAGGCCTCCCGTACGCGCTGGTCGTCGAAGGGGGCGCGGGAGGTGTTGAAGTAGTAGGAGAAGGAGGTGCCGGAGTTGAGCGCGGTCCGCAGGGTGAGGGCCGGGTCCTGCTTGATGAGGGCGACCTCGGTGGCCGGGACGCCCTCAATGACCTGCACCTGCCCGGAGGTGAGCGCGCCGACGCGGACGGCGGCCTCGGGCAGGAACCGGTACGTGATCTCCGGCAGGTGCGCGGGGCCCTGGTGGGCGGCGCCGGCGGGCGGCCAGTTGTAGGCGGGGTTGCGGCGGTAGTGGATCTCCTGGCCCTGCACGTACCGGTCCAGGATGAACGGCCCGGTGCCGGCCAGGTCGGGCCCGCCGAACTTGAGGTCCTTGGCGCTCTTGAGCGACTTCGGCGAGATCTGCCCGGCGTAGGGCGAGGCGAGGAAGTCCAGGAAGAGCGCGTCCGGCTCCTTGAGCGTGATCTCGAGCGTCGTCGGCGACAGCACCTTCGCCCCCTCGTACGCCCGGAGCTGGATCGCCGCCACGGCCGGGTTGTAACCGGGCACGCGGAACTGGTCGAGGTTGGCCTTGACGGCGGCGGCGTCGAACTTGCTCCCGTCGTGGAAGGTCACGTCGTCGCGGAGCCGGAGGGTGTAGGTCAGCCCGTCGTCCGAGACCTGCCACGACGTGGCCAGCCAGGGCCCGAACGAGCCGTCCGCGGCCCGCGACAGGAGCGCGTCGAACTGGTTGAACACGAGCAGCCGGACCTTGTTCTGCGCCCACTGCTGGGGGTTGAGCGTGATCGGCTGGGTCTCGATGGCCCAGGTCAGCGAGGCGGGCGCGGGTTGCTCGGCGGCCTCGGCGCCGCATCCGGTCACCGCCAGGGCGACGAGGAGTGCGGCGGAGGCGTGGGTGAGGCGGTTCACGGGCGGTTCCAGGCTTCTGCGAGCAGCTCGTACGAGCGCACGCGGTCGTCGTGGTCGTGGGTGATGGTGGTGACCAGCAGCTCGTCGGCCCCGGTCACCCGGCGCAGCACCCGCAGCCGCTCGGTGACCTGCTCCGGCGTGCCGACGAACTGGGTGTCGACGCGGTCCTTGACCAGCTCCCGATCGGCCTCGCTCCAGACGTGGGCGGCGGCCTCGGCGGGCGTCGCGTACCGCATCGCGCCCGCTCCGGTCCTGATGCTGCGCACCCAGAGGGCGTACGGGCTCGCCAGCTCGCGCGCCGTGGCCTCGTCCTCGGCGACGACGGCGTCGGCGGAGACGATGACGTACGGCTCGGCGAGGTCGTCCGACGGCTTGAACGCCTCCCGGTAGGCCTCCACCGCCTCCAGGACGCTCGCCGGGCTGACGTGGTAGTTGGCCGCGAACGGCAATCCGCGCTCCCCGGCGACCTGGGCGGACTGGCCGCCGCTGCTGCCCAGGATCCAGACCTGCACGTCCGCGCCCTCACCGGGGACGGCGTGGGCGTCGTGCGTGCCGTTGAGGAAGGCGAGCACGTCGTCGATCTGGTCGGCGAAGTCCGGCGTCCGCGCGCCGGGCTGCTGGAGCAGGGTCGCGTAGTGGGCGAGGTGCGGGTGCGCGGCCAGCTTCGAGAAGTCGAACGGCGGCGGGATGAGCAGCCCGTCCACCATCCGGGACCCTGGCCGCTCCGCGGCGCCGGGCGGTGCGGCGGCCGGTTCGGACCGGCGCCGGCCCGAGCGGCCGATGCCGAGGTCGATGCGGCCCGGGTGGAGCGCGTCGATGAGGCCGAACTGCTCGACCACCGACAGCGGCGTCTGGTGCCCGAGCTGCACCGCCCCCGACCCCACCCGGATCGTGCCGGTCGCCGCCGCGACCAGCCCGATCAGCACGGCGGGGGCCGAGCCGGCCACGCCGGGGGCGAAGTGGTGCTCGGCCAGCCAGTAACGGCGGTAGCCCAGCTCGTCGGCCCGGCGGGCGAGGTCGATGGTGTTGCGCAGCGCGTCGGCGGCCGTGCTCCCCGAGCTGATGGGAGCGAGGTCGAGAATGGACAGCGTCATGCGGCTCCTCCCGCGACGGTGCCGGCGGCGACAACGGAGGCATCGGCGGCGGGATCCCCGGCCGCGCCGGCGGGGACAGGGGCGGGGAACGGGCGGCTGGGGATCTCGGCCCGGAGCACGGGGGCGATCTCCGACTGGAACAGCTCCAGCGTCGCCCGGTGCTGCCCCGCCGTGAGCCCGTCGGCGTCGGCGTGCAGGTGCATGACCTCGTGCCCGAACCGCTTGTGATAGCGCAGCACCTTGTCGATGATCTGGTGCGGGCTGCCCACCAGGATCGAGCTCCGTTCGATCGCGTCCTCCAGGGTCGGGAAGACGACCGGCAGCCCCAGCCGGCGCTGTAACGCCACCCGGGCGTCGAAGATCGGCCGGTAGGCGGCGACGGCCTCCTGCGAGGTGCGGGCCGCGTAGTAGCCGGCCGAACCGGCTCCGACCAGCGCTTGGCCCGGGTCGTGGCCGTAGTGCGCCCAGCGTTCCCGGTAGTGGTCGATCAGCTCGGCGTAGGGCTCGACGGGGTGGGTGACGTTCGCGGAGAAGAGGGGGTCGCCGTGGCGCGCGGCCAGGTCCACCGACTCCTTGCTGGTGGCGCTCCCGTGCCAGACCCGGATCGGCCGCTGCAGCGGGCGCGGCCAGGTCTCGGCGTCGGTGAGCGACGGGCGGAAGCGGCCGCTCCAGGTGACCTTGTCCTCCCGCCACAGGCGGCGGAACAGCTCGTACGCCTCCCGGTTGCGCTCCCACTGGTCCTCGGCGGTGACGTGGAACAGCTTGGCCTGGGCCGCGCCGTTGCCCTTGCCGATGATCAGCTCCAGCCGCCCGGCCGACAGGTGGTCGAGCGTGGCGTAGTCCTCGTAGGCGCGTACGGGGTCGAGCAGGCTCAGCGTGGTCACGGCGGTGAAGAGCCGGATCCTGGACGTCCGGGCCGCGATGTGGCTGAGCACGACCGGCGGCGAGGAGGAGATGAACGGGCGCTCGTGCCGCTCCCCCACCCCGAACCCGTCGAAGCCCAGCTCCTCGGCCAGCACCGCGTTGCCGACGACCTCGCGGAAACGCTCCGTGGCCGGCCTGCCGTCGGTGTGCGTGATCAGTGTGATGAGCAGGAATTTCATCGTGCCTCCGCGTAGCGGCTCGCCGGGCGCGGCAGGCCGAGCAGCCCGCGCAGCGTGTCGGCCTCGTACCTGCTCCGGAACGCCCCCCGCGAGCGCAGCTCGGCCGTCAGGCCCGAGGCGATCTGCCGCAGGTCGTACGGCACCGCCCCCGGCCGCAGCCGGAACCCCTGGATCCCGGCGCGCTGCCACTCCAGCAGCAGCGCGGCCAGCTCCGCCACGCTCCCGGTGAAGATCGCGGCGTCGGAGCTGAGCTCGGCCCCGTCCAGCTCGTCGAGCCGTGCCTTGCGGGCGGCGGCGTCGTCGCCCAGGAACACGACGAGGTCGGCGAAGACCTTCACCTCGGCGGAGAGCCCCCTGATCTCGGCCACGATCGCCCTGGCCTGCTCGGCCGAGTGCGGCGTGACGTATACGACGTCGGCGTTGGCGGCCGCGAACTCGTACGGCAGCCGGGCGTGCGCCAGCGCGGTCACCACCGGCTGGCCCTGCGGCGACCGGGGCGTGATGGAGGGCCCCCTGACCGAGAAGAACCGGCCGGTGAAGTCGACGTAGTGGAGCTTGTCCCGGTCGACGAACCTGCCGGTGGCCACGTCCCTGATCTCGGCGTCGTCCTCCCAGCTGTCCCACAGCCGCCGCGCCGTCTCCACGGCGTCGGCGGCCTCGGCGAACAGGTCCTGTACGTGCGGGACCACCGACAGGTCGGCGACGCCGGGCTCGATCGGCGGGAACTCCCTGCGGCCGAAGTGGCGGGCCTCCGAGGCGCGCCAGGAGATCTGCGGCCGCCATCCCGCGCGGCCGCCGCTGATGTGGTCGAGCGTGGCGATGCCGATGGCCACGTGGAACGGCTCGGTGTGCGTGGTGGTGGCGGTCGGCACCAGCCCGATCCGGCGGGTGAGCGGCGCCAGCCGGGCGGCCAGCAGCACCGCGTCGAACCGCCCGCGCACGTGCCCGGCCCGCTCGCCGGCGCCGTCCGGGAAGCCGTCCGACAGGCCGGTGCCGTCCCCGTTCCGGGGGCGGTCCGGCAGGTCGGTCTGGAGGCCGAGGGCGTCCTCGATGGTGACGAAGTCGAGCAGCCCGCGCTCGGCCTCGGCGACCAGCCCGGCCCAGTAGCGGGCGGAGAACAGCGCGCGCGGCGCGGCGGTCGGCTCCCGCCAGGCGGCCGGGTGCCAGCCCGCGCCGTCCAGCGCGACGGCCAGGTGCAACGTCATGCCAGCTCCAGGTGTTCGCGCAGGGTGGTGCCGGTGTAGTCGGTACGGAAGGAGCCGCGCTCCTGCAGCAGCGGCACCACCCGGTCCACGAACTCGTCCAGCCCGCCCGGGGTCAGATGCGGCACGAGGATGAAGCCGTCGGCGGCGTCGGCCTGCACGTGCTCGTCGATCAGCCGCGCCACGGTGGCGGGGGTGCCGACGAACGTCTGCCGCCCGGTCACCTCGATGACCAGCTCGCGGATCGTCAGCCCCTTCTCGGCGGCCAGCGCCCGCCACTTGGCGGCCACGGCCGCGCGGTCCTTGATCGCCACCCGGCCCTGGGAGACGCCTTCCGACACCTCCGGCTCGACCTCCGGCAGCGGACCGTCCGGGTCGTAGGCCGACATGTCACGACCCCACACCTGCTCCAGGAAGGCGATCGCGGTCTGCGGGCCGACCTGCCGGCGCCGGATGGCGGCGGCGTTCTCGGCGGCCTCCTCCTCGGTGTCGCCCAGCGCGAACGTCACGCCGGGCATGATCTTGAGCTGGTGGGGCTCGCGGCCGTACCGGGCCAGGCGGCGCTTGACGTCGGTGTAGAAGCGTCTGCCGTCCTCCAGCGTGCCGTGCCCGGTGAAGATCACGTCGGCGGTGGCGGCGGCGAACTCCCTGCCCTCGTCCGAGTCGCCCGCCTGGATGATGACCGGATGCCCCTGGGGGCTGCGGGGCAGGGTGAAGCGACCCTCGACGGAGAAGTGCGCGCCGTGGTGCCCGACCGTGCCGATGCCGCCCTCCCGTACGAACCGGCCCGTGGCCTGGTCGGCGAGGACGGCGTCCGGCCGCCAGGAGTCCCACAGCTCGCGCGACAGGCGGACGAACTCGGCGGCCCGCTCGTACCGGTCGGCGCGGTCGAGGAAGCCGCCGCGGCGGAAGTTCTCGCCGGTGAAGGCGTCGGAGGTGGTCACCACGTTCCAGGCGGCCCGGCCGCCGCTCAGGTGGTCGAGCGTGGACAGGCGCCGGGCCAGCTCGTACGGCTCGTTGAAGGTGGCGTTGACGGTGCCGGCCAGGCCGAGGCGGGAGGTCACCGCGGCCAGCGCGCTGAGCAGGGTGAGCGACTCGGGCCGTCCCACCACGTCCAGGTCGTGGATGCGGCCCTTGAGCTCGCGCAGCCGCAGCCCCTCGGCCAGGAAGAAGAAGTCGAACTTGGCGCGCTCGGCCGCCCTGGCCAGGTGGGTGAACGAGGCGAAGTCGATCTGGCTGCCGGAGCGGGGGTCGGTCCAGACGGTGGTGTTGTTCACGCCCGGGAAGTGGGCGGCCAGGTGGATCTGCTTGCGGCTCATCGGCCCCGCCCGTGCGGGGTGTTCCACTCGGCGGGCAGGGCCTCGATGGTCTCGCCGAAGGCCGGCCGCTGGTAGAGGTCGCGGGCGTAGCCCCACAGGTGCTCGAACCCGGACAGGTCCCCCTCGCTGATGAGGTGGTCGCGGTTGTACTCCGAGTCGAACCTGGCCAGCGTCACCCACAGCCGCACGTCGGCCTCGGTCACCGTGTCCCCGGTCAGGAACCGCTGCCCCGCCAGCCGCTCGTCCAGCCGCTCCAGCGCGGACAGCACCCGCTGTCGCTCGTCCGCGCGCTCCTTGCCGGTGGCGGCGCGGGCCACGCGGGAGACGCCGGTGTTGACGTCGTGGTAAAGCCAGGCGTTCAGTTTGTTGATCTCCGGGCGCAGCGGCTCCGGGTAGAGGTCGGCGGAGGTGGTCGCCCATTCCTCGAACTGGGTGGCCAGGTCGATGGTGATGTCGGGGAAGTTGTTGCTGACGATCCGGCCCTGGCGCCGGTCCCAGAGCACGGGCACCGAGATGTGGCCCGGGTAGCCCTTCTCGGTGGCGTCGTACGCCTGCTCCAGCAGCGTGAACCCGTTGACCGGGTCGGCGCCCCGGCGCTGCCGGAAGGCCCAGCCGCGGCCGTCGCGCTCGTCGTCCACGTACGAGAGCGAGATCACCTCCTCCAGCCCCTTGAGCTTGCGGACGATCGCGACGCGCTGGGCGTACGGGCAGACCCAAGCGGCGTAGAGGTGGTAGCGGCCGGGCTCGGCGCGGTAGCCGCTGGATCCGTCGGCGGTGATCCGGTCCTGGAAGGGATAGACGGGGCGGGTCCAGCCCGCCGACAGGTGCAGGCGGCCGGGGCCGTACTGGCCGTAGGAGACGTGGTCGACGGGACTCGCGTAGATCGGAGTGCCGGTGGTTACGGTCACACTCAACTCCGGATGATCAGTCTTCGGGGTGGGGCAGGAACCGGCCGAACCGGCCCTGGTGGTAGAGGAGGGGGCGGCCGGTGCTGTGCAGGTCCACCTCGGCGACCAGCCCGACGACCAGCACGTGGTCGCCGACCTCGGCCGTCTCGTACGGCAGGCAGACCAGGTGGGCGGAGACGTCCTGCAGCAGCGGCGCGCCGAGCGGCCCGGGCCGCCAGCGGGTGGGCGGGGCGAACCGGTCGACCCCCTTGGTGGCGAACCTGGCGGCCACCTCGGCCTGGTCGCTGGCCAGGATGTTGACCGCGAAGTGGTCGGCGGTGCGCAGCCAGGGCCAGGTCGTCGAGGACTGGTCGACGTAGAAGGAGACGAGGGGCGGTTCGAGGCTGACCGAGGAGAACGACGTGGCCGTCAGGCCGACGGGGATGCCGTCGTTCTGCGCGGTGATCACCACGACGCCGCTGGCGTGCACGGCGAGCGCCCGCCGGAACGGCTCGGCGGCGACGGCGCGGCCGGGCATGGTGTCCGTCATGCCCGGCCCCTCCTCTCGGGGTCGCGGCGGGAGGACGGCGGGACGGACCTGGTTGAGATCACGGGAGGTTCCTCACGAAGGAAGGCATGCTCGCGCGGCGCCCTGGGGTGGCACGAGCGCGGTCGGGGAGTTCGTCAGCGGAGGCGTGGGCTGCGTCGGCCACGCCGGAGCACGAGGGTGGAGGCGGCGGGCGGGGCCACGCCGCGGCTACTGGTCCGTGATCAACGACACTGGGCGGTGGTGACGTGGCCGTAGTCCACGTGCGGGCGCCTGGTCAGGAGGAAGCCCTGGCACATGTCATCGACGCTAAGCCGGAACACCGGAGAAGTCAATATTTCCTACTGGTTTTGAGGGAAATAGCCTCTGCCGGGGCGAGAACTGTAGAGTGTCATATACCATTGCGGGCGGACGAAAGGCACCAGCTCATTGGCCACCCCTTCAGAGCGGGCGGCGAAGCCGGCCACGATCCGGGACGTCGCGGCGGCCGCGGCCGTCTCCATCGGCACCGCCTCCAAGGCGCTGAACGGCCGCGGCCGGCTGCGCGACGAGACCCGCGACCGGGTGCTCGCCGCCGCCGAACGCCTCGGCTTCCGCCCCAACCCCCTGGCCCAGGGGCTGCTCGCGGGCCGCACCTACACCGTCGGCCTCGTCACCGGCGACAGCTACGGCCGCTTCAGCATCCCGGTGATGCTGGGCGCGGAGGACGCCCTGGGGTCCGGGCAGATCTCGGTGTTCCTCTGCGACACCCGGGACGACCCCATCAGGGAGCGCCACTACGTGGACCGCCTGCTGGCCCGGCGGGTCGAGGGCGTCATCGTCACCGGCCGGCGCACCGAGCCGCGCCCCAGCATCGGCCGCGACCTGCCCGTCCCGGTCGTCTACGCGATGACCAGGTCCGCCGACGAGTCCGACATCTCGATCATCCCCGACGACGAGGGCGGCGGCGCCCTGGCCACCCGCCACCTCCTGGCGACCGGCCGCACCCGCATCGGGCACGTCACCGGCCCCGAGCGGTTCCAGGCCGCCCGCGACCGGGCGCGCGGGCTGAGCACGGCCCTGGCGCAGGCCGGCCTGGAGCCGGCCGGCGAGCTGCTGTTCGGCCAGTGGAGCGAGGAATGGGGCCGCCAGGCCGCCGACATCCTCCTGCACGCGGCCCCCGACGTGGACGCGGTCTTCTGCGGCAGCGACCAGATCGCCCGCGGCGTCGCCGAGACGCTGCGGGAGGCGGGCCGGCGGGTGCCCGACGACGTGGCCCTCGTCGGGTTCGACAACTGGGAGCCGATGGCCCTCGGCTGCCGCCCGCCCCTGACCACCGTGGACATGAACCTCGGCGAGATCGGCCGCCTCGCCGCCCGCCACCTCCTCGACGCCATCGCCGGCCGGCCGGCCCCCGGAGGGGTGCTGACCGTCCCCGCCACCCTCGTGCCCCGAGCCTCCACCCGCCGCAGCACCTGACCGCCCCGCCTCTCAGTGCCAGGCGCGTCGAGCTGGGGCGCGCGGAGCCTGGACGTCGCCACGGTGCGCGCCGGATCTCACCCCAGCGCGGTGCCGCAGTCATTCCGTTACGACGGCCGATCGGCCGACATACCGGCCAACCGGTCCACGGGAGGCTCCGCCCCGGGTTCCGAGGTGGCTGACGACTGCTGTTTCGACGGTGGTCGCCTGTGCAGCAGGAGTGCGGTCAGGCCGCCCGCGACCAGGCCCCAGAACGCCGCGCCGATGCTCAGGATCGTCATCCCCGACGCGGTGACCACGAAAGTGACCACCGCCGCCTCCCGCCCCTCCGGCTCGGACACCGCGCCGGACAGCGAGGAGCCGAGCGCCGGCAGCAACGCGAGGCCGGCCACCGCGACGACCAGCACGGGCGGGGACAGCAGCACCAGGGCCATGGCCAGGCCGGCGCCGAGGCCGAGCGCCAGCTGCCCCGCGCCGAGGGCCACCGTCGCGATCCACCGGCGGCCGGGGTCAGGGTGGGTGTCCGGGCCGGCGGTCAGCGCGGCGGTGATCGCGGCCAGGTTGACGGCGTGACCGCCGAACGGCGCCGCCGCCGCGCTCGCCAGGCCGGTCGCGAGGAGGACCGGGCGCAGGGGCGGCGTGTACCCGTAGGTCGCCATGACCGCCATGCCGGGGACGTTCTGCGCGGCCATGGTGACGAGGAACAGCGGGATGGCGATGCTCACCACGACGGACAGGTTCAGCGTCGGGGTGGTCAACTCGACCGCGGGCCTCAGCGCCGCGCCGGACAGGCCGTTGCCGGGCTCGTGCACCGCGATGGCGATGATGGCTACGACGAGCGCGCCGGGAACGGCCCACTGCCGCAGGTACCGCAGAAGCACCGCCCAGGTCAGGACGACGGGCACGGCCAGCAGCGGGATGTCGACGACGGCGCGGATCGGGGCGGTGCACAGGCTGAGGATGACGCCCGCCAGCATGGCACCGGCGATCGGGCGCGGGATGGCGGCGATCGCCCGGGCCGGCCAGGGCGACAGGCCGGCGAGGACGATGAGCCCGGCGCAGACGATGAACGCGCCGACCGCGGCCGGGAAGCCGCCGGGCACGGGACCGGTCGCCACCAGCAGTGCCGCGCCGGGGGTGGACCAGGCGATGCTGATCGGCATGCGGTATCGCAGCCCGAGGAAGACCGCCACCACCCCGATGCCGCAGCAGAGGGCGAGCAGCCCGGACGCGGCCTGCCCCGGCGTCGCCCCGACGGCACGCAACCCGGCGAGCACGACGGTGAACGAACTGGCGTAGCCGACCACCGCGCTGATCAGCCCCGCCATGACGGCCTGCACGCGCACGCCCGCTCCTCAGCCTCGCCCGATCGTTCCGTTTGCGGAACGTACCATAGCCACGCCGCCACCAGGGAACAAGCCCGGCGACGGAATGCGATGATTGCCGCGTGGACGGCGGTGACATGAACATCGGCAGCCGGCTGCGGCGACTGCGGGAGTCCCGCGGCATCTCCCTGTCGGCGCTGGCCCGCAGCGCCGGCATCGGCAAGGCCACCCTGTCCGGCCTGGAGCTGGGCACCCGCAATCCGACGCTGGAGACGCTCTACGCGGTGGCGGGAGCCTTGGGCGTACCGTTGACGACCCTGGTCCTGGAGCCCGGCGCGCCGCCCGCGGAGGCCGTCCAGGTGCCGGGCGCCGCCGTGACGGCCACACTGCTGGAGGTCTTCGAGGAGCCGACCGTAACGTTCGAGTTGCTGCGCATGCGCGTCCGCCCGGGCGTCGTGCAACACTCGCCACCCCACGCCCCCGGCGTGACCGAACACGTAACGGTCCACGCGGGCGTGCTGCGCGCCGGCCCCGCCGACGCCCCCCTGCTCGCCGCGCCGGGCGAGCACATCTCCTGGCAGGCCGACGTCCCCCACGTCTACAGCACGGTCGGCCCGGACGAAGTGCTGGCCACCCTGCTGATCCGTTCCCCCCGGCAGACCTGAGCCACCGGCTCCACCCCGCACCCGACGTCGCTTGACGATCCGGCGCAGGGTAAACCCGGACCAGGCAAAGGATCTTGACGGGCGAGGCAAAGATCCGCCCGGCTCGGTGGCGGGCGGCCGGATCGGCGCGCGGGGCGAATCTAGACTCGGGTCAGTGAACCCATCGATAACACCTGGCAGGCGACACCCGGAGCCGTCGCAATGATCACTTTTGTCATCTTCGCACTCGCGGCCGTCTGCGCCGTGGAGGCCGTGCTGGGCCTGGCGCTGCTCGGCTGGGCCGTCGTGGAGGTCAGCGTCTTCCTGCGCCGGCATCCGGGCGGCGCGGCCGGTGGCGTGCGCGAGCTGGCGACGGGAGCGCGGCGGATCTGGCCCCTGCTGCCCGGACTCGCCAAGGCCTCGTCACAGACCGCCGGCCGACGCGTCCTGCGGAGCCGGTCGGGCCGGTGGGTCCTGCGGCGGGTCGGCCGGGGGTCTGCCGGAGGGACCGCCGCGAGCGCGGTCGCGCGTGTCCGGCGGGCTGCTCCAGGATCGCCTGGCCGCGGAGCCGGCGGGCCGGCCCCGGGCCGGCTTCGCCCGGCGCGGCGGGAGCGCCTTCGCGGATGAGATGCCCCGGATGCCGGTATTGCCGCAGATCACGTGCCGTGCGCGTGTATCGGGTCGCCGGGAGGGCAAGGATTTGCGTGACGGATGGACCCGCTGGCGAAAGGTGGCGGTCGACGTGCTGCCGGGCTTCCGGTTGGAATGGCCGATCACGGACGATCTTGCCGCTCTGCGGGTGGGCGTGCGCGCCTTCGGCACCGGTGCCGGCCTGACCGGCAAGCGGCTGACGGATCTGGTGATCGCGGCGAGCGAGGCCGCCGGCAAGGTGCTGGACCACGGCGAAGGCGGCACTTTGATCGCCTGGAGCGACCCGGGCGGGGTCAGCCTGGAGTTCGTGGACGTCACCGGCGCGTTGACCATGGCCTATTGGACCGTCGACGCCGAACCGGCCCTGCTCGCCGGCCGGGAAGTCGGCTTCTGGCTGTTGCGGCAGCTGTGTGACGAGATCAGTCTCGACGACAGCGACGGCACCAGCCGGTTGCACCTGCGCTTCCACCACCGAGCCCGGCACAACGGCGACCCGTCGCGTGTCGGCGTGACGGCCGGCCGGCGCAACCTGCCGCCGGCTCACTGAGGCGGGCTGCGCCGCCGAGCCGTTGCGGCCAGGATCTCGCGGTGGCCACCGCGGTTTGCCGGAGCTCTGGAGTTCCGGGCCGCCTTTCATCCTGCCCCGGTGGATCCGGGGAGGAACGCGGCGGCGGCGCTGGACAGGAGCGGCCCGACGATCACCAGGCCCGTCTGCAAGTCGGTCATGACGTTGTGGTCGATCTCCAGGACCTGCTCCAGTTTCGCGCGTTCCTCGGCCCGGCTGAGCACTGTCGCGGCGTCGTGGGCGTCCCCGAGGGGCAGCAGTTCGTCGCACAGACGGGTGGCGGCCTCCCGCAGCGCGGCACGGGCCGGCACGTACGCCAGGGCTACCAGCAGCGATCCGGTGCCGCCGAAGATCAGGACGACCCCTGGTGACGACAACGGGGCGGGAGAGGCGCCGAGCGCGAGCGTCGCCAGCGCCACCAGCGAGCCGACGGCGCCCAGCAGCCGCCGGAGCAGCCGCCGGAAGGCGACCAGCGTGGCCACCCGCGTTCCTGGTCCGCCCTCCGGCGCCTCGGCCGACCGGAGGATGCCCAACATCGTCACCGTGGCCGGAAGGGCGCCCACACACGCGATCGTCGAGAGCCCCCAGCCCCGCCAGCCCGCACGGGCGCTCGGGGACAGGACCAGAGCGAGCACGAGCAGCAGCAGGGCCAGCAGGAGCAGGGCGCCCAGCGGGCGGAGCAACTCGCGGACGCGCATGGAGCGCAGGGCCGTCAGATCTTTCCAGCGCTGGACGCCATAGGCGAAGACGGAGCCGGAGGCGACGGTGAGCGCCAAGGCGAGAGACGCCCACACCTCCCACCGCGGAGCCGCCTTGTTGGCGGACGTGAGCACGATCGCCAAGCCGAGTGCGAGCGCCGTCACGATGGCGACCGGTCGGAGCACGGGTTCCACCACCCCCCGCCACGGGGTCAGAGCCGGACGGTGATCATGTCAGATGCCCCGGCCGGTGTCCATCCTGCCCATCCGCGCCTCTGCGTTGAACGGGAGGCTCCTGTCAGTTCTTGATGCCGGTGAGCGTGACGCCCTCGATGAAGTAGCGCTGCAGGAAGAAGAACAGGGCGATGATCGGGGCGATGACGGCGGCGGAGGCGGCCATCAGGTAGCCCCACTGGGTGAGGTAGATGCTCTGGAACGAGGCCAGGCCCAGGGAGAGGGTGTACTTCTCCTCGTCGTTGAGGTAGAGCAGCGGCCCGAGGAAGTCGTTCCAGGTCCCGATGAACGTGAAGATCGTCACCACCACGATCGCGGGCTTCGACAGCGGCATGACGATCGTCCAGAAGACCCGCCAGGGCGAGGCGCCGTCGATGTAGGCGGCCTCGTCCAGCTCGAACGGGATCGTCAGGAAGAACTGCCGCAGCAGGAAGACGTTGAACACCCCGCCACCCGCCCCGGCGAACCAGCTCGGCACGGTGAGCGGCAGGTAGGTGTCCAGCGCGCCCAGCTCCTGCCACATGACGAAGGTCGGGATCAGCGTCACCGCGTACGGCAGCATCACCCCGCTCAGCAGCACCGCGAACGCCACGTTGCGGCCGCGCCAGCGCAGGCGGGAGAAGCTGAAGGCGGCCACCGAGCAGGTCAGCACCGTCCCCAGCACGCTGATCACCGCGATGATCACCGTGTTGACGAAGTACAGCCAGAACGGCTGGGCGGTGAGCGCCTCGGTGAAGTTGGACCACTGGAACGGCGAGGGGATCCACTCGGGCGGCGCGACGAACATCTGGCCGTCCTGCATGAGCGCGCTGCGCACCAGCCACACGAACGGCAGCAGCGTCGGCACCGCCCCGGCGACGAGCGCCACGTAGAGCAGCACCTTGCCGTACCTGCGCCGTCCGCGCAGTCCGGCGGTGGGGGCGACGCGTCCGGTACGCGGGCTCCGGGGCGGCGCCTCGACGGCGGTCATCGGGCACCTGCCATCTCGTAGTAGACCCAGCGGCGGGCGTTCCTGAACAGCAGGAACGTGATCACCACAATGATCATGAAGAGCACCCAGGCGAGCGCGCTGGCGTAACCCATCTCGCTCTCCTTGAACGCGATCCGGAACAGGTAGTAGACGTAGAAGAGCGTGGCGTTGTTGGGGCCGCCCTCGGTCATCACGTACGCCTGGTTGAACACCTGGAAGGTGCCGACCACGCCGACGACCAGGTTGTAGAAGATGGTCGGCGTCATCATCGGCAGCGTCACGTGCCAGAAGCGCCGCCACGGGCCGCCCCCGTCGATGGAGACGGCCTCGTACAGGTGCCGCGGCACCCCCTGCAGCCCCGCCAGGAAGATCACCATGGTGTTGCCGAAGCCCCAGGTGCTCATGACGATCAGCGAGGGGATGGCCATCGCCTCGTCGTAGATCCACTGCCCGGTCGGCAGGCCGGCCTGGCGCAGCAGCGAGTTGAGCAGCCCGAAGTCCGGGTTGAAGATCCAGATCCACAGGACCACGTTCGCGATCGCGGGTACGAGCGTGGGCAGGTAGAAGATGGTCCGCCAGATCGGCAGGCCGCGTACCTTCTGGTTGAGCAGCATGGCGACCGCGAACGACACGATCAGCACCAGCGGCACCGCGCCGAGCGTGTAGTACGTGGTGGCGCTGAGCGACTTCCAGAACAGCTCGTCCCCGGCCAGCTCGGTGTAGTTGCCGAGCCCGACGAACGCCGGCGTGCCGCCCACCTGCCAGTCCGTCAGGCTGAACGCGAGCGAGGCGACCATGGGCCCCGCCGTGAAGATCACGAATCCGAGGAGGGCCGGCAGCGCCATGAGCAGGCCCCAGCGCCGCTCCATGCGGCGCTGGCCCGACATGCCGGCCATGTCACGGCTCCTGGGTGTGCTGCCAGCCCTGCAGCATGCCGGTGATCTTGGGGGTGATCGCCTTGAGGGTCTCGGCGGCGGGCTTCTTGCCGGACTCGATCTCCTGCAGCGCCGGGGTCAGCACGTCGCTGGAGATGGCGGACAGGTTCTTGACCCGGTTCCGCAGGTCGGGCACGCCGTGGTCGCGGGCGTAGTCGACGACCGCCGTCCGGAACTCCGGCGGATGGCCGTCGTTCTTCGTCCAGGAGTCGATGGCGGCCTGGTCCTCGTAGTACTTGCGCTCCTGGGGCATCCACAGGCCCTGCTTGTACAGGTCCACGTATTGCGGGTCGATGTGGAAGGCGAACAGCTCGACCGCCTCCTCCACGTGCTTGGTGCCGCTGAACACCGAGGACGCGCCCGCCACCTGCGAGGTGGTGAACGGCTCGGCGTACTTGGGCAGCACGCCGATGCCGTAGTCGACCTTGCTCTCGTTCATGTCGAGCAGCGCCCAGTGGCCGTCCACGACCATCGCCACCCGCTTGGTTTTAAGCAGGATGTTCGTCCCCGGCACGTCGTCGCCGGTCGCGGCGAGCTGGCCGGGGCCGGGGGCGACGCGGTGCTTGTAGATCAGGTCCTGCAGGTTCTGGAACACCTGGATCGCCTCGGGGCTGTCCAGCAGGCACTTCTTGCCGGCCTCGTCGGCGAAGTCGGCGCCGTTGCTGCGCAGGAAGCCGTACCAGGCGGCGGCGTAGGTGACGCTGATCGAGATGCCGAACTGGCGGACCTGCTTGGGATCGAAGCCGGACTCGTCCGGGTGCTTGCCGTTCTGGTCGACGGTCAGCTTGTAGGCGTTCTCCACCAGCTGGTCCCATGACCAGGCCGAGGAGGCCACGGCGGGCGGCGGGGCGACACCCGCCTGCGCGATGGCCGACTTGCTGTACCACAGCAGCTCGATCTCGTTGGCGGTGGCCACGCCGTGCAGCTTGTCCGACCCGTACCAGAGGTAGGCGTCCGGCAGGTAGCCGGCCAGCTGCGGATATTTCTGCAGGTACGGGAACAGGTTGACCAGGTTGCCCTGCTCGGCCAGGCGAAAGGACATCGACATCGGCACGTAGCCGAGATCCGGCGTCTTGCCGCCGGCCACCAGGCTGTTGAGCTTGACGTCGTACTCGTCGGGGGTGAAGACCGGCTTCACCTTGACGCCCTGCTTCTTCTGCTCGAAAGCCTTGAGCATCTTCTCGATGGCGGCCTTCTCGAACGTCGAGCCCCAGTACATGAACTGCAGCTCGGTGGCGCCCGCCGCGCCCGTGCCGCCCCCCGAGCCACAGGCCGCCGCGGCCGCGCCCAGGGCGGCCAGGCCGCCCATCCTCAACAGGTCTCTTCTCTTCATGGTGCGTGTTCCTTACGCGAGGGGTGTCCAGACCCGCATCACGCCGCCGTCGCGGTTGTCCCACTGGTAGTAGGGAACGGCCGTGACGGTGACGGGGGTGCGGGCCGGGAGGTCGGTGGGGGCAGTGGTGTTCTGCGGGGTGTTCTGCGGGGTGTACGGCAGGCCCTCGGGGGGCGCGGGCGGCAGGCGGACGGCGTCCGCCTCGATCAGCACGGTGCTGCCGAGGCCGGGCAGGTCGCGCCGCACGGCGCGCAGCCGGGTGTCCGGGACCAGCGCCAGGTCCTCCAGGTCGGCGGTCTGGTCGATCTGCTCGAAGCAGTAGACGAGCGGGCCGCGCTCGATCGCGGCGCAGCCCCGGAGCGCGTCGATCCTGCGGTGCGGCAGGACGAGGCGGGGCGTCAGGTCCAGGTCGAGGGTGAAGGTGTCGCCCGGCTTCCAGGCGCGGCGCAGCTCGGCGTACCCGTCGGCGTTCGGGGTGAGCTCGCCCGGCGCGCTCCAGGCGGGTACGCGCAGCTTGAGCGTCCACTCGCCGCCCGGGGTGGCGCGGACCGTGAACCGTACGCGGCCGTCCCACGGGTAGTCCGTCTCGACGGCGAGAGTGATGCCGCCGGCCCGGATCGTGCCCGGCACGTACTGGTGCACCGACAGGCCCTCGTCGTCGGTGGTGGCGACGTAGTGGCCGAGCGAGGAGACCAGGCGCATGATGTTCGGCGGGCAGCAGGCGCAGGCGAACCACTCCCGGCGCCGGCCCAGGTAGGCGTCCTCGAACAGGTCGGCGCGGCGCTGCAGCGGGTTGACGTAGAAGAAGCGGGTGCCCCCCGCGGAGGTGGAGGCGGCGAAGGCGTTGTAGAGGGTGCGCTCGATCAGGTCGGCGTAGCGGCCGTGGCCGGTGGCCAGCAGCAGCCGCCAGTTCCAGTGGACGGCGGCGATGGCGGCGCAGCTCTCGTTGTAGGCGCGGTCGGGCGGCAACTCGTAGCGCTCGCCGAACGCCTCCCCGTCGTGGCGCGAGCCGTGCCCGCCGGTGATGGAGGTCTTGGTGGCGACCAGGTCCTCCCACCGGCGGATCGAGCAGGCCAGCAGCTCCTCGTCCCCGGTCTCGACGGCGACGTCCACGACGCCGGCCTCCAGGTAGAGCTGGCGCACGGCGTGCCCGACCGCGGTGTCGGCCGCGCGTACGGGCAGGTGGTCCTGGGCGTAGAGCGGCCCCATGCCGCTGTCGGCGATCAGGCCCTTGCCCCGGTTGTCGATCAGCTTGCTCGCCAGCTCCAGGTAGGGCCGCTCCCCGGTGAGCCGGTACAGCTCGACCAGCGCCGTCTCCACCTCGGCGTGCCCGTCGATGCCGTCGTCGCCCCCGACGAGGAACCGCTCGACCAGCAGGTCGGCGAACCGCCGCGCGACGGCCAGCAGCTCCTCGCCGCACCCGGCCCGCGCCGCGGCCACGGCCGCCTGGAAGAGGTGACCGGCGCAGTACATCTCGTGGCTGTACTCCAGCTCGGCGAAGACCTTGTCCGGCTTGACCATCTGGTAGTGCGAGTTCAGGTAGCCGTCGGGGCGCTGCGCGCGGGCCAGCAGCGCGGCCGACTCGGCGACGAAGGCGCGATAGGCGTCGTCCGGGAGCCGGCTGTGCTCCCAGGCGACCGCCTCCAGCTGCTTGTACAGGTCGGAGTCCTGGAACCGGTATCCCTGGAAGGACCCGCCGCCCTCCCCCGCCGCCAGCCTCAGGTTGGGCACCGCGCCCGACTTCTCCATCTGTTCGAGGCCGAGCGGGATGCTCGCCTCCCGGTTGATCGCCTGCCAGCGACCGAACGGACCTCCCTCGATCTCGACGTCGTCGATGCCCAGTGGCCGTTGAACGCCGGTGGAGGGTGCCAGCGGGCCGCGGACGCGGTCCCTGAGGTCAGACATCGTGCTCCCTGAAAACTGGGAATAGGTTTTCCTGGCCCGCAATGTAAGATGTGATACAGCACTAGTCAATAGATCCGCGTGTGCGGCGCACTCGCGGGAAAACGGTTGCCCCTCCTTGCTCCCGCAGGACCGGGACGGGTGCAACCGGATTGGCCGAAAACCTTTCATCGTTATCAGAACGTTGCCAGTTGCTGCAAGCCATGAAAGGCCCTTGACAGACCTCCAGCCGGTGAGCTTTGCTCCGAAAACCTTTCATTTTTTTCGCTCTGGTGGCCCAGGAGGGCCGCCGCGCACCCCCGGGAGAAAGGTTTCCGCCATGGGACGACTGGCCGTCGTGGCCGCCTTACTCGTGTCCTTCCTCGTCGCCGGGCCGCCACCGCCCGCGCACGCCGCCCCGACCGCCACGGTCGTGGACCTGTTCGGCAGGACCGTCAACGCCTACGGCGTCAAGCTGGTGGACTGGCAGGGCTACCTCGCCAACCCCTACGTCGAGCTCACCGTCCGGCCGCCGGCCGACGTGCGCTTCCCCGTCACCATCGACCTCAAGGCCGAGGGCACGTCCCGGCTGATGATGGACCTGCCCAGCCAGCTCACGGCCACGGGCGCGACCAAGACGCTGACGTTCGCGAACGCGTCGGAGCAGAAGGTCTTCCGGCTGGCCATCCACTCCAAGCGCGGCCCCGGGGCCGACGAGCAGCACACGCTGCGGCTCTCGATCAGGGACGCGGGCGGGGCGACGTACCAGCAGTCCATGCCCATCTTCGTGCAGCAGGACGAGAAGACGGCGCTGCAGCCGTCGCTCCCGATCGCCTTCGACTACCGCTACGACACCATCACCGGCTACTTCAACGACACCGGCGTGCGCACGGCCGCCGAGGAGGCGGTCAAGGACTGGTTCCGGTTCTTCGACATGCAGCCCTTCGACACCGTCGCGGCCGGCGCCGAGCCCAACCACCTGCCGGGCAACGACTGGCAGAACACCATCAACGTCACGAACAACACCGCCTACAACGGCATGTACGTCTTCTTCCGCGGCATCCAGACCCCGTACTCGACCGGCTACCCCGCCGCCAACGGCCGCTACAGCACCCGGGGCGGCCAGCAGCTCCCGGGCCCGCTGCACCGCTCCACGGCGATGATCCTCGAGTACGACGAGGCGAACAAGCAGCTGTTCACCTCACTGGCCGACGAGGACTGGTACCGGACGGAGATCCAGGGCTCGGTGCTCGACGTGCACGGCCTGGTCATGCACGAGTACGGCCACTCCGTCGCCTTCCACAGCGACTGGGCCGGGATGCGCTCCTACGTCCAGGGCGGCGGCAACGACCCCGACGTCGTGGAGTACCAGGGCCGCGCGGTGCCGCTGGACAGCAGCTACCACATCCCGGGCGACCAGCCCAACTGGGACCGTCTCAGCGGCCAGAGCGGCGGCTGGACCCACCTGTTCCCCACCCGCAGGTGGATGCTGACCAAGCTGGCCCTGCTGGTGGCCGAGAACGCGGGCTGGAAGCTCAACCGCAACCTCACCCCGTTCCTCAAGCCGTCCATCACCACCACCTCGCTGCCCCAGGCCACGCCGGGCACCGCCTACCAGCACACGCTGGCCGCCAGGGGCGGCGTGCCGTTCTACGACTGGCAGGTCACCGGCGGCGCGCTGCCCGCCGGGCTGAGCCTCGACCGCTTCACCGGCGCCATCACGGGCACCCCGACCGCGGCCGGCTCCGCCACCTTCACCGTCCAGCTCCGCGACTACGACCGGCTCAGCGCCCCCGTGACCAGGGCCTTCACCCTCAATGTCGGCGGCAGCCCCGCCGCCAACCTGGCCACCGGCGCCACGCCGTCGGCCTCCTACACCTCGCCCTGGGAGAGCGTCGCGGCGCTCAACGACGGCATCGACCCGCCGTCGTCCAACGACACGGTCAACCGCCGCTGGGGCACGTGGCCGCAGACCGGCACGCAGTGGGCCGAGCTGACCTGGCCGTCCGCGCAGACGCTGCGCTCGGCCGAGGTGTACTTCTTCGACGACAACGGCGGCGTGCGGCTGCCGGCCTCGTGGAAGCTGCAGTACTGGAACGGCACCGCGTACGCGGACATCCCCGGCACCTACCCGACCGCGGTCAACGCCTACAACCGGGTGACGTTCGGCGCGGTCAGCACGACCCGGCTCAGGGCGGTCCTGCAGAGCGGCTCGGGGTCGGTCGGGCTGCTGGAGGTGAAGGCGTACTCCTGAGGCTCCTGAGCCTCCTGGGCCCTCAGCCGAGGGCCGAGGCGGGCAGCGGGATGGCGGGGAACGGGTTGTCGGGCAGGAGCACGACCCGGCGCGGGTCGGCGGACTGCCCGGCGGCGTCCAGGTGGAGCAGGGCGGCGCCGATGCCGGCCGCGCCCACCATGTAGCCGGTGTCGGCCGTCACCTCGCCCGGGCGCAGCCGCCGGTAGGCCTGGTACCAGCGGTAACCCTGGCCGTTGTGGTCGGTGGCGCGGCCGATCAGGTCGGCGGCGAGCGTGCGGGCGTACTGGAGGTGGGACTCGTCGCCGGTCGCGGCCCAGAGGCCGACGAACAGCTCGATCACACCGGCCGTGCCGCAGCACTGGCAGGCGACGTTCCAGTAACCCTCGGTACGGCGCCGCGGCACCCCGCTGCGCACGATGCCGCGGGCCAGCCGCTCCGCCCACTCCAGGTCGCCCGGTTCACCGCCCACCCGGTGCAGCTCGTAGAACATCCGGGCCACGCCCGCCGACCCGGAGCAGAACCCGAGGTAGTGCAGGCCGCGGGCGTGCGGCACGTGGTGCGGCACCACCGCGCACGCCCCGGTCACGACGCTGACCTCGCGGACGAAGGCGGCGCCGCTGCGCGCGGCGTGCAGGAAGCGCTCCTCGCCCGTCACGCCGTACAGGCGGGCGAGGAGGAACGCGGTGCCGGACGTGCCGGCCAGGAAGCCGGGCGTGACGGCGTCGACCGGCAGGTCCGCGCAGTCGCCGAAGCGGTGCCCCGGCACCGGCAGCCGGGCGATGCGCAGGCCCGCCTCGACCGCCGCCGCCTCGTAGGCGGGCACGCCGAGATGCGTGGCGGCCCGCAGCAGCCCGAGGATGATGCCGCCCTCGCCGCGCTGCGCCGGATCCCGCGACCACTGCACCCCGTCGCCCTGGGCCCGGCCCCGGCTCACGATCAGGTCGGCGATCGCCGCCGCCTCGGCCTCGAACTCCGCCTCGCCGAGCGTCCAGCCCGCCTCCATGAGGGCGATCATCACGCCGGTCAGCCCGTGGTAGAGGGACAGGTCCTCCTGCTCGCGCCAGGTGGCGGCGAGCCGGCGGGCGCCGGCCCGGGCGTCGTCGAGATACGCGTCATGTCCCGTGGCGGCGGCCAGCTCCAGGAAGAACAGCACGATGCCGGCCGCCCCGGAGTAGAGGGACCAGGGTTCGGGGGTGACCGCCGACGCGCCGCGCGAGTCGGGATTGGCCAGCCACCGCCGTCCGCGCTCGTCGTCGATCGCGGCCGATCGGATCCACCTGCCGGCCAGGATGGCGGCGGTCAGCGGGGAGTCGGCACGGGCGCTGGACGCGCGCGTCTCTTCCAGGCTCATGGCCCTATTTTCCCATAACTTGAGTAGGAATAATCGGAAAACCGAGGATGCCGCGTATCGGCGAGCCGGTCCCGGCGGTCGATGACCGGCGCGTCGCCCTCACAACTGTCCCACAGCGCTCACCGCCTCGGCGAACCCGCGCACCCCCGGGTGCGGGGCCCCCGTAGTGACGATGCTCCACCCGGCCCGGCCCCCGCTCAAGTCGCCTCACGTGGATTTCTCCCGTCGTCCGTCCTGGGTCACCCCGAGCGCCCGCAGGAGTTCGGCCCGGGTCCCGGCGGGGTCCGTGCCCGCGTCGAGCCGCTGCTCGGCCGCGATCCTGCCGTCGTCGAGCACGAGCACGCGGTCGGCCAGCGCGATCGCCTCGTCAACGTCGTGGGTCACCAGGAGCACGGCCGGGCGGTGCTGCTCGAACAGGCGGCGCAGCAGGCCGTGCATCCTGAGCCTGGTCAGGGCGTCGAGGGCGCCGAAGGGCTCGTCGGCCAGGAGCAGGCGGGGCTCGCGTACGAGGGAGCGCGCCAGCGCCACCCGCTGCTGCTCGCCCCCGGACAGCTCGTTCGGCCAGGCCCGCTCCCGCCCCGCGAGCCCCACCTCCGCCAGGCTCTCCCGGCCGCGCCGCTCCGCCCCGGGCAGGCCGAGGATCACGTTGGGCAGCACCCGCTGCCAGGGCAGCAGCCTGGCGTCCTGGAAGACCACCGACACCTCGCCGGGAACCTCGACCGTCCCGCCGCCCGCCACGTCGCCGTCCAGCCCGGCCAGCGCCCGCAGCAGGGTGCTCTTGCCCGAGCCGCTGCGGCCGAGCAGCGCCACGAACTCGCCGGGCGCCAGCTCCAGGTCCAGGCCGTCGAGCACGGTACGGTCGCCGTACCCGCGGGTCAGGCCCCGGACGCGGATCAGCTCGCCAACGTCCGTCGCCACGACAGCGCCCTCCTCTCCACGAGCCGGACGGCGGCGTCGGAGAACAGCCCGAGCAGGCCGTACAGCACGATGCCGACGAGGATCACGTCGGTCTGCCCGTACGTGCGCGCCAGGTCCATCATGTAGCCGATGCCGCTGGTGGAGTTGATGAGCTCGGCCACGACCAGGAACAGCCAGGCCGTCGTGACCGCGAACCTCAGCCCGAGCAGGAAGCCCGGCAGTGCCCCCGGCAGCACCACCTTCCGGATGAACGCGGCCCGCCCGAGGTCGACCGTCTCGGCCAGCTCCACGTAGCGGCTGTCGATGCTGCGCAGGCCGTTGTGCGTGTGGATGTAGATCGGCACGAGCACGCCCACGGCGATGACGGTGACCTTCATGACCTCGCCGATGCCCAGCCAGAGGATCAGCAGCGGCATCAGGGCCAGCGACGGGACGGCCCGCTTGATCTGGACGGGGCCGTCGATGATCGCCTCGCCCCAGCGGCTGAGGCCGGAGACGAGGGCGAGCGCGAGGCCGAGCGGCACGCCGACGGCCAGGCCGAGCGCGACCCTGCCCACCGAGGTCAGCAGGTTGTCCGGCAGGCGGCCGGTGCCGGTCAGCTCGGCGGCGGTGGTGATCACTGTCCAGGGGGCGGACAGGAAGCGGGGGTCGAGCAGGCCGGTGGCCGAGGCGGCCGTCCAGAGGGCGAGGAGCAGGAGCGGGCCCAGCAGGAAGCCGAGCTTGATCGGGCGGCCGGGTCTGAGGCGGCGGCGGGCGCGTACGCGGGCGGGGGTCGCGGGACGGGCGTCGAGCAGCGTCATCGGGCATCACCCTTCGCGGGCCGGCGGTCCTTCGCGGGCCGGCGGTCCTTCGCGGGCCGGTGGTCCAGCGGCGGCGTCATTGGGCGCCGTCCTTGATCGCCTCCGCGCCCACGGCCTGGTAGCGCAGGTCGTACAGGTCCTCGGCCTTCAGCGGCGGGTTCCCGGTCTCGGCGGCCAGGATGTCGATGGTCTCCTGGTGCCGGGCGATGGCCTGCGACCAGTCGGCCGGGATGTCGGGCTCGCCGGCCAGGTCGACGAGGTACTGCCCGTCGGCGGCGGTGAGGCCCTGGTCCTTGACGAAGTAGCCCTCGATCCACTCCTTGGGGTGCTCGTGGACCCAGCGCGCGGCGCGGGCCCAGGCCGCGACGTACTCGCGGATGGCGGCGGCCTTGGCCGGGTCGCGGAGCGTGGCGGTGCGGACGTAGAGGTGGCCGGGGTCGTCGCGCAGCCCGTGGCGGATGGTCGTGGCGCCGTCCCGGCCGAACTTGGCGGTGTAGCGCTTGATGTTGACGCCGCCGATCGGCGCCACGTCCACCTGCTTGGAGGCCAGCGCGTTGGGGTAGACGTCGCCGGTGCTCGGCAGCTCGACGAAGGTGACGTCGTCCTTGGTGAGCCCGGCCTTCTCGAGCACCTTGAGCACCAGCGCGCCCTGGGCCTGGCCCGGGCTGTAGGCGATCTTCTTGCCGCGCAGGTCGGCCAGGGTCCGCACGCTCACGCCCGGGGCGATGCCGAGCTCGTACGTGGGGTGCTCGATCGGGTCCTTGCGGAACCTGGACGCGACGATCTTCACGGGCAGGCCGGTCCAGGTGGCGTGGATGGCCGGGATCTCGGCGACCGCGCCGACGTCCAGCGCGTCGGCCCGGAACGCCTCGCTGGTCTGCGGGCCGCCGCTGAGGTTGGCCCACTCGACGGTGAACGAGAACTTGTCGATCTCGCCGGAGAGCTGGAGCGCCACCTTGGTCTGGGGATCTCCGACGATCAGCTTGGTGCCCTCGGGCACGGCGGTGGGCAGCGGCGCGTCGGCCGCCAGGCCGCCCTCGGTCGCGCTCTCGCCGGGCCGGGCGGCGCAGGCGGTCACGGCCAGCAGGGCGAGCACGGCGAGTGCCGCTCTCTTCGGGGTCTTGGAGGGAGGAGGCATGTGGCTGGTCCTCTGGTCGTCGCGGGGACCCGGGCTCATGACCTCGAAGTTACGAGCCCCGCCCGACTAAGTCAACATTTCCTACCAGATATACATGATTTACTGCTGGGTAGGCTGTGGCGGTGCTCAACGTGGTGGAGTGGACCAGGCTGGAGCCGTGGAGGGTCGCCCGTGCCCGCACCGACCGCGACGAGTCGGTGATCGTCAAGTGGATGGGGCCCCACGCCGCCGCGACGCACAGCGAAGGGTGGCGGCTGCGTACGGAGGTGGCCGCGCTCAGGTTCCTGGCGGAGGATCTCGGGGCTCGCCTGGCCCCCCGCGTGCTGGCCGAGGATCTGCCGGGCGGGCGGGTGGCGCTGGAGGATCTCGCTCCCCGTACGGCGCTGGACGGGCTGCTGCGCCGCGACGGGGCGGGGGCGCACGCGGAGCGGCTGGCCGCGTTCGCCCGGATCCGCGGTGAGCTGGGCGCGCTCACCGCCGGTCACGCGGAGACGTACTACCGGCGCCGGAGCCTGCTCGGGCCGGTCGATCCGGCCGCCGACCGGCTCGGCCGTGTCCACAGGCTGGAGCGGGTGCCGCACGCCGAGCAGCTGGGGGTGCCGGTCAGCGGCGGGGTGGCGCGGGAGCTGGGGCTGGCGCGGGCGGAGCTGGCGGATCCGGGGCCGTTCCTCGTGCTCAGCAACGGCGATCCGGAGGCGAACAACGTGCTGGTGCACGGGAGCGGGCCGGCCGACGCGCGGCTGATCGACTTCGAGTTCGCCGGCTTCACCCACGCCCTGCACGACGCGGTCTGCCTGCACGTGCCGGGCCCGGCCTGGCTGTCGGTCCGGCCGCCGGGTGAGGTCTACCGGCGGGCGCTGGCGGCCGGGGTCCCGGAGGCGGAGGACGAGCGGCGCTACGGCCTGGGGCTGGCGGCGGCGTGCGTGTCGTGGGCGCTGGCCCGTCTGTCGCGCCTGCCGGCGCTGGACGGCCGACCGGCGGGAGACGACAGCCGGGCGCAGCTGATCGCGACCCTGGAGGCCGCCGCCGGCACCGCCGACGACCACCGGTCCCTGCCCCGGCTGGCCGGGCTGTGCCGCCGGCTGGCCGCAGCGCTGCGCCGGCGCTGGCCCGACGCGGACCTCGACTTCACCGCGCTGCCCCCGTACGCGCCACGCCGCCGCTAGTCACTCGGCCGCCGGTGGGACGTTCCCCAGTACTCGGGCAGCGCGCTGATCCGTTCCCCGCGCACCCGCACGGTTGCCGCCGTCCCCGTGGAAGCTCGCCCATTCCGCGATCGCCCCAGGAGACCGCGTCCGACGAGGCGCGCGCCGGGACGGCCGGCAGGGCCGCACCCGCCAGGCCGCCCGCGGCGGCGACGCCGAACAGGGCCCGCCGCGATCCCGGAGACGAAGGCTCGCTCATCAGGATGCCCTCGCTGTCGATCAGGTGGCGCCATCAGAGCAAGCCCGGCCGAAAAGCCGTGTAATGGTCTTCGGGGCGGTGGCGGGCCCCGGATCAGCCGGCGTGGAGGCGATGGAAGTCGTCCAGGCTCTGGCGGTAGAAGGCCAGGTCGCTCTCCAGCTTCGCCCTGGTGAAGCGGCCCGGGTCGGCGTCGCGGGCCGACCTGCCCATCTCCGTCCAGAACGCCTCCGGAGGCAGCTCGGCGGCGCCCTCCGGGAGGAACTTCAGCGCCTCGGCCATGGCGTCGGCGGCGAAGCTCCAGTCCGTGGCGACGGCGTCGAACCGCTCGGGGTCCGACGGGTCGGCCGCGTAGAACAGCCCTCCCTCCAGGGCCCTGCTCGCGTACGTGGCGCCGACCAGGACCCACTGGCCCGGGTCGAGCAGCTCCGACAGGCCCGTGCCGAACGTGGCGCCCTCGTGCTTGGCCGCGTCCTCGGCCTCGTACGGGACGAGCACCTCGACGCCGCCGGCGCGCACCAGCCAGCCGTCCCGCTCGTCCGTCACCTCCGCCCGCCCCGAGCCGCCGGAGGCGGTCAGGTCGAGGTGCACGTACGCCTCCACGAGGGAGCGCGCCAGGCCGCGCTCAGGCATGCCGCGCCGCCAGGTCCCGGTAGGTGTCGCGGACGATCAGCAGCCGGTCGAGCTGGAACCTGCCGGGCTCGGCCGCCCGCACCTCCTGCCCCCGCAGCGACCAGAACCCGTCGTCGGGCACCTCGTCCGCGCCCGGCGGGATGAACTTGACGACCTCCTCGACGGCCGCGCTCGCCACCGCCAGCGTGCGACGGGCCTCGGCCTCGTCGTCCACCGGCACGTTGCCCGCCGTCAGATCGGCCACCCACAGCCACTCCCCCGCGTCGAGGAGCTGCGACGGCTCACCGCCCCCGAACGTCGGGTAGCCCGCGGGCATCACCGGGCGCTCCGGCAGCCCGAACAGGTATTCGCGCGGGCTGCCGCACTCCCCGCAGGTGCCGGCGTAGCGGTTGGCCAGCGCGCCCTCGGCGCTGACCAGGCCGCTGTCCCAGGTCGTGTCGACCGAGCCGCACGCGCACGGGTGCAGGTCGAGGTAGAGATGCGCCTCATCCCTCGTCCGTGCTACCGCGAAGGTCATAACCGTCCTCTCCTCGGGGCTTCCCATCATGCCCGCCCGTCCTGCCCGCTCGCCCTGCCCGCTCGTCCTGCCCCGCCCATCATGCCCGCACGGTGCGGGAGCGCGCCCGGAGGCCGCACCCGCACGGGCCGTCCTCGGGGCACCGGCACTCCTCCTCCGGCGGCAGCAGCCCGGTGCCGCCGCTGAGGGCGCGCATGCGGTCCCAGTACGCGTGCCGGGTCCCGGGGCGCGAGCCGTCGAGCAGCTTGGCCAGGTCGGCGGCGAGAGGCGCGGGGACGAGCCCGGCGGGGGCGGCGGTGGCCAGGTCGTGCAGCACGCCCAGCCGTCCCGGCCGCTGAGCGGCGGTGGCCGACCGAACCTGACGCACGGCCTCGTGCAGCTCGGCCAGCCTCCGATGCTCCTCGACCGCCACACCCCGCACCCGGGCGACGGCGGCCGCGGCCTCCGCGGCGGCCGCACGCTCATTCGCACCGATAGTGCGCCGGGCATCCACCTGGTACGTCAGCACGCCCTGGTCGGCAACGGGCCCGGTGGGGGTGGTGGGGGTGGGGCGGATGTCCACGGGGATGGGCGGGTGGCCGGGGACCTCGATGTCCAGCAGGCCCGGGCCGTAGGTGCGGACGCGCGCGCCCATGAGCGCCGCGCCCCGCTCGACGGCCTTGGCGGCGGCGATCTCCGGCAGTGCCGCGGGGCCGCGCAGCGCGGCGACGTGCTCGGGGGCGAGCTCGCCTGCCCGGGCCAGCGCCACCAGCCTGGCCGCCGCCCCGGGCTGCCCGTCCGCCAGCCCTGCCCGCTCGACCTCGGCCCGCAGCATCGAGGCGAGTGTGGGCGTGGCGCCGCCCCCGCCGTTCAGGGCGGAGGCCGCCGGGCGCGATGGCGTCGTCTCGCCGTTCAAGGCTGAGGCGAGTGACCCGGGCTGGAGCGGCTCGCCGTTCAGGGCGGAGGCGAGGGACCGGCGGTGGTTCGGGGCGGCGTGGGCCTGCGCGATGGCGGTGATCAGGCCGCGAAGCCGGGCGAGCGTCGCCGCGTCCTGGGCCCCGAGCCTCGGCGCGCCATCCGTGCCCGGGCTCGCGGCGTGTCCCGCCACCTCGGCGGCGACGGCGATCATCGCCTGGGGACCGCCGTCGGGCGGCATCTCCAGCACGAGCCGGTCGCGAGCACGGGACCGTACGGTGACCTCGGCCGCGCCCGGTGCGGGCACGACCTCCAGCGTGAAGCCGCCGCTGCCCGTTGTCACCGTGAACTCGCCCGATCGGCCCCCGGGCGCGATCGAGGCGACCCCCGCGACGCCGGCCAGCCCGGCGATCCCGGAACGAGCGGGGTCCACCCCGCCCGGCCCGAAGGGCGCGGGGCCGTCGGCGGGTCCCGGAAGGACGGCGGCGGCCGGTGCGCGGGAGCCCCACGGGGGTGGGGGCGGGGTGTGGCCGCGGCGTTCGAGGTCGGCGGCGATGGCGGTGATGGCCTCGGCGAGCCGTTCCCGGGTCGCCGGATCCGCCGCCGCGCGCCACTTCCGCGACAGGTGCGCGTGCTCGTCCATCCGTGGGGTCAGGCAGTGGTCGGTGCCCTCGACGGCGTGGTGCTCCGACAGCGACGCCCTGACCACCCCCTGCCGGGCCCCGGCCGCCGCCGCGGCGCGTTCCTGGGCGACGTGCGAGATCTCGTGCACGAGCACGGACGACACCACGTGCGGGTCCACGCGCGGCCCGATCCGCAGCACGTGCGGGTCCTGCGCGGTGCCCGACCGCAGCTCGGTACGGCCGGTGAGCCCCGCGCCCGGGTCCTCCACCAGGACGCGGACGTGCTGGTCGGCCGTGGCGGGGAGCTGGATGAGGAGCCGGTCGGCCCCGGACCAGCGCAGGTTCGCCACGGCGCCGCCGAAGTCGGCCGGGGACACGTCCTGGCCGCGTACCTCGGCCAGGGTCAGCGCGGGAGCGCCCTCCGGGCGGGCCGCGGCGTCGAAGGGAGTGCCGGGCAGGGCCGGGGAGGTCACCGACGGGGGTGTCAGCCCCTGGGCGACGCTGCCGCCGGCCGGCGCGTGCGACGGCCCGGAGGCGGCCGGCCAGGCCGGGGCATCGGGTGCGGCCGGGCGCGCGTTCCGGGCCTCCAGCTCGACCGCGACCTGCCGGACGAAGGTGCCCTCCTCCTGGGAGTTCAGGAAGACGTGCCGCAGGTCCAGATTCTGCCGGTCGGCGGCGGCGAGGAGGTCGGGGGGCAGGGTGGCGAACGCCTCGGCGAAGCCGCCGTCCGGGGACTCGTTGCGCACCGTACCGTCGGGGGCGGCCCGGTAGCGGCGGAGGCCGCCCGGCTCGTGCACGGCCACCAGCGCCACCGCCCCGCGCTCGCGGGCCGCGATCCGCGCGTCCCCGAGGACCTGGATCAGCCCCTTCCGGCCGCTCTCGGGAACGAACCGGAACGTCCCCAGCCCCGCGGGCTCGGCCCCGAGCCGGACACCCGACTCCATCCGGGAGCGCAGCTCCTCGATCTCGTCCCCGAAGAGGGTGACGTCCACCTCGCCGGCGGCGGCGCCGGGCATGTGCACCGGGTCGCCGACGGGCCGGACGTTGCCGTCGCGCGTGCGGGTCACGTACCGGAAGGTGAGGTCGTAGTCCACGCGGAGCCGGACGGTGTACGCCTTGCTCTTCTCGAACTTGCTGCGCTCGCGACGCCCGCCGTGATGGTCGTTCACGCTCTCCGACGCCTGCTCGCCGGCCCGCGCGCCGATGTCGATGCCCAGGTCGCCGATCTTCGTGCCGCCGCTCAGCCCGACGGGCAGGACGCGGCTGCGGGAGACGGAGACGTTCTGGGCGTCGGCCTTCCTGTCCACCTCGCCCTTCTCCGCGTCGAACGGCCCGGCCACGATCGTGAAGTCCGACAGGCGGGCGCCGATCGTGACGTCGGCGCCCTGGTTCCGGAACTTCTGCCTGGCCACCGACACGACGAGGTCCCCGTCGGGCCCGGTCATCCGCTCGAAGCCGGTGATCAGGGCGGACGGCGACAGCCGGGCGACCAGTTCGGCCCGGCGCTCGGTGATGGTGTCCGCGCCGAGCATCTTCGCCAGCCGGGCGGTGACGATCTCCAGCAGCGTGGGCCGGCCCGGGTCCTCCCGCAGGGTCTCGGGGAAGTGGCCGGGGTGGAGCTCGACCCGACGGGGGTCGGTCGCGGTGGTGACCGGCCCGGGGTCCTCACTGGCGGGCCTGCTCATGCCGGTCGGGAGGCGGCGTACGAGGGCGGCGTCGTACCTCCGGGGGGCCGGGCGGGGCCGGCGGAGGACGCGCTCGGCGGCGGCCCGGAGCGCGGCCGCGGTGCGGGGCATGCGGGACGCGCCCGGCAGCGTACGCGTGCGGGCCGACCGGCGCTCGACCTCGATGACGAGCGTCATGTCCTGCCGCACCCGGTTGAGCCCGTTGAACAGGCCGATCCGCTGCAGCCTCGTTCCCTGCTCGTTGGTGGAGCTGGAGTAGGAGCGGCCCCGGTCCGTGGACAGTCCGCCGCCGCCCCCGTCACCGTCGTCCACGGCGGACCCGTCGACGCCGGCCGAGTAGGAGCCGTTGTACGCCTCCGTGTGCGACCGGTCGGTGTAGCGGTAGCGCTGGATGATGATGCCGGAGTCGGACGTGTGGCCGACCAGCGTCGCGCGGCGGGGGTCGGCGCCTTCGGCGGGCTCCAGGCGCACCCGTACGGTGACCACCTCCGCCTGGTCGGCCTGCGCGCCGGTGTGCACGTGGTAGCTCTTCTCGAAGCCGCCCGGCGACCACATGTCGGGGATGTGGATCTGCCCCCGGTCACCGGCGAAGTCGACGCTCAGCTCCTTTCGCAGCGTCGGCGTGCCCTCCTCGGCGCCCGGCACGGCGGCGTTCACAGCGTCCAGCACCGCGTTCAGCAGGTGGACCTGCTCGCCCTGGCCGTCGGTCAGGTCGAACGACTCCACCACGCTTAGGCCCATGGCGTTCTCGTACTGGGGGGCCAGCACGACGTCCTCGGCGCGCGCGATCTGGTCCAGCGCCGAGCCGAGTGCCTGGTCGAGCCGCTGCTCGGCCTCCCCCTGCCGGACATTGGTGGCGGCCGGGCCGAGCCCCGCGACGTCCTTGAGCGCCTTGAGCAGGCTCTTGGGGTCGTGCTGCGCGCCGATCCCCACGTCCTCGCCGCGGGCCCGCGCCTCGGTCAGGGCCTTGACGTACGCCTGGACCAGCGGCACGGCGAGGGTCCTGTCCAGGGTCAGGCTGCCGTTGCGGAACCGCTCGACCGCTTCGGCGACCAGGGCGAGCGGGAGCCGGAGCTCGCCGTCGGCGTACATGCACAGCGCGTCGTACTCGGGGATGGAGAACAGCGCGCCGCCCGCTGCCGGGGCCGACCCGCGGGAGGTGAGCGGGATCCGGTCCCCCTCCGTCGGCATGGCGTTCGCGGTGCTCTCGGAGCCGGTGAGGGTGAGGTTCACGTCGGCGCGCAGGAGGTACTGCCGGCCGAACTCGATCGTCAGCTCCTCGGTGCCCCAGATGTCCAGGACGGAGGTCGAGGTCGAGGTGCCGCCGGACCGCGAGGGCAGCGAGAGCGTGCCGCCGTCGCTGGACGTGCCGCCGCCGTCCAGGTCGCCGCCGCCGACCGAGGCGCCGATCGAGAGGCCGGACGACCCGCCCCACGACACGCCGGCGGTGCCCAGCCCGAACATGATGCGCCCCATCACGTGGTCGATGACGCCCACGTACTGCGCGTCGCCCATCTCGCCCGCCACCGACAGCGACGAGCGCGTGGGCCCGACGCCCTCCGGGCGGATGCCGACGTCGGTGCTGATCGGCGTCTCGAACAGCTCGGGGTGGGAGATCAGGTTCCGCACGCTGAGGAACGCCGCGAAGTGGTGGAACGCGGGGGCCTTGATGTAGTTGCGGCCTTCCTCGGTGAGACGGAAGGTCTTGCGCCCCTCGTTCTCCTCCGCGACCACCAGGCCCTCGTCGATGAGCTGCTGCAGCGCCGGGTAGACGGCGCCCGGGCTGGGCGTCCAGCCGCCCTCGCTGCGCTCGGCGATCTCCTGGATGACCTGGTAGCCGTTGCGCGGCTCCTCGGCGAGCAGGGCCAGGATCGCGGCGCGTACGTCGCCCCGCTTGGCCTTGGGAAGCGAGTCGTCCCGCATCGCCCTCGGCACCACCTGCCGCGCGGCGTCCATCAAGCCGCGCACGTCCAGGTGCAGGAGCGTCGCCCGGCTGAGCAGCTTCGGGGTCGGCCTGCCCACCGAGGCCGCCGCCGGGGCCGCCGCCGGGGCCGCCGCCGACGGGTTGTCCGGGGGCAGGAGGTCGGCGGCGAGGGCCAGCCGGGCGCTGCCCGGGCGGGAGTCCAGCGACGTGGTCTTGCCGTCGTGCAGCAGGTCCACGAAGAGCTGGTGGTCGACGTCGAAGATCGCGACAGGGCCGGTGCTCTCCGACAGCGTCACGATGTTGACGGTGCTGCCGGTGCTGGAACCCGCCGTACGGGTGCGGTTGCCGCCGCCGTTCACGCCCACCTCGTGCGACAGGCCGTCCTGGCCTTCGTCGGGGCCGTCGCTCTCGCTCAGGGATGGATTGCCCCCGTACGTCCTGGACCGGCTGATGGCGCGCGCCGAGGTGTCCGTGCCGATGTCGAGGTTGACCACCGACTCCGTGTCGGTCACCCCCACGTACGTCCCCCGGTTGCTGAAGTCCTGCTGGAGCGACACGCGCACCGTGTAGTGCTCCGGGGCGCGGTTGCGGCCGTGCAGCACCAGGTCGACGAGAATGCCGTCCTGCGCGATCTGGTCGTAGGCGGTCCGCAGCCGGTGCTCGGACAGCTGCGTGACGATCTCCTGCTGGTTGAGGATCTGGCTGGCCCGCACGAGGGCGTTGCCGTCGTACTGGGGAACGCCGCCGACGACCTTGGGCACGACGCCGTGCCCGGCGAGCTGGTCCAGCACCGACCGGGTGAGCCCGTCCAGCCCCTTGATCTCCTGTACGAGGGCCGGTCCGGAGCCGCGCATCTGGCCCGGGCCGTCGCCGAGCCACTCGGGCAGCTCGCTCCTACGCCCCTTGATCGGCACCGGCCGGGGATCGCCGCGCAGCACCTCGTTGCCGTCGGGGCCGGTCAGCGTCCTGCCGTCCTGGCGGATCAGCGCCGCGGCGTCGACGGGCAGGCCGAAGCGGTAGGCGGCCGACTCCTGCATGCGTACGAGCGCGGTGCTGCGCATCGGGGGGAGCTTGACGGGGCGGTCGCCGACCTTCTCCACGGTGAACGTGTGCCGCAGCTCCAGCCGGTAGCCCTGCGTGTTCCGGGTCTTCCGGTGCACGCTCGGGTGGATCGCCTGCCCGTTGGCCGTGGCCGAGTACGACTGCGACGCCGCCCTGCTGCCCTTGAGTTTGGGCCCCAGCTTCGGGAGGTATTGGGCCATGTCGCCGAGGACGTCCACTTCGGCCAGCCCAGGGTGGTTGAACCCGGCGGAGAGGTTGCCCTCCAGCGAACCCCCGAACGACGACCCGCCCGGCGCCGCGGCGAAGTCGACGAGCACCTCCTCCTCCCACTCGGCGTCGCTCGGCGCGCCCACCGGCTGGGAGGCCACCAGCACGACGTCGGTCTTGACGTGGATCCGGGCGAGCGGCTCGCCGTCCACGGCGAGGACGCGGTCGAACCCGCCGTTGACCGCCTCCCGCAACCGGCTGGGCAGCTCCTCGGTGACGAACGTGCGCAGGTGGCCGTTGGCGTTCGAGCCGATCTGGGCGAAGTCGCCGCCGAGCCGGCCCATGAGGGTGTCGAGGGCGTCCTCCAGGCCGGTCATGCCGGTGACGACGTGGTTGGGCATGACGGGGGTCCGCCTGGCGTCGTCGATCCAGGCCCGCTTGCGGGGCGCCTGGTCGGTGTAGGAGTGCGAGACCCACAACCGCTGGGCGGCCGTGTCGCCGGGGACGCCTGAGCTGACCGTGGTGGTGTTCCGCCACTCGCCGTCCCGCCCCGTACGGAGCGAGACCGTCCACGTGGCCGCCGCGTCGAACAGCAGCGACTCGCTCCGGTTGTCGGAGACCGAACCGCCCTGCGCGAACGTGCCCGCCCCGCCCGACGCCGACCAGTTGCGCCCGGCGCTCACCCCGACGCCGACGCCCAGCAGCTCGACCGCCGTCCGCGGCCACTCGCCCTCGGGCAGCAGCTGCGCCAGCACCGCGGTGTTGAAGCCGAGGGGCACGCTGGCGCTGCCCGACTCGGTGGCGCTGACCGTGCGGCCGGCCTGGAAGAAGATGCCCACCATCATCTCGGACGCCTTCACGGCCGGGTCGATCACCTCGACCAGGTCGGCGAGGGCCAGCTTGATCCGCAGCTCGGCCGCCGCCTTGCCCTGGCCGACGCGCAGCACCACGCCGTCGGCGGAGACGACCTTGTGGAAGTCGGCGCGTAAGGCCCGTTCCAGCTCGTCGGGGGTGAACCGCTTGGCGATGCCGTCGCGTTCCAGGAGTTCGTTGACGGTGCCGGTGAGCGCGCCGAGATGGGCCATCCTGCCGGTGGGCATCGCCGCGGACAGGGCGACCTCCTGCGGCAGCGCGGCGGCCAGCGCGTCCAGATACCGCCGGTGCCGCCGCTCGGCCTCCGCCGCCAGGGAGGCGGCGATGTCGGCCATGCCCACCCCACCAGGCCAGACGGGCGCCGCGGCCTGGTTCGGCGGCGCCGGCCGGCTGGCCGCCGCGACCTGGTTGACGGCCGCGAGCAGGCGCTCGTACGCCTCCCGCGTCCGGGTGGCCTCCTCCAGGGCGGCGGCGTACGCCTGGGCGATCCTGGTGTGCCGCGCCTGCGTGGCCCGGTGGCCGCGGGTCTCCCGCCTGGCCTTGCGGGCGCGCTCGTGCCGGCCGCTGTCGTGGTGGTTCAGCGTCCTGCGGCCCGCGCGGCCGGACGCCTTCGCCTGCTCCCCCGCGCTCTTCGCGCTCTCCTCCTTCGTGGTGACCTGCTGCTGGAGTGCCTGCTCCGCCGCCTGCAGGGCCGCGATGAGGGCGCGCAGGTCGTCGGCTGCCGGAAGCTCTCCCTGCGCCGGGGCCGGCACCGGCGGCGCGTGAGCCGGGCGCCCGTCCTGGGCCGGTGCCCAGGGCGGTGGTGGCGGGGTGTCGCCGTGCTCGCGCAGCTCGCGGAGCACGCCGTCGATGTCCACCGCGAGCCGGCGCCTCTCGGGCATCGTGCTCGCCCGGTGCCACTGCTCGGTGAGGTACGCCAGCTCGTTGCGCCTGGCGGGCACGCAGTCGTCCCGCGTGGGGCGGGCCGGCTTGAGCGCCCTGCGCAGGATGCCCTGCTGCGGCCTCCCCCTGTCCGCCGCCAGCCGTTGCAGCGTGTCGGTGATCTCGTGCAGCCAGACCCTCGGGAGCTGGTCGGAGGCCATGCGGGGGGCGAGGTGCACGATGTGCGGGTCCTCGGCCGTGCCCGACCTCAGCTCGGTCTGGCCCATGAGGGCGGGGTCCAGGCCGCCGACGACGGGGCGGAAGTGCTGGGTGCCGCCCGTCTCCGTGCTGACCACCAGGGTCTCGCCGCCCGGCGACCAGGTCAGGCCGGTCACGTCCTCGTTGTCGTTGAGGAAGTGGTCCGGGGTCAGGTCGGCGGTGCCGTCACGCGCCTCGTCGACGGTCAGGTCGGGGCCCTGGCGGGCGTCGGGCACGTACCCGGTGCCGGGGACGGGCCTGGAGGTGACCGTGCCGGGCCTGGAGGTGAGCGCCGGCTCCCGTGAGGGGCCGGGCGTGTCCGGGGCTGTGTCGGGGGCGGCATCCGGGGCCGGGGCCGGGGCTGTGCTCGGGGCCGGGGCCGGGGCCGACAGCGTGTCGTCGGCTTGGGCGACCAGCAGCAGGGCGGCCGCCTCCACTTGCAGGTCCGTCTGGTTCCTCACCTCGGTGGCGCGCATGTCCAGCGCCGTGCGGACGCGGGCCATGGTGGCGGCGGGGATGATGCGGTGACCGTCGCCGTTCGGGACGATCAGGTCGCCGGTGGGACCGACCACCGCGCCGGGGAAGTTCGCGCTCAGAGCGTCCAGCAGCGCCGCCCTGGCCCTGACCCCCGCCGGCATGGCCGTCAGCGTGGAAGCGGGCGAGGTGGCCTCGGCCCGCGTCCCCGTCTGTGCTTGCGGGTCGGCCTGCGGGTCCGCGGGCGCCGAAGCCTGCGGGTTCGCGGAGGCCGAAGGCTGCGGGTCCGCGGAGGCCGGGGGCGCGGGCTGGTCGGCCGCCGGTGAAGCGGGGTTCCCCTCCTCGGTCGCGGCGCTCTCCGGCTGGGCGGGACCGGCCGCGACCTCCGGGTCGCCGCCGTCCGCCGTCGCGCTCGCGTGGGGAGCGGTCTCGCCGTCGCCGGGCGTCGCCGCACCGGCGCCGTGCGCCTCCGAGCCGGCGTCAGGCGCCGTCGGGGGCTCCTCGGCCACCGCGCCATCCGTCCCCGGGCTGCCGGTCGGGCCGGCCGTCGCCGCATCCGGCCTCCCCTCGGCGGTCGCCGGGGCCGGGTCGGGAGCAGGAGCGGTGGGGTCGTCGGGCTGGGCGGGGTCGTCGGGCTGGGTGGGGTCCTCGGGCCGGGTGGGGTCCTCGGCAGCGCGGTCCGGGGTGCTGGAGGAGCGTCTCTGGGAGGACGGGTCGTGGTCGGCGGACGCGGGGTTGGGTCTGTCCGCCTGGCTCCCGGGGACCGGGGCCGCCATGCCGGCCGTGCGCTGGGCGGGGACGGTGGCCGGTTCCGGGACGCGGACGGCGCCGGGGGTGCTGGGCCCGCCGTCCGGGGTGGGGGCCGTGGCCGGGGAGGACGGGCCTGTCGGGCCTGCGGGGCCGGTTCCCGCGCGGGAGGCGTCGGTGCGGGCGGCGGCGTCGTACGCGGCGGCGAGCGTGCTCGTCGGGTTGGCCAGCGCCGCGACGACGTCCGGGTTGAACGGGCTGATGCTCCCCGTACGCCCCACGCCGCCCAGGAAGCCGCCCGTCATCGAGTCCATCGTGAACGGGTTCTGCCACTGCCCGTACACCGCGCCGTTGGCGATGAAGCTGCCGACCGGCGAGGCGATCGTGTTGGTCAGGCCGGTCGTCAGCGCCCGCCCGGTGAAGCCGGGCACCTCGCGGGTGACGCGGGAGACGGGCCCGGCCAGCCGGGTGCCGACGACCGCGCCGGTCCCGGCACCGATGATGGCGGCCTGGGACTTCTGCCAGTCCCACTCCGTCCGGGTGCCCAGCTTCATCTGCTGGTACTGGGCCGCCGCGTCGATGAAGAACTCCTCGCCGATCTCCTCGATCAGCTCCCTGCCGATCGGGGAGGCCAGCAGCCGGGTGAGGGCGCCGCGCCCGGTGGCCCCGCTGAGCACGGCGACCCTGGCCAGCCTGGTCGCGCCGACCTCCCGGCCGGCCAGCGTCGCGAGCCTGACCAGGATGCGGCTCAACGCCGCCCGGGCCCCGGCCGCGTACGGGCCGATGAGCGCGGTGGAGGCGCCCGCGCTGAAGAACGAGACGACGATGGCGATGGCGATGGCGACGACCGTCACCCAGAACGCCACGTTGACGGACAGCTTGGAGTACTGCGTCTCCACGGCGAAGTTGTCGGCCTGCTGCGCGTACGCCAGCGCGTTGCCGCTCACCCCGGCCATGCCGCCCGCGTTGCCGTACAGCTCGCGGGCCCTGGCGACGAAGGCCGCGGTGGCGGGGGCGGACCAGCCGGTCACGATGGTGCGCGCGGCCGTGCCCGCGGGCTCGGCGGAGCCGCTGCTCCCCTCGGCCAGCGCGGCGTAGGCCCGCGCCAGCGCCGACAGCCCGCTCTCGCTGGCCAGGGGCCATTTCTGGCCGGCGGACAGCATCGGGATCAGCCAGTAGACCACCCAGTCGGGCAGCGCCTCGGTCTCCCAGACCGGCCGGATGTCGCTGTCGATGCTGACGAACTCCTGGCGGGTGGGCAGCCCGCCGGAGCCCTGGACGTCGGTTCCCCCCGAGTGAGACATGTGCTCCGGCCTCAGACCTCGCGCGTCAGGGCGGTGAGGTCGTGCCGGATGTCGGCGTCCGTCTGGAGCGTGTTGTCGATGGCCTGGCGCAGCCGGTCACCGGCGTCCGTGATGCCCCGGGCGAGCCGGGTGCATTGGGTGAGCATCTCCATGGGGCCGTTGTCGCGGAAGTGCGCCTGGCAGAAGGCGTCGCCCTCCGCTCCCGGGCCCCACGGAGCGGTCGCCAGGCACGCCTCGACCTCGGCGGTCAGCTGCGGCAGCGCCTTCTCCAGCTCCTCGGCCATCGTGGACCACTGGGAGATGCCCCGGTCGACCACGGGCCGGGCGATGTACGTGCCGTCCCACTCGTTCACCTGCCGCCTCCCATCTGGTCCGCCAGCCGGGCCAGGACCGTCTCGACGTCACCGTCGAGGTGCGCCTTGAACTGGTCGGGAGGGATCACCGGCTCGAAGATCTTCATGACGCGCTCCTGCGCCGTGGCGGCCGCGCGCCGCGCGGTCTCCGCGATCGTGTCGGCCAGGCCGCGGGCGTCGGGACGCCGGTAGATGCGCGGGTCGAGGTCGATCCGGACGAGCTCGCCGCGCGCGCCCACGGTCACCGAGACCAGGCCGTCGCGCGAGGTCTCGGTCGCCTGGACCGCCTTCGCCCTGGCGTGCAGTTCGAGGCCCTCGTCCTGCAACCGGGTGAACATCTCGCGCAGCTCGTCGGCGTACGCCCGCATCCCCGCCACGTCGGGCCGCTCCGGTGATCCCATAACCCCCTCGCGACGTTCGCGCCTGTTACGACACATCTGCCTAAAGAGTTAGTTTCTGTCACATGAACACCAGGAAACAAGGTCTTAACCTAAATGTGTTCTTCGCGGGAGGTGAGGAGCACGGCCTCCTCGCGCAGTTCGCCCGCCTCAGACCGGGGCACCCAGCGGCGGTAGACCCCCCGTTCGACCCGCTCCAGCCCCAGCTCGCGAGCGGCGACCGCGGACCCCCCGAGGTATTCCAGCAGCAGCTTCCCGTCCCGCTCGTCGTGCACCTGGAACGGCTCCCCGCGCCAGCGGCACACGACGGTCACGAAGTGCAGCGACTCGCACTCCGGCGCGGGGACGGTACGCACGTGGCAGCCCGGCTCGACCTCCTCGAAGCCCTCCACCGGCTCGGCGCTGCGCAGGCGTACCCACAGCTCCAGGGCGTGCGGCTCGGGGCTGGCCGGGTAGTCGGCGCCGCGCCAGCGGGCCCGGTAGCCGTGCCAGGCCGTCATGACCGCGTCCCGATCAGCAGCCAGCGCCGCAGGTCGCCGTGGTAGATGGCCTTGCGGTGCTCGGTCCCCTCAACGGTGAGCTCCCAGATCTCGGAGCCGTGGGGCAGGCCCACGCCGTACACCTTGTACTCGCGGATGACGTTGTCGACGCTGGGCACCAGACCCATGCCCACGAACGGCGGCTCCTCGACCACCCAGCCCGCCACCGCCGCCCGGCCCTCCTCGTCCGTCCCGCCGTACGGGGTGCGGTAGAGGTCGAGGCCCACGGGACGCCAGCGCAGGATGTTCAGCGAGCCGCTGCCGGCCAGCAGGTCCGGCCGGCCGAGCGCGGCGGCGAGGACGGCCGGCGTGGCGATGTGCGAGACGTCCAGCGCGTGGTGGCAGTAGCCCGACACCCTCGGCTCGGCCGCGGCCAGCAGCTCCGGGATGTCGCCGGGCGCCAGCAGCTTCTGCACCACCGGCACGCCCGACCCGGGTTCGAGCAGCAGGTCCTGGGCCATCGTGGGCACCGCCAGCCGGGCCAGCGTCCCCGGCTCCAGCATGAACGCCACCGGCAGTCCGGGATTGACCGCCAGCCCCCACCGGGGGTCCGGCCACCCGGCGGCCAGCTCGGCCATCGACCCGATCCGGCAGTGCGTGGCGGCGCCGCCGGTGGACAGCCGCATCGCCTCGACCGAGGTGTAGGCCAGCACCCAGGTGCGCCCGGCGTCGGCGGCGGTCGCCCAGGCGGGCGCCTCGCGCCCCTCGGCCGCGGCGGCGGTGATCGGCAGCGCGAGGTCGGCCTCGCGCAGCAGGCTCAGGCACAGCGCCCGCTGCCCGTCCCGGTACGCGGCCCACAGCCGCTCCTCGAAGGGACCGGCCGGTGGATGATCATCGGCAGTCATCCGCCCATTCTGTCCCCCCTTCCCGCCGGTACGGTCCAGCGAGGGGTTGCCCCTCACCCCCTTCCGGCCAACGATGGAGGTTGATGACCGGAGAAGGCGATTCCTCAGAGCGCTTCACCGTCTCGATCGGCCTGCACGAGAGCTTCATCGTGGCCCACGCGACTGGCGAGCTCGACCACCAGTGCGCGAACCTGCTGCACCGGCAGGTGAAGGACGCCTGGCAGGTGGCCCCGTACGCCGGACTGGTCCTGGACCTGAGCGGCCTGACCTTCTGCGACTCCATGGGGGTGGGGGTGCTGGTGCTGCTGCTGAACCAGAGCCGCGAGCAGGGCTCCCCGCTGGTCCTGTCGAGCGTTCCTGGGCGGCTGGACCGGATCCTGGCCGTCACCGGCCTGCGCGAGTTCTTCCTGATCGAGCCCTCGGTCGAAGCGGCCATCCAGGCGGCCGCCGCGGCCGTGACGGACGCGGCGGGAGAGGGCGACGCCCCGCGAACCTGAGTGCTACCGGATCTATCGACCGGAGCGTGCGCCGGTCACAATGGTCGTTCGATCCCTCGTCACCGGGAGGTGTGATGACCGCTGCCCCGCCTCCTGGCATGGACGCCCTCCTGGGCGAAGGCGGATCGATGGGGGCGCTCATGCGCCACCGGTGCTGGCAGGGCACGCCGCTGGGGCCGATGGCCGGCTGGCCGCAGAGCCTGCGGAGCTCGGTCGGCATCTGCCTGAGCTCGCGGTTTCCCATGATCATCTTCTGGGGGCCGGAGCTGGCCCAGCTCTACAACGACGCCTACGTCCCGATCCTCGGCAGCAAGCACCCGGCCGCGCTCGGCCAGCCGGCGGAGGAGTGCTGGCGCGAGATCTGGGACGTGATCGGGCCGATGTTGCGCCAGGTGCTCGACCGGGGGCAGGCCACGTACTCCGACGACCTGCTGCTCATCACCCAGCGGTTCGGCTTCCGCGAGGAGTGCTACTTCACCTTCTCCTACAGCCCCGTCCGGGACGAGTCGGGCGGCGTCGGCGGCGTCTTCTGCGCGGTCACCGAGACCACGGAGCGGGTGGTCGGCGAGCGGCGGCTGGCCATCCTGCGCGAGCTCGGCCAGCAGACGCTCGCGGCCACCTCCGCCGCCGAGGCGTGCGCGGACGCCGCCGCCGTCTTCGCGCGCAGCCTCGCCGAGGTGCCCTTCGCGCTGCTGTACCTGCTGGACGCCGGCGGCCGCACGGCCACCCTGGCCGGGGCCGCGGGCCTGCCGCCGGGCCACCCGCTGAGCCCGATCACGGTGGATCTCGACGGCCCCGCCTGCTGGCCGCTGGCGGCGGCGCTCGGCGGCCCGCAGGAGGTGCCGTGCCCGGCCGGCTTCGAGCCGGCCCGCCTGACCAGGGCGGGGTTCGACCCGCCCCACACGGCCATGATCTCACCGCTGCTGCAGGCGGGGGCCGAGCGCCCGGCGGGCTTCCTGGTGGCGGGGGTCAGCAGCGCGCGGCCGCTGGACGACGACTGCCGCACGTTCCTCGGCCTGGCCGCCAGCCACATCTCGGCGGCCCTGGCCAACGCCACCGCGTTCGAGGCCGAGCGGCGCCGCGCCGAGCAGCTGGCCGAGCTCGACCGGGCCAAGACGATGTTCTTCTCCAACGTGAGCCACGAGTTCCGCACGCCGCTCACGCTGATGCTCGGCCCCGCCGAGGACCTGCTCGCGGCACCGCTGCCGGACGCCGACCGCGAGCGGGTGCGGACCATCCACAACAACGCCCTGCGGTTGCTCAAGCTGGTCAACACCTTGCTGGCGTTCTCCCGCAGCGAGGCCGGGGCCATGCCGGCCGACCTGCGGCCCGCCGACCTGGCCGGGCTCACCGGCGAGCTGGCCAGCCTCTTCCAGGTGGCGGTCGAGCGCGGCGGGCTGGCGCTGGTCGTCGAGTGCGCGGCGCTGTCGCGGCCGGTGCTCCTCGACCGCGACATGTGGGAGAAGGTCATCCTCAACCTGCTGTCCAACGCGTTCAAGTTCACCCTGGAGGGCGAGATCAGGGTGCGGGTGGAGGAGGCGGGTGACCGGGCGCGGGTCACGGTCACCGACACCGGGGTCGGGATCGCGGCCGAGGAGCTGCCGCGGCTGTTCGACCGCTTCCACCGCGTGTCGGGCACGCGGGCCAGGAGCGGGGAGGGCAGCGGCATCGGGCTGGCGCTGACCCGCGAGCTCATCCACCGCCACGGCGGGACCATCGAGGTGGAGAGCACGCAGGGGAAGGGCTCCACCTTCACGGTGCTGCTCCCGTTCGCGCCCGACCCGGTGTGGGAGTCGACGGCGGCCGGTCCCGATCACGGGGTCCAGGCGACGGCCTACGTGCAGGAGGCGCTCGGCTGGACGCCGTCGTACCCGTCCTCGCCGGGCGAGCCCGCCCCCGAGGTGCTGATCGTCGATGACAACGCCGACATGCGCACCCACCTCGTCCGGCTGCTGTCGCCGCACTGGCGGGTCTCGGCCGTCGGCGACGGGCGGGCCGCGCTGCGGGCCGTCGAGCTCGCGCCGCCCGAGCTGGTGCTCACCGACGTGATGATGCCGGGGCTCGACGGGTTCGAGCTGCTGCGCGCCCTGCGCGCGGACGAGCGTACGCAGACCGTCCCCGTCATCATGGTCTCGGCGCGGGCCGGGCAGGAGGCCACGATCGAGGGGCTGTCGGCGGGCGCGGACGACTACCTGATCAAGCCGTTCACCGCTGTCGAGCTCGTCGCCCGGGTCGGCGCGCACCTGCGGCTGTCCCGGCAGCGCAACCAGGTGGCGCGGCGTCTCCGGGAGCTGACCGAGATCACCGAACGGCTGCACGCCAGCCTCGATCCCGCGGAGATCGCCGGCACGGTGTGCGAGTGGCTCGTGCCCGACTACGCGGCCGGCTGCGCGATCTGGCTCCTCGACGAGGGCGACGAGGGCGGCGCCGGGCCCTCCTCCGGCCGCGGCGTTCCCGTACCCCTGGCCCGGCGCGGCAGCGTGTCCGGCTCCGGCCTGGACGGGCCACCGGCCGGCCTCGGCGAGCACCGCTCTCCCGACCGGATCGCCGTGCCCCTGCGCGGCCCCGGCGACACGGCTGGCGTGATCGTCCTCGACTCGCCCACGCCCGTGGCCGACGACGCCTTCGAGCAGGGCTTCCTCACCGCGCTGGCCGACCGCGCCGCGCTGGCCCTGGAGAACGCCGCCGCCTACCGCAACGAGCGCCGGATCGCCCTGCACCTGCAGCGGTCGCTGCTCCCCCAGAAGCTGCCCGACGTCGACGGCGTCGAGCTGGCCGCCCGCTACGTGGCCGGCGCGGCCGGGCAGCTCGTCGGCGGGGACTGGTACGACGCGATCGCCCTGCCGGAGGGCCGGCTCGCCCTCGTGATCGGCGACGTCATGGGCAAGGGCGTGGAGGCCGCCGCCCTGATGGGCCGGTTACGCACCGCCATCCACGCCTACACCCTCGAGGGCCTGCTGCCCGCGCCACTGCTGGAGCGGCTCAACGTCTTCCTGGACCGCGACGGGACCCGCCAGTTCACCACGCTGTGCTACGCCCTGCTCGACCCCGCCAGGCGGCATCTGGAGATCGCCAACGCCGGGCACCTGCCGCCGCTGGTGGTGCCCGCCTCCGGCCGCGCCCGGCTGCTGGAGGTCTTCCACGGGCTCGCGCTCGGCGTCGATCCCCGCTACACCTACCGCAGCCAGTCCTTCAGCGTCCCGCCGAACGGCACGCTGCTCTTCTACACCGACGGGCTCGTCGAGAACCCGGAGCAGCTGCTCGGGGAGCGGCTGCTGGAGCTGCGCCTGGCGGTCACCGGCAAGGACAACGGCGCGGAGAGCGTGTGCGCCCGCGTCATGCGCGCCATGGCGCCGGACGGGAGTGACGACGACATCGCCGTGCTCGCGGTACATGTGCCCGCCCGCCGGTCGCTGTAGCCCTGCACCCGGAGCGCTTCTTCGAGGCCCTCGGCATCCCCACCGACGAGCTCACCCTGCCCGGCGACACCTGACTCACGAGCCCGGGGCGTAGCGGCGGGCGTGCGGGCGGTACTCGCCGTAGTGGTCCGCCCGGCGCAGCGCGTCCAGGAAGGAGCCGGGGCCGTCGAAGTCGGGCATCTCCAGGTAGGCGGCCCCGATCCCGGCCGGGTCGTGCGCGTCCGAGCCGACCGTGCCGGGCAGGTCGTGTGCCCGTGCCGTGCGCAGCGCCGCCCGGTTGTGCTCCGGATCGGCCGTCTTGGCGTTGAACACCTCGACCGCGTCGATCAGCCCGGCGGCGCACATCGCGTCGAGCTCGGCGCCGACGCCCGAGCGGAGCGGGTCGTACGGGTGCGGCGCGCACACGAGGCCGCCCTGCGCGCGGATCCGGCGGACGACCTCGCGGGCGGGCAGCACGTACGGCACCCGTTCGGTGAGGAACAGGCCGATCAGCTCGCCCGAGCCGGTGCGGATCTCCTCGCCGGGCACCACCCGGGCGCCGACCGCCCGCGACAGCCGCTCCGCCGTACCGGCCAGGTGGTGGTGGTCGGTGAGGCAGACGACGTCGATCCGGTGCGCCGCGACCCGCTCGGCCAGCTGGTCGAGGGTGGTGACGGCGTCACCCGAGGCGACGGTGTGCACGTGGCAGTCCACCCGGACCCACCCGCCCGGCACGGCCCGGCGCGGGTCCGGGGCGGCCGTCATCGGGTGCGCTCCTCGACCGGGTGCCCGTCCAGGGCCGGGGCCGGGCGGCGGGCGGCCCCGCGGCGGCCGCCGAACGAGGCGAGCACCGAGAGCACCGAGACAGCCGCCAGCACCCCCAGCGTGAGCCGGTAGCCGGCGATCAGCTCGCCGACGTTCCCGGGGGCGACGCGCGACAACGTCCCGGCGAACACCTCGGGCCGCAGCGCCGCCGGCAGCGGCCCCGTGATCAGCGACAGGGCCAGCGCGTTGCTCACCACGACGCCGGTGTTCTGCACCATGAGCCGCATGGCGTTGACGATGCCCACCCGGTGCGCGGGCAGGTCGTCCAGCAGGGACGTGGCGGTGGCGGGCATGAACATCCCGGCGCCCGCGCCGACCAGCACCATGCCCACGCAGACCGGCGCGTAGGTGACGTCGGCCGAGATCGTCACCAGCAGCACGACCAGCCCCGCGGTGCCGGCGACGTTGCCGAGCAGGGCCACGACGCGGGCGCCGAGCCAGGAGTGCAGCGCCCCCGCCGACATCGAGGCGACCATCATGGCGACCGACAGCGGCAGCACCTTCAGCCCGGCCGACACCGGATCCTCGCCGCGCACCGCCTGGTAGTAGAGCGCGACCAGCAGCACCACCGCCATCCTGCCGACCGTGCTGAGGAACGAGGCCAGCAGGTCCAGCCCGAACACCCGGTCGGCGAACAGCCGCACGTCCACCACCGGGTGCCGGCTGCGCCGCTCGACGACGACGAACACCGGGACGAGGGCGGCGAACACCGCCACCCCGCCCAGCACCACCGGGTCCGTCCAGCCGAGGTCGGCGGCCTGCGACAGCCCGAACAGCAGCCCGCCCAGCGACACCAGCACCAGGAGGTTGCCGGGCAGGTCGATGCCCCGCTCCCCCGCCGACGCGGCGGTGCGGCGCAGCGTGATCGCGCCCCAGACCAGGCAGACCACGCCGAGCGGCACGTTGTACCAGAAGACCCACTGCCAGCCGAAGCGGTGGGTGAGGAAGCCGCCCAGGGTAGGGCCGAAGAGCTGGGCGACCGAGAAGGAGGCCATGTAGATGCCCAGGCCGCGGCCGAGGTGCCGGCGCGGGAAGGCGTCGGTGAGCAGCGCGGCGCTGTTGGTCAGCAGCATCGCGCCGCCGGCCGCCTGGACCACGCGCAGGCCGACGACGTACCAGTCGCCCGGGGCGAAGCCCAGCAGCAGGCTGGCGCCGGTGTAGGTGGCCAGGCCCCACAGGTACATGGCGCGCCGGCCGTACATGTCGGCCAGCCGGCCGAACACCACCATCAGCACGGTGTTGGCCAGCATGAACGACAGCAGCATCCAGCTCGCGGCGGCGGCGCCGGAGCGGAAGTGCCGGACGACCTCGGGCAGCGCGACGTTGAGCGAACTGCTGCCGAGGGCGATCAGGATGCTGGCCAGGCTGACGACCGACAGCACCCGCCACGCGTAGCGCAGCCCGGGGTCGCCCATCTCAGAAGGTGACCAGGGACCGGATCACGTCGCCCGATCCCATCGCGGTGAACGCGTCGCCGACGTCGTCTAGGGTGATCCGCCTGGTGATGAGGCCGTCCAGGTCCAGCCGGCCGGCCCGCCACAGGCGCAGCAGGCGGGTGAAGTCGGTGCGTACGTCGCCGGAGCCGTACAGGCAGCCGAGCAGCCGCCGCTCGGTGGCGAACAGCTCGGCGGCGCTGAAGGAGACCAGGTCGTCGGCGCTGCCGGCGCCCACCACGACGGTGGTGCCGCCGCGGCGGGTCGCCTGCCAGGCCTGCCGGATGGTCGCCGAGCGGCCCACGACCTCGAAGGCGTGGTCGAACCCGCGCCCCTCGGTCAGCTCCTTGACGGCGTCGGCCAGCCCGTCCGGGGTGGTCGTGTGGGTGGCGCCGAAGCGCCGGGCCGTCTCCAGCTTGCCGGGGAAGGGGTCCACGGCCAGCACGGGGGCGGCCGCGGCCAGCCGGGCGCCCTGGATCACGTTGATCCCGACCCCGCCGCACCCGATCACCAGGACCGACTCGCCCGGCCGGACGCGGGCGGTGTTGACCACGGCGCCGACGCCGGTCAGCACCGCGCAGCCGACCACCGCGGCCACGTCGAACGGCACGTCGTCCGGGATCGGGATCGCCGCCCGCGCGTCGACCACCGTCTCCTCGGCGAAGCAGCCCACGCCGAGCGCGGCGTGCGCGGGCTCGCCGCCGAGGCCCAGCGTGGGCGCGCCGGACGTGGCCCGGGCGCTGACGCACAGGTTGGGCCGGCCGCCCAGGCAGAAGTAGCAGTCGCCGCAGGGCGGGATCCAGGACAGGATGACGTGCGTGCCGACCGGCGGGCCGGTCACGCCGGGGCCCAGCTCGACCACCTCGCCCGCGCCCTCGTGCCCCGGCACCAGGGGCAGGCGGGCGGGCAGCCTGCCCTCGCACATGGACAGGTCGGAGTGGCAGACGCCGGCCGCGCGCAGGCGCACGCGTACCTCTCCGGGGCCCGGCCGCCGCAGCGTCAGCTCCTCACTGACCTCGACGGGCTTGCCGATCTCGCGCAGGATGACGCCTCGCATGTGCTTCTTCCCCGGGTCAGAGCTGCACGGACGTGGTGGTGAGGAACTCCTCCAGGCCGAACCGGCCGTACTCGCGGCCGTACCCGGACTGTTTGTAGCCGCCGAAGGGGGCCAGGCCGTTGTGCGCGCCGTCGTTGATCCTGATCTGCCCGGCGCGCAGGCGCCGGGCGACGCGGAGGGCGCGTTCGGGGTCGGCGGCGCGGACGCCGGCGGCCAGCCCGTACGGGGTGCCGTTGGCGATCCGGACCGCCTCGTCCTCCCCGTCGTAGGGCAGGATGACCAGGACGGGGCCGAAGATCTCCTCCTGCGCGATCCGCGACTCCGGCGTGACGCCGGTCAGCACGGTGGGCCGCACGTAGAAGCCGCGCTCCAGGCCGTCGGGCGCGTCCGGGCCGCCGGTGAGGGTGGTGGCGCCGTCCTCGGCCGCCGCGCGCAGGTGCTCGCGCACCCGCTCCCGCTGCACGGCCGAGACCAGCGGGCCGAGCCGGGTGCCCGCCGCGCGCGGATCGCCCGGGGTGTACGTGCCCGCCTCCTCCGCCGCGATCCGCTCGGCCTCCGGCAGCCGCTCGCGCGGGACCAGCATCCTGGTCAGCGCCGAACACGTCTGGCCGGAGTTCAGGAAGCAGGCGCCCACGCCCTTGCGTACGGCGTCCTCGAAGGCGGCGTCGTCCAGGTCGTCGAGCAGCACGTTCGCCGACTTGCCGCCCAGCTCCAGCGCGGTGCGCTTGACCCCGGCGGCGGCCAGCTCGGCCACCCGCCGCCCGGCCCGGGTGGATCCGGTGAAGGAGACCATGTCCACCAGCGGGTGCCCGGCCAGCGCCTCCCCCGCCTCCGGCCCGGTGCCCGAGACCAGGTTGAACACGCCCGGCGGGAACCCGGCCTCGTGCATCACGTCGGCCAGCACGAACGCGTTCAGCGGCGTCACCTCGCTCGGCTTGAGCACCACCGTGCACCCCGCGGTCAGCGCCGGGGCGACCTTGGCGGCGATCTGGTGCAGCGGGTAGTTCCACGGGGTGATCGCGCCGACCACCCCGATCGGGTCCCGGTGGATCACCGAGCCGCCGAGGCGCTCCTCGAACCCGATCCCCGCCGCCACCTCGGGCATCGAGGCGAACGTCCGGATCGGCGCACCCACCTGGATGAGCTTGGTGAGGGGCAGCGGCATGCCGAGCTCGTCGACGATCATGCCGGTCAGCTCCTCGGCGCGTTCCCGCAGCCCGTCCGCCACGGTCGCGCACATCGCGGCGCGCTCGGCGGCGGGCCGGGCCGACCAGGCGGGCAGCGCGGCGGCGGCCGCCTCCACGGCCCGCGCCACGTCCTTGGCGCCGCTCCGGGGCACCTCGTCGAAGGCCTCTTCGGTGGCGGGGTTCACCACCGGTATCGCCGTACCGCCGCCGGCCGGCGCCCACTCACCATCGACATAGATCCGATGCGGCATGACCCACCTCAAGTAGGGGAGTTGAATTCTAGATTTGGATTCTAGAAGCCTCTCCCCCAGCCGTCCAGGGCGGGCCATGCCCCTCGGGGTCAGCCGATGCGGAGGGGCAGCGTGCGGGGACCGCGTACCTGGCTGGCCGCCCACGTCACCGCCGCCGGGTCGGCCAGGCCGAACACCGGGACCCGCTCCAGCCACACCTCCAGCGCGATCCGCAGCTCCATCCGCGCCAGGTGGGAGCCCACACAGCGGTGGATGCCCATCCCGAACGCCACGTGCCGGTTCACCTCGCGATCGATCACCACCTCACCGGCCCGGTCGAACTGCTCCGGGTCCCGGTTCGCCGCCGGGAACGACAGCAGCACCCAGTCCTCGGCCTTCATGTCCACGCCGTTCCAGCGCATGTCCCGCTTCACCAGCCGCGCCATCGTGACCGGCGCGTACGCCCGCAGGAACTCCTCCATCGCCGTCGGCAGCAGCTCCGGCTCGGCCACCAGCCGCTCCCGGTCGGCCGGCGTCCTGGCCAGGTGCCAGAGCGATGCGCCGATCGCGCTCCACGTCGTGTCGATGCCCGCGATGAGCAGCAGCGAGATCGTCCCCACCACGTGGGTCGGCTCGAGCTTGCGGCCGCCCAGCTCGGCGTTGATGAGGTAGGTCGTCAGGTCGTCGCGCGGGTTGGCGACGTGGTCGTGGATCTGCGCCAGCAGGTAGTTCGAGAGCCTGGTGAACCGTTCGATCCGCTCGTGCGGCTGCTCGTTGACGCTCTCCAGGGAGCTCTCGACGAACTCCCGGAACTGCTCCCCGTCCTCCGGCGGGAAGCCGAGCATGTCGGCGATCACCCGCGTGGGAATGTGCTGGGCGTACTCGCGGGCGGCGTCCACGACCTCCCGCCCCTCCAGCGCGTCGATCAGCTCGTGACAGAACGCCCTGGTGGCCGCCTCCTGCCTGGCCACCGCCGTCTTGGTGAAGGCCGGCAGCAGCAGCTTGCGCGCGTCGTGGTGGAACGGCGGGTCCGACGAGATCGGCGGCACCACGCCCACCGGGGCCAGCTCCTTCGGCGACCGGACGTTGCTCACGATGATCGAACGCGAGGAGAAGCGCTCGGTGTCGTACGCGATCGCCGCCACGTCCTCGTAGCGGGTCGGCAGCCACGCACCGCCGAACCGCTCGGTGCGCGCGACCGGGCACCGCTGCCGCAGCTCGTCCTGGATCGGATAGGGATCGGCCGCCCACGCGGGGTCGACATGGGAGAAGTCGGTCGCCCAGTCGGAGACCGGATCGGTGACGATCTCGCTGAGCGTCCCGGCCGGGCGGTTCCTGCGCGCCTCCTCGAGGCGCTCGCCGAAGCGGTCGTCCACCGTCATCGCACTGCTCCGCCCCGGACCTTGATCGCGATCTGTGCTCTCATCGCCCTCGTTCCCATCTGTGCTTGGGGCCGCGTATGACCGAATTAAAAATTCGTTCATTTACCTCGTCAAGGGCTCCGAGGCCAGGCGCCCGAACCGCGCCTCGCCGGGTCGCGTGGGTTATTCTGGCGACGGCGTCCGTCCGCGCCCAACCTCCGGCGGCCCGCCCCAGCCGGGTCACCCACGGAGGCAAAGGGAGGCCCACCTCCCGGCCGGGGTCTCGTCGTCGTTTCGCGCGTCCGCCGCACCGGTCGCTGGGGGATCCGCGGGTGGGCCGCGGGAGATGACCATGACCAAGCAGGCCGACTTCAAACGGCGCGTGCGCGAGCGCATGGCCAAGACCGGCGAGTCGTACGCGACCGCTCGCAGCCACCTCCTCGCCGGACAGCGGCAACCGGCCCCCGCCGGGCCCGTCGGCGACTGGATGGCCGAGGCGCTGCACGTCAGCAATGGCGACGCCACCGATCTGCCCGGCACCGGGATCGCCCGGCGGGTGGTGTTCTGGCGCGACGTCCTGCACGAAGGCCCGGTGCCGGCGGTGGGGCCCGAGGAGCTGCGCCGGATCCGGGCCGCCTTCATCATCGGGGCCGGCGCGGACGACCGGGGCGAGGCCAGGGCGATGTTCGCCGAGCGTGACCGCACCCTGGAGGAGAACCGGGACGGCGAGTACGTGCTGTGGTTCGAGGCGGACCTGTACGACCAGCTGCAGATCATCCAGATCCTCGCCCGCCTCGCCGAGCTGCGCGTGCCCGCCGAGCGGATCACCCTGATCTGCATCGGCGAGCACCCCGGCATCGCCCGGTTCGGCGGTCTCGGTCAGCTGACCGCCGAGCAGCTGCGCGAGCTGCCCGCGACGAAAGCGTGTGCCCGCCTGACCCCCGCCGCGCTGGAGCTCGCCACCCGCGCCTGGGCCGCCTTCCGGGCGCCGACCCCCGCCGGTCTCGGCGCCATCGCCGCGGTCCGCTCACCCGAGCTGCGCTTCCTCGGCGAGGCGTTCGACCGGCTCAGCCGGGAGTACCCGGCCACCCGCGACGGGCTGTCGCTGACCGAACGGCGCGTGCTCGCCGCCGTCGCCGACGGCGCGCCCGACGCCGGGACCGCGTTCGTCCGCGCGGCGGCCCGGGAGACGCGGCCGTACCTCGGGGACGACTGGTGCTTCGCGATGATGGACCGGATGGCCCGCGCGCCCGTCCCGCTGCTGGACGCCGATCCGGCGGGCGAGCCGGTCGACCGCGACACCCGCCTGCGCCTGACCGGCACCGGGGCCCGGGTGCTCGCCGGCCGGGCGGACCACGTCACGCTCAACGGCCTCGACCGGTGGATCGGCGGCGTCCACCTGCGGGGACGGCACGTGCGCTGGCGCTGGGACGACGGCACCGAAACCGTCGTCGGACCGGCCGACGGGGACTGACTGTTACCGTGGATCTTCATCAGCTGGCCGAAAGGTGCGCCCCATGGTGTTTCGTCCGCGGCAGTGGAGCCGTGCAGGACGCGTGGCCCTCCTGGCCTGGTCCTGCTGCGTGGCGTTCTTCTTCCTGCTCAGGCTGGCCGTTGACTACGTCACCGAGGGAACGGAGAAGGTCAACGCGGTCTATCTGACGATGCGTCCCTTGGCGAACATCGCGATCTGGTTCGTCGGGGCACTGGTCATCCGATTGCTGACGCGTCCGGGCAGGTCGGGCTCCGGGCGGTCATAGCCGCCCCGCGCCGCTCCCCTGCTGGGGTTTGCGCTCGGGGCGGGGCCAGGCGTGGCCGCGGAGGCGTTCGATGTCGGTGTTGAAGCGCCTGAGGTAGGCGGCGAAGGCCGCGACGTCCTCGGCCGTCCAGCCGGCCAGCACCTTCTCCAGGCCGTTGATGTTGCGCGCCCGCTCGTCGTCGAGGTGCTGCTCGCCCGCCTCCGTGAGCCGGAACTTGCGCGCGATCCCGCCCTCCGGGTCGGGGATGCGCTCGGCCAGCCCCGCGCGGAGCAGGGCGGAGGTGTGCCGGTTGAGGGTCGAGACGTCGAGGCCGAACGCCTCGCTGAGCTGCCCGATGGACATCATGCCCTCCATCCGGATGCGGCTCAGCAGGATGTACGCGCTGCGGTCGAGATGGCGATGCTGCCCGAGCAGCATGGTCTCGTACTCGATCAGGTGCGTGGGCTTGTCCATGCCGATCCTTCTCCCCCTTCGGGTGGGCGTCAGCCTATCCTCCGCCGCAATGTGCAACCCTCACAAAGCGTGCATGTAACACTCTATGTGTAGAGTGCACACCGCTTCCGGCGTCGAGAAAGAAGGGGGATCCGCGTGGAGGAGCCCATGTCCGGCACCCGCCCCAACGGGATCGTCACCGTGATGGCGGCGGCCGGCATCACGGCCGCGCTCACCCAGACCCTGGTCGTGCCCCTGATCGGCGAGCTGCCGACGCTGCTGCGCACCACCGCCTCCAACGCCTCCTGGGTGATCACGGCCACGCTGCTGGCCGGAGCCGTCACGACCCCGGTCATGGGCCGGTTAGGCGACCTGTACGGCAAGCGCCGCATGATGCTCGTCTGCGCGATCCCCCTCATCGTCGGCTGCGTCGTCTGCGCGCTGTCCGGATCCCTGGCCCCCATGCTCGTCGGACGGGGCCTGCAGGGCATGGGCATGGGCATGATCCCGCTGGGCATCAGCGCCCTGCGCGACGTGCTCCCGCCCGACCGGCTCGGCCCCTCGATCGCGCTCATGAGCTCGTCCATGGGCATCGGCGGCGCGCTCGGCCTGCCGCTCTCGGCCGCCGTCGCCGAGTACGCGAGCTGGCGGGCGCTGTTCTGGGGCACGGCCGCGCTGAGCCTGGTGGTGGCCGTGCTCATCTGGCTGCTGGTGCCGGTCACGCCCGCCGCCGCCAGGGGACGCGTCGATCTCCTCGGCGCGCTCGGCCTCGGCGCGGGCCTGGTGTGCCTGCTGCTGGGCGTGTCCAAGGGCGCCGACTGGGGCTGGTCGAGCGGCATCACGCTCGGGCTGCTGGCCGCCGCCGTGACCATCCTCCTGCTGTGGGGGTGGTGGGAGCTGCGGGTCCGTGATCCGCTGGTCGACCTGCGCGTCACCGCCCGGCCGCAGGTGCTGCTGACGAACGTGGCCTCGATCGTGGTCGGCTTCTCGATGTACGCCCAGTCGCTGATCGTCATGCAGATCCTGCAGCTGCCCGCGGCCACCGGCTACGGCCTGGGCCAGTCGATGCTGGCCGCCGGGCTGTGGATGGCCCCCGCGGGCCTGATGATGATGCTCATCTCCCCGATCGGCGCCAGGCTGTCGGCCGCCCGCGGCGCCAAGGTCACGCTGATCGTCGGCAGCCTCGTCATGGCCCTCGGCTACGGCTCCTCCATGGTCCTGCTCGGCTCCACCTGGGGGCTGCTCGTCGTGGGCTGCGTCTGCAGCGTCGGCGTCGCCTTCGCCTACGGCTCGATGCCCGCCCTCATCATGGGCGCGGTGCCCCGCTCCGAGACCGGCGCCGCCAACAGCTTCAACACGCTGATGCGCTCCATCGGCACCACCGTGTCGGCCGCGGTGGTCGGGCTGGTCCTGTCGCAGCTGACCATCGACTTCGGCGGCCACCCGCTGCCGTCCGAGGCGGGCTTCCGTACCGGCATGCTGATCGGCTGCGGCGCCGCGCTGCTGGCCGCGGCGATCACCCTGGCCCTCCCGTCCCGCCGCGCGGCCGAGCCCGCACCCGCGGGGGCACCCGCGCACGCCGTCAAACCCTGAGCACCACCATGGGCGCGGCCCGGGGGCGGCGCGTCAGGCGATCCGGTGCAGGTCCGCCACGCGTACCGTGCCCCGGAGCGGGCGCCCGCGGGCCAGCCGTTCCACCTCCCCCACCGCGAACTCCCCCAGCCGCCGCAGCTCCCTGCCCCGCGCCCCGCTGATGTGCGGGGTCACCAGGACGTTGGGCAGGGCGAGCAGCGGGTGGCCGGGCGGGAGCGGCTCGGGGTCGGTCACGTCGAGGACGGCGCCGATCCGGCCGCCGGAGCAGTGCCGTACCAGGGCGCCGGTGTCGATCAGGGACCCGCGCGCGGTGTTGACGACGACGGCCCCGTCGCGCAGCAGCGACAGGTGGCGCTCGCCGAGCAGGCCGCGGGTCTCCGGCAGCTCCGGCGCGTGCACCGTGACCAGCTCGGCGGCCCGGCACAGCTCGTCCAGCGGCACCGCCCGCGCGCCCAGCCCGGCCGCCTCCTCCACCGTCGTGTACGGGTCGCTGAGCAGGATCCGCGCCCCGTGCCCGCGCAGGGCCCGCATCACCAGCCGGCCCACCCGCGAGGCCCCGATGACCCCGACCGTCGCCCCGGACAGGCCGCCCCGGTCGCCCGGGGTCGCCACGCCGGGCAGCGCGTCGCCCGACCACGCGCCCGCCGCGTACGCGCGGGCCCGGGGGATGGCCTGCTTGGCCGCCAGCACCAGCATGGCGAGCGTGAACTCGGCCACCGGCACCGCGTTGGCCTGCGCCGCCGAGGACACCGCGATGCCCCGGTCGAACACCGCCTCCGTCAGGTGCCCCTTGACGCTGCCCGCCGCGTGCACGACCGCCCGCAGCCGGGGCGCCGCGGCCAGGACGTCGGCGTCGATGCGCGGGCAGCCCCAGCCGGTGATCAGGATCTCCGCGTCGAGCGGCCCGTCGAAGGCGTCGATCACCCGCTCGTGCACCCGCGTCACCAGCGACAGCCTGCGGCGCAGGTCCAGCGGGAACAGCTCGGGCAGCAGTGGCGGCCGCATGGCGAAGGCCACGAGTGGAGTCATCGGGGTCCGAGGGGCCGGACCGAGTCGCGCACCACGATGTGGGTGCCCAGCGTCATGGGGCTGGTGGTCAGCCGGCCGAGCGCGAGGCGGACCGCGGCCCGGCCGAGCTCGTCGTGCGGCAGGTGCACGGTGGTCAGGCGCAGGTCCTCGGCCGGCGGCACGTCGTCGTAGCCGACGATCGACATGTCCTGGGGCACGCGCAGGCCGTGCTCGCGCAGGGATTGGATCGCTCCCGCGGCGAGCAGGTCGTTGCCGGCGAAGATGGCGGTGAAGTCGGGCGGCCCGGCGGCCAGGCGGCGGTTCATCGCGGCGTGGCCGGCGTCCCTGGAGAACTCCGCCTGGACCTCCAGCGACGGGTCGGCGGGCACGCCGTGCTCGGCCAGCGCGCTGCGGTAACCCGCCACCCGGAAGTCGGAGGTGGTGTGGCCGGGCCGCAGGCCCAGGTACAGGATCCGGCGATGGCCCGCCGACAGCAGGTGGGCGGTCACGGCGTGCGCGCCGCCGGTGTTGTCGAAGCCGACGACCAGGGCCGGCACCCCCTCCCCCAGCGGCGGGCGGCCGCACAGGACCAGGCGGGAGCCGGCGGCGGCCAGGGCGTGCGCGTATTCGGTCATCCGCTTGCGGTATTCCTCGTCCACGATCACGCTGCCGACCAGGATGACGGCCTCGGCCCGCTGCTCGCGCAGGAGCTGCACGATCGACAGCTCGCGGCCGGGGTCGCCGCCGGTGGTGCAGATCAGCGACAGCCTGCCCTCCTGCGCGGCCTGCTCCTCCACCCCCTGGGCGATGTAGGCGTAGTACGGCACCGCGACGGTGTTGACGACGATCGCGATGGCGCCGGGCCGGGCCGCGGACAGGGCCCGGGCGTGGGCGTTGGGCACGTAGTCGAGCTCGCGCACGGCCCGCACGACCTTGTTGCGGGTGGCGGGCAGGACCGGGTAGTCGCCGGCCAGCACCCGGGAGACGGTGGCGACCGAGACGCCGGCCTGCCGGGCCACGTCCCTGATGGTGACGCGGGTGGGTCTCGTCATGCGGCCTCCCTCACCAGATCCTGCTCAGGAGGTAACCGGTTACCCGAGCAATGACCTGGACGCTAAAAGATCCCTCTTCTCCCGTCAACCCCGACCCCAGCACGATTGTAACGAAAAGTTAACAGCACATTGACGCCACGGGACAGTCGCGTCTAGCGTCCGGCTCACGACGTCTGAAGTAACCGGTTACCTGGCATCGGCACCGACTCACTCCCCCCACGAGAGGTGGCCCCGATGAACAGACCACTCACCCGGCGCGGACTGCTGAAGGGATCCGTGCTCTTCGTCGCAGGAGCCGCCGTCTCCGCGTGCTCCACCGGAGACCCGCTGGCCAAGGGCGGCGCCCCCGCCTCCGCCTCCGCCTCCGGAGCGGCGAAGATCACGCTGACGCACTGGTACCACGAGTACGGCGAGGAGGGCACGCAGCAGGCGGCCATGAAGTACGCCGCCGACTTCACCAAGGCCAACCCCGACATCGCGGTCAAGGTCTCCTGGATCCCCGGCGACTACGCCACCAAGTGGACCGCCGCCGTGCTGACCCCCGACGGCCCGGACGTCTACGAGGTCAACGACGTCAGCCCGAACATGGTCAAGGCCGGCCAGGTCACCCCGCTGGACGACGTGCTGGGCGCGGAGAAGGCCGACTACAACGCCAAGGTGCTGGAGCCGTACACGTGGGGCGGCCGGGTGTACGCGGTGCCCATGATCGTGGACCCGATGCTGGTGTTCTACCGCAAGTCCCTGTTCGCCAAGGCCGGCGTGAGCGTGCCGACCAGCTTCGCGGAGTTCTCGGCGGCGGCCAGGAAGCTCACGCAGGGCAAGCAGAAGGGCCTGTTCGTGGGCAACGACGGCGTCGGCCCGCTGGGCCAGATGGTGCCGTGGTCGAACGGCAACCTGCTGATCGACGACCGCAGGATCACCTACGACGACCCGAAGGTGGTCGAGGCGCTGACGGCGGTCAAGGACCTGTACGACGCCAAGGCCACGCTGCAGGGCTACTCCACCGACTGGTGGGACCCGGGCGCGCTGATCAACGGCGCGGCGGCCATGCAATGGGTCGGCATGTGGGCCGTGCCGGGCATGACCGAGGCGCTGGGCGACGACTTCGACGCCTTCGCGCTGCCGCCGTTCGGGCCGGGCGGCCAGGCCGTGGTCAACATGGGTGGCTGGGTGCAGGTGGTCAACGGCAAGAGCCGCAACCTGGAGGCGGCCAAGAAGTACGTGCGCTGGCTGTGGGTGGAGAACACCACCGCGCAGACCGACTGGAGCCTGGCCTACGGCTTCCACATCCCGCCCCGCAACAGCGCCGCCGCCCAGGCCGACAAGCTGGGCACCGGCCCGGCCAAGACCGTCATGGACGCCGTGGCCGCCCACGGCATCAAGCAGCCGGCGCTGTGGACGGCCGAGGTGCGCCAGCCGTACACCGACGCCGTCACGGCGATCGTCAAGAAGGGCGCCGACGCGAAGAAGACGCTCGCGGAGGCGGCCAAGCGCTCCCAGGACATCCTGGACGAGGTGCCGGTGCTATGACGACGCCCTTGACGGCAGGGGCCGCGCCCGCCCGCCCCACCACCGGCCGGCCACCCCGCCGCGCCGCGGGGCGGCGGGCCGCCCGGTGGCCGGCCTGGCGCGCGTTCCTGCTGCTCACGCTGCCGATGGTGGCCGGGCTGTTCCTGTTCAAGTACGTGGCCATCGGCTGGGGCCTCCTGCTCAGCTTCAACGACGCCCGCGGCACGATCGCGCTGGGCAACTGGAACGGCCTGGACAACTACCGGCGGCTGCTGGGCGACCCCGCCTTCACCCGGTCGCTGGTGACGATCCTGGTGTTCACGCTGTTCATCGTGCCGGTGACGTTCGCGCTCGCGCTGGGCCTGGCGGTGCTGGTGAACCGGCTGCGCGGCGGCCGGGCGCTGTTCAGGACCACGTTCTTCATCCCGGCGGCGGTCTCGTACGTGGTGGGCGCGCTGGTGTGGAAGATGAGCCTGTTCAGCGGCACCCCGTCGGGCGTCGCCAACAGCCTGGCGTACCTGCTGGGCTACGAGGAGTCGATCGGCTGGGTCGCGACCGTGGACCCGCCGCTGTACTGGATCGTGCTGGTCACCGTGCGGCTGTGGCTGCAGACCGGCTTCTACATGATCCTGTTCCTGGCCGGGATCCAGCAGATCCCCGCCCAGCTCTACGAGGCGGCCAGGGTGGACGGCGCCGAGTCGGAGGCCCGGCTGTTCCGGCACATCACCTGGCCGATGTTGCGCAACACGTCGGTGGCGGTGACGCTGCTGCTGATCATCAACGCGTTCCAGGCGTTCGACGAGTTCTACAACATCCTGGCCTCCAACCTGTCGGGGCTGGGCGGCGCGGACGGCCGCACGCCGCTGATCTACCTGTTCCAGACGGCGCTCGGCGAGCAGAACTACGGCGCCGGGTCGGCCGGGGCGTTCGTCATCACCGTGCTGATCGTGGTGTTCACGCTGCTGCAGGGCCGCTTCGCCGGGTTCGGCCGGACGGCCGAGGAGGAGGGGCGATGAGGGGGCGGCGTCTGGGGTCGTACGCGGCCGTGATCGTCTTCGCGGTGCCGTTCCTGCTGCCGTTCTACCTGCTCCTGCGCAACGCGCTGATGAGCAGGCGGGAGCTCGGCTCGCTGGACTGGCACTGGTGGCCCGAGACGGTCAGCTTCCAGGGGTTCGCCGACGCGTTCGGCAACGAGGCGGTGCCGCTGGCGCACGCCCTGTGGAACTCGACGCTGATCGCGGCCATCTCCGCGCCGCTGTCCACGCTGCTGGCCTCGATGGCCGGGTACGCGCTGGCCCGCATCCCCGTGGCGGCCGCCCGCCCGGTGTTCTTCTTCATCATCGCCACGATGATGGTGCCGGGCGCGGCCACGTTCATCCCGACGTTCGTCGTGGTCGGCTCCATGGGCGGGGTCAACACGATGTGGGGCCTGATCGTCCCGGGGCTGTTCAGCGCGTTCGCCGTGCTGCTGTTCCGCGGCTTCTACCTGCGCTTCCCGCGCGAGCTGGAGGACGCCGGCCGGGTGGACGGCCTGGGCCACCTCGGCCTGTACGGGCGCCTGGCGCTGCCGAACTCCGGCGCGCTGTTCGCCTCGCTCGGCATCCTGTCCTTCATCGAGCACTGGAACGCCTTCCTGTGGCCGCTGGTCATCGGCCAGGACCCGGAGTTCTGGACGGTGCAGGTGGCGCTGTCGACCAACCTCAACCAGCAGGCGGTCAACCTGCCGGCGCTGTTCGCCGGCGCGCTGGTGGCCATCCTGCCCCTGGTCGCCCTCTTCCTCATCGCGCAGCGGTGGATCGTCAGGGGCGTCCTGCTCTCCGGCATCAAGGGCTGATCACCTCAGCAGAGAGGAGCACCCCCCATGTCCCGCACGCGCGCCTTATGCCTCCTGGCCGCGCTCTTCCTCGCGCTCCTGCCCGCCCTGCCCGCGCGGGCGGCGGCGGCCCCCGTCACAGTGCCGGTCGGCGCCCAGTTCACCGACACCTCGGGCAACCTGCTGCACGCCCACGGCGGCGGCGTGCTCAAGGTCGGCTCGTACTACTACTGGTTCGGGGAGAACCGCAACGCCGACGGCACCTTCCGCTACGTCTCCGCCTACCGCTCCTCCGACCTGCGCACCTGGGAGTTCCGCAACCACGTGCTGACCCAGTCCAGCGCCGCCGAGCTGCAGGTCGCCAACATCGAGCGGCCCAAGGTCATCCACAACGCCGCCACCGGCCAGTTCGTCATGTGGATGCACAAGGAGAACGGCCGCGACTACGGCGAGGCGCGGGCGGCCGTGGCCGTGTCGAACACCGTGGACGGCGCCTACACCTACCTGCGCAGCTTCCGGCCGCTCGGCCACATGTCGCGCGACATCACCGCGTTCGTCGACACCGACGGCACCGGCTACATGATCTCGGCCGCCGACGAGAACTACGACCTGCACGTCTACCGGCTCAGCTCCGACTACACCGACGTGGCCACGCTGGCGCGCATGTGGGACGGCGACCACCGCGAGGCGCCGTCGATGTTCAAGCGCAACGGCGTGTACTTCCTGCTCACCTCCGGCGCCACCGGCTGGCAGCCCAACCAGGCCAAGTACGCCACCGCCACCAGCATCACCGGCACCTGGAGCGCGTGGCAGAACGCCGGCGACTCGCTGACGTTCGGCTCCCAGCCGGCGTACGTGCTGCCGGTGCAGGGCACCTCCGGCACGTCGTACCTGTACCTGGGCGACCGGTGGGCCGGGGCGTGGGGCGGGCCGGTCAACGACTCGCGCTACGTGTGGCTGCCGATCCAGTTCACCGGCAACACGGCCATGAGCCTGTCGTACGCGCGCCAGCTCACCGTCGACGCCGCCGCCGGCACGATCACCGCGACCGGCTCCGGCTACGACCGGCTGACCGTGCGGCACTCGGGCAAGTGCGCCGACGTGCGCAACGGCTCCACCGCCAACCTGGCCGCCGTCATCCAGTACACCTGCGGGAGCGGCACCAACCAGCAGTGGCGGATCCAGTCGATCAGCGGCGGCTACGTGCAGATCGTCGCCCGCCACTCCGGCAGGTGCCTGGACGTCGACGGCGTCAGCACAGCCGACGGCGCCGGGCTGCAGCAGTACGGCTGCGGCACGGGCACCAACCAGCAGTGGACCCTGCAGGACGCCGGCGGCGGCTACCTGCGGCTGGTGGCCAGGCACTCGGGCAAGTGCGCGGACCTGCCCAGCTCGTCCACCGCCAACGACGTGCAGTTCAAGCAGTATCCGTGCAACGCCGGGCAGAACCAGCAGTTCACCCGGACCCCGCTGTAGCGCGCCGGCCCGCCCGTACCGGGGGAAATTACCTCGCGGGCGGGCCGGGCCCCGGCTAGATTCGCTAGCGTGTCGGAACTCCGTGAGATCGCCTGCGACGAGTCCGGCGCGGAGGGCGAGAAGCTCGTCGGCGGCAACACCGACGTCTTCGCCCACGCCAGCGTGCTGATGACCGCCGCGGCCGCGGCCGACTGCATCGGCGAGCTGCGCGAGCGGGCGCCCACCCCGGCCGGCGAATACTGCGCGGGCCACGTCCTGCGCGGCAAGCACCGGGCGGCGCTGCTGTGGCTGCTCGGGCCGCACGGCCCCGTGCTCGGCAACGTGCGGGTGTTCCTCACCGACAAGACCTTCTACGTCGCCGGCAAGATCGCCGGCCTGCTGGAGGAGGACCACGCGCCGCGCATCGGGCTCGACCCGCACGCCAGGGCCACCGCCGTCACGCTCTGCCGGGAGGGCCCGCGGGCGTTCGGCGCCGAGCGGTGGGCGGCCTTCCTCGACTCCTTCAACTACCTGCTGCGGGCCAAGAACGGCCAGGGGGTCACCACGTCGGTCGAGGAGACGTTCGGCCTGGTCGACGAGCTGCGCGGGGTCGGCGGGCCGGCGGGCGAGATCATGGAGTCGCTGTGGCGGGCCCGGCCGCGGGTGGCGACCTTCCGGGCGCGGCTGCTGTCCGACCCGTACGTCTTCCCCGCGCTCGACCCGCTCATCCCCGCCATCGTCCAGGCCGTCACCTCCTGGGGCGCGGGCGGCGGGCCCGTCTCGGTCGTGCACGACAGGCAGACCACGCTGACCGACGAGCGCGTGGCGCAGATGCGGGAGATCCTCGGCGGCCGCATGGCCGGGCTGCGGCTGGTCGACTCGTTCCTGGACGAGCGGGTGCAGGTCGCCGACGTGCTGGCCGGGGTGGCCAGGAAGATCGCCTCCGACGAGCCGAACGGGCGGGCCGACCCCGAGCTCAGCGCGCTGATCCGGCCGTACGTGGACGAATCCTCCATCTGGGGCGAAGAGCCCGCCCTGGCAGCCTCCGGCCCCGGTGAGGTCATGTCCCGGTAAACAGCGCGCCCCCATGACGATCACCACTGTGCGTACTTATAGAGTGACGTACCGTGAACGATACTAAGCGTGTGGAAATAGCCTGGCCCGAACTCGACATCACCGTGGCCGCCGAACTCGACCAGCGCAACCCCGCCCTGGCCCAGTGCCTGTGGGACGCGCTGCCCTACCGCAGCCTGCAAGGACACGCCCTGGTCGCCGGGTACCACCTGTACCACGTCGCCCCGGTGCACTCGTTGCTGCACACCGACGCCCAGTTCAAGGTGGACCGCCGCACGGTGCCCGACGGCACCCTGTTCTGCTCCCGGCTGCAGCACCTCGGCATCAAGTACGGCGAGCTGACCGAGCCCATGACCGCGACCCCGATCGGCCAGGTCCTCGAGGAGGACCTCGACGCGCTCACCCAGGCCGGCCGCGAGGTGTGGAACTCCGTCTACACCACCAAGCAGCCCGTCATCGCCGAGGTCCGCCGCGCCGGCGAGACCGGCGGCCACGAGCTGCCCCGCCTGCCCATCGGCGACCCCGAGCTCAACCAGCTCGTCGCCGAGGTGCACGCCGAGACCAAGCGCATCTGGCTCGACCCGCCGCAGGAGCTGCTCAACCTGCACGAGGGCCGCATCCCCTCGGGCGCCGGCAGCTACGAGACGGTGCTGACCACGCTGCTGTTCGTCAACGGCGAGACCCGCCCGCTCGGCTACAGCTGCTACGGCGGCCTCGTCCGCGCCGCCCTGGACGGCATGCCCATGCCGTGGCTGCGCCAGATGACCCGGCAGCTCGCCCACACTCCCGCCGAGTTCCTCGGCTACTGCGGGCTGGACCGGCTGTGGGACTTCACCCAGCGGCTGCTGTCGGGGCTGGAGCGGCTCAACAGCCACCAGGACTTCATCGCGATCATGGCCCACATGGCGCTCTACTGCAACTGCCTCGGCGGCTGGAACCTGCACCTGTTCCCGTGGCAGGCGGGCGAGCACCTGCGCAGGCTGCAGGTCCCAGTATGAGCAGCAGTATGAGCAGCAGCAGCGGTACGAGCGGGGCCGCGACCGGTTCCAGGGTGGTGGTGATCGGCGGCGGCGTCATCGGGCTGTCGATCGCCTTCCACCTGGCCGAGGCCGGGGTCGACGTGACCCTGCTGGAGCGCGGCACGCTCGGCTCCGGCGCCTCCCGCGCCACCGCCGACGTGGTGCGCTCGTACTTCGCCGGCAACCCGGTCAGCTCGGCCCTGGCCGTGCGCAGCCTCGACGCCTACCGGGCCTTTCCCAGCAGGCCGGGCACCGAGCTGCCGCTGCGGCAGGTCGGCTACCTGGTGCTGTTCACCGAGCCGGAGCAGGTGGCCGCGTTCGAGGCCGACCTGTCCGCCCAGCACGCCGCCGGGGTGGACGTCGGCCTCATCAGCGCCGAGGAGGCCAGGGAGCGCAACCCGCTCATCGGCGACCTCCCGCTGCTGGCGGCCGCGTACTCGCCCGACGCCTACATCTCCGACACCTCGGCCATCGTCACCGCCTACGCCCGCGCGGCCGAGCAGGCGGGGGCGGCGCTGCGCACCGGCTGCCCCGTCACCGCCATCGACCCGGAGGCCGGTCGCGTCCAGACCGCCGACGGGGAGATCTCCGCCGACGCCATCGTGTGCGCCGCCGGAGCCTGGTCGGCCTCGCTCGTCCGCTGCGCCGGCGTGGACCTGCCGCTGACCGAGCCGATCGAGCAGGAGCTGCTCACGACCGACCCGTTGCCGCCGGCCACGCCCGACATCCCGGTCACCCTGCACGCCGCCAGCGGCCTGCTGATCCGGCTGCGCGGCGACCGGCTGCTCATCGGCATGGGCTACCCGGGTCCCGACCGCGAGTCCTGGCGCCGCGACGTGGCGCAACGGCTCGCCGAGACGTACCCGAGCCTGGCCGGCGTCGCGCTGCACACCGCCGTGACCGGCCTGCGCGACGCCAGCCCCGACAAGACCGCCTTCATCGGCCACCAGCCCGGACCGCCCGCCTTCCTGTACGCGACCGGCTTCTCCGGCCACGGCCTGTGCAACGCGCCCGCCGCCGGCGAGCTGGTCCGCGACCTCTACCTCGACCAGGACCCCGGCATGGACGTGACCGCGCTGGCACTCAGCCCACGACGGACGGGATGAACCATGACCGACGACAACCGCTTCGTCATCGACCCGGCCACCAGCGACCTGCACGCCGACAACGAGCTGCTGCGCAAGGCCGGCGCGCTCGTGCCCGTGACCGCGGAGGGCGTGTCCGCCTGGGCCGCCACCCAGTACGCGACCCTGCTGACCGTCCTGACCCATCCGGACATGTCCAGGGAGCTGCACCACTGGAACGCGCGGCACACCATGCCCCCGGGCACGGCCATCGACCGCATCGTCACCGACACGTCCATGCTCAACGCCGAGGGTGAGCGCCACCGCCGGCTCCGCATGCCGCTGACCGCCGCGTTCTCGCAGCGCCGGCTGAACGGCCTGCGCCCGCGCATCGAGGAGCTCACCGCCCGGCTGATCGACCGGCTGGCCGCGATGCCGCCCGGCGAGCCGGTGGACCTGCGCCTGGAGTTCGCCTACCCGCTGCCGCGCGAGGTCATCTCCGAGCTGATCGGCATCCCGCCCGCCCACCAGGACGAGCTGCACCGCCTCACCGACGCCGTGGCCCAGGTCGGCGGCCTGGAGGACTCGCCCGACCTGCGCAAGGAGCTGCGCGAGCTGCTCGACCAGATCATCGACGAGCGCCGCGGGAGCCCCGGCGAGGACCTCATCACCGACCTGTTCGAGCTGCACGAGCGGGACGGCGGGCGGCTGTCGGAGGACGAGCTGTTCGCCACCATCGAGCTGCTGTTCATCGCCGGCCACGTGACGACCGTCAACCTGATCACCAACGGCATCGGCGCGCTGCTCAGCCAGCCGGGCCAGCTCGACCTGCTGCGTTCGGGGCAGTGTCCCTACAGCGCGGCGGTGGAGGAGACGCTGCGCTGGGACTCGCCGATCGCGTACTTCCCGATGCGCTACGCCGTACGCGACGTCGAGATCGACGGCGTGCACCTTTCCAGCGGCGAGCCCGTGCTGGCCTGCTTCGCCTCCGCCGGGCGCGACCCCGGCCAGTACGGCGACGACGCCGACCGATTCGACCTCACCCGCGAGCAGAACACGCACCTGGCGTTCGGCCACGGGCCGCACTTCTGCCTCGGCGCGCCGCTGGCCCGGCTGGAGGGCGAGATCGCGCTGCGGGCGCTGTTCGAGGCGTTCCCGGACATGAGGCTGGCCAGGCCGCTGGAGGAGCTGCCGCCGCTGGACACCCTGCTGGGCAACAGCACCCGTAAGATGCCCGTCCTGCTCGGCCCGCGCTCGTCGCCCCGTTAACCGCCGTCAGCCGCCGTCAGCCGGCGCTGCGCTCGTAGTGGCGCAGGAACAGCTCCTCCAGCGTCGGCGGCCGGCTGACCAGGCCGCGCACGCCCGCGTCCGCGAGCCGGCGCAGCACCGGGTCCAGGGCCGCCGTGTCCACCGTGAACCGCACCCGCCCGCCGTCCGCGCTCAGGTCGTGCACGCCCGGCAGGTCCGCCAGCCGGGCGGCGGGCACGGGTGCGGCCAGCTCGGCCTCGATCGAGGTGCGGGTCAGGTGCCGCAGCTCGGCCAGCGTGCCCGTCTCCACCGTCCGGCCGTCACGGATAATGGTCACCCGGTCGCACAGGGCCTCGACCTCGGCCAGGATGTGGCTCGACAGCAGCACCGTACGGTCGCCGCGGCGCCGCTCCTCCCTGACGCAGTCGCTGAACACCTCCTCCATCAGCGGGTCGAGGCCGGAGGTCGGCTCGTCCAGGATCAGCAGCTCCACGTCGGAGGCCAGCGCCGCGACCAGCGCCACCTTCTGCCGGTTGCCCTTGGAGTAGGCCCGCCCCTTCTTGCGCGGGTCCAGGTCGAACCGCTCCAGCAGCTCGGCCCTGCGCCGCCGGTCCAGGCCGCCGCGCAGCCGCCCGAGCAGGTCGATGGCCTCGCCGCCGGACAGGTCGGGCCACAGCGTCACGTCGCCGGGAACGTAGGCCAGGCGGCCGTGCAACTCGCTCGCCTGCGTCCACGGGTCGCCGCCCAGCAGCCGCGCGCTGCCCGCGTCGGCCCGCACCAGGCCCAGCAGGACCCGGACGGTGGTGCTCTTGCCGGCGCCGTTCGGGCCGAGGAAGCCGTGCACCTCGCCCGCGCGCACGGTGAGGTCCAGCCCGTCCAGCGCCCTGGTCCGCCCGAACGACTTCGTCAGCCCGGAGACGGTGATGGCGTCGATCATGGTGGTGCTCCTCCAGTTCATGAGTTCCGCCCCCGGTCGAGGGCGGCCCGGGCCTCGGCGGCCTCCTCCAGGCTCAGCACGGGGTGGGAGTAGACGTCCAGCAGCACCCGAAGCAGCTTGTCCTGGCCCTCCGGGGTGTCCAGCCCCATGCCCAGGCTCCGCTCGATGTGCTGCGCCAGGACCGACGGCGACAGCGCCATCGCGGCGAACACCGCGGCGCGCGACCGCGCGTCGACGTCGGGGGGCTCCGGCCGGCTCTTGTCCGTCTCGGTCAGCCACTGCTCGCCGATCCGCACCATCTCGTCGAAGAACGGCGCCGCCCACCCCTCCGCCAGCGCCCGTGCCAGGTAACGCTGGTAGGGCCCCATCGCGGTGACGGGGTTGAGGCCGCCGCCCATCGACCGGGTCGCGGCCGCCTCGTGCAACCCGTGCATCGTCTTCATCAGGTATTCGTCGCACGCCTCGCGCAACGCCTGCTTGGAGCCGAAATGGTGGCGCACCAGGCCCAGCGACACGCCCGCGGTCTCCGCGATCCCGCGGATCGTGGCCCGCTCGAAGCCGTGCTCGCCGAAGTGCCGCAGCGCCGCGTCACGGATCCGGGCACGAGCCGTCAGGTCCTCGGGATCCGGTACGGTCGTCGTCACCTCACCCCTCCTGTTCATCCGTATAGCCAACTATTCGTACGAAAAGCAGGCTATACCTGCGTATAGCACGATGTCCAACCTGACGCCCCGGCTACGCGCACGCGCCCGCCGCGTTCTACGCTCCAGGGACGACGATTGGAGCCAACGCCGTGCCACAGCCCGACCTGTCACCGGCCACCCGGCCGGCGGCCGCCGCGCCCATGCGCCTGGCCACCACCATCCGCCCCTACGACTGGGGCTCGGTCACCGCACTGCCCCGGCTGTTCGGCACGGAGCCGACCGGGGAACCGCAGGCCGAACTCTGGATGGGCGCCCACCCCGGCGCCCCCTCGACCGCCGGCGGCATCCCGCTGAACGAGCTCATCGCCCGCGACCCCGCCGCCACCCTCGGCGAGCCCGTCGCCGCCCGGTTCGGCCCCCAGCTCCCCTACCTGTTCAAGGTCCTGGCCATCGAGCGCCCGCTCTCCCTCCAGGTGCATCCCACGACCGAGCAGGCCGAGGCCGGATACGCCGACGAGACGGCCCGCGGGATCCCGCTGGACGACTTCGCCCGTACGTACAAGGACGCCTCCCACAAGCCCGAGATGGTCTGCGCGATCACCCCCTTCCACGGGCTCTGCGGCTTCCGCGCGCCCGCCGCCACCGCGGACCTGCTCGACCGGCTCGCGCTGCCCGGCCTGCGGCCCTGGATCGGCACGCTCAGGACGGAGGAGCCCGCGCACGCTGTCCGCACGGTGTTCGCCGCGATGCTCGACGACGCCGCGCGGCCCCTGCGCGAGGAGGTGGAGCGGGCCCTGCTCGCCACCTCCGACGACGACCTCGCCGTCCACGGCGCCATCGCCCGCGCCTACCCGGGCGACCCCGGCCTGGTGGCCGCCCTCCTGCTGCACCACGTCAACCTGCGCCCCGGCCAGGCCCTCTACCTCGGCGCCGGCGTCCCGCACGCCTACCTCGGCGGCATCGGCGTCGAGATCATGGCCAACTCCGACAACGTGCTGCGCTGCGGGCTCACCTCCAAGCACGTGGACGTGCCCGAGCTCATGCGCGTCGTGGACTTCGCGCCGTCCGACCCGTTCCTGGTCGAGCCGGTCGCGGACGGCTCCGGCACGTACGACTACCGGCCGCCCGCCCCCGAGTTCGCCCTCACCCGCCACGAGCTGACCGGGGAGGGCCCGCGCTCGCTGCCCGGCGGCGTGCCGCAGATCGTGCTCTGCGTCGACGGCGAGGCGCACCTCGGGGACGACCTGACGCTGCGACCGGGGCAGTCCGCGTTCATCCCCGCGGCCGTCGCCTCGACGCCGCTCTTGGGGAAGGGCACCGCCTATTGCGCCCGGCCGGGCGCCTTTACAATGTAGATCTGTTCGAGGCCCTACCGCAGGCGCCGGATCATGAGCACGTTGTCCGTGCGGGTGCCCGGCCGCCCGTCGGGCGCGTTCTGGGCGCGCTCGTGCTCCTCGCTGCGCAGCACCTCCCACTCCCCCTCCGCCGGCTCCAGCGAGTCGAACACCTCCTGCGGCGTCGGGAAGTGCACGCCGGGCATGGGGTCGTGCTCCCACGACGGCCAGCCCGCGTGCCCCGCGACCAGCAGCACCCCGCCCGGCGCGACGGCCGACGCGGCGGTGCGCAGGATCTTCTCGCGCGGCATGTCCCCCGGAGAGTGCAGGAAGCAGGCGGAGACGAGGTCGTAGGAGCCCTCGGGGAACGACACGCCGAGGTCGTGCCGCTGCCAGTCGATCCGGTCCGCCACGCCCGCCTCCTCGGCGAGCCGGGCGGCCCGGCCGAGGGCGACGCCGGAGATGTCGGCGCCGGTCACCCGCCAGCCCCGGGCGGCCAGCCAGACCGCGTCGCCGCCCTCTCCGCAGCCCAGGTCCAGCGCCCGTCCCGGCGGCAGGGCGGAGACCTCGCGGGCGAGCACGGCGTTGGGGTCGCCGCTGAACATGCGCTCGCGCTGCCCGTAGCGGGCGTCCCAGAAGTCCTCCTCGGAGACCGGCCCGTCGGCAGCGGCGGCCCCCGCGGCGGCCACGGCGGCCTCCTGCATGATCAGGTCGAGGTTGATGGCCGCGCCGGCCCGCACGCCCGCCGCCGCCGAGCCGATGACCTGGTCGAACGGGTTGGTCACGTTGCCCGCCGCCCACACGCCCGGCACGCCGGTCTTCCCCATGGGGTCCACGGGGATGTGGGTGCCGATGACCTCGCCGCCCATCTCCTGATCGGCCGGCTCCAGGCCGATGCCCTTGAGCATCTCCGTCCGGGCGGTCAGGCGGGCGGCCACGGCGACGGCCCGGCAGGGGATCTCCCGGCCGTCGGCCAGCCGCATGCCGGTGAGCCGGTCGCCGTCCAGCACGAGCTCGGTCACCTCGCCCGTGACCACTTTCACGCCCCTGGCGGCGAGCTGCCTGCGCGTCTCCTCCGCGGGTTCGGGCGCGGTGTGCAGGAAGAGCGTCACGTCGTCGCTCCACTGCCGCCACATCAGGGCCTGGTGCGCGGCGATCGCGCCGGTGGCCAGGATGCCGATGGCCTGGTCGCGTACCTCCCAGCCGTGGCAGTACGGGCAGTGCAGCACCTCCCGGCCCCACCGCTCGGCCAGCCCCCGCACCGGCGGCAGCTCGTCGACCAGCCCGGTGGTCACCAGCAGCCGGTCCGCCTCGGTCGCGGAGCCGTCCGCCAGGACGACTCGGAAGCGCCCGTCGGCGAGCCGCTCCACCTCCGTGACGGTGCCCGTCACGATCTGCCCGCCGTACGCGGCCACCTCCGCGCGGCCGGTGGCCAGCAGCTCCTGCGGCGGCACGCCCTCGCGCCCGAGGTAGACGTGGACACCCTCCGCCGGCGCGTTGCGCGGCTGCCCCGAGTCGACCACCAGCACCTTGCGCCGTGCCCGGCCCAGCGTGAGCGCCCCGCTCAGCCCGGCGGCCCCGCCACCGATCACCACCACGTCGTATGTCGCGTCCATGTCGCGGCTCCCATCCTTCGTCAGGTACCGCGTCACTGTCGGCGACAGCCCGACAATTTGACAAATTTCCTTGCCGAAATGGCAATCTAGGGCGCATGGAACTCGATGACGTGCTGCAATCGGTGGGCCCGCGGCTGCGGGCGCTGCGGCAGGAGCGGGGCACGACGCTGGCGCAGCTCTCCAAGAGCACCGGCATCTCGGTCAGCACCCTGTCGCGGCTGGAGTCGGGCGGGCGCAAGCCCACCCTGGAGCTGCTGCTCCTGCTGGCCAGGGCCCACCAGGTCCAGCTCGACGAGCTGATCGACGCCCCCGTGACCGGCGACCCGCGCGTGCACATGAGGCCGACCAAGCGCTTCGGCATGACCTACATCCCGCTGAGCCGCCGGCCCGGCGGCATGCAGGCGTTCAAGCAGATCTACCCGCCGCACTGGCCGGGCTACGAACCGGAGCAGCAGGTCCACGAGGGCTACGAATGGCTGTACGTGCTGTCGGGCCGGCTGCGCCTGCTGCTCGGCAAGCACGAGGTGTTCCTGGAGGCGAGCGAGGTGGCCGAGTTCGACACGCGGACGCCGCACGCGTTCATCAACCCGGACGACGAGCCCTGCGAGGTGCTGGCCCTGTTCGGGCCGCAGGGCGAGCGCATGCACGTACGCGCCCGCCCCGCCGCCAAGTGACCCTGGGGCCTCAGCCGGTGAGGTCGGTCAGGTCGAGCCGGGCCAGGCGCTCCGGGTCGGCCAGGATGTCGATGGCCACGATGAGCCCGTTGGAGATCGTGAAGCTCATGACCGCCGACGGCTTGCCGTTCACCATGTTGATCACCCCGGCCATGCCGTTGACCAGCGCGTGATAGCCGGTGGACGGCGACTGGCTGCGGAAGGCCAGCGCCTGGCCGGCCACGTTCGCCGCGCCGCGGATCTCGGTCCAGCCGCCCGCGAGCACCGCGCCCTGGTCGGCGCGCAGCACCACGTCGGGGTCGAGCACGGCCACCAGCGCGCCGAAGTCGCCCTGGTGCGCGGCCGCGATGAACGCCTCGACGACCTTCCGCTGCCGGGACAGGTCGGGGTCGGGCACCGGCGCCGCGCCGCGCACCCGCCGCCGGGCCCGGCTGGCGAGCTGCCTGGCAGCGGCCGGTGAGCGGCCCACGAGCGGCGCGATCTCCTCGAACGGCACCGCGAACATGTCGTGCAGCACGAACGCCAGCCGCTCGGTCGGCGTGAGCGACTCCAGCACCACCAGCAGCGCCAGCCCCACCGAGTCGGCCACCAGCGCCGCCTGCTCCGGGTCGGCGGCGCCTTCACGGGTGACCACGGGGTCGGGCAGGTGCGTGGCCAGCGGCTCCTCGCGGCGGGAGGTGCGGGTGCGCAGCATGTCGAGGCACACCCGGCCGACGACCGTGGTGAGCCAGCCGCCCAGGTTGTCCACGCCGTCGGCGTCGGCCCGGCTGAGCCGCAGCCACGCCTCCTGCACCGCGTCCTCGGCCTCGCTGAGCGAGCCCAGCATCCGGTAGGCCACCGCCTTCAGGTGTCCCCGGTGCTCCTCGAAGCGGCCGGCCAGGAAATCGTGTTCGTTCATCGTGCCCCAACCCTGATTGTCGCAGTCCATCACTGCACTGACGTATCCGGGCGAGCCGATGTGACGGGACGACGTGACGGGCCGACGAGAGGCCGTTCACTCCAGCGCTGAGTGCCGCTTGGAGTAGGCGAAGTAGACGACCAGCCCGATCAGGAACCAGACGGCGAAGCGCAACCACGTCACCGGGTCGAGGAAGGTGATCAGCCAGATCGAGAAGACCACCCCGACGGCCGGGACCACCGGCATCCAGGGCGTGCGGAACGAGCGGGGCAGGTCGGGCTGCTGGTAGCGCAGCACGATCACCGCTACGCACACGACCACGAACGCCAGCAGGATCCCGATGTTCGTCAGCTCGGCCGCCTCCCGGATAGGCAGGAACCCGGCGATCAGCGCCGACGCGGCGCCCACGATCCAGGTGACCCGCGAGGGCACCCGCCGCACCGGGTGCAGCTTGGCGAACCACGCCGGCAGCAGCCCGTCACGGCTCATGGAGAACCAGACCCGGGTGACGCCCAGCATGAACGTGAACATGACGGTGAGGATCCCCACGATGGCCCCCACCGCGATGACCGTCGCCAGCCCCGACAGCCCCACCGAGGCGAAGGCCGAGGAGAAGCCGCTCTCCGGGTCGATCTCCCGGTAGTTCTGCATGCCGGTGAGGACGAGCGTGGCCAGCACGTAAAGGATCATGGAGATGACCAGCGAGTAGATGATCGCCCTGGGCATGTGCCGCTGCGCGTCCCGCGACTCCTCCGCCGCGGTGCTCATCGCGTCGTAGCCGAACACCGCGAAGAACACCGTCGCCGCGCCCGTGATCGCCCCGCCGAGCCCGAACGGGAAGAACGGCGTGTAGTTGGCGGTGTTGATGTGGAAGAAGCCGACCACGATCACCAGCAGCACGACCGCGACCTTGATGGCCACCACGAACGTCTCGAACCTGGCGGCGGCCCGGATGCCGAGGTTCAGCAGGTAGGCGATGATCAGGCAGAGCACCACCGCGAACAGGTCGACCACGCGCCCCTCGCCGGTGCCGGGCGCGCCGAGCATCCACGCGGGCAGCGTCAGGCCGAGCTGCTGGACGAGGAAGCCGAAATAGCCGGAGATGCCGATGGCCACCACCGCGACGATCGCGGTGTACTCCAGCAGCAGGTCCCACCCGATGAACCAGCCGACGATCTCGCCCAGGACCGCGTAGCCGTAGGTGTAGGCGGAGCCGGCCTTCGGGATGAGGCCGGCGAACTCGGCGTACGACAGCGCCGCGGCGGCGCTGGCCACCCCGGCGATGAGGAACGACACGAGCACCGCCGGCCCGGCGGTCTCGTTGGCGACCGCGCCCGCCAGGGCGAAGATCCCCGCCCCGATGATGCCGCCCACCCCGATGGCGGTGAGCTGCCACAGCCCGAGCGACCTGGACAGCTCGCCCTCGTGCTCGGTGGCGATCTGCTCCACCGGCTTGCGCCTGAACACGCCTCGCGAAGTGACCATGACGCCCCCACTGCCGATGTCTACTCCGTGGGTGCGACCTTCCCTCCTGGCCGCCTCCTAACCCGGATGCCCAGGTGAGGCGGCCCTTTCCCGGAGCACGTTCTTCTGGATCTTCCCGGTCGAGGTCTTCGGCAGCTCCCCGAAGAACACCGCCTTGGGCGCCTTGAAGTGCGCCAGCCGGGCGCGTACGTGCTCGATGAGCTCGGTCTCGGTGGCGGCCGAGCCGGCGGCCAGGCTCACGTACGCGACGGGCTCCTCGCCCCAGTGCGGGTGCGGCCGGGCGACGACCGCGGCCTCCTCCACGGCCGGATGGCTGACCAGCGCGTTCTCCACCTCGACCGAGGCGATGTTCTCGCCGCCGGAGATGATCACGTCCTTGGCGCGGTCGACGACCTGCACGTAGCCGTCCGGGTGCACCACCCCCAGGTCGCCGGTGCGGAACCAGCCGTCGGGGGCGGCCTTCTCCGTGGCGGCCGGGTCGCGGTGGTAGCCCACCATCACGTCGTTGCCGCGTACCGCGATCTCGCCGACCGTGGCGGCGTCGGCCGGCACGTCGCCGCCGTCCTCGGCGACGACCCGGATCCGCTGGGCGATCACGTTGCCCACGCCCTGGCGGGCCGTCAGGGCGGCCGACTCCTCGACGTCCAGGCCGCGCCACTCGGGCTGGGGCTGGCAGATCACGGCGGGGCCGTAGGTCTCGGTGAGCCCGTACAGGTGGATCACGTCGATCCCGGCCTGCAGGGCCCGGCCCAGCAGCGCGGGGCTCGGCGGCGCGCCGCCCACGCAGGCGAGCAGCCGCGGGTCGAGGGCGGCGGTGGGGGCGTCGCGATGGGCCAGCAACGACGTCAGCACGGTCGGCGCGCCGCACAGGTGGGTGACGCGGTGGGCGCGGATCAGCCGCCACGCCTCGCCGGGCTCCACCCTGGGCAGGCAGACGTGCCGGGCGCCGGCCAGCGTCACCGCCCAGGGGAAGCACCACCCGTGGCAGTGGAACATCGGCAGCGTCCACAGGTAGCTGCTCGCGGCCTCCAGCCTGGTGTGCAGCGCCATGGCCAGCGCCTGGAGGTAGGCGCCCCGGTGGTGGTAGACGACTCCCTTGGGGCGTCCCGTCGTGCCGCTCGTGTAGTTGATCGACAGCGGCGACAGCTCGTCCGCCACCGTCACCAGCAGCGGCTCGGCGGCGGCCACCAGCGCCTCGTACCCGGTGGCGGGCACCAGCCGCGGCGCGGCCCCGCTCCCGCGCGCCGCCTCCTGGGCGAGCTCGGCCAGGTCGTCGTCGTGCAGCAGCACCGACACCTCGGCGTGGCCGAGGATGTAGGCCAGCTCGCCGGCGGACAGGCGGATGTTCATCGGCACCAGCACCGCGCCGGCCGCCGGCACGCCGAAGGTGGCCTCCAGCAGCAGGTGCCCGTTGGCGGCCAGCACCGCGACCCGGTCCCCCGGCCGCACCCCGGCCGCGGCCAGCGCGCCGGCCAGCCGCCGCGCGCGCTCCCACAGCTCGGCGTACGTGAGCGACAGCTCGCCGTCCACGACCGCGAGCCGGGGCCCGAACACGGCCGCCGACCGGGCGAGGAAGCTCGTGGGCGTCAGGGGCTCGTACGACAGGCCGGGCAGCTGGTGTACGTGGTTCGCACTCATGTGCGGTTCATCACCCCTATCGTGGTGGATCACCTTCAGGCCATATTGGTGCGTGACAGGGCGTTCGAGCCAGAGGCGCGTACGGAAGGCTTGCCGGATGATCGAGACGGCCGACCACGACGGCATCGCCGTCCTGACCCTGAACCACGGGCCGGTGAACGCGCTGGACCTGGAGCTTCTCACCGCCGTCCCCGACACCCTGGCCGCCGTCGCCGACGCCGGCGCCGTCGTGCTGACCGGCAGCGGGCGGTCGTTCTCGGCCGGCGTGGACCTGAAGCGGATCGTCGAGGGCGGGCCGCGCTATGTCGAGGAGTTCCTGCCGGCGCTGAGCGTCGCGGCGCTGGCCCTGTTCGAGCATCCGAAGCCCGTCGTCGCCGCCGTGAACGGGCACGCCCTGGCGGGCGGGTGCGTGCTGGCGGCGGCCTGCGACCTGCGGCTGATGTCGGGCGGCACCATCGGCCTCACCGAACTGGCCGCTGGCGTGCCCTTCCCCACGGTGCCGCTGGAGATCATGCGCCACGCCGTCGGCCCGGCGCTGGACGCGCTGGTGCTCGGGGCCGGGCGGCTGACTCCCGGCCAGGCCCGCTCGATCGGCCTGGTGCACGAGATCGCCGAGCCCGGCCTGCTGCTCGCCGCGGCGCTGCGGCACGCGGAGGGACTCCGCGCCACGCCGCCCGACGTGTACGCCCTCGCCAAGCACCAGCTCCACCGGCCCGCCCGCGAGCGCATCGACGCCGCGCGGGCCTCGGACGATCCGCTGGTGCGGGAGATCTGGAGCTCCGAGCGCACGTTCGCGACCCTGCGCGGCTACCTCGCCTCCCTGCGCCGCTGAGCCCGCCCGCGCCGCTGAGCCAGCCGTGCGCCGCTGGGCCCGCCCTGCCCCGCTTTGCCCCCACCCCCGGCCGGATCCGGGGGACGTCCGTCCCGCGTTCCCCGGCGACAGCCTGAGACGCGACCGGACCGGAAGATCCGACGACCCAGGAGAGCCGATGGCGGTGGAGATCGTTTACGAGACGCATTCGATCAGCGACCACAACGAGTCCGGCATCGCGAGCGGCTGGCTGCCCGGCGAGCTGTCGGAGCGGGGCCGCGCGCTCGCCGCGGAGCTCGGCGAGCGCCGCCGCCACGACGGTCTGGCCGCCGTCTTCAGCTCCGACCTGCGCCGCGCCGTACAGACCGCGGAGATCGCCTTCGGCGGCTCGGGCATCCCTCTCCTGCGCGACCGGCGGCTGCGCGAGTGCCACTACGGCGAGCTCGACGGCATGCCCGTGAGCCTCCTGGAGGCGCGCCGCGGCCGGCACATCGACGAGCCCTGGCCCGGCGGTCAGAGCTACCAGGACGTGGTGAGGCAGACGAGCGACTTCCTCACCGAGCTCGCGGCCACGTGGGACGGCGGGAAGGTGCTGCTGATCGCGCATTCGGCCAACCGCTGGGCCCTCCAGCACCTCCTGCACGGCGTGCCGCTCGGCGACCTGGTCGACGCGCCGTTCGACTGGCGGCCGGGCTGGACCTTCCACCTGCCGGACGGCTGGACGGGCCCCGGCCGGCCCGCGTGACACACCCGTGTCCTCTACAGGCTGTAGAGTAACGCGCGGTGTCGAGGAAAGGGTGGAGCGTGCTGCGCTGGTTCCGGGTCGTGGCGGTGGCCGAGGCTTGCTCGTGGGCGGGTCTGCTGGTCGGGATGTTCTTCAAATACGTGGCCGCCACCGGCGAGCTCGGGGTGAAGGTGTTCGGCCCGATCCACGGGGCGCTGTTCGTGCTCTACGTGGCCGGGGTGCTGCTCTCGGCGCGGGAGGCGGGCTGGAGCCGGGGCGCGGTGGTGCTCGGCCTGGCGTGCGCGGTGCCGCCGTTCACCTCGCTGTGGTTCGAACGCCGGATGGCGGCGCGCACGGCGGCCGGGCAGCTCGCCTGACCCGCTCGCCCGCCCTGCTCGCCCGGATAGGCGCCCTCGCTAACATCCGTCGTCGAACGAGACGAAAGGCGCCCGAATGAGCGAGCACCCCCTGTGGCCCACGACCGGTGCGGCCACCATCACCGCCTTCCCCGTACGGAGCGAGCGCCCGGCCCCGGCCGTCGTGGTCCTCCCCGGCGGCGCCTACCAGCACCTGGCCGGCCACGAGGGCGCCCCGGTGGCGCGGTGGCTCAACTCGCTGGGCATCGCGGCGTTCGTCGCGCACTACCGGCTCGCGCCGCACCGCCATCCGCTCCCCCTCCTCGACGCGGCCAGGGCCGTGCGCTGGGTACGGCACCACGCCGCCGCCAACGGCGTGGACCCGGCCAGGGTCGGGGTGCTCGGGTTCTCGGCGGGCGGACATCTGGCCGGGCTGCTCGCCACCGAGACGGGCCCGATGCTGACGGAGGGGCCGCACGACGCGATCGACGAGGCCGACCCCCGCCCGGGGCTCGCCGTGCTCTGCTATCCCGTCACCACGCTCACCGGCCCGGCCGCCCACCAGGGATCCGCCGCGAACCTGGTCGGCGGGGACGCGCCCGAGTCCGTACGCGCCCGGCTCTCCCTCACCCACCGCGCCGGCCCCGCCACGCCGCCCACGTTCCTGTGGCACACCGCCGACGACGAGGCGGTCCCCGTCGAGAACACCCTGCGACTCGCGCAGGCGCTCGCCCGCCACGGCGTGCTCCAGGAGGTGCACGTCTATCCCAGCGGCCGGCACGGGCTCGGGCTGGCCGAAACGGACCCCGTCGTCGGCGACTGGACCCGGCGCTGCGCCGCCTTCCTGCGCGGCCGGGGATGGTGAGCAAGCCGCGAGACGGCATTATGCGGTAATCACATGATGCCATGCGGAACCCTTATTTGACCGCGCCGGAACCCGCTCGCCAGCATCGGGGAAAAGCGATCCGCGAACAGAGGGCGGTCATTTCATGGGGGCATTCAACCGTTATCGCGAGGCGCTGCGAATTCCCGGGATCGCCCGGGTCGTGGCCGCCGCGTTCCTGTGCCGCCTGCTGGCCGGGATGGTCAGCCTGGCACTCCTCCTGGCCGCCGTCGAGGCCGGCGGCGGGTACGCGAGCGCGGGCGCGGTCACGGCGGCGTACGCGGTCGCGCTCACCATCGCCGCGCCCGTCTGGGGCAGGCGGGCCGACCGGCTCGGGCTCAGCCGCTCTCTCGTCACGGGTGTGGCGCTGCAGCTCCTGGCGTTCGCCGCCTTCGTCGCGGCCGTGCTGCTCCTGCCCGAGCCGCCGCTGCTGGTGGCCGCCGCGTTCCTGGTGGGCTCGGTCAACCCGCCGTCCGGCGCGGTCACCGGCACCGTGTTCACCACGTACGTGACGGGCGCGCAGGCCCGCAGGACCCTGCTGGCGCTGAACGGGCTGATGACCGAGGGGGTCTTCATCGTGGGCCCCATGCTGGTGGGCGCGCTGGTCGCGGTGCTGTCCCCGCTGGCGGCCGTGGTGGCGACGGCCGTGGTCTCGACCGTGGGGGCGCTGTGGCTGGCCACCGCCCCCGCCGTCCGCGCCACCGGCCACGCGCGCTCTCCCGTGCCGACCGGCGAGTCCCCGCAGCCGTCCGGGCGCCGTTTCGGGTGGCCGGCGGGACAGGCCGGCATCCTGGCCGCGGTCGCGCTGGCCGCCGCCGGGATCGGCGCCGTGAACGTGACCGCCGTCGCCCACGCCACGCAGATCGGCGCCAGCGCGGGCCTGCTGCTCGGCCTGATGGCCGTCGGCGGCGTGCTGAGCAGCTTCCTGTACGGCGGCCTGCGGCTCCCCGGAACGCTGCCCGCCCAGCTCACGACCGTCCTGACCCTGTACGGCGCCTCCATCCTGCTGCTCGGCCTGGACCTCGGCCTGGTCGCCACGATGGCCACGCTGTTCGTCATCGGCTTCGCCAACGGCCCGGCCGACGCCATGGAGTCCGAGATCGTGGCCGAGCGCGCCGCCGAGGGCTCCCGTACGCAGGCGTTCGGCTGGCTGGTCTCGGCCAACTGGATCGGCTTCGCGGCGGGCACCTCCCTGACCGGCTACGTCATCGAGCGGGCCGGCACCCCGGGCCCCGGCGCGATCGTCGGCGCGGCCGCCTCCGTCCTGGCCGCCGCCGTGGCGCTGATCCGCCCCGGAACCACCGCCCGCGCGGCAACCCCCGAACCGCACATCCCCTGAGCGGCCCCACACCGGCGGAGGGCGTTCAGCCGGGCACGTGTTCGGCCGCCACCTCGGCGAACAGGCGCGTGAGTGCCGCCAGGCCCGGCACCTGCTCCGCGCTCTCGGCGGTCACCAGGTGGAGCCGCCGGCGCAGGTCCACGTCGTGCAGCCGGGTGAGCACGATGTCGGCGCGCACGTCGCGCCTGGCCAGCGACGGCACCAGCGTGATCCCGGCACCGGCCGCGACCAGCCCCTGCTTGCCCGTCCAGTCGTCGCAGTGGAAGCGCACGGCGGGCTCGTAGCCGGCGCTCTCCCGGAAGAGCCGGGCGAGGGGGCCCAGGCAGTCGGGGTGGCTGCCCTCGATCCAGCTCTCGCCGCCCAGGTCGGCGAGCGTGAGCCCGGGCCCGGCCAGGCGGTGGCCGCGCGGCAGGGCCACGAGCAGCTCGTCCTCGACGAGGAACCCCAGCTCCAGCCCGTCGAGGTCGCGGCCGTCCACGTCCCACTGCGTGACCAGCGCCAGGTGCAGCCGGCCCGACCGTACGTCGTCCACGTGCTGCTCGGGCACAGTGACGGGCAGCATGACCGGCGGCATGACCGGCGGCACGGGCATCTCGCGGGTGGGGCCGGCCCCGCGGTAGCGGCGGAAGACCTCGGGGACGAGCGAGACGTTGGCGCTGCTGAACGAGCCGAGCATGATGGGGCCGGGATCGTCCGGGCGCAGCGCCGCGAGCTGCCCGGCCGCCACGGCCAGCCGGTCGAGCACCGCCCGCGCGTGCCCGGTGAGCAGCTCCCCGGCGGGGGTGAGCTCCACGCCCGCCCCGGTACGCCGCACCAGCGGCAGGCCCGCCTGCCGTTCGAGCAGCGCGATGTGCCGGGAGACGGCGGGCTGCGTGTAGGAGAGCGCGGCGGCGGCCAGCGTCATCGACCCGTGGTCGGCGACGGCGACCAGCACGCGCAGCTTGGTGATGTCGAACACGGTGGCAATCTTATGGCCCGGTCATTTCGCGAATCGGGAAAGCGTGTCGAAATCCCGGCCGCCGGAATATCCGGTAAGGCGACGGGCCGTCATGATTGACCGCACGTTTGAAAAGGCGGCCATAAAAGCGTTCTGCTGATGGCGGCGGTGGCCCGGATCGTCCTGGCCGGCGTCCTCCGGGCCACCGCCTTTCAGGCGGCGGTGGCGGCGGCGCGCATGCGGTCGAAGTTGGCCACGTACTGCCGGTAGACGTCCTGGTCGTTCAGCCGCAGCAGCGTCTCGTCGTTGCGGCGCAGCGACGTCTCGTTGTAGTTGTGGCTGCCGGTGAAGACCCAGCGCGCGTCGCGGTCGCCGTCGTAGGAGCCCTCGATCAGCAGGTATTTGGAGTGGACGCGGCCGGGCAGGGCGCTGCCGGAGCCCAGGGCGCGCAGTTCGAGGCGAGGCTGCGCCGCCAGGACGGCCTTCACCTCGTCGTCCATGATCCCGTAGACGATCTGGACCGCGCAGCCGTCGCCCGCCAGGTCGCGCAGCCGCTCGGCGATGGCGATCCGGTAGGTGTCCCACTCGGACATGCCGAGCCTGATCGTCGTGCCGCCCTGGCAGGAGACCTTGTCCAGGTGGTCGACGATCGGGTCGCCGCTCGCCTTGGGGAAGAAGTGCGCGCGCACGCCGCGCGTCTGGACGACGCGGTAGTAGTCCAGGTTCTTCCGCTCGGCGGCCAGGTCGGCGAAGTAGGCGTCGTACGCGGCGTACAGGCGCCTGTTGCCGGGCAGGACGACGGCGTTGTTCCAGTACGTGGTGGAGTTCAGGTCGGTGAGGTTGGCCGACGACTGCACGACCACGTCGGAGGCCCGCCCGGCCCGCGAGAACAGGTAGAACTTGTTGTGCTGCCCCTTGTTCCCGACGCAGGCGGCGGTGCCGCCCGACATCGGCCCGGTGCACACGTGCACCCAGGAGTCGCCGGCGACGTCGGTGCCGAGCCCGGCCGCGAGCTGGGCGGCCACGGCCGCGCCCCGCTGGTCGCCGTCCAGCACGACGCGCACCTTGACGCCGCGCCGGTGGGCCTCGATCAGTGCGGCGGCGAACTCGGTGCCGGCCGTGCCGGACATGACGAAGTGCGCGACCTGGATGCTCGCCCCGGCGGGCGTCTGCCGGACGAGGCCGCAGAGAGTGCGCACGATGGCGGCCGGATCCCCGCCCACCGGCTCGCTGAACACCGCGCCGGTCGCCACGGGGGCGGTGGGTGCGTCAGCGCAGGCGGACGCCTGGGCGGCGGCCGTACCGGTGCCGGCGATCGCGGCGGTGGCCAGGACGGCGCCCGCCGCCAGGGCGGACAGGGACTTGCTCGGCATGCGGCACTCCTCGAACGTTGCGGCCAGCCTTGATCGGTGGTTATGGACTGGTCCGATAAAGATCGTGAAGGAGGCGCCCGCGATCACGATGACGTCTCGCCGACGGCGCGCTGAACGATCGGCGAACATCACCCGGCCCCGGCCGCACCCGTGACGGCGCCGTTTCAATCGGTCACCGGGGGAAGGTGACGGCTTCAATCGGTCACCGGGGTCAGGTGACGGCGCACGGGAAGCTCGGGCACACGAGGGGGACCATGAACGACGGATACGACCGGGTGGCGATCGTCACCGGGGCCGACTCCGGCATCGGCAAGGCCACCGCCGTGGCGCTGGCCGAGCAGGGGTTCGACGTCGGGATCACGTACCACACCGATCAGGAGGGGGCGGAGGAGACGGCTCGCCTCGTCCGCGGGCTGGGCCGGGCTCCGGCGGTCCGGGGGCACGACCTGACCGACCCCGTACGGGCCGCGGCCGTGGTGGACGAGCTGGCCGAGGAGCTGGGCGGGCTCGGCGTGCTGGTCAACAACGCGGGCACGGGCAGCCACGAGCCGCTGCTGGAGATGGGCTACGAGCGCTGGCGGTCGGTGCTGGCCGTGGATCTCGACGGCCCGTTCCTGTGCGCGCAGCGGGCGGCCCGGCGCATGGTCGCGGCCGGCCGGGGCGGCCGCGTGGTGAACGTCACCAGCGTCCACGAGGAGTACCCGAAGGTGGGCTCGGGGCCGTACTGCGCGGCCAAGGGCGGGCTGCGCCTGCTCAGCCAGGTCCTGGCGCTGGAGCTGGCCGACCACGGCATCACCGTCAACACGGTGGCGCCGGGCGAGATCGCCACCCCGATGACCGGGCAGGAGGACGTGCCGCCGCAGACGGGCAGCCGGCCCGGCAACCCCATCCCCAGGCCGGGCGACGCCCGCGAGGTGGCCGCCGTGGTGGCCTTCCTCGCCGGGCCCACGGCGTCGTACGTCACGGGGGCGACGGTGTTCGTCGACGGCGGCATGACCCTGATGGGGCCGCAGGGCGCCTCCGCCCTCGGCACCGGCGACTGGCGCGCGATCTAGACCGATGGCAGGGTCGGGGGCATGACCCGGCCCTCGATGTACGAGTACGCGGGCGGCGAGCCGGCCTTCCTGGCGCTCGCCGCCGCCCACCACCGGCGCTGCCTGCTCGACCCCGTGCTGAACCACCCGTTCTCCCGGGGGACGCGTCCCGACCACGTGCGGCGGCTGGCCGGCTACTGGGGCGAGGTGTTCGGCGGTCCCGACCGCTACTCGCGGGCCTCCGACGGCCATTCCGGGATGCTGGAGCTGCACGCGGGCAACGGCATGGAGGAGGACCTGGGCGAGCGTTTCCTGGCCTGTTTCCTGGGGGCGATCGACGACGCCGGGCTGCCCGCGGACCCGGAGCTGCGGGCGGGCCTGCGCGCGTACATGGAGTGGGCCGTCCGGGAGGTGCTGGCCTGCTCGCCGCGTGACGCCGAGGTGCCCGCCGGGCTGCCCGTGCCGCGCTGGTCCTGGCAGGGCCACGTATAACCGCAGGGGTAGGTCACCCTTCCGGGGCCGCCAGGATTCCTGTCTGCCAGGAGACTCTACGCACAGTATCCATTTGATTACTTTTAGTAGCGACTGCCTGCCGACCTCCGGAGGAAAGATGCCCGCGGAGCCGACGGAATCCCGGCTGAGCCTGGACACCCGGGCCGCTCGTAACCTGGCCACCACCACCAAGACCCGCCCGCAGATGCAGGCCATCACCTCCCGCTGGCTGCTGCGCATGCTGCCCTGGGTCGACGTGCGGGGCGGGACGTACCGGGTCAACCGCCGGCTGACGCACCGGCCCGGGCGGGGGCGCGTCGGCGTGGCGCGTCACGGGGCCGGCGACGTACGGATCGTCCCGGAGACGCTGACGGAGATCCCCGCGCTGCGCGGCTTCGCGGACGCCGAGGTGCTGGCGGCGCTCGCCGGCACGTTCACCGCACGCGAGCTGCGGCCGGGCGAGATCGTCGCCGAGGCGGGCCGGCCCGTCAACGGGACCTGCGTCATCGCCCACGGCCGCGTCGAGCGCCTGGCCACCGGCAGGTACGGCAACCCCCAGTTCCTCGGCGTCATCGCCGACGGCGACCAGTTCGGCGACGAGGCGTTCGGCGAGCAGGACCCGCGCTGGCCGTGCACCTACCGGACCGCCACCGCCTGCACGATCCTGGTGTCGCCGCGCAACGCGTTCGAGCGGATCTCCGAGCAGTCCCCCGCGCTGCGCGAGCACATCGGCCGCTACCTGGACACCCTGCGCAGGCCGGTCAACCGCCGCGGCGAGGCGGCGGTGGACATCGCGGCCGGGCACTCCGGTGAGCCGGCCATCGGCGGCACGTTCGTGGACTACGACCTGGAGCCGCGCGAATACGAGCTCAGCGTCGCCCAGACCGTCCTGCGCGTCCACACCCGCGTGGCCGACCTCTACAACGACCCGATGAGCCAGATCGAGCAGCAGCTCCGCCTGACCATCCACGAGCTGCGCGAGCGCGAGGAGTGGGAGCTGCTCAACAACCGCGAGTTCGGGCTGCTCCACAACACCGACTACGGCCAGCGCATCTACCCCTGGTCCGGCCCGCCGACCCCCGACGACCTCGACGAGCTGATCAGCATGCGCCGCAAGACGCGGCTGCTGCTGGCCCACCCCAAGGCGATCGCGGCGTTCTTCCGCGAGTGCAACAAGCGCGGCCTGGTCGTGGGCAGCACCGAGGTGAACGGGCACGAGGTGCCGGCCTGGCGGGGCATCCCGATCTTCCCCTGCGGCAAGATCCCCGTCTCGGAGGATCGCACCACCTCGATCCTGGCCCTCCGTACGGGTGAGGACGATCAGGGCGTCGTCGGCCTCCACCAGACGGGCATCCCGGAGGAGTACGAGCCCGGCCTCAACGTGCGGTTCATGGGCATCAACCCGCAGGCCGTGATGTCGTACCTGGTCAGCGCCTACTACTCGGTGGCGATCCTGGTGCCCGACGCGATCGGGATCCTGGAGGACGTCGACGTCGCCGCCCCGCGCTCCTGACCGGCCGATCCTAGGAAGAGGCGCGCCATGCCAGACTTTTCGCCCTTTGACGTCGCCGCCGCGGTGCCGGCCGGTCCGACGGGCCTGGGCTCGTACACGCTGAGCCTCCGCTCGGCGCTCCTGCCGTCCCGTCCCCGGTTCGAGGAGGGGGACGGGCACGAGGACGGCGGCCGGCTCCCGTCGGCGGCCGGCGGGAGCCTCGCCCCGCTGGCCTACCACCAGCGCGAATGGGGGGACGGGACGTACCCGCCGCTCTACTGCCCCGAGACGGCCCGGGTGGACGACGCGCTCGGTGCCGAGGTCGACCGGCGGCTGGTGGCGTGGGCGGAGCGCATCGGGCTGCACGAGGGGCGGATCGAGGAGTTCGCCGCCACCGGGTTCGGGCGGCTGGCCATGCTCGCCCACGCCGACACCGACGACCCCGACCAGCTGCTGATCGCGGCGCAGATGAACGCCGCGTGGTGGGCCGCCGACGACTACTACGCCGACGAGACCGACCTCGGCGCCACGCCGACGGAGCTGCCGCCCCGGCTCGCGCTGGTGACCTCGGCCATGGACCCGCCGCCCGACGCCGGCGACTACACCGCTCAGCTGGAGGAGCAGATCCGGGGCGACCCCGTCCTGGTCTCGCTGCGCTCGGCCAGGAGCCACGTGTCCCGCCACGCCACCCCGTCGCAGATCATGCGGATCTGCAACATCACCAGCCAGATGTACGTGAGCTGGGCGGCCTACGCCGCCTGGCGGTACCTGGAGACGCCCCCGCCCGTCTGGCGCTACCTGGCCGCCCGCCAGCACGACAGCTTCTACACCTCCATGACGCTCATCGACATCGTCGGCGGCTACGAGCTGCCCGCCAACCTCTTCGCCGAGCGGCGCTTCCACACCGCGCTCATGCAGGCCGGCACCGCCAGCGTCCTGGTCAACGACCTGCACTCGGCGGCCAAGGAGGCGGCCGACGAGCTGCCCGACTCCAACGTGATCCTGCTCATGGCCGCCGAGGAGGGCTGCTCGACCCGCGAGGCCACCGAGCGCACCGTCCACCTGCACAACGCATTCGTCCGCGGCTTCGAGCAGAGCCAGCGGGCGCTGGCCGCCGTGCCCTCCCCCGAGCTCAAGCGCTACCTGCGCGGCGCGCAGGCGTGGATGGGCGGGTGCCTCGAATGGCACGGCAGCACCACCCGATACCAGTCCTGACCACGAACCGACCGCACCTGTAGGAAAGGAACCCGCGGTGACCGTTACCCCGAATGCCGTCCCCGTACTGAGCAGCCTCTACCAGCAGTCTGTCGCCGACTATTGGAACGCCGAGGAGAACCCCGTCAACCTGCGACTGGGGGAGGTGGACGGCCTCTACCACCACCACTACGGCATCGGCGAGGTGAACTGGTCCGTCCTGGACGCGCCCGCCGAGTCCAGGGAGAAACGCGTCGTCCAGGAGCTGCACCGGCTGGAGTCCGCGCAGGCGGAGGCGCTGCTCGCGCACCTCGGCCCGCTGGGCCCCGACCACCGGGTCATGGACGCCGGCTCGGGCCGCGGCGGCTCCAGCATCCTGGCGAACATGCGCTTCGGCTGCCAGGTGGACGGCGTGTCGATCTCCGAGTCCCAGGTGGCCTTCGCCAACCAGCAGGCCAAGGAGCGGGGGGTGGACGACCGGGTGCGCTTCCACTTCCGCAACATGCTCGACACCGGCTTCCCGACCGGGGCCTTCCAGGCGATCTGGAACAACGAGAGCACGATGTACGTCGAGCTGTCCCTGCTGTTCTCCGAGCACGCCCGGCTGCTGCGGCGGGGCGGCCGCTACGTGTGCATCACCGGCTGCTACAACGACGCCTACGGCCTGCCGTCCCGGGCCATCAGCCAGATCAACGCCCACTACATCTGCGACATCCACTCCCGTAGCACGTACTTCAAGGAGATGGCGGCCAACCGCCTCGTCCCGGTCAGCGTGGTGGACCTGACGGCCGCCACGATCCCGTACTGGGAGCTGCGCGCCAGGACCCACCTGGCCACCGGCATCGAGGAGGCCTTCCTCGACGCCTACAAGAGCGGCAGCTTCCAGTACCTGCTGATCGCCGCCGACCGCGTCTGACGGTCTCCTCCTCGCGCATCGTCCTCGGCCCGGCAGCCGCCGGTCCGGCCATCCTCTCAGCGGGACGAGGACGATCAGGAGCCCCCGTACGCCCGGCCCAGACCCGCTGCGCGAACATCCTGTGGATCTTCAGTACGGGAGCGGCCGCCACGCGAAGCCGTCCCCGCGCCGCTCGACCAGGCCCAGCCCCGGGAACGGCATGTGGTAGGCGTGGACGGGGAGGCGCTCGTCGGCCGCCCACTCCAGGATCCGGCGGCGGCTGGCCACCGACCGCGCGGCGTCGTGGTCCCACGGCGTGCGCCAGGCGGGACGGGCCAGCTGGAGCGGGTCGTAGAAGGTGTCGCCGACGCACAGCAGCCGCTCGCCGCGGGAGCGCAGCAGGATCGCCGTGTGCCCCGGGGTGTGGCCGGCGGCCTCGACGGTGTGGACGTGGGGCAGGATCTCGACGCCGTACTCGACGGGGCGCAGCCGCTCGCCGAAGAGCCTGATCGCCTCCAGCGCCGGGCGGCGCTGCTCCTCGGGGAGTGCCGTGGTGAGGTCCGACCAGAACACCACCTCGGCGGCGTGCGCGAACGCGACCGCCTCGGGGAACGTCGGCTCACCCGACCAGACGGCGCCCCGGATGTGGTCCTCGTGGAGGTGCGTGAACACGACGGCGACCGGCCCGGACGCCGGGAACCCGGCCTCGGCCAGCCCGTCGCCGAGGCGGCCGACCAGGGGCGTGATGCCCGGGCCGTAGCCGAGGAACCTCCTGCCCAGCCCGGTGTCGATCACCGCCGGACCGGCCGGTGTCTCCACGCACACGCAGTTGTACCCGCACGTCAACGTCGCCCTGCCGGCCCCTTCCCGGGCCACGGCGTCGCTCAGCTCGGCCTCGGGCACCCCGGAACCGGGGGTGAAGAACTCGGCCAGCGGGGGCTCCCAGGGTGGCTCCGGCTGGCCGTCGCTGATCACCGCGCAGGACAGATCGCCGACGGAGAAGCGATGAATCACCTGCCACCCACCTCCACGCCCCGACCCTACCGCCGGCCGTCCCACGGACACCGCCATGAGCGCGCGGACGTGGCGGCGCGCCGACGAGCAGCGAGCACGATCGACACAGCGCCCCGCTTCGGCGTGCGTTCCTCACCGCCACCGGCAACTCCCAACTGACCGGCACCTGACCGTCACGCGCATGCGCACCGCCGAAGGGTGACAGCGCCGGCACCGTGCACGAAGGCCGTCAGCGGACGAGGGAGCTCCGCGCCGATGACGTGCGGAAAAGGCGGGGCCGGGCCGACACCACGGCACCGTGACCCGCCATGAGAGAATCCTTCGCGATATATCCAGACTTTGACCGTGGAGTGTGATGATGTACGCGATCTCCCTCGGCGACGACGGCGCTGAGCTGCGCCCGCTGGAGCCGTGGCTGGCCGGGGAGTTCCTGGCCAACATCGACCGGGGGCGGGAGTTCATCGGGCAGCACATCGCGCTCCCCGACGTGGTGACCGACTTCGAGTCCAGCCGCGCGTTCCTCCAGGCGTACGCGGAGAGGGCGGCGGCCGACAAGGGGCGCATCCACGGCATCTGGACGGGCGGCGAGCTGGTCGGCGGGGTCCTCTTCCGTACGATGGACGTCCAGCTGGGCGTCGCCGAGGCGGGCTGCTGGCTGGAGCCGTCGGCCGTGGGCAAGGGCCTCGTCACCAGGGCGATCCGGGTGATCATCGACTGGGCCATCGAGGAGCGCGGCATCCACCGCATCGAGTGGCACGCCTCGTCGGCGAACGAGCCCAGCATCGCCGTGGCCCGGCGGCTCGGGATGACGAAGGACGGCGTGCTGCGGGAGAGCTACCCGTACCGGGGGAAGCGGCTGGACATGGAGATCTGGTCGGTGCTCGCGCCCGAGTGGCGGGCCGCCAAGTAGGCGTGCCGGCCCGAAGGGCACCCGCGTGGCGGGCCGCCAGGTGGGCGTACCCGCCCGAGGGGCACCCGCGTGGTTGGTGAGCCGCCAGGTAGGCGTGCCCCCGAGGGGCACCCGCGTGGCGAGCGCCAGACCCCGTCGGAGGCGCCCGGCTGGCGGCGGGCCACCGGAAATCGGTTGCCGGGCAAGGCGCGCATCCCCGATGATCTGGCCTTGTGACGACCAGGACCCCGGATGAGAGCCGCCCGCTCGCCCTGGTGACCGGGGTCGGCCGCACCGTCGGGATCGGCGCGGGCATCGCCCGGCGGCTCGCCTCCTCCGGGTGGGACGTCGCCTTCACGTTCTGGGCTCCGTACGATCAGCGCATGGCCTGGGGCCCCGAACCCGGCGCCGCCGACGCCATCGCCGCGGAGCTCACCGAACTCGGCGCCGCCACCGCGGCCGTCGAGGCCGACCTCTCCGACCCCGACGCACCCACGCTCGTCCTCGACGAGGTCGAACGCCGCCTCGGCGGCGTCACGGCCCTGGTGATGTGTCACTGCGAGTCGGTCGCCTCCGGCCTGCTCGACACCTCCGTCGAGAGCTTCGACCGCCATTTCGCGGTCAACGCGCGTGCCACCTGGCTGCTGATCCGCGAGTACGGCCGGCGCTTCACCGGCGCTCCCGGCACCGGCCGGATCGTCGCCCTGACCAGCGATCACACCGTCGGCAACCTGCCCTACGGGGCCAGCAAGGGCGCCCTGGACCGGATCACCCTCGCCGCCGCACACGAGCTGTCCCACCTCGGCGTCACCGCCAACGTCATCAACCCCGGACCGGTGGACACCGGCTGGATGTCCGGCGAGATACGCGAGCAGGTGATCAGCCACACGCCCCTGGGCCGCCTCGGCACTCCCCAGGACACCGCACACCTGGTGGACTTCCTCTGCTCGCCCCAGGGCCAGTGGATCAACGGGCAACTGCTGATGAGCAACGGCGGCCTCGCCTGACCTCCACCCTCCTCGGCCCCGCACAGCCCGCAGCCGCCCTCCTCACCGGCCACCCCCTGCGGCTCGGACCACCCTTCGCATAGACCGCCCCTGGCGCGCCGGGCCATCCCATCCCTGTCAACACCGCAGGACCGTCCCGCGCCGGTCAAGCCGGCGCGGCGTTGATCACAGGACCATGGTCGCTCCACTTCGCGCGGCGTTGACGAGTGGGCAGGTGCCCACTATGGTGGGCGCATGCCCACTTCATGGCCTTCAGAGAACGAGCCGCATCGGCACCGGCAGGTGGCCGAGTCGTTCGGCACGGACGCCGACCGCTACGACCGGGCCCGGCCCCGCTACCCCGACGCCCTCATCGAGCGGATCGTCGCCGCCAGCCCCGGGCCCGACGTGCTCGACGTCGGGTGCGGCACCGGCATCGCCGCCCGCCAGTTCCAGGCCGCCGGCTGCCGGGTGCTCGGGGTCGAGCCCGACGCGCGGATGGCCGAGGTGGCCAGGCGACAGGGGCTGGAGGTCGACGTGGCGACGTTCGAGGACTGGGATCCGGCCGGCCGGTCGTTCGACACGGCCATCGCCGCGACGGCCTGGCACTGGGTCGACCCGGTCGCCGGAGCGGCCAAGGCCGCCCAGGCGCTGCGGCCCGGCGGCCGGTTCGCGGCGTTCTGGAACGCCTTCGAATTTCCGCCCGCCCTGGGGGAGGTCACCGCGGAGGTCTGCCGGCGGGTGATCCCGGACTCGCCGTTCGACTTCCAGGCCCTGGCGAAGTCATCCGTCGACGGTTACCAGCCGCTGCTCGACAAGACTGCCGACGGGTTCCGGGAGGTGGGCGGGTTCGGCCGTCCGGAGCAGTGGCGGCACCACTGGGAGTGGTTCTACACGCGGGACGCGTGGCTGGACCAGATGCCCACCACGGGCGCCTTCACCCGGCTCCCGCCGGACCAGCTGGCGGAGGTGCTGGAGGGGGTCGGCGCCGCCCTCGACGAGATGGGTGGGGGCTTCACGATGCGCTACGCGACGGCGATGGTCGCCGTCACACGCACCCCTACCACCTGATCGCCCGCGCCGGGCCCCCGCGATTCGACCGGTGGGCGGGATCCTGCATCGGTCCCTCGGTTCCGTCATAGGAGGTGCAGGCAGGCATGGCGGAGATGCTCTCAACGGCATCACCGTCAGGCAATCGAGTATTTCGGCATTCTTGCTTCATAGGCAAGAAGGCATGTCGGAGGTGCAAGGCGCGCGTAGGGTCGGAGGCATGGCACACGACCACCAGCACGGCGGCCCAGCGCACCGTGACCACCAGCACGGCCGGCACGAGCACCACCAGCACCAGCACCAGCACGGTGGTGGGGATGCGGCGGACGTCGCCGCGATGGCTGAGATGTTGGATCTCGACGCCGAGGTGCTGCACTCCTACCTGTCCGACCTGACCGCCTGGATCCGGGAGCTGGCCGGTGAGCGGCCTCCCCGCCGCATCCTCGACCTGGGCAGCGGGACCGGCGCCGGCTCGTTCGCGCTGCTCGAACGCTTCGACGGAACCGAAGTGATCGCGCTGGACGCGTCCGAGCCCATGCTGCGCCACCTGGAGGCCGCCGCCCGGGAACGCGGGCTGGCCGACCGGATCCGTACCGTGCAGGCGGACCTCGACGCGAGCCGGCCGGAGCTGGAGCCCGTGGACCTGGTGTGGGCCTCGGCGTCGCTGCACCACATGGCCGACCCCGACCGCGTCCTGGCCGACGTCCTCACCATGCTCCGCCCCGACGGGCTCATGATCGCGGTGGAGCCGGACGCCTTCCCCCGCTTCCTGCCCGACGACCTGGGCTTCGGCCGTCCCGGGCTCGAGGAGCGCTGCCACGCGGCGATGGCCGAGTGGCGGGCCGCTCAGATGCCGCATTTCGGCGCCGACTGGGGCCCGCTCCTGGCGAAGGCGGGCTTCAGCGTGGAAGCCGAGCGGGTCTTCACCATCGACCTGACACCGCCGTTGCCGGACTCCGCCGGGCGTTACGCCCAGGCGTCGTTGCGGCGGATGCGGACCGGACTGGACGGCGTGCTGGACAGCGACGACCTGGCCGCTCTCGACCGCCTGCTCGACGACGACGGCGGGCCCGGGAGCGTCCTGCGGCGCGATGACCTTCACGTACGCGCCCGCCGGATGGCCTGGGCCGCCCGGCGGCCGCAGACGACATAGCGGGCGCCTGGGCCGTGGTGGCCGGTGCGACTGCGACTGCGCGTGCGGTGCGGGTGCGGCTGTCCCAACCTTTGCCATGCACTGGTCTGGGCGGGAGCTCGAACGCCGGGCATACGGGAAGGTTCGTGGTCGGATCGGCTCAAACTCACCGCACCGGGAGATGATCGTGCCCATCATCAAAGGCAAGACCAAAGCGTTGAAGCATTCGGGCAGCCAGCCGTGGCTGCACGTGGACGGCACCGAGATCCAGGAATTCGGCACTGTCCGGACGTGGCCGCTGGCCGTGTCGGGCGAGGCCCGCAGCTACTCCTGCGAGCGGCTGAACCAGATCCTGTCCGACACGCAGATCCTCTACCACCTGTACAAGAAGCACCACTGGCTGATGCGCGGCCCGACCTTCTACCAGCTGCATCTGCTGCTGGACAAGCACGCGGGAGAGCAGCTCGAGCTCGTGGACATGATGGCGGAGCGGATCCAGACGCTGGGCGGCATCGCGGTCGGCGACCCGCGGCACGTCGCCGAGATCACCGTGGTCCCGCGGCCGCCCAACGGCGCCGAGGAGGTCCCGGCGATGCTCTCGCGCCTGATCGAGGCGCACGAGACCATCCTCGTCGCCGCCCACGACGCGGCCGCCCGCGCCGCCGAGATGGGCGACGACGGCACCAACGACCTGCTGGTCTCCAACGTCATCCGGACCGGCGAGCTGCAGACCTGGTTCCTGGTCGAGCACCTCGTGGACACCCCGCTCGTCGAGACGCCCGGCAACGGGCACGGGCGCGGGACGCGCCACTCCCGCCGCGGCGGGAGATAGCGCGGGGTCCACGTACGCCATGACGCGAGGTCCGTTGTGCGTGACTCCGGCGGGAGCCTGGCCGAGCCGGCCGGGCGCTGCTACCGTCAATCCTGGTGCGCCGGGAAGTCTGGTCGGCAACGTCACATCGGACCGGCCTCATGGAGGCGCGCATGGCGAACAACCCTGCCATCCTGGTCAGTGCCCTGACCAAGAGTTACGGCAAGATCCGTGCCCTCGACGGGCTCGAACTCACCGTACGGACCGGGGAGGTCCACGGCTTCCTCGGCCCGAACGGCTCGGGCAAGACCACCACCCTGCGCATCCTGCTCGGCCTGCTCCGCGCCGACGGCGGCCATGCCGAGCTGCTCGGCGGCGACCCCTGGCGGGACGCGGTCGAGCTGCACCGGCGGCTGGCGTACGTGCCCGGCGACGTCGTCCTGTGGCCCACCCTGACCGGCGGCGAGGCCATCGACCTGCTCGGCCGGCTGCGCGGCGGGCTCGACCGGCGGCGCAAGGCCGCCCTGCTGGACCGCTTCGACCTCGACCCCACGAGGAAGGGCCGCACCTACTCCAAGGGCAACCGCCAGAAGGTGGCCCTCGTCGCCGCCCTGGCCTCCGACGTCGAGCTGCTCCTGCTGGACGAGCCCACCGCCGGGCTGGACCCGCTCATGGAGGCGGCCTTCCGCGACGCGATCGCCGAGGAGCGCGGCAACGGCCGTACGGTGCTGCTGTCCAGCCACATCCTGTCCGAGGTCGAGGCGCTGTGCGACCAGGTCACGATCGTCCGCGACGGCCGCGTCGTGGAGACCGGCACGCTGGCCCAGCTCCGCCACCTCACCAGCACGTCGATCACCGCCGAGCTCGACAGCGTCCCGGCCGGCCTGGCGAGCCTCGAAGGCGTCCACGACCTGGTCGTGGACGGCTCCCATGTCCGCTTCCAGATCGACTCCGAGCGCCTGGACGAGGTGTTACGCCTGCTCACCGGCTCCGGCGTCCGCGGTCTGACCTGCCGGCCACCCACCCTGGAAGAGCTGTTCCTGCGCCACTACCAGGTCGCGGCGTGACCGGCACGGTGGCGCTGGTGCGGCTGGCGCTGCGCCGCGACCGCGTGCTGCTGCTCGTCTGGATCGTCGTCGTCGTCGTCGGCCTGATCGCCGCCAGCGCGTCGGCCATCGCCGAGCTGTACCCCCAGGCGGCTCAGCGGATCGCGCTGGGTGCCACCATCGGCACCGCGCCCGCCCTGCAGGCCCTGACCGGGCCGGTCTTCGACGCGACGTCGGTGGGCGGGCTCACCGCGTGGCGCGGCACCACCATGGCGTCGGTGCTGGCCGCCCTGATGAGCATCGCGGCGGTGGTCCGGCACACCCGCGCCGAGGAGGAGACCGGCCGTGCCGAGCTGGTCGGCGCCTGCGCGGTCGGCCGGGCCGCGATCCCGGCCGCGGCGGTGCTCGTCGCCGGGGCGGCCAACCTGCTCATCGCCCTATTGGTGACGCTGGGCCTGGCCGGGCAGGGGCTGCCCGTGGCGGGGGCGCTCGCGCTCGGCCTGGCGGTGGGCGGCACGGGCTGGGTGTTCACCGGCGTCGCGGTCCTGGCCGCGCAGCTCACGGCGCACGCGCGGACCGCCGTCGGCATCGCCGCCGCGGCGCTCGGCCTGGCGTTCCTCCTGCGCGCGCTGGGTGACGCCGCCGGGATCGAGACGCTCTCGTGGATGTCGCCGCTGGGCTGGGCGCAGCGCGTACGGGCGTTCGCGGACGAGCGCTGGTGGGTGGTCGCCCTGCTGGCGGTGGCCGGGCTGGCCCTGGTGGCGGTGGCCGCGGTCCTGGCCCGGCGGCGGGATCTGGGCGCGGGGCTGATGGCGCCGCGCACCGGGCCGGGGGACGCGGCCCGGTACCTGGCGGGCCCGCTGGCACTGGCGTGGCGGCTGCAGCGCGGGGCCCTGCTCGGCTGGACGGTGGGGTTCGCGCTGGTGGGGGTGATGTTCGGGGCGCTGGCGGACAGCGTGGGCGACATCGTCCGCGACAACCCGCAGATCGCCGCCATCCTGGCCATGGTGGGCGGGGCGGGCGCGCTGATCGACTCGTTCCTGTCCGCCGAGACGGCGCTGCTGGGCCTGGTCGCGGGCGGGTACGCCGTCCAGGCGACGCTGCGGCTGCAGGGTGAGGAGGCGGCGGTCCGGGCCGAGCCGGTGCTCGCGGGGGCCGTACCGCGCTGGCGCTGGACGGCCGGTCACCTGGTGCTGGCGCTGGGCGGCAGCACGCTGATCCTGGCGGCGGGCGGGCTGGCGGCCGGGCTCGCGCACGGCGTGCGGATCGGTGACCCGGCCGGGCAGGCGGCGCGTCTGCTGGGCGCGGCGCTGGTCCAGGCGCCCGCCACCTGGACGCTGGCGGGGATCGCGATGCTGCTGTTCGGGCTGGCGCCCCGGCTGACCTCGCTCGCCTGGGCGGCGCTGGTGGCCTTCGCCCTGCTCGCCCAGCTCGGCGAGCTGCTCCAGATCGACGAATGGATCAGGGATCTGTCGCCGTTCGCGCACGTGCCGCAGGCGCTGGGCCGGGCGGTGGACGCGGGCCCGCTGCTGTGGCTGGCCGCCGTCACCGCCACGCTGCTGCTGGCCGGGGTCACCGCCTTCCGGCTGCGTGACCTGAGAGGGAACTGATCGGGATCCGGAGGGGGCGGGTCCGCCCCCTCCGGATCAGGTCAAGCTCAGAACGGCTGGTTGACCAGCGAGTTCACCTTGATCGAAGTGATCTTCACCTGCAGCATCCGCACCTGCGGCGTGCCCGCGGGCTTGGTGCAGGCGAAGCTGACCTGTCCCGAGGTGGTGAAGTTGTGCACGACGTTCAGGAAGACACCCGCCTTGCTGTGGGGCGGCAGGGTGACCTCCGCGAGGTCGGTGTCGGCGCCGCCGGCCGCGCTGATCACGCACGAGTAGTTGATCGCCGTCGCGCCCGTGTTGCTCGCCGTGAGCTTGGCGGTGATCGTGTACGGTCCCGCGGACAGGAACTGGCTGAAGCCGGGGCTCAGCGCGTTGCTGTGCACCAGCTCGTTGTTCCAGCGGCTGATCACCTCCGGCGGCACCGCCTCGGCCGACGTGGCGTTCCCCGCCAGCAGCGCGCCCGCGGCCACCGCGGTGGTCGCCACGGCGGCCAGCGCTGACAGGCGCAGCCGCCTGCCTCTGCGGGCGGGAACGATCGATGGCATGGTCATACGGATCTCCGAATCCTGGATGCGATGTCCCCGTGCGGGATCGCGCGGGGCGGCACGCCTGTCGCCGGGCGAGGCGGTGTCACCGGCTCGCGTGCACCCCGGGAACGTATCCGCCGGACGTCCTCGGGGACCGCGCACAAATACCCGTCCCTGGTGTGCCGCGCGTCATCGCGCCCGGTTCACCGGGTCAGGGCGGCGATGAGGGACGCGTCCGCGGCCGGGAGGCCGAGCGCCGCCAAGGCTTCCTCCGTCACGGCCGCGGCCTCGGGAAACGTGTGCGTGAGCCCTTCCGGCAACCCCGGCACGTACGTCCCCAGCCCCCTCACCAGCCGCGCCGCCGCCCCCGTTGCCCGCACCCCGTCCTCGAACGGGCTCCACGTCCCCGGGGCGGGGCCGCCCTCCGTGCCGAGCAGCCGCCCGACCCTCCCCACCAGGTGGATCAGCCCCTCCCAGTACGGCAGGTGCGCCACCAGCACCAGGTGCCCGTCCCCGCCGGGCGAGACCTCCAGCACCCCGGGGGCCCCGCCCACGGTGATCGTGCGCCGGTACGTGCCCCCGTCCACGACCTCCACGCCGGGGATCGCCCGTTCCGCCAGGCGGGCGCGTGCCGCGTCCCAGTCGTAGCCGGGCGCGTACGGCAGCCGCAGCGCCAGCCCGCCGTCGGCGGCCAGCCGGTCGGCGCGGTGCCTGCGCTCGCGCAGGGCGGTCGGCGCGGCCCGGAACACCTCCCGCATCGTCCGGTTGAACTGCCGCAGGCTCCCGAACCCCGACGCGAAAGCCACGTCGACCACCGGCAGGTCGGTGTCGTCGAGCAGCCGGCGGGCGAAGTGGGCCCGGCGGGAGCGGGCGAGCTGGTCGGGGGTCGCGCCGAGGTGCCGCAGGAACAGCCGGCGCAGGTGCCGCGGCGACACGCCGACCCGCTCGGCGAGGCCCGCCTCCGTGCCGCCGTCGAGGACCCCCTCGATGATCAGCCGCCACGCCCGGCACACCAGCTCGGGCGAGCCGGCGGCGAGCGGGGCCGCCACCCGGTACGGCCGGCAGCGCAGGCACGCGCGGAAGCCGGCGACCTCGGCGGCCGCCGGGTGCTCGTACGTGCGGGTGTTCCTGGCCAGCGGCCGGGCGCCGCAGCCCGGGCGGCAGTAGATGCCGGTGGTGACGACGGCGGAGTAGGTGGTCACGGCGCCGGCCCTCAGGGATGCGCGGGCCGGTCCTTGCCGAAGCCGTCGAGGGATTCGCGCTCGTCCTGCGTACGCAGCTCCTGGAAGACCGTGATGTGCAGCCCGGCGGGCGCGTCGAGCCGGGCGTTGAGCGACTCCCAGGGCGTGACCGTGGGCGGCGCGACCTCGGCCGCGCCCGCCGACACCAGCCGCTCGGTGGTGCCCCTGGCGTCGTCCACCTCGAAGGCGACCCGGATCTTGGGCGCGACCTGGCGGCCCACCTCGACCTCGTCGATCATCTCCTTCTGCGCCGGGTTGGCGATCTCCAGGGTGGCCCGGCCGGCGTCGAGGATCGTCACCCGCGCGCCGCCCCCGCCGGAGAAGGCCGCCTGCTCGGGCAGGCCGAGGACGTCGCGGTAGAAGGCCAGCGCGGCCTCGTAGTCCTCCGCCTCGACCACCAGCCGGAGCTGGTGGACGGCGGGGGGCTGGGGGTCTGCGTGCGTGCTCATGGCCGGCTCTCCTCGTGTACGGCGGGGGGCGGTCGCCCTTTCCTCGTGCCAACCCGTCCGCCGCGCCACTTCATCCCCGGGAACGAGGCCGAACGATCTCAGCCGCGGCCGTATCGGTCCTCGGCCCGCCAGAAGTACCAGAACCCGGCCGTGAGCGCGAAGAACGCCCACAGCAGGCACGACAGCCACACCATCTGCGGCGGGGTGTGGCCGCCGATGAGGATGTCGCGCATCCACTCGATGTAGGAGGCGGCCGGGTTCAGGTACATCGCGGTGGCCACCCACTCCGGCAGGCCCGCGCTGTTGACCACCTTGTCGTGGATGGCGAAGAACACGCCCGAGGCGTACAGCCAGGTGCGCATGATGAACGGCAGCAGCTGGTTGAGGTCGCGCATGGAGGAGCCCAGCCTGGCCAGGATCAGCCCGGCCCCGACGTTGAACATCGTCTGCAGCACCAGCACGACCGGGATCATCAGCCAGAACCAGGTCGGCAGCTCGCCGGTGATCACCACGATGACCAGCAGCACGCCCATGGAGATGGTGAGCTGCTGCAGCTCCTGGATCGTGTACGCGAGCGGCAGCGAGGCGCGCGGGAAGTGCAGGGCGCGGATCAGCGACAGGTTTCCGGAGATCGACTTGGCCCCCGCGGTGACGGTGCGCTGCGTGTACGTGAAGACGAACATCCCCGTCAGCAGGAACGCCGGGTAGTTCGGGATGTTCTTGCTGCCGCCCAGGATCAGGCCGAACATCACGTAGTAGATCGCGGCGTTCAGCAGCGGGGTGATGACCTGCCAGAGCTGGCCCAGGGCCGAGCCGGAGTATTTCGAAACGTTGCGCGAGGTCGCGTACGTCAGCACGAAGTGCCGCCGGTCCCAGAGCTGGCGAAGGTAGAAGGAGAACCTGGGCCGCGCGATGGCGGGGCGGAGCCCGTGCCGGCGGGCCAGCTCCGCCAGCGTCTGCGGCGCGGGGTCTTCCACTTGGCTCATGAGCACCTCGAAGCGTCGCGGTCACCGTGCGGCCGCCAGGTGACCGAAGGGCCGTCCGACTGACGATCATCCCCTGTCAGAGGGGGTGTCGGTCCAGTTTTGGCCCGGAGCGTCGCGGAGTCGAGCACTTTCACCCCGCCGGCGCGGGCCGGTATGGCGATCAGCCGGGCAAATAGGGGCGGAGCGTCTGGTCGAGAGCGTCGCGGATCGCGTCGGGGAGCGGGCCGTCGCCGGACAGGGCCCACAGGATGAGCGCGCCGTTGTAGGCCACCTGGACCGCGCGGGCCAGCGGGCCGAGCTCCGCCCCGCCCGCCAGCTCCCCCGCCGCCACCGCGTCCGCCAGCAGGCCGGCGATCTCGTCGCGGGTGCGCCAGGCGTGCTCGGCCGCGTACGCCCGGAACTCGGCGTCGGTCAGGTCGAGCTGCAGGAAGCCCAGGCTGCCGGCCAGCTCGACCGGCGTGGACACGCCCTCGGCCAGGCGTACGAGCGCGGCCCTCAGGGCCGCCAGCGGCGAGCCGTGCTCCTGCCGCGCCCGCTCGAACGGCTCCCCGGCCGTCCGGGCGGCGTGGGCGGCGAACGCCAGGAGCAGCCCCCGCTTCGACCCGAACCGCTGCACCAGCGTGGCCGGGGACAGCCCGGCCTCCTGGGCGACCGCGGCCAGCGTGAGGCCCTGCGGCCCGTGCCGCCCGATCGCGCGGGCGGTAGCACCGAGGATCGCCTCGTCGCTGGTCGTGCGCGGCCTGCCCATGCTCGCCCTCCCGCGGGACGGTTTACCGAATGCGCGTTCACAAACTAGCAGCCCGGCCCGGCAGGCGGCGCCTCGTGGCAGCGGAGTCAGTCAGGGGAGTCCGTCAGGGGAGTCCGTCAGGGGAGTCCGTCAGGGGAGTCCGTCAGGGGAGAGAGCCGCACGGCCCGCCGGTGGCCAGGTCGGGCAGGTGGCGGCGGGCATGCTCGATGAACGCCCTGGCCGCCGGGCTCTGCCGGCCACCCTCCCGCCACACCACGCCCATCCGGCCGCGCATGCTCGGCTCCGTCACCGCCAGCACGTGCAGCTCGGACGCGGCGGCGGCGACCGCCGATTCGGGCAGGACGGCCACGCCGAGCCCGCGCGCGGCCAGCTGCCCCAGCACGTAGGGCTCGCCGGCCTCGAACGCCACGTGCGGCGCGAACCCCGCCCGCCCGCACGCCTCCTCCAGCGCCGCCCGCAGGCCGGTGCTGGTCGGCAGGCTGATCAGCGGCAGGCCCTTCAGCTCCGGCACCGCGATCGACTCCGCGCCGGCCAGCTCGTGCCCGCGGTGCACGACGGCGACCAGCCGCTGGTCCACGACGATCTGCACCTCGACGCCCGGTGGCAGCGGAGCCCCGAGCCCGAGCAGGGCGAGGTCGAGCCGCCCGGTCACGATGCCGTCGAGCAGCGCCTCGGGGTCGCTCTCCACGAGCGAGATCTCCACGGCCGGATGGCGCTCGTGGAAGCCGGCGAGCATGCCCGGCAGGTCGAGCACCGAGGGTGCGGAGACCCCGCCCATCACCACGCGCCCGCGCAGCAGCCCGGTGAACTCGTCGGCGACCAGCCGCATCCCGGACACCGCCGCCAGCGCGGCCCGCGCGTACGGCAGCACGGCCTCGCCCACCGCCGTCAGCCGCACCGCGCGCCCGGACCGGTCGAACAGCGGCTCGCCCAGCTCCCGCTCCAGCTGGCGGATCTGCGCGCTGACGCCCGGCTGGGCGACGTGCAGCCGGGCGGCGGCCCTGGTGAAGCCGCCCTCCTCGGCCACGGCCACGAGGTATTCGAGCTGCCGCAGTTCCATGCCCAGGAATGCTAGCCAGCCGCTACGACGGAAGGCTCACGCCCGTCACCGCGAAGCGCTCGACGGCGGCCACGTGACCGCCGGTGGAGGCCACGACGGTCAGCGTCCTGCCCGGCTCGGCGGTGAAGGAGACCTTCGCCGACCAGGCCGCGTTCTCGCCTCCGGCGCCCAGGCAGCACCGCTCCCCCACCGGCGTGGCCGAGCCGGGGTGGCGTACCTCGATCCGGATGCTCTCGTCGACGCCGGTGATCCGGCCGCCGACGGTCAGCGGGGAGCCGACGGTGGCGCCGTAGCCGGGCTTCGTCAGGGTGAGGGTGGTGTCGTCGGTGCCGACCACCTCCCAGGGGGCGTTCCTGCCGCTGCCGTACCGCATGAGGTGCACGACCGCGGCCACCAGCGGGCGGGGGCCCTCCTCGCTGCGGAAGCCGACGTGCACCCGGGCGTGCTCGCCGTCCCGCACCGTCTTGACGGCCTGGTCGATCTCGGTGAAGCCGAGGAAGTCGCGGGTGAAGGCGATCGCGGTGCGGGCGGCGTCCAGGTGCCACGCCTCGCGGCCGTCCGCCTGGTAGGCGCGCTGCCAGGCGGCGACCTCGCCGGGGCCGGAGAACGGCCACAGCGGCCGGTAGTGGCCGGCGATCAGGGTCTCGCGCGGGGTGGGCGGCGCCTGCGGCGTGCTCGGGGCGGCGGCGGAGGGTGCGGTCGGCGGGGTGGCCCGTGCCCGGGGCGTGTCCGCCTCCCCGCAGCCCGCCAGGCCGGCTCCGAGGACGGCCAGCAGAGACAGGGCTCGTACGAGGACCCTCATGCGCATCCTCCCGGGGTGGGGCGGCCTGACGATGAAGACGTACCCCGTGGGGCGGCGGGCGGACCGGAGGTCCCCGGCGCGGCGGGGGCCGGGCACCATGGCTGGGTGGCGTCTGCGCGGGTAGCGTCCAGACATGGCCACCTTCGACCTGACCAGCCTGCGCGCCGTCGTCTTCGACACCGACGGCGTGGTCACCGACACGGCCCGGGTGCACGCCGCGGCGTGGAAGCACGTCTTCGACGCGTTCCTGCGGGGACGCTCGGCGCCGTTCGACATCCGCGCCGACTACCTGGCCCACGTGGACGGCCGGCCGCGGCTGGACGGCGTGCGCACGTTCCTGGCCTCGCGCGACATCTCGCTGCCCGAGGGCGGCCCGGACGACGAGCCGGGCGCGCCGACCGTGCGCGGGCTGGGGCTGGCCAAGGACGCGCTGTTCGTCGAGCAGATCGAGGCGCACGGCGTGGCCGCCTTCCCCTCCACGGTCGTGCTGCTGCACGAGCTGCGCCGGCGCGGCTGCCGTACCGGGGTGGTCTCGGCCAGCCGCCACTGCCGCGCGGTCGTGCAGTCGGCGGGGCTGATGCACCTGTTCGACGTGCTGGTGGACGGCAACGACGCGGCCGCGCTGGGGCTGCCGGGCAAGCCGGAGCCGGCGCTGTTCCTGGAGGCCGCGCGCCGGCTGGAGCTGCCGGCCGCGCAGGTGGCGATCGTGGAGGACGCGCTGCCGGGCGTGCAGGCCGGGCACCGGGGCGGCTTCGGGGCGGTGGTCGCCGTGGACCGGAGCGGCACCCAGGCCGCCGCGATGCTGGCCGCCGGGGCCGACGCGGTGGTCACCGACCTGGCCGACGCCGACGTCGCCGGGCGGGTGCCCGTGGGGCGGCGATGAACGCCTGGACGCTGGTCTACGAGGGCTTCGACCCGGCCGGCGAGGGGCTGCGCGAGGCGCTGTGCACGCTGGGCAACGGCCGGTTCGCCACGCGCGGCGCCACCCCGGACGGCGAGCCGCGCACGCCGGGCACGTACCTGGCGGGCTGCTACGACCGGCTGGACACGGTGGTCGCCGGCCGTACGGTGACGAACGAGGACATCGTCAACCTGCCGGACTGGCTGCCGCTGACGTTCGCCACGCCGGGGTCCGGCTGGTTCCGGCCCGAGCGGGCCGACCTGCCGCTCTACCGGCACGAGCTGGACCTGCGGCGCGGCGTGCTGGTGCGCGACCTGCGCTGGCGCGACGGCGACGGCCGGGTCACGCGGGTACGCCAGCGCCGCCTGGTGTCGATGGCCGACCCCTACCTGGCGGCGCTCGAGACCACCTTCACCGCCGAGAACTGGTCGGGCCCGCTGCGCGTGCGCGCCACGCTGGAGGGCCGGGTGGCGAACGACGGCGTGGCCCGCTACCGCGACCTGCGCGGCGACCACCTCACCGGGCACGCCACCGGCTCGGAGGACGACCTGGCCTGGCTGACGGCGCGCACGTGCTCCTCCCACGTCGTCGTGGCGCTGGCGGCCAGGGTCGACGCCGACGCCCCTGCCGCCCGCCCGTCGCTGGGCACCGACCACATCGCCTCCGACCACGTGCTCGACCTGGCCGAGGGCGCACCGGCCAGGTTCACGAAGATCGTGGCGCTGACGTCCTCGCGCGACCCCGCCACCCACGACCCCCGCTCGTCGGCGCTGCGGCACGTACGCCGGGCGCCGCCCTTCGAGGAGCTGCTGGCCTGCCACGAGGCCGCCTGGGAGCGGCTGTGGCGCCAGGCCCGGCTCGACGTGGACGGCCCGGACCTGTCGCAGGTCGTCCACCTGCACATCTTCCACCTGCTGCAGACGCTCTCCCCGCACACCGCCGACCTCGACGCCGGGGTGCCGGCCCGCGGCCTGCACGGGGAGGCGTACCGGGGGCACGTGTTCTGGGACGAGCTGTTCGTGCAGCCGTGGCTGGACCTGCGCTTCCCGGAGATCTCGCGCGGCCTGCTGCGCTACCGCTGGCGGCGGCTGCCGGAGGCCAGGGACGCCGCCAGGGAGCTCGGCCACGAGGGGGCGATGTTCCCGTGGCAGAGCGGCAGCGACGGCCGCGAGGAGACCCAGACCCTGCACCTCAACCCGGCCTCGGGGCGCTGGCTGCCGGACCACTCCCGCCTGCAGCGCCACGTCGGCCTGGCCATCGCCTACAACGTGTGGCAGCACTACCTGGCCACCGGCTCGATGCCGTCGTGGTGCGGCGAGCTGCTGCTGGACATCGCCCGGTTCTTCGCCTCGCTGGCCGAGGAGGTGGCCGGCCGTTACGAGATCCGCGGGGTCATGGGGCCCGACGAGTACCACGACGCCTACCCGGGCGCGGCCCTGCCGGGCGTGGACAACAACGCCTACACCAACGTCATGACCGCGTGGCTGATGGCGCGGGCCGCCGACACCGCGGCCCTGGTCCCCCACCTGGCGCCCGGGGCGGAGGAGCTGGCCCGCTGGGACGACGTCGGCCGCCGCCTGCGGGTCGACTTCCACGACGGCGTGATCAGCCAGTTCACCGGCTACGGGGACCTGCTGGAGCTCGACTGGGAGCGCTATCGCGGGGTGCGCCGCCTGGACCGGGCGCTGGAGGCCGACGGCGACGACGTCAACAAGTACAAGGCCTCCAAGCAGGCCGACACCCTCATGCTGTGCTACCTGCTGCCGGGCGACGGGCTGGCCACCATCCTGGAGCGGCTCGGCTACCCCGTCGATCCCGGCCTGGTCTCCCGGACGATCTCGTACTACCTGGCGCGCACCAGCCACGGCTCCACGCTCAGCGCGGTCGTGCACGCCTGGGTGCTGGCCCGCTCCAACCGGCCGCGGTCCTGGGAGTTCTTCATCGAGGCCCTGTACAGCGACATGAAGGACGTCCAGGGCGGCACCACGGCGGAGGGGATCCACCTGGGCGCCATGGGCGGCACGCTGGACCTGCTGCAGCGCTGCTATCTGGGCCTGGAGCTGCGGCGGGACGGGCTGCGGCTGGACCCGCTGCTGCCCGGGGCGCTCGGGGTGGTGTCGATGCCCATCCACTACCGGGGGCGCCGGATCTTCATCGACGCCGAACGCGACGAGGCACGAGTCAACGGCACCCCGTGCCGTACCTATATGCGAGGAGAAAAGATCATGACACGCACCGGTGATCTCGGCCGCCGCGTCATCCACCACCGCGAGCGGCTCGGCCTGACCCGCGAGCAGGTCGCCGCGCGGGCGGAGATGTCGCCGGGCTACCTGAAATATCTCGAGGAGAACGCCGACACCCCCGACACCGGGGCTCTCTACCGGCTGGCGGACGCCCTCGGGACGACGGTGGACGACCTGCTGGGCGGTGGCCAGGACCGCCCGCCCGGGCACGGCCCCGCCATGGCGCATCCCACGCTGGAGACGCTGGAGGACACGGAGTGCCGGCGGCTGATCGAGCCGGGCGGGATCGGGCGGGTGGCGTTCAACGGCTCGCACGGGCCGACCGTGATGCCCGTCAACTACAAGATGCACGAAGGGGCCATCGTCTTCCGCACCGCCGTGGGCGGGGCCATGGACAAGGACCTGCGTACCGGGCTGGAAGGCGTCGACATCATGATCGCCTTCGAGATCGACATGATCGACGAGGCCAACCGGGAGGGGTGGAGCGTGCTGGTGCAGGGGGCGGCGCACCACGTGTCGCCGGAGGAGGCGGGCGACCTGGCCGAGGCGGGGGTCACCCCATGGGCGGGGGGCGAGCGGCACCTCTACATCCGCATCGTCCCCCACCAGATCACCGGCCGCCGCATCCACGGCATGTGAGGGGCGTCAGCTGCAGCCCGTGGTGGCGAACGCCATGAACTGCGTCACCTCGCGCTCGTCGAAGTTGTCGTCCGAGCCGATCACCAGGGTGCACTCACCGCTCGCCAGGCGCGGGCCCCAGGACATGCTCTCCAGGTTCTGCACCGGGGGCCGGAAGTCGCCCAGGTCGTGGACCAGGCGCTTGGTCACCGGCCGGTAGGCGCCGCCGTGTGCCAGGGAGCCGCGGTCCAGGACGTTGGTGGCGCCGCGCAGGTCGATCTCGTACAGCTTGACGCGGTAGTTCACGCCCTCGATCCAGGAGCGTTCCAGCGCCAGGTAGCGGAACTCGTCGATGGGCAGCAGCTCCGACACCCCGCTGTCGGCCTGCCCGGTCGGCGGGTTCGGCGGGGCGGGCAGGCGGTCGAGCGGGTAGGCGTACTGGGCGCGGGGGCGGCCCTGGCGGTTCCACACGGTCAGCCGCGTCGCCGAGCCGCGCTCCGCCGTCGGCACCGGGCCGTCCTCGAAGCGCGGCCCCTCGGTCACGGCGGTGATGGCCCGGGCCGAGACGGCCAGCCCCTCGAATCCGGAATTGCGCCGCGGCCCGGTCTCCTCGCTCGTCAGGCGCAAATTCTGCGGGATCGGGAATTCACCCACCTGGCGCCCGTTCATATCCATTCCGCGCACCGCGGCGCCGGAAATCGGAATATTCGGGTTTCGGGTGTCCGGCCGGTCGCCCTCGTCGCCCCACAGCAGCCGCCCGCTCCACCGGTCGAGCCTGATCGACTCGGGGTCGGCGGACTCCGCCTGGCCGTAGCCGGGGAACGGTGTCCCGTCGGGCCTGGTCAGCGTCTTGACGCCGGTCAGCCGAACCCCGGTGAAGCCGCCCGTCACCCGGTCGATGTCCAGCCGGCCGGTGTAGAAGCGGGCCGGGTTGTAGCGGGCGCGGTCGTCGGAGATGAAATACCAGGTCCCGGTGCGCGGATCCCGGTCGATCCCGGACAGGCCGCCCACGACGGTCCCCTCGAACCTCGTCATGTACGGGATCCGCTGCTCCCCGAGGAACCGCGTGATCCGCACCGGCTCCCGCGGCGCCGCCACCGCCGGTGGAGCGGCGCTCACCACCAACGCGAATGCGACGGCGATTTCCATTGTTCTCCGCGTACGAGTCATTTGTTCCTCCGTCAGGAAAATCGACGGAGCAAATAAAAGCGCGAATCACCGGCGAAGTCCACGAGCAAAGAACCCGCATGCCGCACTGCAAAAGGGGCAAATCATTGGGCGATGTCGGGCAGCGTGAGCAGGTGCAGCGACCCCTCCCGCAGCCCCGCCGCCGAGACGTCCAGGACGCTGCCGTTGGCGTCGATCCTCGTCGCGCTCGCTTCCCAAACGCCCGAGGCGGTGCGGCCGCGGTCCCAGACCCCGGAGCCGGGCACGACCGTCTGCACGCGCAGGCCGCCGTCCGGCAGGCCGGCCGCCGACACGGCGCTCACCGACCCGTTGGCGTCGATCCTGGCCGCGCTCGCGTCCCACGTCCCGGCCGCGGCGCGGCGCAGGTTCCACACTCCCGATCCCGGCACGACGGTCTGCACGTGCAGGGTGCCGTCCGGCAGGCCCGCGGCCGAGATCGCGGCCACCGCCGCCTCGCCGTCGATCCGCACCGAGCTCGCGGCCCAGGTCCCGGCCTGGTCACGGGTACGGTTCCAGACCCCCGCCCCCGGCACCACGGTCTGCGCGTGCACGGAGCCGTCCGGCAGCGCGGCGGCCGACACCCGGGAGACCAGCCCGTTGTCGTCGATCTTCACCGCGCTCGCGTCCCACGCGCCCGAGGCGCCGCGCCCCCGGCTCCACACCCCCGACCCCGGCACGACGGTCAGCACCTGCAGGCCGCCGCCGGGCAGGGCGGCGGCGGCCACGTCCGTGATGTCGCCGTTGCCGTCGATCCTGACGGCGTGCTCGTCCCACACGCCCGCGGGGCTGCGGCCCCGGCTCCACACCCCGCTGCCCGGCACCACGGTCAGCACCTGCAGGCCGCCGTCGGGCAGCGCCGCCACCGCCGCACCGGAGATGCCGCCGTTGCCGTCGACCTCGGCCGTGCCCGCGTCCCACGCGCCGGAGGCGGCGCGGACCCGGTCCCGGACGGTGCCGCGCAGCGGCCGGTCGGCGACGCTGTAGTACGGGCTCCACACCCGCGCCTTGTAGAAGGCCGCGCCGGTGCGCTTGCGGGTCATGGAGGGCGAGAAGAAGTCCACGGTGTCGGTGCACCACGTGCTCGCGGTACACGACCCGGGCGGCGTCTTGGCGGCGTCGGCCCTCGTCTGGACGATCTGGCCCGAGGGCTGGTTGCCGATGGACTTGACCGCGCCCCGGTTCGCCCCGGCGGGTGCGGCGGTGAAGATCCTGGTCGCCTTGTCGTACAGGTAGGCGGCCGAGCCGGTGGTGACCCAGAGCTTGCCGGTGTCGTGGGCGTAGGCGTACACGTCGTGGCCGCCGGGGGTCTCCAGGGCCCTGCGGCGCTGGGTGTCCTCGCGCAGCGCCGGGCGCGCCGGGGTGCCCTCGACCGCGAGCGCGGTCAGGATGTGCTGCCTGGTGACGGGGTCCTGGCCGATGACCCACAGGCGCCTGATGGCGGGGTCCCAGAGGGCGGCGTGCGCGTCGGCGAGCGGGAACTCGGCGTACGCGGCCGCGTTCGGGCCCTGAGAGGACGCGTACACCCTGACCCAGCCCCCGGTGGAGGCGGCCACCGCGATGTTGCCGTCGGGCAGCAGCTCGGCGGCGTGCAGGTTGCCCGGCAGGATCCGCGCCCACTGCCGCACGCCGCCCGGGTAGGAGACGATCGCCGCGATGCCCCGGCTGCCGCCGGCCGCGACCACGACGCTCCGCTCGCCCGACGGGCGCTCGCGCAGCTTGAAGTCGGCGATGAGCCCGAACGCCGAGACCTCGTCCGCGGTGAACCGGCCGGTCGTCACGCTGGGCTGCCACGTCCATTTCACGGCGGAGGGGCTGTTCCAGTCGGCCACCGCCGGATCGAACGCGATCAGCCGCCGGCCCGTCTGGTCCCCTCCCGCCACCCAGTAGTCCCCCGGGGCCGCGACCGCCGTCCCCGCGGGAAGTCCCATGCTCACCAGCATGACGGCGACCATCGCTGATTTGCGCACCCGCTGCCTCCTCCTCCACCGACGGATGATCGTCGATTATGGAGACCCGGGACCGGGTTCGTCCTGCTATTGGGCGGTTTACTGGGGGCGGAGGGAGGCCGCCACGCCGTCGACGATGAGCCGCACGCCACGGGCGAACGCCTCGTCGCTGGTGGGCGCGCCGCCGGCCCTGACGGCCGCGACGGTGAGCGGGAAGTCGGCGTAGGAGGCGAGCTCCCGCGTCCCGCCGCGCTCCTGGCGCTCGCGCCGGGCCTGCTCGTTCAGGACGAAACCGAGGGTGTAGTGGCTGATGGACGCGATCGCGTGCAGCCCCTGCTCCGGCGTGAACCCGAGCCCGGCCAGGATCGCGAGCTCGTCCTCGAAGCCGCGGGCCACGCCGGGTCCGGGGTCGCTGCCGGTGACCAGCCGCGCGCCGTCGCGGTGGCTCAGCAGCGTGCGCCGGTAGGCGTGCGCGCGGCGGGTCAGCCACTCCCGCCACGACTCGCCCTCGCCGGGTCCGCCCATGTCGGGGGCCAGCAGCTCGCGGGCCATCTCGTCGAGGAGCTCCTGCTTGTCGCGGAAGTGCCAGTAGAGGGCCGGGTTCTGCACGCCCAGGCGGGCGGCCAGGCGGCGCACGGACAGGCGCTCCAGGCCGACCTCGTCGAGCAGTTCGAGCGCCGCGCGCACGACCGTGTCGCGCGCCAGTCCCTTCTGTGCCATCGCGGCCCACCTTAACACCGCTAAGCTCCTCGCCCGGGAATCGGGCTGCACCCCGGGCGGGCGGCCGTGACCAGCCAGGGGCGGTGGTCGGGGCGGTGGTCGGGGATCAGGCGGGATGGGTGCCGATGATCGCGGTGGCGTCCAGTTCGTCGGAGGTCGCCACCCGGGCCGTCAGGCCGGCGGCCGTCACCGCTTCGGCCGTGGCCGCCGCCTGGCGGGAGCTCGTCTCCACCAGCAGGTGGCCGCCGGGGGCGAGCCAGCCGGGCGCCTGCGCGATCACCCGTCGCACGACGTCGAGCCCGTCGGCGCCGCCGTCCAGCGACATCAGCGGCTCGTGCAGCCGCGCCTCGGGAGGCAGCAACCCGACCGACTCCGACGGCACGTACGGCGGGCTGGCGATCAGCACGTCCACCCGGCCCCGCAACGTGGCGGGCAGCGGGTCGTACAGGTCGCCCTCGTGGACGTGCGCCCCGGCCAGGTTGCGCCGGGCGCAGCGCACCGCGGCCGGATCGAGGTCGGCGGCGTGCAGCTCGGACCGCTCCAGACCCACCGCCACCGCCGCGCCCATCGCACCAGTCCCGCAGCACATGTCCAGGATCACCGGCGTGCCGGGAAGCTCCCGCGCCACGGCGACGGCGCGTTCGATGAGGAAGCCGGTACGCGGCCGGGGCACGAACACCCCGGGCTCCACGGCCACGCGCAGGCCGCAGAACTCCGCCCAGCCCAGCACGTGTTCGAGGGGCTCACCGGCGACGCGGCGCTCCACCATGGCGGCCAGGTCGCCGGCGGTGGGCGCGGTGGAGACGAGCAGCTCGGCCTCGTCCTCGGCGAACACGCAGCCGGCCGCCCGGAGCCGGGCGACGATCACAGAAGTAGGGATAGATGATGAAAAAACCGACATGGGAGCCTTTCGGGATGCCGATGGGCGCTCCCGCGGTCACCTGATCCCGGTGGGCCGCGCGCGGCCGGTGGAAGGGAGCACCCAGCCTGACACAGCGGTAATGGGTCTCACCTCCCAGGGACGATCGCTTCGAGACCGTCACAGTACCAGAGCGCTTTTCACGTCTTCCCGTCCCCCGCCACCGGAGCGGCCGCGTCCGGGATGACCCCGTGCAGGTGCAGACCGGCCCCGCGACCGGTGTCGATGGTGAGGGTGCCGCCGATGGCGCCGAGGCGGTCGTACATGTTGGTGATCCCGTGCCCGGACCTGAGCAGGTCGGGGCTGGCGCCGTCGCCGGTGTCGCGGAAGTCGAAGGACAGCCCGTCCTTGTCCCGCAGCTCGATGGCCACCGTGGCGTGCTCGCCCGCGTGCTTGCCGGCGTTCTGCAGCGCCTCCAGGAGGCAGAAGTAGATGTTGATCTCGATCTCGGGCGGGTAGCGGCCGATGCCGTGGGCGTGGATCTCGGCCGGCAGCGGGGAGTGCCGGACCGCCGCGCGCAGCGCCGCCTCCAGCCCAGACTCGGCCAGTTGCGGCGGGTAGATCCCGTGCGCGAGGTCGCGCAGCTCCGCCCCGGCCTCGCGCAGGTCCTCCGACAGCTGTGCCAGCAGCGGGCTCACGTCGGCGGGCTGGGTGGCCAGCAGCCGCTGCGCGACGCGCGACTGCACGGCCGCGGCCACGAGGCGCTGCTGGGCGCCGTCGTGCAGGTCGCGCTCGATCTGGCGGCGTTCGCGGTCGGCCGCGGCCACCAGGCGGCCCCGCGACTCCTGCAGCGCCTCGGCCCGGGCCACCAGCATCACGTGGTTGTGCCAGGCGAGGTAGGAGGCCCTGGTCAGGCCCAGGACGACCAGGACGATGACGGTCGCGGAGACGACCCAGCCGGGGGCGTTGCGCTCGAACCCGACGCCGGGCAGGAACCGGCCCGCCAGGGTGACGGCGACGGCCGTGGCGATCGTACAGCCCATGATGACCTTGAAGCGCCGGCGCGGCAGGTACGCCACGGACAGCAGCACCGGCGACACCGTCACCAGCGTCGCGTACGGCAGGGCGGACGGGATCATCGCGGTCAGCGCGAGCGCGTAGCACCAGGTGATGCCCGCCGAGATGCCGATGGCCCGCTCGATGCGGTCGCGCCTGACCACGCGCAGCGCCAGGACGATCAGCAGGGCCACCGTCCCGCAGCCGGCGGCCAGGGCCGGCAGCCAGGGGATGCGGGCGCCGGGGAACATCGCGACAGAGAGCGCGCCGGCTGCGAGCGCGACGCCGAGGATGGCCCACAGGCCGGTGGCGATGTACTGGTGGGGATGCGGGTGGGTGCTGCGCTGGAGGTCGGTGTAGAGACGGGCGACGACGTACCAGATCGCCTCCAGCGCGGCCCGTACGGCGCCGCCGCGCTCCTCGGCGGCACGCTGCACGCCCGCGCTCTCCAGCACGGCGCGGGGCAGGTGCCCGTGCAGGCGCATCCCGCCGCCCGGCCGGGTGTCGATGGTGAGGGTGCCGCCGATGGCGCCGAGGCGGTCGGTCATGTTGATCATGCCGGTGCCCTGGTGGATCGCGTCGGGGAAGCAGCCGGCACCGGTGTCGCGGAAGTCGAAGGACAGGCCGTTGCGGTCCTGGAGGGTGATGGTGACGGTGGCGCCGTCCCCGGCGTGCCGGCTCGCGTTCCGCAGGGCCTCCAGGAGGCAGAAGTAGATGTTGATCTCGATCTCGGGCGGGTAGCGGCCGATGCCGAAGGCCCGGACCGTGGTGGGCAGCGGGGCGTGCTGGGCGACCGCGCGCAGAGCCGTCTCCAGGCCGTACTGGCCGAGCTGGGGCGGGTAGATCCCGTGCGCCAGGCCGCGCAACTCGGCGCTGGCCTCCTGCAGGTCGTCCGACAGCCGGGCCAGCAGCGGGGCCACCTGGGCGGGGTCGGTGTCCAGCAGCAGCCGGGCCTCCCGCGTCTGCTCGGCGGCGGCCATCAGGCGCCGCTGGGCGCCCTCGTGCAGGTTCCGCTCGATCTGGCAGCGCTCGCGGTCGGCCGCCGCCACCAGCCGGGCCCGCGACTCCTGCAGCGCCTCGGTCCTGGCGACCAGCATCCCGTGGTTCTGCCAGGCGGCCAGCGACACCAGGATCGTGATGAACGGGATGAACGTGATCGCCAGCGCGTGGGTGACCCCCGGCGGCACCTGGTCCTCGAGCCCCACCCCGCCGTGCACGGTGCCCACGACCACCAGCGCCGTACCGACCAGCATGGTCGCGCCGAGCATCGCGGCCAGCCGCGCGTGGTTCATGTGCTGTACGGCCACCAGCACCGGCAGCAGCACCGCCAGCGCCAGCGTGGACAGCGCGAACGGCACCATCGAGGTGACCGCGACGGCCACGATCCAGTTCGCCAGCGCGAACACCACGACCGCGGCGAAGCGCCGGAACCGGTGGATCAGCTGGACGGCCCGGACCAGGAACCCCGCCATGACCAGCAGCAACGACACGATCACGACGAGCCAGGGGTTGTCCACCACCAGGAGCCGCAGGACGATCAGCCAGCCGACGGCCACCAGGACGCCGGCCAGATCCGCCTGGATGTACGTGCGCAGCCGCTCCCACTCGGGCGCGCCTATCTCGATGATCTCGTGTCCCCGCAGGCCGGCTAAGAGTTCACGCGCCCCCCGTCGCTCCACAGCGCCTCCAGTTCGTCGGGGCCGAAGCGGTCCTTGTGCCGATAATGAGCCCCCATCACCATCGCGTCACGAGGCAGATCCTCTGTGTTGTTGACCGACAGCAGGACCACCGTGATGTCCGGATGGCGGCACCGGATCCGGCGCGCCGCCTCCAGGCCGCCCATGCCGGGCATGTTCACGTCCATCAGCACCATCCCGACGGCCTCGTCCTCGATGAACTCCAGGGCCTCCTCGCCGCTGACCGCCTCCCCCGCCAGCACGAACCCGTCCGCCACGGCGATCACGCCGGCCACGGCCCGGCGGAACGACGGCAGGTCGTCCACCACCAGCACGCGCACGAGATGTTGCTCCACAGACCTGATCGTCGCATCGGATCGCCGCCGTGTCGGTGGTGCCACCATCACTATCTTCGGCTTTGTCGCGGTCACCCGGGCGGGGAGTCCAGGAACATCAGGACCGCCTTGACCCGCCGGTTGGTGTCACGGTCGCCGCGCAGGCCCAGCTTCAGGAAGATGGAGTTGATGTACTTCTCCACCGCCCGCTCCGAGACGTTGAACGCGGACGCGATGGCGAGGTTCGACCGGCCGGCGGCGACCTCGGCGAGCGTCTGGCGCTCGCGGGGCGTGAGCTGCCGCAGCGGGCCCGCGTCGTTGCGGGCCTTGGCCGAGACCAGCGACTCCACGACCACCGGATCGATGAACGAGCCGCCGGAGGCCACCGTGCGGATCGCCGAGATCAGCTCGCCCGGCGCCGCGATGCGCTCCTTGAGCAGGTATCCGCGCCTGCTGCTGCCCTGCGCGATCAGAGTCAGCAGGTAGCTCGGGTCGAGGAACTGCGACAGCACCAGCACGGCCACCTCCGGATGGGTGTCGCGCAGTGCCGTGGCGGCCCTGATGCCCTCGTCGCTCATGGTCGGCGGCATGCGGATGTCGGAGACCACGACGTCCGGCTTCTCCTCGTCGACGCAGGCCATGAGCGCGTCGTAGCCCGAGCAGGCGCCGACGACCGCCACATCGGCCTCGGTCGCGACCAGCGCCTGGATGCCGGTCCGGACCAGCAAATTGTCCTCGGCGATCACCATCCGTAAGGAGGTCACCCCGTCAACGTAGTCCGCCGCACCCCGAATGCTCAACGGGTGCGGAAAACCGAACCACGGACTCGGAAGCCACCTTTATCGCCGAATTAGCGGGGGCGCGGGAAACTTGGCACAACGGCAGTGAACCTGCGAGCGGATATCAGGGGTTTCAGCTAGGGCCGAGACGGAGGGGAAGTGGGGGCCGAAATGCTGGACGTCGCCGAGGGAGTATCGCGAATCAGGTCCCGGATCAGCGCGTGGCTGGTCCGCGTCGACCGGGCGCTGTACGCGAAGCACGACGAGCGGGCCCGCCGGTACGGGTGGACGGTCACCAAGACGGGCTTCGGCTCCCGGAAATATCGCGATCCGCGCTTCGACGCGCTCAAGGCGGCCCGGGTCGCGGAGCTCCGCGCGGCCGGGGAAGCACCGGTACGTTCCGCTGTCAGGAGTTGATCGACATGTCCATGCGTAATATGCGCCGCAACCCGTACGCGCCGGTCGAGGGGGCGTACCCGGTGCCGGGGGCCGGGTCGCTGGTGGTGCTGTGGCGGTGGCGTACGGAACTGGCGCTGGCCGCGCTGGTGGCCGCCGCGGGGTTCGTGATCGCGGCGGCCGTGGGCCAGGGGCTGTGGTGGGCGCCGATCGCGCTCGCCGGCAGCGTCTCGGTCCCCGCCACGGTGCCGGTCGGCCGCAAATGGATTCGGCGCCACTTCTGGTGCCTGTTTTCCCGGCACCGGCTGCAGCGGGTGTGCCTGGAGACGTCCATGCACACCCGAAAGAACAGAATTCCGCTGATCCTCTGGATAACGCCGACCGACTTGGGGGAAAGGGCTTTCATTCTGCTCCGGGCCGGCATTTGCGCCGAGGACTTCGAGGCGTTCGCGGGGGAAATAGCGGCGGCCTGCTGCGCGGCTTCCGTACGGGTACGGCGGCACCCGGGGCGGGCGCAGTTCGTCACGGTGGAGATCGTGCGGCGGGGCGTGGTGCTCGGGGCGGGGACGTGGGGCGACGACGGCGAGCCGGGGGCGGGACGCCCGCTGGAGAAGCTCGCCGGATAGTACTCCAGCGACACTTTGCGATCTTGAGGGGTCGGGGTCGCATGGCGACGGCCACCGCGTGATCATTCGGAGTTTGTGAAGACAACCAAAGATCGTGCGGTGACCGCGAGCCACAGCGTAGACCCTGACGGCTGGATGGTCATCTTCAACGAGCTGATGGCCCGGATCGCCGGCCGGTTCGGCCGCGTCGAACCCCGTCGCGCCGCGACCGCGTACGTGCGCGGGCTGCTGGCCGACATTGACCGTAAGAACTGCTGGAACCTGGCCGAACACGCTCAGCTGAGCGGGCCGCAGACGTTGCAGCGGTTGCTGCGCACCGCCCGCTGGGACGCCGATCAGGTGCGCGATGATGTCCGGGACATCGTCGTCGACCGGCTCGGCCCCGGCGGCGTGCTGATCGTGGATGAGACCGGTTTCGTCAAGAAGGGCACCGGATCGGCCGGGGTGCAACGGCAATACACCGGCACCGCGGGCCGCATCGAGAACTCCCAGGTCGGCGTGTTCCTCGCCTACGCCACTCCGGCCGGGCGGGCGCTGCTGGACCGGCGGCTCTACCTGCCGGAGCACACGTGGCTGGCCGACCGCGGGCGGTGCCGGGCGGCCGGCATCCCGGACGAGACCGGCTTCGCCACCAAGCCCGCGCTGGCCACCGCCATGGTGCTGGCTGCGCTGGAGGCGGGGGTGAGCGCTCCTTGGCTGACCGGCGATGAGGTCTACGGCCAGGACCCGCGCCTGCGCGCCGCCCTGGAGCAGCGCCGGATGGGATATGTGCTGGCCATCGCGGGCAACCGGCGCGTCGAGCTCGAGGGGGTTCAGGTGAGCGCGGCCGAGGTTGCCACGCGCGTGGCCGACCGGCACTGGCACCGCTACCGCGCCGGCCAGGGCGCCAAAGGGCCGCGCTGGTATGCCTGGGCCTGGGCCCGGATCGACGAACGCGAGGCCCAGGGCTGTCGGTGGTTGCTGATCCGGCGCAACCTGACCACCGGCGAGCTGGCGTTCTACCGCTGCTACGCGCCCGCCCGGCAGCCGCTGACGGCCCTAGTCAAGATCGCAGGAGCCCGGTGGGCGGTGGAGGAGTCCTTCCAGGCTGCCAAGGGCCAGGTCGGCCTGGACCACTACCAGGTGCGCGGCTGGACGGCCTGGCACCGTCACATGACCCTGGCTCTGCTCGCCCTGGCCGTGCTGACGGCCATCGCCGCCGCCCAGCCACCCAGCACCGCCGACGACCGCATCCCGCTGACCCTGCCCGAGATCCGCCGGCTGCTCGCCGCACTCGTGCTGACCCGGCACCGCTCCGTCGCGGATCTTCTGCGCTGGTCAGACTGGCGCCGACGCCACCAGGCCACCGCCCGGCACTGCCACTACCAGCGCAGATCCGAACCATGATCGCGAAGTGTCACTGGAGTAATAGGCCCCGCCCCGGATCCGGGGGCGGTGCGGCTCCACGCCACCCGAGCCCACCGCCCTTCCGACCCCCGGGCGCGCCCCTGCTGCCCGTGCGGCCTGAGCAGGGTGGTCGTCGGGGCCCTCGTCCGGATCGCGTCAGGCCGACCTCTCGCGGCGTTCCGGGCCGCGGTGGCCGCGGGGCACCAGGGTCGGGTTGACGTTGTCGAGCACCGTGTCGCGCGTGACCACGACGCGGGCCACGTCGTCGCGGCTCGGCACCTCGTACATCACGTTGAGCAGCACCTCCTCGAGGATCGCGCGGGCCGCCCGGGCGCCGGTGCGGCGCAGCAGCGCCTGCTCGGCGACGGCGGCCACGGCGCCCTCGTCGAACTCGAGCTCCACCCCGTCGAGCTCGAACAGCCGCCGGTACTGCTTGATCAGCGCGTTGCGCGGCTCCGTCAGGATTCGCATCAGCGCCGTGCGGTCCAGCGGGCGCAGCGGCGCGATCACGGGCAGGCGCCCGACGAACTCCGGGATGAGCCCGTACTTCAGCAGGTCCTGCGGCATCACCTGGGACAGCACGTCGTCGTCACCGTCGCGCAGGACGGCGTTGAAGCCGGCGCCCCGCCGGGCGACCCGCCGCTCGATGATCTCCTCCAGCCCGGCGAACGCGCCGCCCGCGATGAACAGCACGTTCGTCGTGTCGATCTGGACGAGGTCCTGGTGCGGGTGCTTGCGGCCGCCCTGCGGCGGCACCCCGGCGACCGTGCCCTCCAGCAGCTTCAGCAGCGCCTGCTGCACGCCCTCGCCGGAGACGTCACGCGTGATCGACGGGTTCTCGCTCTTGCGGGCGATCTTGTCGATCTCGTCGATGTAGACGATGCCGGTCTGCGCTCGCGCGACGTCGTGGCCGGCCGCCTGGAGGAGCTTGAGCAGGATGTTCTCGACGTCCTCGCCGACGTAGCCGGCCTCGGTGAGCGCGGTGGCGTCGGCGATCGCGAACGGCACGTCGAGCAGCCGCGCCAGCGTCTGTACGAGGTGCGTCTTGCCGCTGCCGGTGGGCCCGGCGAGCAGGATGTTCGACTTGCCGAGCTCGATCGGCTCCGGCTCCGCGGTCCCGCCCGGAGAGGAGGAGCGGTGCACGCGCTTGTAGTGGTTGTAGACGGCGACGGACAGGGCGCGCTTGGCCTGGTCCTGGCCGACGACGTACTGGTCGAGGAAGTCGTGGATCTCGCGCGGCCGGGGCAGTTCCCTGGCCTCGCCGCGGCCCTCCGCCGCGCGTTCCTCGGTGATGAGCTCGTTGCACAGGCCGACGCACTCGTCACAGATGTAGACGGTCGGCGGGCCCGCGATGAGCTTGCGCACCTCGGTCTGGCTCTTGCCGCAGAACGAGCAGCCCACCGCGTCGCCGTTCTTGCCGATTCGTGCCATCGGGCGCCTCAGCCGGCCCGGCGCGGATCGGTCACGTCGATCTCCAGCACGTCCTTCATGGCCCCGCTCCGCATTTTCGCATGATCCCATCATCTGGATGTTCACGGTATCTTGAGCCGAGAGCGTACGGCAACGAGGAGGACGCTTGGTCCGGCTCACCAGAGCGGAGGCCCAGGAGCGCAATCGCGCGAAAGTGCTGGCCGCGGCCAGGCAGGAGTTCGCTGAGCGCGGATTCCGGGACGCGAAGATCGATGGCATCGCCGAGCGCGCCGACCTCACCCGGGGGGCGGTCTACTCCAACTTTCCCGGCAAGCGCGCGCTCTATTTCGCCGTCCTGGCCGACCTGGCCGAGCGCGCCCCCGTGACGGCCCGCGTCGAGCCGGCGCGCAGCGTGCGCGAGGCGCTGGCCGCGGTGGCACGCGTGTGGGCGACCCGGCTGCCGCTGATGGGCGACGACGATCACGCCCCGAGCAGGCTGGGCACGGGCCTGCTGCCCGAGATCCTCGCCGACGAGGCCACGTGGAAGCCGTTCGCGCAGCTCATGAGGCTGAACGCGATCCTGCTCGGGCTGGCCGTGGAGCGGCTGCGGGCGCCCGGGGAGCCGGACGGGCGGCAGGTGCGGCTGGCCGAGGCCGTGCTCACGGTGCTGCAAGGGGCGGGGCAGCTCGCGGGCGCTGCACCCGGGTTCGTGGAGCCGTTCGACCTGATCCGGGTGTGCGAGCAGCTCGCCGGCCTCGACCTGGGCGACCGGTGGACGGTGGCGCCCATGCTCCCGCAGGTGCGGGAGGGTGCCGGGGCCTGGTCGCCGCCGGGCCGGGCGGTGGACGCGGTCAGCGGCGGGCCGGCCCGGCTGGAGCGCGACGGGGTGGTGGCGGTGCTCGGGTTGCACCGGCTGTCGGCCGCCGAGGAGGCCGTACGCGCGGCGCCGCCCGGGGCCGAGGTCACCGCCGTCGTGGTGACGAGCGCGCCCGGCGAGCTGCTGCCGCTGGCCCGGCTGGTGCTCGCCGAGGTGGTCACGTGCCTGCGGCAGGCGTTCCCGCGGGCGGCGTGGCCGCGGTTGCGGGTGGTGTTCGACGAGTCGGGGGCGCTGGCGGCGGCTGCGGGGGTGGCGGCGCCGCGGGACATGACGGAGGTGGCGATCCGGGTGGAGTCCGGGCGGATCGCCCTGCGTGCCGAGGGTTTCGGCGCGTGCCACGCCGCCGCGTCCGCCCGTCACTGACGCTGTCCCCGTTTCACCGGCCCCGTCCCCTACGCCTCCAGCCAGAAGCCGGCGCTCTGCCGCCACAGCTCCAGCAGCGCGGTGTCGCCGATGAGCTCGATGCCGGGGGCGGGCCGGTTGTAGACGTACAGGAGCAGGTCCGTGATCGGGCCGCGCGCCGCGACGGCGGCCTTCTCGTGCGCGTGCCGCCAGGAGGGCGCCTCGCCGGTGAGGTCCACCAGCCACTCCCCCGCCGCCCCGTCGGCGTGGAAGTGCAGCGTGTGGCCGGGCCCGAGCAGCCCGGGCACCCCCTCGTACGCCTCCGGCACCGTGGAGAAGTGCAGCCACTCCTCCAGCCCGTCGCGCGCCACCTCCTCGGCCACCGCGTAGTCGGCGCCCACGGCCAGCGCCGCGTCGGCCCGGTGCACCACGGTCTCGTGGGTGGTCCGCCGTGCCCAGAACCGCGGCGACCGGTCCGTCGCCTGCTCGTCCGCCGGCGACCACACGCGCACGTCGGGCCCGGCCTCGCGCAGCGTCTCCGCCAGCCGCTCGGCCCCCTCCGCCAGCCAGGAGTCCAGCACGGCGGCGTCCTCGTCGGTGTACGCGGACACGTCGTTGAGCACGTCGTCCGGGACCGGCTCCGTGGCCCGGGTGCGCACGACGGTCTCGGCCCAGCGGTGGTGGCCGCCGAGGTGGCGCAGGAGCCGGCCCAGGTTCCAGCCGGGGCACGTGGGCACGGGTGCCGTCATGTCGGCGTTCTTGACGTGTGATCTCAGCAGGTCCGTCTGGGTGACGATCTCGTCGCAGCAGCGTTCGAAGCCCAAGGAGGTCATGCCCTCACGCTACCGACGCGGCTCCTTTCCCAGGCGCGCGGCGCGGCCCCTCCGGCCGGTCGAGCAGGCGGTGCGCGCACCGCATCGCCGCTCTGTCAATGGATCATCGAATCGATGGAACCGCCGGGCCCGGATGAGCTGTCCAAGCAATGGGCGACGCCCACGCCGGCACCCCGGCCGCTCGCCGGAAAGCCGGCTGACGCCGCAGACGGCCCTTCCCGTCCGCGGGCGCGCGCTGGACGTCGCCCCCCACCAGCTCCGTCAGAGGGTGGTCGGCAGCACCGGGAGGCCGCGGACGCCGGGGTCGGCCGCGAAGACGGCGCCCGCCTCGGGCTGCTCCGCGCGGTCCACGCCGAGCGCGGAGGTGGTGACGAACAGCCGGTCGAGGTCCTCGCCGCCGAACGTGACCGCCGTGACCTTGCGTACCGGCAGGGTGATGACGGCGTCGAGCCGCCCGCCGGCGTCGTAGCGGTGCACGGCCCCGCCCTCCCACAGCGCCACCCACACGCCGCCCTCGGCGTCCACCGTCAGCCCGTCGGGCGCGCCCCGCTCCGGGTCCACGACGGCGAACGGCCGCCGCCCCGTCAGCCCGCCCTCGGGGTCGTAGTCGAGCACGTCCACGCGCCCGGTCGCGGTGTCGGCGTAGTAGGCCAGCCGCCCGTCCGGGCTGAAGCCGAACCCGTTGGAGATCGTCACCCCGGGCAGCACCACGCTCAGCCCGCCCCCGGGCCCGGCCACGTAGAACGAGCCGCGCCCCGGGGCGGCGTCGTAGGCCATGCTGCCGATGTAGAAGCGGCCGTCGGGGTCGCAGCCGCCCTCGTTCATGCGGATCGCGGGGTCGGTCCACGCCTCGCCCAGGGAGCGCAGCGGGGCGTCCAGGTCGTCGGAGTCGGACAGCAGCAGCTCGCGCTCGGCGGCGACGAGGTAGCCGCCGGAGGTGCGGGGGCGTACGACGGCGGCCACCGCGCCGACGTGGCGGCGGCGCACCTCGCCGCCCGGGCCCAGCGCGAGCACGTCGCCGGCCAGCATGTCCACCCACCGCAGGCCACCCCACCGGCCGGACCACACGGGTCCCTCGCCGTGCTCGGCGACGGGGTCTGTCACGGTGTACGCGGTGATGGTCATGCCGCTCTCCTCCAATGCTCGCGATCGGTGATCCACGACCCTATTCGTCCGATACGCCACCGTGAACCAGGCCGGGGCGACGGGCCACCACGGGGGCGGGGTTCGAGGACGCCCGAGGCAGCGGGCGCGGCCGGGAGGGCTGGAGCTGGGCGACGACGAGGGCGGCCAGCACGACGAGCGCGCCGAGCGCCTGGGCGGCGGTGAGGTCCTGGCCCAGCACGAGCCAGCCGAGCGCGGTGGCCACGACGGGGCTGAGCAGGCCGAGGAACGTGACCTTGGTGGCCGACAGCACCCGCAGCCCCCTGAACCACAGGGCGTAGGCGAGGGCGGCCCCGATGAGGGTGAGGTAGGCGTACCCGGCGAGGTTCGCGGTGGTCAGCGCGGCCGGCGGCGGGCCCTCGACCAGCAGGGCCACCGGGAGCAGCAGCAGGCCGCCCGCGACGAGCTGCCAGCCGGTGGAGGCCAGCAGCGGGGCGGGCGATTGCCACCGCTTGCTGAGCACGACCCCGGCGGCCATGACGGCGGCGCCCCCGAGCGCGGCGGCCACCCCGAGCGCGTCCAGCCGCGCGTCGGCGCGCAGCACGAGGAGGCTGACCCCGGCCACGCCCGCCACGGCGGCCAGCGTGGTGCGCAGGGTGAGCCGCTCGCCGAGCAGCCCGGCCGCCAGCAGGGCGACCAGCAGCGGCTGGATGGCGCCGACGGTCGCCGCCACCCCGCCGGGCAGCCGGTACGCCCCCACGAACAGCAACGCGAAGAACACCCCGATGTTCAGCGCGCCCAGCACCAGGGCCCGCCACCACCAGACGCCCTTCGGCAGCCGGCGGGTGATGGCGACGAGGAGGAGACCGGCGGGCAGGGCCCGGATCACGGCGGCCAGGAGGGGGCGGCCGGGCGGCAGCAGCTCGGTGGTGACCAGGTAGGTGGTCCCCCAGATGGCGGGGGTCAGCGCGGTCACGAGGACGATTCCCATGCGATTGCTTAGCACTAAGACAAAGTATCTCAGCACTAAGCGACTTGTCACGTGATTTACCTCAGCGCTAAGACATCGGTAGGCTGGAGCGGTGGCTGATCACGTCGACCTCGTCCTGGAGCAATGGCACGCCCAGCGGCCCGACCTGGATGTCTCCCCGATGGGGATCATCGGGCGGCTCTCGCGGCTGCACCGGCTGATCGACGCGGAGCTGGGCCGCACGTTCGCGGCGCACGGGCTGGACCGGGCCTCGTTCGACGTGCTGGCCACGCTGCGCCGCAGCGAACCGCCGCACCGGCTGACGCCCGCCGAGCTGATGCGGGCGTCCATGGTCACGTCGGGGGCGGTCACCCAGCGGCTGGACCGCCTGGAGTCGCGCGGGCTGGTGAAGCGCACGCCGAGCGAGTCCGACGGGCGCGGCGTCCACGTGACGCTCACCGAGGAGGGCTACGCGCTGATCGAACGGGTGCTGCCCGACCACCTGGCGACGGAGCACCGGGTGCTGGCCGCACTCTCCGGGGAGCGCCGCGAGGACCTCGCGCGCACGCTGCGCGACCTGCTGGAGTCGCTGGGGGACACCACCGGCGGCGGGTGACGGCGGCGGGGGGATGCGTCAGCGGGGACGGCGGGTGAGGGCGGCGGACGGATGCGTCAGCGGCGGCGCCGGGGGCGGCGGGGTGTGGCCGGGGATGGGCGTGTGGCGTTTCCCCGCTTCTCCCCCGGGCCCTCCGCCGTCCAGTGGGCGGGCCGGGTGAGGGCGGCGGGCAGGCGGGTGGCAGGGGTGCCCTTGGCGGCGTTGACCTGGGCCTGGGTGAGGAAGACGGCGCCGGACAGGTCGGCACCGGACAGGTCGGCGCCCCGCAGGTCGGCCCCGATCAGGTCGGCCTGCCGCAGGTCGGCGCCCCGCAGGTCGGCCCCGATCAGATAGGCCCCGCGCAGGTTGGCGGCCCGCAGGTCGGCGCCCCTCAGCCGGGCCCCGATCAGGTCCGCGCCGCGCCGCTCCTTGCCGTCGTGCCCGGCCCGCGCCAGCTCGCTCGTACGCAGGAGCAGCTCGTTGACCCGGGCCCGATGCGCCGCGACGTCCAGTTTCTCCAGCACGTCGGCGCTCTCCCGGGTGAGCCGCTCCGTCTCCTCCAGGGCCTCGGCCACCGAGGCGTGGATCGGCCGGGCGGCCTCCACCGTCAGCGCCTCCGCCAGATACCACAGCAGCTCGTGCAGCTGCCGCATGACCGGGAACACCGCGTACATCTGCCGCGCCGTCCCCGGCGCCTCCCGCCAGCCGCGGCCCTCGAACGTGACCTGCGAGACCTTCTGACCGGCCCCGAAACAGTCGAACACCGTGCATCCCGTGAACCCGCGCTCCCTGAGCCGCTCGTGGATCGAGCAGCGGAAGTCGTCGCGCAGGTTGTGGCAGGGCTGCCCGGCGTCCTTGTCGACCGCGAAGTCGGCCGAGGCCGAGAACGGCAGGGCGACGCAGCACAGCCCGAAACAGCTCTCGCAGTCGGCCAGCAGGCCGAGCTCCCGGGGGTTCGTCGCGGGCAACGTGCCGGTCTCCTCGTGGGTGATGGGGTGTGGCAGGTCAGTCAAGGGTACTCACGGATGGACGTACGGCGTCGTCGTGGTGAGCGGCGTGAAGCCGAGCCGCGCCAGGATGGGGCGGCTCTGGTCGGAGGCGTCCACCTGCAGGTAGTCGTAGCCGCGCGCGACCGCCTCACGGGCCCGGTAGGCCACGAGCGCGCGGTAGACGCCGCGCCCGCGCCATTCCGGTACGGTGCCGCCGCCCCACAGGCCGGCGAACCGGGTGCCGGGGTGCAGGTCCATCCGGGCCGCGCTGATGGGCACGTCGCCGGCCAGGGCGAGGACGGCGACGACGGTCCCGGTGGCGAGCTGGGCGGGCAGGCGTTCCCTGATGTGGTCGTGGGTGGCGCCGAAGGCGATCTCGTGCACGCCGGCCAGCCGCTCGACGCCGTCCCGGCCGCTCACCGGCTCCAGCCGGACGCCGTCCGGCACCACCACGCCCGCGCCGGCGATCGGGGCGGCTTCGGCGATCATGAGCGTTTCGGCCGGCTCGGCGGTGAAGCCGGCGGCCAGGAGGCGGCGGTCGAGGTCGGCGGGCCGGTCGTGGTCGTACAGCTTCCACTCGAACGCCCGCCCCAGCGCCCCGAAGAACCGCACCTGCTCGGCGATGGCCGCGTCGGCGTCACCGGGGCCGAGGCCGGACCAGATGACGCCGTTCCAGGCGTGCTCGGGACCCACCTGGCGGACCACGTCGCCGACCCGCTCGACCTTGCTCTCCGGGCCGTCGGGGGCGGCCTCGCGCCGCAGCTCCCGGTCGAAGAGTGCGAGCACCTCATCTCGATTCACCCGCACACCCCACCAGTCGCACCCGCCTCCGGGCAACCGGTTAACCGCGGGTCAGCCGCCGTAACGGCGCTGGCGGGCCGCGAAGCTGCGCAGCGCGCGCAGGAAGTCGATCTCGCGGAACGCCGGCCAGTACGCCTCGCAGAAGTACAGCTCGGAGTAGGCGGACTGCCAGAGCAGGAAGTTGGACATGCGCTGCTCGCCGCTGGTCCGGATGACCAGGTCGGGGTCGGGCTGCCCGGCCGTGTAGAGGTGCGGGGCGATGTCGTCCACGGACAGGTCGGAGGCCAGCTCCAGCATCGACTGGCCGGCCTCGGCCCGCTCGTACAGCAGCTCGCGCAGGGCCTCGATGACCTCCTGGCGGCCGCCGTACCCGATGGCCAGGGTGAGGTGGAACCCCGTCTCGCAGGTGCGGGTCGCCTCGACGGCGCTCTTGAGCGCCCGGGCCGTGGTGTCGGGCAGGATGTCGAGCATTCCGGCGACGTGGACGCGCCAGCGGGCGTCGGGGCGGTCGAAGCGGTCGGTGACCATCTGCTCGATCACCCGCAGCAGGAAGGCCACCTCCTCGTCGCCGCGGCGCTGCAGGTTCTCCGTCGAGCACAGGAAGACGGTCACGTGCCGGATGCCGAGCCCCTCGCACCACGACAGGACGTGCTCGATGTGCTCGGCGCCGTACTTGTGGCCGATGCTGGGGTTGGCCATGCCCATCTGCCTGGCCCAGCGCCGGTTGCCGTCCATGATGAGGCCGACGTGCCGGGGCAGCGGGCCCGCCATGACGTGCCGCCGCAGGCGCCGGGCGTAGAGGGAGTGAAGGAGGTTTGTCGTCTGCACCCTCCAAGGATGGCGCGGGCGGCGGACCGGAATGCGATCTTTCCCGATTTCCGGGCCCGGCTCACCGCCCGGTCAGCGCCAGCTTGGCCCCCAGCGCCACGAACGCCGCCCCGAACCCGCGCCGCATCCAGGTCAGCACCTTGGGCCGGGAGATCACCTGGTTCCTGACGGCGGCGGCGCACAGGCCGTACCCGGCGAAGACCACGAACGTCAGCAGCATGAACACGCCGCCCAGCTCCAGCATGCGCGCCAGCGCGGCCGGCTCGCCGGCGCTGACGAACTGCGGCAGGAACGCGAAGAAGAAGATCGACAGCTTGGGGTTGAGGATGTTCACGAGCACACCGTCGGCGATCACCCTGGCCGCCGGGCGCGGCTCGGACTCCCCCTCCACGCTGAGCGCGCCACGCTCGCGCAGGGTGTTCCAGGCCATGTAGAGCAGGTACGCCACGCCCGCGTACTTGATGACCTGGAAGGCGACGGCGCTGGCGTGCAGCAGCGCCGCCAGGCCGGTGACGGCGGCGGCCATGTGCGGCACGATGCCGAGCGTGCAGCCGAACGCGGCGACGACCCCCGCCCGCCCGCCGCGGGACAGCCCGGCCGCCAGCGTGTAGAGCACGCCGGTGCCGGGGGTGACGACGATGACGAGCGAGGTCAGCAGGAACTCGATGCTCACGGCCGGCGGCCTTTCAGGAGGCGGGAGTGCTGTCACTGGCACCCAACCACTCCCCCGCCTTCTATGTCAATCTTGATTGGTTTTAGTCTGCGCCGGGGCATCTCGGGGTTCTTCACATGATCGCCGACCATCGCGCCACCGGTCCGAGAATCTCGGCATGATTACTGTCAGTTACGGGGATAACACTCCTCGTCTCACCAAGGGGCTACCTAGTCCGAAATATGCCTATGTGTCAGGAGAATTGGAGGCATCGACGATGCGGAACGGCGGCACCATACTCGTCAGCACGTTCACGGTGGTGCTGCTCGTGACCGCGGGATGCACCTCGGGCGGCTCCAGCAGCCCGCCGCAGAGGCCGCAGGCGCACGTCCCGCCGCCCCAACTGTCCCTCACGCCGGCTGACGGCACGAAGAAGGTCCCGCCGGACACCGGGATCGGCGTCAGGGTCACCGACGGCAAGGTCACCGAGCTGACCGTCGCCGACGCCAAGGGGCGCGAGGTCAGCGGGAGCCTGGGCGCGGACGGGACGTGGCGGCCGAGGTGGCCGTTGAAGCCGGCCACGGCGTACACGGTGAACGCGCGGGCCACCAGCCCCGACGGCACGCAGGTGATCACGAAGCGGGCCGCGTTCACCACGCTGAAGCCGCAGCGGGTGCTGGAGAGCGGCATGGCGCCGCTGGACGGCGAGAAGGTCGGCATCGGGATGCCGATCCAGCTCCTGCTGTCGAAGCCGGTGACCGAGCAGAAGGACCGGGCCGCGGTCGAGCGGTCACTGACGGTCCAGATGTCCAAGCCGGTCGAGGGCACGTGGAGCTGGGTGAGCGACCGGGAGGTGCAGTTCCGGCCGCGCGAATACTGGCCGACCGGCGAGAAGGTCACGGTGGTCGCCCACCTGGCCGGCCTGCGGATCGGCCGGAACCTGTGGGGCACCAAGGACCGCACCGTGACCTTCACCGTCGGCCCCGAGCACATCACCACGATCCACAACAAGACCCACCGGGCCGTCGTGCGCAAGAACGGCGAGGTCGTCAGAACCATCCCGGTCAGCCTGGGCAAGCCGGGCTACGAGAGCTATTCCGGCACCATGATCGCCCAGGAGAAGGCGGCGGACTTCCTCATGGACTCGGCCACCGTCGGCATCCCGGGCGAGTATCTCCACCACACCAAGTGGAACGTCCGGATGACCTACAGCGGCATGTTCTTCCACGCCGCACCCTGGTCGACCAGCGCGCAGGGCAACCGCAACGTCAGCCACGGATGCGTGAACGCCAGCACGTCCAACGCCCGCTGGTTCTACAACTTCACCCAGCGGGGGGACATCATCAAGGTCACGGGGACGTCGCGCAAGCTCAGGTTCGGCAACGGGCCGACGCCCTGGACCAAGTCGTGGGAGGAGTGGCTGGCGGGCAGCGCCCTCAGGACATCGACCGACGCCTGACCCCCGGCGGTGGCCGAAGGCCTTCTCGCGTGGGATCACGCAACGACCAGCCCGTCGCGCCCACCCAGCGGCCGGTGCGCGCCTGTCCCGCCCGGTGCGGCGCGGCAGAGCTCACGCGGCCCACGACGGCCGTACGTGCCGAGCGCGACCACAACACGGCGAGCACCGCCACACCCGGTGCCCGGCCACGATCGGCGGACACCGGCGACCGGCACCATCGCACGCTTCCGGCGCGTTCCGCCGATCGGCGGGCTGCACGAATCCACCCGGGAAGAAGTGAGCACCTCGCCGCTGGAGGAGCCGCTGGAGGAGCCGCTGGAGGAGCCGGCGGGCCTCGCGCGGCCCGACGCTCGCCGGGCCGCCAGGCAAAGGACGAGGTGATCGCCGGTCACCTGCGGGCGGGTGAGCGGCGGCGGGACGGTGCGCCCTGCTCGCCGCGCCTCGGCCGGGCGGGGGTGCGGCTCCGCGGGGCCGCCTCCACGGGCTCCTCCTCGGGCTCTTCCTCTTCCTCTTCGGCCTCTTCCTCGTACTCGGCTTCCTCGCCCTCCTCGGGCTCCTCCTCTTCCTCCTCGTACTCGGCCTCTTCGCCTTCCTCGGGCTCCTCCTCGCCCGGTTCGGCCTCCTCGGCCTCCTCGTACTCGGCCTCCTCGCCCTCTTCGGGCTCCTCCTCCTCGGGCTCTTCCTCGGCCTCCTCGTACTCGGCTTCCTCGCCCTCCTCGGGCTCCTCCTCGTACTCGGCCTGCTCGCCTTCCTCGGGCTCTTCCTCCTCGCCCGGTTCGGCCTCCTCGCGTTCCTCGGCGAGGGCCGTCTCGTGGTCCTTGACGACCTTGCCTTCGCGGATCTCGCCCCGCCAGCCGCTCTCGTCCATCTCGTCCGGCTTCAGCATGACCTGCGTCATGACGTGCCGGGCGAAGTGCTTGAGCTCCAGCCGGGCCCGGCGGCCCTGGGCGCGCCAGAGGTTGCCCGTGTACTCGAAGAGCCCCTTCGGGTGGTACTCCAGGACCACCATGACGCGGGTGAAGTCAGGGGTGAGCGCGTGGAAACTCACCGCGCCGTCGACGTAGCCCTTGTCGCCTTCGGAGCGCCACATGATCCGCTCGTCGGGGATCTGCTCGCGGATGGTCGACTTCCACGTACGGTGCGACCAAAAGATCTGCGCCTTCCAGGCCAGCTTCTCGTCCGACTCCTGGTTGACGTTCTCGACCTTCTTCATGAAGTTGGCGAAGTCCTGGAACTCGGTCCACTGGTTGTAGACGATCCGGCGCGGAGCCCCGATGTCGATCGTCTCGACGATGTTGGTGACCTTGAGCTTCTTGCCGCCCTTGTTCTTCCCCTTGCCCTTCCTGCTGAAGATGCCCTTCAACGCCCCCTTCGCCGCGCCGGCGAGCGTCGAACCCGCGATCGACTTGTCCGAGCCGGTGATCGCGCCCAGGAGGTTCGATCCGCTGCCCTCCGCGTACTCACCGAGCCGCCCGGTCAACCCCTCGATCTTGCCGGTCGTCGCCGTCAGCGCCCGCTGCGCCAGGGCCATCGTGAGGTCCTGCAGGGCGGAGGTGAGCTGCCCGGTCGGCAGCTCCGGCATCGCCTTACCCGCTGGTGTGCTCTCTGCGGCCTGCTGCCCTTGGCTGACGGCCTTGTCCGCCAGTTTCGTGGCCTGGGTCATCGCCCTTCACTCCCCTGTCCCTCTCGATGTGGACGACCGCTTGCGCCCGGCGCCCGGCATCCGTGCCCGGGCCTGCTCCCCGACCGTCCGGCTGGGCAGCTTCGGCGCGCGCGGCTTCGGCACCCGCGCCTTGGGCTTCTGCTCGGATGCCTCCTGCTCGGCGTTCTCGTCCTCTTGGGCCCGCTCCCCCGCCTCCGGTTGGCCGAGCGTCTCGGTCTGCTCGTTCAGCCTCGCGGTGAGGGATTCGATCTGCTTGGTGACCGCCGCGACGGCCGCGGCCTTCGCCACGTCCAGCAGCTCGCCCTTGAGCCGGCTGGTCAGGTCGGCGAGCTCTGGGGAGGAGCTGAGTGCTGTGCGCCCCTGCTCCACCAGCCCGCCGCGGTCCCGCCGGATCTTGCGCACGGCGCCGGCGCTCGCCAGGGCGATCGCCATCCGCAGCTTGCGCTGCCTGCCCAGGCAGTAGCCGCCGATGGCCGCCAACGCCACCTTGCCCGTGTCCTTCATGGCATGCTCCTTACCTACCGGCCCCGTCGACTCCCGCCTCTGACCGGCCCCTTCAGCCGGTTCGTCCATGCCCTCGGCTGGCATACCAAAACACGCATATGCCCATAAAACGGACAATCCTGCTTGGTCTTGTGCAGGCCTAAGGTTTGCGGGCCGGAAACGCGCGGCGGACGCGGCGGTAAGGGACGACAATTGCGGGCGGCCGAGGCGGGGGCCGGCTACGAGGCGGTGCCGGGCCAGTCGTCGCCCCAGTCCACCTCCCTGGCGCGGCGGTAGAGGTCGCCCTGCCGCTTGGAGACGAGCACGTCGCGGATGCCGTCGCCCTCCGTGCACAGGCGCAGGGAGACCAGGCCCTTGCGCTTCTGCGGATGGCGCAGGACCCGTGCGGCGGGGCGGGGCCAGGCGGTGGTGGTGGCGGCCACGTACGAGAACTTCTCGTCCTCGAAGCTGAGGGTGCCCGCCTTGACGCGGCGGTGCAGGGCGGTTCTGGGCAGGCGTACGGAGAAGTGGCACCAGTCGCGGCCCGGCTCGATCGGGCAGCGGCCGTCGTGGGGGCAGGGGGCGACGATGGTCAGGCCGCGGGCGGCCAGGACGTCGCGGGCGGCGGAGACGGTGGCCCAGCCGGCCGGGGTGCCGGGCTCGATGATGATCACCATGGCGGCGTCCTCGGCCAGCCAGCGTACGACGTCGGGGCGTTCGTTCTCGGGGAGCTCGCCCAGGGCGTACGACATGGTGACCAGGTCGGCCGAAGGCCGGTCGAGTCCTGGGGTGATGGAGGCGCGCCGCCAGGTCGTGTCCCGCAGGGCCGCCGAGCCGCGGGCCAGGCGCCGGCCCAGGTCGATGATGTCGGGGTCGTGTTCGATGACCGTCACCTTCTCGAGGGACGGCCATATCTGGCCCGCCGCCCAGATCGCCGCCCCGGTGCCGCCGCCGGCGTCGAGGTGGCTGCGCGGTTCGAAGCCGGGGGTCAGCGTGGCCGCCTGGCGCATGGCTGTGGCGGCGGCGGCGTAGGTGGCGGGCATGCGGTAGGCGGCGTAGGCGGCGATGTCGGCGCGCGAGCGCAGGTGGTTGCCGCCGGTGGACAGGCCGGTGGCGGCGCCGGTGCGGTAGCGCTCGGTGAGCTTGGCCGCGGAGTCGGACAGTTCCTGCGGCGAGAAGCGGGCCAGGGTCTGGTCGAGGGCCGTTCTGAGGGCATCGGGGAGCATGGCTGAATTCACCTTGACGTGGACAAAGGGGAAGGTAGGGCGGGGCGGGCTCGATCACCCGGCGCGCGGGGCTAACCGCGCGGACGAGGTCACCCGGCGCGGAGCGACCTGTGCGGACGGGTTCACCCGGCGCCGGGTGAACCGTGCGGACGGTTCACCCGGCGCCGGGTGAACCGTGCGGACGGGGCCGCCCGGCGCGGGCCGTGGCGCGCAGGCGGGATCACGCGGCGCCGGCCGCGGCGGGCGGGCGCGACCGTGCCGGGCGGGCCAGGCCGTCGCGCGAGCGCGAGCGCGCAGCGGAGGTCTGGGCGGGCAAGCGCGATCACACGGCGCCGGCCGGGGTGGGTGGAGGCGATCATGACGGGCGGGCCAGGGCGAGCGGGCGCCAGGCGGCTGCCGCGATGGCCGCCGTCGCGGCGCAGGCCAGCCAGTACGGTGCCGTGATCGTCCACGTGCGCGCGAGCAGGCCGCCCAGCAGCGACCCGATGGCCGCGCCACCGTAGTCGAACAGCGCGCTCACGCTCGCCACCCGCCCCAGCAGCCCGGCCGGCACGATCCGCTGCCGCAGGGTGGTGACGATCACGCCCCACACCATCGTGTGGATCCCGAACACGACCAGCACCACCGCGGCCACGACCGGCACGGTGGTGGCGGCCAGCACGCCGTGGGTGACGGCCTCGACGACGAGCCCGGCCCGCAGCAGGGCCGTCGCCCCGAGCCGGGCCGCGAGCCCCGTCCCGACGAGCCCGCCCACCCCGAACGTGGTGAGCAGCACCCCGTACCCGATCTCGGAAAGTCCCAGCCGCTCGCGCGCGTAGAGCACGAAGACGGCGAACGCGGCGCAGAACACGACGTTGGCCAGCCCCATGGCGAGCGCCAGCGTGCGCATGAGCCGGTGCCGCCACAACCAGCGCAGCCCGGCCGCTATCTCGGCGCGCAGCCCGCCGCCCCGCTCGTACGGCCGCGCGGGCGCCGGCCGTACGGTCGCCACCAGCGCCGCGGCCACCGCGAAGGACACCGCGTCCACCCCGAACGGCAGCGCCGCCGACGCGGCGAACAGCCCGGCGCCCACGGGCTTGGCCAGCAACTGGTTGACGACCGTGAACGTGGCCATCAGCCGCGCGTTGGCCGAGGCCAGCCGCTCCGGCGGCACGATGGCGGGCAGCAGGGCCGCCGAGGCGGTGTCGGCCAGCGTCTCGCCCACGCCGAGCAGGAAGAACGCCAGGTAGATGACCGGGATGCCGGTCGAGCCGGTGGCCACGGAGACGGCCAGGGCGCCGAGCACCAGTCCGCGCAGCAGGTTGACGGCCACGATGAGCCGGCGGCGGTCGAGCCGGTCCACGTACGCGCCGCTGACCAGCGCGAACAGCAGCCACGGCAGCTGCTGCGCGAACGCGGCGCCGGCCACCAGCGCGGGGTCGGCGGTGAGGGAGGCGACGAGCAGGGGCCCGGCGGCCATGGTGATGCCGTCGCCGAGGTTGGACACGGCCGAGGCCGTCCACAGCTTGGAGAAGTCCGCGCCGAGGCGCGCGGACATGGAGGCACGCAAAAGAGCTCCTCGCAGGAGTAAGGGGAGAAACGGTCGGTTATGCGAGCGACCGCTTCAGGCGAGGAGCATTCGCCCGCCGGCACGATCCCGACGGCGACCTGCTACGACGTGGTACGCCCTCGCCCGGAAGCGGCGGCACAGACCTTGGCGAGGCGCATACGAACCCCCATCAATGGCGATGTCAATCGGGGACATTATCGGACATTCGACAGCACAAATGGTAGGACCGCGGCCATCCCCCTGAACTACCGCCCCCCTCCAGGCCAGACCGGCCGTCATCCTCCCTGGACGGCCTGGCAGCCGTTGCGGAAGAGCCGCCAGAACGCCAGCGCCGCTTCGTCGGTGCGCTCGGGCCGCTCCCCGGCCACCCAGTGTGCGAGCACGCCGACGAGGGCCCCGGCCAGGTAGGCGGCGTGCACGTCGACGGGGACGTCGTCCCACCCGGCGGGGCGGCTGCCGCCGGCGAAGCGGCCGGACAGCTCGGCGGTGAGGCGTTCGCGCATGCGCGCGGCGAAGCGGGCGCTGCCGTGGGGGCCGAGCATGCGCGCGTACATGGTGGCGTTGCCTGCCACGTGCTCGAACAGCTCGCCCAGCGGGTCGGGGGCCCGGTCGCGGGGGGCGTCGAGGGGGCACAGGGCGGCCGCCCTGGCGACCGCGGCGACGGCCTCCTCCATCGCGTCGGTGATCAGCGAGTCCACGTCGGGGTAGTGCAGGTAGACCGTCGCCCGGTTCACCTCCGCGCGCTTGGCCAGCGCGGACACCGTGATGGTGGCGAGCTCCTGCTGCGCGGCCAGCTCCAGCACCGCTGCCTTCAGCCGGGTACGGGTGCGCTGCGCGCGCGGATCGTCCGAGTTCACAACCGCAACTATACGACATTCATTGCATATACGACATGTGTTGACTAATAGACATTTGTCGCATACTTTGATGGCATGCGAATTGAGATCTGGGCGGATGTCGTCTGCGGGTGGGCCCACATCGGCAAGCGGCGGCTGGAGAAGGCGCTCGCCTCCTGGGAGGGGGAGCCGGTCGAGGTGGTCTGGCGGCCGTACCAGATCGACCCGTCCGCGCCCGCGCGCGCCGTGCCGATGGCGCAGGTGCTGCTCGACCCCGTGGCCGACGAGGCGCTGCGCACCTGCTCGCCCGGGCTGTCCCCGGCCGAGAACCGGGAGCGCGTGGCCGAGGTGGCCGCCGCCGAGGGGCTGGGGCCGCAGTGGGGCTCCGAGTGGCGGGCGAGCACGCTGGAGGCGCACCGGCTGATCGCGCTGGCGTACGAGAAGGGCGGCGCCGAGCTGCAGGGCCGGGTCGTGGAGCGGGTGCTGCGGGCCCATTTCGTGGACTTCCAGGACATCAGCGACCTCGCCGTGCTGACCGCGATCGCCGCCGAGGCGGATCTGGCGGAGGAGGCGGGCTACACCGGCGAGCCGGATCCCGCGCGCCAGACGCTGCCCGGGGCCGAGCTGGTGCGGGAGCTGCTGCTCGTCGGCAAGGCCAAGGGCGTGCGGACCTCGCCCACGATCGTGGCCGGTGACCTGGCGCTGGAGGGCGCGCAGCCGCCGGAGACGATCAGGGAGTTCCTGGAGGAGGCGAGCCGGCACGCTCCGCGCCGCCTGCCCGCGGAGGTGGAGCGGTTGCGCCGGGCCGAGTCGCTGCTCGACCAGCGCGACCCCCTGGGCGCTCTCACGCTGCTGCGGCCCCTGGTGACCGAGCACGGGGACGACCGCGGCGTGCGGCTGCTGGCGGCGCGGGCGTACTTCGCCTCGGCCCAGCTCAACCGGGCGCGCGCGGCGCTGGAGTCGCTGGTGGCCGAGTCGCCGGACGACTCCTACGCCCGCCACCTCCTGGGCCGCACGCTGCAGCGGCAGGGCCGGCACGAGGAGGCCGCCTCCCACCTCACCCTGGCCGCCGTCATGACGCCGGACTACGCGTAACACCCCTGCGCCGCAGGTCACGGGCCGCGAGGAGGAGCAGCGCGGCCCACCCGGCGCAGTACGCGCCGAAGGCCGCGCCCCCGCGGTCCGTGAGCGCCGCGCCGCCGAGCATGCCCGCCGCCCCGGCCGCGGCCACGGCCGCGCACAGCCAGTGCGCGGTCAGCACCCCCGCGTACGGCCACCGCCGCCGGATCCGGAGCCGCCCGGCCAGCAGAATCACCATGACCAGCACCCCGGCACCCGCGTTGCCCCATTGGGCCAACGCCACCTCCCCCGGCCCGTAGGCCAGGTAGGCGTCCGGCGACACCCTCGGCCCGCCGGTCACCCCCAGCCGCCCCTCCAGGGCGAAGACGACCTTCGAGGCCACGTACAGTCCGGTCCACGCGATGCCCGCGTCCGCGATCTTCACCCGTCGACCCTGTCACCGGCCCGCACCCTCCCGGCTCCCCCACGCGGGGGAGCCGCCTCCCCCGCCGGAGCTGTGCCCCTGGCGAACAGGCGGGCCGCGCGGCCCGCCGCCGCACTAGCGTTCGGGGCATGCCGATCGTGGACGACATCAAGATCGCGTACGAGGACGCGGGGCCCGGCACACCGCCGGGCACCGTCGTGTTCGTGCACGCCGGGGTGGCCGACATGCGCATGTGGGAGCACCAGTTCAGGGCGCTGGCGCGGCGTTACCGCGTGATCCGCTACGACTGGCGCGGCCACGGCCTGTCCGGTGACGCGGAGGGCGAGGTGTGCCACCACGAGGACCTGCTGGCGGTCATGGACGCGCTGGGGGTGGAGCGGGCGGTGCTGGCAGGTTGCTCGATGGGCGGGGCCTACGCCGTCGAGGCCGCCCTCGCCGCGCCGTCGCGGGTCGCCGGGCTCGCCCTGATCTGCTCCGGCCTGGCCGGTCACCAGTGGCCGCGCGAGATGCTGGAGCAGGCCGCCGAGCGGGTGCACTCCTCGGTGCCGGCCGACCGCCTGGCCCGCTACCGCGCGGGCACGGCCGGGCACGTGGATCCCGGCGACGTGCGCGCGATGGCCGAGGCGCACACGCTGTGGCAGGTCGCGGGCCCCGATCGCGGCCGCGAGGCGCTCTCCGGCGAGGTGTGGGCGGCGGCGGTGGAGATGTGCCGGCTGGTGTTCGAACGCTCCTGGACCGGCCCCAGGTCCGCCGAACGCCTCCTCGACCCGCCCGCCGCCACCCGCCTGCACGAGGTCGCCGCCCCCACGCTGGTGATCAACGGGCTGGCGGACGTGCCCGGCATCCAGGAGGTCTCCGGCCTGCTCGCGGCGGGCATCCCGGGCGCCCGCCGGATCGATCTGCCGGAGACCGGCCACCTGCCGCCCGTGGAGCGTCCCGCCGAGGTGACGCGGGCGCTGACGGGCTTCCTGGCGGACGTCTTCGGTCCCTGACCGCAGTGGGTGGCCCTCCGCGTGCAGGACGGAGGATGCGGAGGGTCGCCGAGGCCGTCGAACCCTCCGGCTAAGTGCGGCTAGGACGCCCCGCCGTCCCGCGTGGCGTGCGCGGTCAGGAGGCCGCCGATGGCCGCGGCCAGCAGGTCCCGGTGCTCGTGCGGCAGGTCGCCCGCCAGCGTCTCCAGCCGCCGCGCCACCTCCTCGTGCGCCAGCACCCCGACCCGCGTCCCCTCCGGGGTCAGCTCGATCAGGCAGACGCGGCGGTCTCCGGGGTCACGCGTGCGCGCCACCAGCCCCCGCTTCTCGGCCCGGTCCACGAGCCCGGTCAGGCTCGACTTCTCCAGGTGCAGCGCGCGGCTCAGCTCGCCCATCCCCACCGGCCCGTCCACCAGCAGGCAGAGCAGCTGCGCCTGCTGCGGCGTCAGGTCGTGCTCGCGGCTGACCTCCCCGAACACCTGCTGCACCAGGTGCGCCAGCCGTACGAGCGCGTGGGTGAGCGGCAGGACCGGTTCCTTCGTGGTGACCACGGGCCCGAGTCTAGTTGACAGTTGTTCGCGAGACGAACTAATTTCTTCGTACAACCAACTGTTCGCAATACAAACTAATGGGAGCCACCCGTGCCCGACTACGGCCACGATCTGCTCTTCAGCGCCAACCTGGTGCCCGTCGCCCGGCAGGCGGACGACGTCGTGGCCCGGGCCCGGCTCGCCGAGCGCGCGGGGCTCGACCTCGTCACCTTCCAGGACCACCCGTACCAGCCGGCCCTGCTGGACGCCTGGACGCTGCTCAGCTACGTCGCCGCCGCCACCGAGACGATCCGGCTGGCGGGCAACGTGCACCCGCTGCCGCTGCGGCCGCCCGCGATGCTCGCGCAGGCCGCCGCCAGCCTGGACCTGCTCAGCCACGGGCGCTTCGAGCTGGCCCTGGGCGCCGGTGGCTACTGGGACGCCATCGCCTCCATGGGCGCGCCCCGCCTGAGCCCGGGCCAGGCGGTGGACGCGCTCGAGGAGGGCATCCAGATCATCCGCGCCGCGTGGGACACCGACGCCCCCGGCGGCATCCGGCACCACGGCGAGCACCACCGGGTGGACGGCGCCGGACGGGGCCCGCGGCCGGCCCACGACATCGGCATCTGGCTGGGCGCGTACAAGCCGCGCATGCTCCGCCTCACCGGCCGGCTCGCCGACGGGTGGCTGCCCTCGCTGCCCCGCTTCCGGAGCTTCGAGGAGATCGCCGCGGGCAACGCCATCGTCGACGAGGCCGCCGCCGAGGCGGGCCGCTCGCCCGCCAACATCCGCCGCCTGCTCAACCTGGCCGAGGAGCTGCCGCCCGAGCAGCTCGCCGAGCTCGCCCTGCGGCACGGGATCAGCGTCTTCACGCTGATGGCCGACGATCCGCGCCGCATCGAGCGGTTCGCCGCGGAGACCGCCCCCGCCGTACGCGAGCTCGTCGCCGCCGAACGCGCCCCGGCCGTCCCCACCGCTCCCGCCGAACGCGCCCCGGCAACCCCTGGCGCCGCCGCCCCCGGACGCGCCCCGGCCCACCCGCGCGCCGCGGGCACGCCCGCCGGCGGCCTCCAGGACTCCGCACTCCCCGAGAGCGCCGCGCTGGGCATCACCCCCACGCCGGACGACGGCGTACGGCTGACCGACGTCCGCGTCTGGGACGAGAGCACCCGCCCCACCGCCCCCCGCCCCGACCCGGGCAGGCCCTACACCGCCAGGGAGCGGGCCAACGGCCGGCACCTCATCGACGTCCACGACCACCTGCGCGCCGAGCTGGCCCAGCTGCGCGACCTCGCCGACCAGGTCGCCGCCGGGGTGCTCGACCCGGGCGCGGCCCGCTCGCACATCAGCACCATGACGATGCGCCAGAACAACTGGACCCTGGGCGCCTACTGCGAGTCCTACTGCCGCCTGGTCACGATGCACCACTCCGCCGAGGACGCGATGCTCTTCCCCCAGCTGCGCCGCACGGAGCCCGGCCTCGCCCCCGTCCTCGACCGCCTCCGGGAGGAGCACCACGCCATCCACAAGGTCCTCGAACAGGTCGACCGCGCCCTGGTCGCCTTCGTCACGGACCCGGCCGGCCTGACCGGCCTGCGCGCCGCCGTGGACCTGCTCACCGACAGCCTGCTGTCCCACCTGTCGTACGAGGAGCGCGAGCTGGTCGAGCCCCTGGCCAGGCACGGCCTCTGACCGGGAACGCGTGCCGCCGCGCCCCCACCACGATCACCAGGGCCGCCGCGACCAGGGGGAACGCCGTCCATGGCAGGGCCCCCGCCCCGGCGCCCTCCAGCACCACCCCGCCGGCCAGCGACCCGGCCGCGATGCCGGCGTTGTACACGGTCGTCTGCAGGGACGTCGCCACGTCGGCGTTCCCCGCGCCCGCGACGTTCACCAGCGCCGTCTGCAGCAACGTCGGCACGCCCCCGAACGCCATCCCCCACAGCGCCGCCGCCCCGACCACCACGCCCCCGGTCCCCCCGAAGGCCCCCAGGACGGCCATCGCCCCCGCCACGACACCCAGCACCACCACCAGCGCCCCTCTCAGGAACCGGTCGATCACCGCCCCGACCACCCAGATCCCGGCCACCGTCCCGACCCCGAACACCAGCAGCACCACGCTCGTCCGCTCCCGCGCCAGCGGCGCCAGGTACGTGTACACCGCCTGGTGCCCCACCAGCACCAGCGACGTCACCCCGAGCGAGGTGCGCACCCCGGGCATGACCACCACCCGCCGCAACGGCACCCGCGCCGCCGCCTTCTCGCCGGGAAAGTTCGGCACCTGCCACCACACCCACGCGATCAGTACGAGCGCCGCCCCCGCCAGCCCGCCGAACGCCCAGCGCCACCCGGACACCGACGCCAGCGCCGCCCCCGCCGGGATCCCCGCGCACAACGCCACCGTGATGCCCGCCGAGACGATCGCGATCGCCCGGCCCCGCCGCTCGGCCGGCACCATCCGGGCCGCGTACCCGACCAGCATGGCCCACAGCACCCCGCCCATGACCCCGGCCAGCACCCGCGCCCCGAACGTCACCGCGTACGACGACGACAGCGCGGTCACCGCGTTCAGCACGGCGAACCCGGCCAGCACCCCGACCAGCACCGGCCGCCGGTCGAGGCCGCGCAACACCGCCGTCACCGGGATGGCCGCCAGGAACGACGCCACCGCGTACGCCGTCACCAGGAACCCGGCCCGCCCCTCGGACACCCCCAGGGCGCCCGCGATCTGCGGCAGCAGCCCCGCCGGGAGCAACTCCGTCATCACCGCCGTGAACGCCGCCGAGAACAGTGCCAGCAGCCCCGGCCAGGGCATCGTCGCGCGCACCCGGGCCGGACTGGCGATCGCCACATCAGACATGCGACCATGCTGAAACCTTCACATCAATGTGAAGGCAAATCCCGGCACGACCGAGGCACACCATGAGGATCGGGCAGCTGTCGCAGCGCACGGGCGTACCCACCCGCATGCTGCGCTACTACGAGGAGCAGGACCTCCTGCACCCCGAACGCGCCGGCAACGGCTATCGCCACTACCCCGAGTCGGCGGTCTACCGGGTCCAGCAGATCCGCGGCCTGCTCGACTCGGGCCTCACCACGGAGATCATCCGCCGGATCCTGCCGTTCCTGGAGCGGCCCGACGAGATCCACCTCCACCCGCAGTGCCTCACGCCGGAGCTGGCCGACCTGCTGGAGGCGGAGGCGGCCCGGATCCAGCAGCGCATCGACTGCCTGGCACGCAACCGCGACGCCATCCACGCCTACCTCGCCGCCGTACGCGCGCTGCGGACCTGAGCCCTTTACAATGTAGATCTATATGACATCCCTGACGGAGCTCCTCACCGACGCCCAGCACGGCCACTTCCCCCCGGCGGACGGCGGCCTGACGATCCTGCCCCAGCCCTCACCCCGCGACATGGGCGTCATCGCCTTCACCGCGCACACGGTGGTCTTCGCCGACGTCGAGCCGGCCTGGGTCCGCGAGCGGCTGCCGCCCGGCGACCTGTCCGCCCCCCTCTGCCCGCCCTTCCTCCAGGCCCTGGCCGGCCGGACCGGGCGCCGGGTCGGTGGTGTCGACCTCATCGCCCTGGCCGGGCCGCTGCCCGGCCCTCCCCCGGCCGGGCTGGAGGAGGTCACGGACAGCGACCATCCGCGGGTGGCGCGGGCCCGCCGCTACCGCGACGCCGTCCGCGTGTGGACCACCGGGGACGGCGACCTGCTGGCCGTGGGGCGCGGGGTGGCGGGGCGGTGGGAGGCGGCGGTCGAGGTCGACCCGTCGCGCCGCGGGCGCGGGCTGGGCCGGCTGCTGGCCGGGGCGGCCAGGCAGCTCGTCCCCGGACCCGTGTGGGCGCAGGTCGCGCCGGGGAACGCGGCCAGCGTACGGGCCTTCCTCGCGGCCGGGTACGTCCCCATGGGTGCCGAGGTGCTCCTCGCGTCGTGAGTCCCCGGAACCCGGCACGCCTTCACCGCGGACGCGGCCGGGGCGGGCACCGCAGCCTGCCCGAGTCCCCTGAACCAAGCAGGGCCAATGCGGCCGGTCTCCGCGTACGGCCGCGACCGGTGACAGCTGCGAGTTTGCCGGTCAACGGGCGCCTGTTGGACGAAAGCGGGCGTGGCGCTGTCTTGCTACCACAAGATCGCTACGTATAGTGATGGCCGATGTCACTTCGTGATTACAGGGGGAGATCATGAGAAGTAGCCTCATCGCCGCCGGCGGTGCGCTGCTCACCGCGGCCGCGCTGTTCGGAACAGCCGGCACTGCGGCCGCCGACATCTGGATCGACTGGACGCACACCTACCCGAGGCACTGCGCCCTCGGGGTGAACGACGACACGACCTACCACCACGTCACCGACCACGGGGTCTTCGCAGGCACCCGCGACGCCGACGGCTGCAAGGGCAACCACCACGCAGGCTGGGGCTGGAAGTGGGGCGGACACCACGATCACGGGCGCAACGAGGTCGAGAGGTGGGAGCGGGGTAACTGGCCCAACAGCGGCAACGGCAACTGGGTCGGCCACGGGTACGGCCCGGGAGCCGGCGTGGGCGTCGGCGGCTGACCTCACGCCATGAACCTGTCCCGGTGCCCGCACGGGCGCCGGGACCGGCGCGCGTCCGGCCCACGCCTGGGCTTCCCCCGCCGGGTGATCGCTGGATAGCCTGGCCGGGTGCGACTAGGCGTGAACGTCCCCAACTTCGGCCCCGGCACCGACCCCGGCGTCCTGCGGCAATGGGCCCTGACGGTCGAAGGGCTCGGCTTCGACCTGCTCATGGTCTCCGACCACGTGGTGATCACCCCCGACGTCGCCGCGAAATATCCCGCGCCGTTCTACGAGCCGTTCACCACGCTCGCCTGGCTGGCCGGCGCCACCTCCACGATCTCGCTGGGCACCACGGTGGTGATCGTCCCCTACCGGCACCCGCTGCTCACCGCCCGCATGGCGGCCAACCTCAACGATCTCAGCGGCGGCCGGCTGGTGCTGGGCGTCGGCGTGGGCTGGGCGCGGGAGGAGTTCGAGGCGCTCGGCGTCGCGTACGAGCGGCGTGGCCGGCTGACCGACGAGCACCTGGCCGCCATCCTCGCCGCCTGGGCCGACGAGCGCGACTACCGCTCCGGCGGCGTGCCGATCTGGGTGGGCGGCGGCAGCGACGCGGCCCTGCGCCGGGCGGTGCGGTTCGGCCAGGCGTGGCACCCGCTCAGGAACACCGTGTCGTGGCTGCGCGAGACGTGGCCCCGGGTGACGGCCCTGGCCGAGGAGCAGGGGCGGCCCGCACCGGCGCTGGCACCGCGGATCGTGCTGCGGATCACTCCGGAGCCCGTGACGGGCCCGGACCGGCTCGCCGGCGAGGGCACGATCGGGCAGGTCATGGAGGACCTCGAACAGCTCCGCCTGCTCGGCGCGGAGACCGTCGTCCTCGATCCGTTCCTCGGCGACCCGGAGGAGACCCTCCGCCCCGAGTCCGCCTGGGAGCACCTCGCCGCCGTGGCCGCCCGTAGATCCGCGAAGTAGCCGCAGGCTGATAGCCTTTATGCCGTAAAGAATTGTCCGGCACGGGGAGTTTCCGCGTTGGTCGTCTACGCAGGCCAGGGTGACGCGCGACGGTCGATGGCGCTGCTGTGGCGCAGCGGCGAGCCGGGCGAGGTCCGGCCGGGTCCCAAACCCGGGCTGAGCGTGGACGTCATCGTCGACGCCGCGATCGCGGTGGCCGACCGCGAGGGCATGGCGGCGCTGTCCATGCGGAAGGTCGGCGAGCGGCTGGGCCGCACGGGGATGGCGCTGTACACGTACGTGCCGAGCAAGGGCGAGCTGGTCGACCTCATGTACGACCGGGCCCTGGCCGAGCTGCCCGCCGGCTACGACCTGAGCGACGGCTGGCGCCCCGCCGTGGCCTCGTGGGCCGAGCACACGCTGGCCTTCTACCTGCGGCATCCGTGGGTGCTGCAGGTGTCGCAGGCGCGGCCGGTGCTGGGGCCCAACGAGTTCGCGATGCTGGAGAGCGTGGTGGCGATCCTGCGCACCACCGGGCTCGGGCCGCGCCGGCTGCGCGGGGTGGTGGCGCTGCTGTTCGACTTCGTACGGGGGGCGGCGAAGACCGTCTCGGAGTCGCGCCTGGCCCCGTCCGAGACCGGGGTGTCGGACGAGGAGTGGTGGCAGGCGCGCTCGTTCTTGCTGGAGGAGGTGGCGCCGGGGTTCGCCGACCGGTTCCCGATGGTGACGTGGATCGAGTCGGACGACGACGGGCCCGGCGCGGGCGAGCCCTACCTGGAGCATCGGGTCAGCGAGACGTTCTCGGTGGGCCTGGCCGTGCTGCTGGACGGCATCGAGGCGGCCGTGCGGGCGGGCTGACCGCCGTCAGTGGCGGGCCGCCAGCTCCGCCTCGTCCCGCAGGAACGCGATGTGGCGCCCGCGGTTGCATTCGAGCACCCAGGCGGCCAGGGCGGAGCTGGCCTCGGTGTGGCGGGCGATGTCGCCCACGATGGCCAGGCCGACGCCGTAGTTGACGAACTTCTGCGCGATCTCGCCCGCCACGCCGGTGCTCAGCGTAAAGAAGCCGTCCGGGAGGCTGTCGGCCGGGACGACCACCCAGGTGGCACTGCTCGACCACGCCTCGCCGATGAGGTCGAGGACGTCGCGGACCTCGCGCAGAGGTCCATGTCGCGGGTCGTAGCGGTGGATGCGGTGGTCAGGCATGCGGGGTCTCCAGGAAGTCCATGATCTGTCGGGTCCGGGCGGGGAGCAGGAGCTGCACATCGGCAGCGGGTGTCGCGGGGGTCGGGCAGGCTGTCGCGCCCGCCGACGAGGGGTGGGTCCCGCTCATCAGTCCCTCACCAGGGCGTCGATGATGCGCAGGACCTGGGCGCTGTCCTCCAGCCCGCCCAGCACGATGACCTTGAGGTGCTCGCGCTCCTCGTCGTAGACGAACTCCACGCGCAGGCCGTGCGGCCGGCCGGCCAGCGAGCCCAGGACCATCGTGCTGACCCGGTCCAGGTCGGCCCTGGCGATGCCGTCGACCTGCACGATGCTCGACACCTCGGCACGCCGGGGCCGGGCGGGCGCGCCGACCGGCCGGCCGGTGAACGCCGCGAGGTCCTCCTTGGCGATCCGGTACCGCTTGCCGATCCGGACGGCGGGCAGCCGCCCGTCACGCACATAGTTGCGCACGGTCTTGACGTGCAGGCCCAGCAGGGTCGCCACCTGCTCCACGGTGTATTGCTCCATATCGCTCCCTATCATGCACCATGCCAGGGAGTGCTAGGGAACTTTCAGGCGTGCGCTCCCACGGTGACCGGGCCGATGGTCAGGCGGGGCCTGCCCTCCATCACCTCGCCCAGCCGCCGCACCTGCTCGTCCAGCTCGCGCGACTGGGCTGAGGTGAGCTCGCGCAGCGGCTCCACCGTGACGTCGATCCGGCTCCCCGAGCGCCGCTGGTGCCAGACGCCGCCGACGTTCCCGTCCACGAGCAGCACGGGGAAGTTCCCCGCCTGCCCGCCGGCCAGCGCCCGCGCCGCCGCCTCACCCGGGTACAGGAGTTCGCGGGGCCGCCCCGCCACCACGTACGCGTCGAAGTACGGCAGCAGCCGCACCCCGCGCGGCGGCTCCCCGGGCACCGCCGTGTCGCCCGCGAGCACCCGGGCCCGCTTCCCCACGAACAGCACCTCCTCCGTCTCCACCCCCTCGAACGCCTTCGCCGCCCAGGTGACGGGCCCGCCCGCCCAGGTGGCGAAGTCGGCCGGGGTGGCAGGCCCGTACGCCGCCAGGTAGCTCCTGACCAGCCCGTGCAGCCCGTCGTCCACCGGCGGCGCGTCCGGCGGGGCGGTGTAGGTGACCTTGCGGCCCCGTACGGGACCGAAGACGAGCGCGCCGCGGTGCGCCGCCAGGTGCAACGCCTGCCGCCACCGCGGCCACCAGCCCTGGAACGCGGGCATGACCAGGTCTCCCGCCCACGGCCCGGTGGCCTCGACCACCGCCTCGCTCAGCTCGTCGATCGTCAGCTCGGCCCCGGCGAGCGCCTCCCGGACGGCCGCCACCACCTGCTCGGTCTGCTCGGCGGTCATCCGCACGGTCTCGGGCGCGCGGTTCACCACCGGCACCGAGGACATCGCGCTCACCCACATCGGCAGGTCACGGGCGGGCAGCAGGTGCACGGTGCCGCGCGGCCCGTGCGTCTTGACCAGGCTGCGCGAGCCCCACAGCGCATCACGGACATGGGAGCGCGTGACGCCGTCGAGCCGCAGCCCGATGGACGCCTCGGCGGCCGACATGACCTGGGCGTGCGCGCCGCACATGGCCGCCACCATCTCGTCCGGCCTCCCCGGGCCGGGCGATCCCGCCAGCCCGGCGCGTTCCAGCCTCCTGGCACTGACCTGCGGCCACGACAGCTCGATCATCACGTCCTCCTCCTTCGGCACGACCACAGTAGGAGACAATGCGGAAGGTTTCGTGCCGCAATGACGCCCGGAATGATGCCCGGAATGCCGCGACGCCTGCATGGCCTGGCGCCCGGGGGGTCCGGCGCACAAGGGAGAATTCACCCCGCATGATGCAACCTTTCCGGTGAGCGGCGGCATCTGGGAGGTTGTGGATCTCTTGAGTGCGGACGAGGAGTACACCGCGTACGTCCGCGGGCGCCTGCTCTGGTTACGCCGGATCGCCTATTCGCTGTGCCAGGACTGGCATCGCGCCGACGATCTGGTGCAGGCGTCGATCACCCGGCTGTACGTCAAATGGCGCCACGCCCGCCAGGCGGCCGACCTGGACGCGTACGTACGGGTGATCCTGGTCCGGATCTTCCTGAGGGAGCAGCGGGGCGGCTGGTTCTCGCGTACCAGGCTGAGCGCCGTCCCTCCCGAGCCCGACCCTCCCGAGGCCGCCGTGCACGGGTGGGACGCCGACCTGGCCATGGACCTGCGCCGGGCGCTGGCCCTGGTGCCGCCGCGCCAGCGGGCCGCCCTGGTGCTGCGCTTCCACTGCGACCTGAGTGTCGAGCAGACCGCGGCGGCGCTCGGCTGCTCGGCCGGGACCGTCAAGAGCCAGACCGCGCGCGGGCTCGCGACCCTGCGCGCGCTCCTCGAGGTGACGCCGACCAAGGAGGACCGATGAGGGATCTCAAGCCGTTGTTCGAGAACCTGGTGCCGGACGAGCAACCGCCGTCGGGGGTGGACGTGGGCGCGGCCGTGCGGGCCGGCCGCCGGCTGCGCCGCCGCCGCCGGGCTCTGACGGCCTCGGTGCCGCTCGCCGCCGCGGCCGTCACCGCGCTGGTGCTGGCGACGGGATCGCTGGCCGATCTCGGCCGCCGCGACGCCTCCGCCACCCCTTCGCCCTCCGCCGTCTCCATCGGGAACATCTGGTCGCCCGCGATGACCACCATCCCCGCCGCGGCCTCCGACGGCTTGGCGTACACGCCGGTGACCGCGCTGAGCGCCACCGAGCTGCTGCTGCGCGCCGGCACGTCCTCCGGCGGGGGCGGGAGGCTGGAGGTGTACGACACCGCGGCGGGCAGGGCCAGGGTCCTCGGCGACCTGCCCCGGCCGGACGGCGCCCGCGGCTACCACCCGCAGGCCGTCGAGCCCGGCCCGGAGCACATCGCCTGGTGGGCCCGGGACGTACGCGCCCAGCGGGCCACGGACGTGTGGGTGCTGCCCCAGGCCGGCGGGCGGGCCGCCCTCCTGGCGCGCCTCAGCGGGCCGGCGGCGGCGGTGGAACGCCTCGGCGTGCTGCGCGACCGCGTCGTCTGGTCGGTCCGCCAGGGCGGGTTGTACGCCGTCCCGATCACCGGTGGCGCACCCCAGGCCCTGCCGGGCACCGGCGGCCTGCACCTGGTGTCCTGGCCGTGGGCGTCCGACGTCCGCCGGCACGACACCGGCCGCAACCAGAGCGTGCTCGTCAACCTGGAAACCGGCGAACGCACCTCCCTGCCGGCGCCGCGCGGGGCGACGGGCATGCGCTGCAGCCCGAACTGGTGCGTGGCCACGCTGGACGGCCGTACCGTGGTGTGGGGTCAGGGCGGTGGCGAGCCCCGGGCCGTACGCGGCAGTCTCTCGCCGTCGTCGCAGATCCGCGCCGATCGCTTCATCGACCTCGGCACGACCGTGCACGACCTCGTCACCGGGCAGGACGCCGAGCTCGGCCCGAAGACGTCATCGGGTGGGGTCGCCTGGCACGGCGGCGGGTCCTCCTCCCCCGGGCTGGTGCTCAGCCGGCAGGCCTGCGACTCCTCCTCCTGCGGGCCCGAACTGGCCGTGCTCAACCTGGCGGCGGTTCAAGGGTGAACCTGCCTGCTCAGAGATTTGCCCAGAGCCCTGCCCGGAGCACGGCGCGCCGGCTGGTTCCGCCCATGCCGGCCGACGGGTGGTGGGGATGGGCAGGGCCACTCTTCGTCACCGTGCTCGGCGGCGCCCTGCGGTTCCTCCGGCTGGGCGAACCGCACGCGGTGGTCTTCGACGAGACCCACTACATCAAGGGCGCCTATTCGCTGCTGACGTTCGGTGTCGAGCGCATGACGCTGGGCACCAGCGAGGACCCGGTCGCCGACCGGATGATCATGGCAGGTGACCTCGGCATCTGGCGGCGCTGCCCGACCGTCGAGGAATGCGCCGAGTACGTCGCGCACCCGCCGCTCGGCAAGTGGATGATCGCCATCGGCGAGTGGTTGTTCGGCATGACGCCCTTCGGCTGGCGGTTCGCGGGCGCGGTGGCGGGCACGTTGTCGATCCTGATCATGGCGAGGGTGGCCCGGCGGATGACCCGGTCCACGTTGCTGGGCTGCCTGGCCGGTCTGCTGCTCGCTCTCGACGGCCTGCACTTCGTGCTCTCGCGGACGGCGCTGCTGGACGTCTTCCTGATGTTCTGGGTGCTGGCCGCCTTCGCCTGCGTCGTGGCGGACAGGGACTGGACCAGGCGACGGCTCCCGTCAGCCGGGCCCCGGCCGGGCTTGAGGCCGTGGCGGCCGGCCGCGGGGGCGTGCCTGGGAGCCGCGTGCGCCGTCAAGTGGTCGGGGGTCTTCTTCCTGCTCGCCTTCGCCGCGCTCTCACTGATGTGGGACGCGGGCGCGGGGCGGGCACTGGGCCGGCGGGCGCGTCCGGTGGCCGCCCTGCAAGGTCTGGCGGGCGCGTTCGCCCTGGTCCCCGCGACGGTGTACGTGCTGAGCTGGAGCGGCTGGTTCCTGCGGGCGGAGGGCTGGGGACGCGGCTGGGAGCAGGCCACCCGGTCCGGGCCCGGCTTCTTCGTGCTGGACTCGCTGCGCTCGTGGCTCGGCTACCAGTTCCAGGTGCTCGGCTTCCACACCGGCCTGGACGCCCGGCATCCGTACATGTCGGAGCCGTGGCAGTGGCCGCTGCTGCAACGTCCCGTCGCCTTCCACTACGTGAGCCCACCGGACGCCTGCGCCGCCCAGGACTGCTCGCAGGCCGTCCTGGGCGTCGGCACGCCGGCGCTGTGGTACCTCGCGCTGCTCGCCCTCGTCGTGCTCGTCGCCCGGTACACGGCCGTCCGGGACTGGCGGGCCGGGGCGGTGCTGCTCGGATACGGGGCCGGGTGGCTGCCGTGGTTCTATTACGCCGTCGCCGACAACCGCACCATGTACCTGTTCTACATGCTCCCCGTCGTGCCCTTCATGGTGCTGGCGCTGGTGATCGCCGCGGGGCTCGTGCTCGGGCCCGGGGGAACGGCGTCGGTCAGGAGAGCGGCGGGGGCGGCCGTCGTCGGCGCGGTCGCGCTCATCGTCCTGGTCAACTTCTGGTGGCTTCATCCGATCGTGTCCGGCGAGACGATCACGCACGCGGCGTGGTGGGCTCGGATGCTGATGCGCTCGTGGGTATGACGCTCAGTGCTGGATCAGGCCGCCGACCGGGACCGGAGCGACGTGGCCGGTCGCCGGAACGGTCTGCGCCAGGGCGAGGCCGATGTCGACCAGCGACGCTCGGCGCAGGCCGGCGACGTCGGCGATCGGAGTCCACGCCGACTCGGCGATCTCGCCGTCCGGCTCGGGCCGGAGCCGGCCGCCGGTGATGCGGATCCGGTAGAAGACGCCGACGTTCTGGTGCGTGGCACCGGCACGGGCGACGGCGGCGGGGATCACCCGCGAGTCCACGCCGAGCAGGCGCTCGACCACAGCGTCACAGCCGGTCTCCTCGGCGACCTCCCGGATCACCGTGTCGAACGGATCCTCCCCGTGCTCGACCCCTCCGCCGGGAAGAGTCCAGCTGTGTTCGCCCACGGGTGGTACGTGACGAGCGAGCAGCACCCGCCCGTCCTCGACGCACACGCCGTACGCCGCCAGCCGGAAACTCACCCGCACCTCCTCCCCCGGGAGAAGCGGCTCATGACGCGGCGCCCGCGCCGTCGTCCCCGCGCAGAGCAGCCGCGAAGCGCCGGCCCGGCGCCGGGTCGACCCCGAAGCGCTCGGCGTAGCGTTCGTGCATCTCCGCCCACCCCTCGTGCGCGTCCTCTTCGGAGACGTCCTTGCCCGCGAGGTGCGGTTCGAGGCGGGAGAAGTAGGCCTCCCAGCCGGTGGCGGTCTGCGCGGAGAGGTCGCGGTCGTCGACGACGTGGATGAAGACCAGGCGGCAGCCGTCCTCGTGCGGGGACAGATCGAAGCTGTACAGCTGGCCGGCGAAGGTCCACGCCAGGCGGTGGGGTGGATCGACCTCGGTCACCTCGCCGGTCGCGCCGGCGGCCTCGAAGGTCTCGCCCGGCGCCGGTGTCCAGTCGGCGGCTGCGGGAAACCACTTCTCGAGCTCCGCCGGCACGCTGACGGCTCGCCACACGCGCTCGATCGGGTAGGGGAGCGTGCGCTCGAAGCGCAGCGCCGGGCGGCCGTCGATCGTTTCCAGGGTTCCGTGCATCATGGGTTGTCCTCCAGGTGTCGTTCCAGGGCGTCGAGGCGCCTCGACCAGTAGACGCGGTAGGGCTCCAGCCACTGGTCGACCTCGGCGAGGGGCTCGGGGCGCAGCGCGTACATCCGCTGCTTGCCCTCCGTGCGCACCACGACGAGCCCGGCCTCGCGCAGCACCTTGAGGTGCTTGGACACGCCGGGCTGGCTGAGATCGAGGTGTTGCACCAGCTCTCCGACGGGCCGCTCGCCGTCACGCAGCAGGTCGAGAATCTGCCTGCGGTGCGGCTCGGCCAGGGCTGCGTAGGCGCTCACGTGCTCATATTGCCAGATGGAAATATGTTCCGGCAACCCGGGGCCGAGCCCTCACTCCGGCCGTGGCGGCGGGTCCGGCCGCGGGGCGTCAGGCTGCGGGGGTGGTCGCGGCGGAGGGCGGTGGGGGCGGGTCCGCCGGGTCGCCGGGCATGGTGACGGGGACGGGCTCGGCGCGGGCGGCCCAGCGGCCGTCGTCGCTGCGGACGAGGCGTACCGGGTGGTCGAAGCACGCGCTGACCAGGTCGCTGGTCAGGACCTCGGCCACCGGGCCGCCGGCCAGGCACAGGCCGCCGCGCAGCAGCATGGCGTGTGTGGTGGTGGCCGGGAGTTCCTCGAGGTGGTGGGTGACCAGGACGGTGGCCAGCGACGGGTGCCGGGCGCGCAGGGCGTCGATGCTGGCCAGCAGTTGCTCGCGGGCGGCCAGGTCGAGTCCGGTGGCCGGTTCGTCGAGCAGCAGGAGCCGGGGCTGCGGCATGAGGGCGCGGGCTATCAGCGCTCGCCCGCGTTCGCCCTGGGACAGGGTGGGCCAGGTCGCCTCGGCCCGATGGCCCATCCCGAGCATGGCGATCAGCCCGTCGGCCCGTCGCGCCTCCAGCGGGGTGGGCGTCCAGCGGGGCACGAGTGCGGCGGTGTTCGTCAGGCCGGTCAGCACCACGTCGCGCACCCGCAGCGGCCCGTCCGGGGCGTGGCGCGGGTTGACGTGCCCCAGGTAGGAGCGCAGCTCGCGGACGTCCACCCGGCCCATCGTGCGCCCGAGCACCTCGACCGTGCCACGGCTGGGGTGGGTGACGGCGCCCAGCAGCCCGAGCAGGGTGCTCTTGCCGGCGCCGTTGGCCCCGAGCAGTGCCCAGTGCTCGCCCGGGTGCACGGTCAGCGAGACCTCCCGCAGCAGATGGCGGCCGTCGCGAACGAGGTCCACGCCGTCGGCCCGCAGTACGGGCCCGGTGTCGGCGGGACGTGAGACCACCGTCATCGGCCCGCCTCCCGCCCGCTCGCCCCAGCCCGATCCCGCACGGCCGCGGCACCGTGCCACAGCCCGAACATCTCCGTCACCACGCGCTCCCTTCCAGGCTCGTGGTAACGAACATATCGACTCATCAGATGTCTGATGTATTCGGGCTTGCGTCCCGTGTTCAGGACCGGCGCTCGGCGGACCAGGGGCTCACGCGCCGCAGGCGGTGCGGACGTCCGCGACGAGCCGGGCCGCCGCGTCGACGGTGCGGCCGATCTCCTCCGGCGTGTGCCCGACCCCGGCCAGCAGCGCCCGTGCCCGCTCGCCGAACCCCTCCGGCGCCGACGGCAGCCGGTCGGCCGAGGCGACCATGCCTTTCTCGTTGATCAGCCAGGCCCCGTCCGCCGCGTGCAGCGCCTGGCAGGCGACCCCGACCGCCCGGAAGACGGCCCCCGCCGCGTACGCCGGATCGTTCCCGGCGGCCCCGTACCGGGCGGTCATCAGCGCGAAGTCGCACTCCCACAGCCCCCTGACCAGCGCCTCCCGCAACGCGGGCGGATAGTGCGCGACCTGCTCGCGCAGGGCGGTGAGCTCGCCCCCGGGGTCGGCGAGCACGCGGCACAGCGCCACCTCGCCCGCGTAGGCGCAGGAGTAGAAGCCGAGCGGGTGCCCGACCTGGAAGCCGATCTCGTAGCGGCCGTCGAGGCAGTCCCGCCAGACCCGGTGCACGCGGTCGAGGTCGCGGTAGATCCAGTCCACCCGCCACCCGTCCACGGTCAGCCAGCCGCCCCCGTCGACCCAGGGCCCCCACCCGCCGGGCTCCGTCACCTCGGTGTCCTCGCCCGTCACGTCCCGCGCGAGCGCGCGCAGCTCCGCCACGGCGAGCCGGCCCCGGTAGTAGAGGCCGAGGTCGATGTCGGAGTCCGGGCGGTGGGTGCCGCGGGCCCGGCTGCCGCCCAGGACGACGGCCACCACGCCGGGGACCGTGACCAGCCGCGAGGCTATGCCGTGAAGATCCGGTTCTCGCACGGGTCGAGCCTAGACCGCCCGGCGTACAGCCGGACGCCCGGCCGCTGAGCTGGGGCTTTCCTGGATGGACTGGTTCGTGGACCCCTAGGATGAGTCGTGTGAAGTACATGCTGATGATCTACGCCAACCCCGGGTCGCCGGTGGGCGACGAGGTGATGGCCGAGGTCGACGCGCTGATGGCGGAGCTCGTCGAGAGCGGCGAGCTCGTCGGCGGGCAGGCGCTGGACGGGCCCGCGAGCGCGCGGACCGTGAAGGTGCGCGACGGCGTGCCCGCCGTCACCGACGGCCCCTTCCCGGAGGCCAAGGAATACCTGGCCGGCTACCTGGTCGTCGAGTGCGACGGGCTCGACCGGGCCACCGAGATCGCCGCGCGCTGGCCGGACGCGCGGCTGTGCGCGATGGAGGTGCGGCCGGTCATCGACGAGGTGAACGGGTGAGCGACGTCGAGGGGCTGCTGCGGGAGCTGGCGCCGCAGGTCCTGGGCGCGCTCGTACGACGTTACGAGCAGTTCGACACGTGCGAGGACGCCGTGCAGGAGGCGCTGCTCGACGCCTCCCAGCAGTGGCCGGAGCAGGGGCTGCCGGACAACCCGCGGGCCTGGCTGATCACGGTCGCGGCGCGCCGGGTCATCGACCAGATGCGCAGCGAGCACGCGCGCCGGCGCAGGGAGGAGAGCGTGGCCGTCAGCGTGCCGGCCGACGAGTTCACCGCTCCGGCGCCGGGCGAGGAGCGGGCGGCGGACCAGGACGACACGCTGACGCTGCTGTTCCTGTGCTGCCATCCGTCGCTGTCGCAGCCCTCCCAGCTCGCGCTCACGCTGCGGGCCGTGGGCGGGCTGACGACGGCGCAGATCGCCAGCGCGTTCCTGGTGCCCGAGGCGACGATGGCGCAGCGCATCAGCCGCGCCAAGCAGCGCATCAAGGCCACCGGCCTGGAGTTCCGGATGCCGCCGGAGGGCGAGCGGGCCGACCGGCTGCGGGTGGTGCTGCACGTGCTGTACCTGATCTTCAACGAGGGCTACACCGCCACCTCCGGGCCGGAGCTGCTCCGGGCGGACCTGACGGGTGAGGCGATCCGGCTGGCCAGGGCCGTGCACCGGCTGCTGCCCGGGAACGGGGAGGTCTCGGGGCTGCTGGCGCTCATGCTGCTCACGGAGGCGCGCCGCCCCGCCCGTACGGACGGGGACGGGCGGCTGATCCCGCTGGCCGAGCAGGATCGCGGCCTGTGGGACCGCGCGCTGATCGAGGAGGGCGTCGAGCTGGTCACCAAGGCGCTGTCCACCACGGTTGTCGGCCCCTACCAGGTCCAGGCGGCCATCGCGGCCGTTCACGACGAGGCGCCGAGCGCCGAGGAGACGGACTGGCCGCAGATCCTGGCGTTGTACGGGGTGCTGGCGGGCGTCGATGACAACCCGGTGGTGCGGCTCAACCACGCGGTGGCGGCGGCCATGGTGCGGGGGCCGCGGGCTGGGCTCGACCTGCTCGACGACCTGACGGGCGACGACCGGATGGCGGGGCATCACCGCCTGGCCGCCGTACGCGCCCACCTGCTGGAGATGGAGGGCGACGCGGAGGCGGCGCTGGCCGCGTACCGGGAGGCGGCCCGCCTGACCACCAGCCTGCCGGAGCAGCGGTACCTGGAGGACCGAGCAGCCCGGCTGTCTTGACAATGATTTTTTTCGGTGCCATCGTGCTCCCATGTACGAAGTGGCGGTGATCGAAGACCCCGCGGCGGCCGAGGCGTCGCTCGACCCCATGCGGTCGAAACTGCTGGCGGAGCTGGTGGAGCCCGGCTCGGCGACGTCGCTGGCGGCCAAGGTGGGCCTGGCCAGGCAGAAGGTCAACTACCACCTGCGCACGCTGGAGCGGCACGGCCTGGTGGAGCTGGTCGAGGAGCGCAGGAAGGGCAACGTCACCGAGCGCGTGATGCAGGCCACGGCCGCGTCCTTCGTGATCTCCCCCGTCGCGCTGGCCTCCGTGCAGCCCGACCCCGCCAGGTCGCCGGACCGGCTGTCGGCGCGCTGGCTGCTGGCGCTGGCCGCGCAGCTCGTCCGCGATGTCGGCACCCTGATCACCGGGGCGGCGAAGGCGCAGAAGCGGGTGGCGACGTTCGCCATCGACGGCGAGGTGCGCTTCGCGTCGGCGGCCGACCGGGCGGCGTTCGCGGAGGAGCTGGCACAGTGCGTGACCTCCCTGGTCAGCAAATATCATGACGAGTCCGCCGAGGGCGGGCGCGAGCATCGGCTGATCGTGGCCGTCCACCCCACCGTGAAGGAGCGCTGACGTGGGGCACGAGTTCGAGCTCCCCCACGAGGCGACGGTCGGGGCGACGCCGGAGGAGGTCTGGGAGGCGATCTCGACCGGGCCGGGCATCGACTCGTGGTTCATGGGGCGCAACGAGGTGGCCGACGGCGTCGTACGCACCGCGTTCGGCCCGTTCGACATGCCGCCGTCGACCGTGACCGGCGCCGAGCCACTGCGGCGCTTCGCGCACGCCAGCGACAAGGGCGACGACGGGCGCTTCGTGGCCTACGAGTTCATGATCGAGGGCCGGGAGCGGGGCAGCACGCTGATTCGCATGGTGACCAGCGGGTTCCTGCCGGGCGACGACTGGCAGGACGAGTTCGAGGCCATGTCCAGGGGTCTGGAGCTGTACGTGGCGACGCTGGCCGAATACCTGGGCCACTTCGCGGGGCGGGCGGCGACGCCGCTGACGGAGTTCGGCCCGCCGGTCACGGACTGGCCGGACGCGTGGAAGCGGCTGAACGCGGCCCTGGGCGGGCCGCCCTCCCCCGGCGACCGGGTCCGTTTCGGCCCCGGCGACCGTTTCGAGGGCGTCGTCTACCACCGCAACTCCCAGACGGTCGGCATCCGCTCCGGCGAGGCGATGTACCGCTTCCTCCAGGGGTTCGGCGGCTCCATGATCGCCTCCCACCTGCTGTTCGCGAGCGCGGACGACCAGGGGCCGGCGTGGCGGGCGTGGCTGGCGGACCTGTACGCCTGATCTCGGCGGGCCGGCTGGAGTTCCTGGCCGCGGACGCCGCCACCGGCGAGCGGCTCGGCCGCGTGGGCCTGGGCCCGCGGGGCGACGGCACGGCCGAGATCGGCTACTGGGTCGACCCGCGGGCCCGGGGGCGCGGCGTGGCGACGGACGCGGTCCGCGCCGCCTGCCGGTGGGCCTTCGCCACCCAGGGTCTGGAGCTGATCGAATGGCGGGCCGAGGCCGGTAACGTGGCCTCGCGCCGGGTCGCGGAGCGGGCGGGTTTCCTGATCGAGGGGACGCTCAGGAAGCGGCTCCGGCATCGGGGCGTCCGGGTGGACGCCTGGGTCGGCTCGCTGCTCAAGGAGGGGATGCCGTGAAGCTCGACGTCCAGGTCGGCTCGGGGCTGGACGGCCTGCGGTTCGGCATGGACGAAACGCAGGTCAGAGCCGGGCTGGCCGCTTACGGGGAGGTCGTGGACGCGACGGCTCCCGGAGGCGCGCTCTGCCTTCGCACGCGGGGGCTCGACGCCTCGTTCTCGGTGTACGCCTCCTTCACGGCCGACGGCCTGCTGTTCACCCTCGAGATCTGGCGGCCGGATGACGCGAGCTCGATCGAGGTGAGCCTGTACGGCATCCCGGTCTTCGCCGCCCCCGCCGACATCGTCCTGGCCCGGCTGGCCGAGCTGGGGCAGCCGGTCGACCTCGCGGACCGGTGGCATCCGCTGCTGCCCGAGGCGTCGATCGGCCTGGACCGTGAGGGCGGCGACGACTGCGACGACGACGGGCTCGCCCGCCACTTCCAGTCGATGTTCATCGCCCCGCCCGGCTATTACGCGGGGCCGCCCGGGTCCGGGATGGGTGGTGTGCGGAGCGGGCAGGAGTGGCGGGGTGAGAGTCGTCGCCTTGTCCGACACGCATGCGCCCAGGCGGTGGCGGTCGTCCCCGCCCCGGGTCGCCGAGCAGTTGCGGGGTGCGGACGCCATCCTGCACGCCGGTGACGTCTGCGTGCCGTCCGTCCTGGAGGAGCTGGCCGCGTACGCGCCCGTGCACGTCGTGAAGGGGAACAACGACGGGCCCGACGTGGTGGCGCCGGAGACGCTGGAGCTGACGCTGGACGGGCTGCGGGTCGGCATGATCCACGACAGCGGCCCGGCCAAGGGGCGTCTGGCCCGCATGCGGCGCCGTTTCCCGCACGCGGACCTGGTGGTGTTCGGTCACTCGCACATCCCGCTCGACGAGTCGGGGGAAGGGCTGCGGATCTTCAATCCGGGCTCCCCCACCGACCGCCGCCGCCAGCCGCACGGCACGGTGGGGCTGCTCACCATCGAGCGGGGCGTCCTGACGCGGGCCGAGATCGTGCCCGTCACCTGACGGCGGCCTACTTGACGGCGGCCTACTTGACGACGTCGTCGCGGGACTTGTCGAGGTTGGTCTTCAGTTCCTCCATGACCTTGGCGTACCCGAGGTAGCTGTAGCGCTCGGCCGCGTGCCACGGGTAGAGCTGGCCGGCCTTGACCGCGGGCAGCTTGGCCCAGGTGGGCTTCTTGGCCATCTCCTCGATCTTCATGGACTGGGAGCGGGCGTCCACGAGGATCACGTCGGCCTGGTACTTGTCGGCGTTCTCCCAGCTCAGCACCTCCCAGAAGCCGCCCTCGCTCTCCGTCGGCCGCTCGGGATAGACGATGTTCAGGCCGAGCTCGCCCCAGTACTTGAGGTCGGGGTGGTCCGGCAGGTACGCGACGTACAGGGACTCGGGGGTGGCGGTGACGATCATGACCTTGAGGTCGGGCTTCTCGGCGGCGAGGGTCTTCAGCGCGGCACTGGCGGCGTCGAAGCGGTTCTTGGCCTCGACCACGGCCGGGGCCTCGGGGTCCGCGCCGAGGGCGGCGGCGAGCTGGCCGTACTTCTCGATGATCTGCACCAGCGGCTTGCCGCTGAGCTGTACGCCGACCGTCGGCGCGACCGCCTCGACCGCCTCGAGCGACTGCTCGGGGACGTACCAGAGGGTGTCCTTCAGGTACATGCCCGACACCAGCAGGTCAGGCTGCACCGCGGCGTACTTCTCGACGTTGAACTCGCCCCACACGTTCCCGATCGACTCCACCTTGGAGATGTCGACCTCGCCGACCTCCGGGTCGCGGCCGCCGTCCTTGAGCTTGTGCGGGCCGAACACGGCGACCGGCTGCACGCCGAAGTCCCAGAGCGCGGCCGCCGCGGCCGACTGGGCGACGACGCGCTGCGGCCGCTGCGGGAGCGAGACGTTCTTGCCACGGTCGTCGCTCCAGGTCCAGGGGCCCTGCGCCGGCGCGGAGCCGGAGGCGGCGGCCGTCGCGGACGACCCGGCGGCGGGCGGCGCGGCCGTCCCGCCACAGGCACCGACGCCGAGCAGGGCGGCGGCGCCGAGGGCGACGAGGGCACGTCGCGGGACTGTGGCCATGGATTCTCCTCTTTGCACATGCTTTACCGTTGTCGTTCGGCGATTAGCTTAGCCTTACCTAACCAAGATGTCCCCCTGGGGTAGGCCCCTGCCGTCGCCGTACGACCCCGGGGGTAGGCGGGGCGGCGACGGGCGGCGGATTCGGGAACCCGCGTCCCGCCCGGATCCTGGAGCCCTCAAGAGACTTAAGGGGCGACGTAAGTCGACGGGAACGCGGCCGTAAGCGCCCTCGAGCACAGTGATCACACGAGATCACCGCAGAGAAGGGCCGAAGAGATGAGCCAGCCGTACAGCATCCAGGACGAGATCCGCCTCCCCGGGTTCACCGGCACGGCGCACCTGCCGGGCGAGGCCGGTTACGACGAGGGCCGCCGGTCCATGAACCCCTCCGTGGACGCCCGCCCGGCGCTGGTCGCCGAGGCGTACGGGGCCGGCGACGTACGGGCCGCGCTGCTGGCGGCGCGCGGGCACGGGGTGCCGTTCGCGGTGCAGGCCACCGGGCACGGCACGCACGCCGCGTGCGACGACGGCATCCTGGTCAGGACCTCCCCGATGGCGTCGGTGCTGGTGGACCCGGCCCGCCGGATCGCCCGTGTGGGGCCCGGCGCGCGCTGGGGCGAGGTGATCGCCGCCGCCGCGCCGTTCGGCCTGGCTCCGCTGTCGGGCTCGTCCCCCACGGTCGGCGTCACCGGTTACACGCTCGGCGGCGGGCTGGGCTGGCTCGGGCGCAAGCACGGCTTCGCCTCCGACAGCGTGCTGCGGGCCGAGGTGCTGCTGGCGGACGGCCGGCACGTCACGGCCAGCGCGGACAGCCACCCCGAGCTGTTCTGGGCGCTGCGGGGCGGCGGGGGCGGGTTCGGCGTGGTGACCTCGCTGGAGTTCCGGCTGTACCCGGTGGCCGAGGTGTTCTCGGGGTTCGCGTACTTCCCGATCGAGGCGGCGGCCCCGATGCTGGCGGCGTACCGGAGCTGGATCGACGACGCCCCCGACGAGATCAGCACCGCGCTCGTGCTCAGGCGGATGCCCGGCGACGAGCAGGTGCCGGCGGCGGTGCGCGGCAGGCACGTCGTGCAGCTCAAGGTCGTGCACGCCGGGACGGCCGAACAGGCCAGGCGGCTGCTCGCGCCGCTGTGGCGGGCCGCGGGCCCGGCGCTGCTGGACGAGACCCGGACCACCACGTACGCCGCCACGGCCATGGGCGGCACGCCGGCCCGGCAGCTGGACCTGCTCGACACGGTGACCGACGAGGTGGTCGGCGCGCTGGTGCGGGCGGCCGAGCACGCGCAGACCATCGAGATCCGGCACTGGGGCGGCGCCATGGGCCGCCCGGGCCCGGACGCGGGGCCGGTCACGCACCGCTCCACGAAGCTGTCGGTGATCGTGGACACGGTGGTGCCCGAGCTGGCCGGGGAGCTGCGGCCGTACGCCAACGGGGGGACCTTCCTGAACTTCCTGGCGGACACCTCGCGAACCGCGGCGGCGTACACGGCGGCCGACCTCGGGCGGCTGCGAGCGGTCAAGCGGGCCTACGACCCGGACGGGTTCTTCCGCGTCGGCCACGTCGTCCCGGCCTGACCGCCGCCGGCGGCCGGCGCGAGGGCGTCCATGACGGGCCCAGGGGCCGGTCGGCTGCTCACGACAGCCCAGCTCGGAATCAGGAGCGTCTGAAGAAGGCGGTGAGCCGGGGGCCGTCCGAGCGTCACCGGGCCGCTTCCAGATCCGCCACAAGGCCGAAGTGGTCGCTGGCCCAGATGCCGTTGACCGGCCGGTCGAAGATCTGCCGGCAGTTCTCCGGGCGCAGCGTCGGGCCGTTTCCGTGGCAGCGCACGAAGAGGTAGTCAATGCGCCTGCCCGCCTCCAGGGGCCAGTTCCCGTTCTTCACGAGAGGATTGACCGGGGTGAAGGTGTGCCCCGGATCGTGTGGATGGGTCCACTGCCAGACGTCGCGGTAGGCCACGCTGGTTCCCCGCAGGGATTGCAGGCCGCTCCAGAAGCGGACGCTGGCCGCCTCCGGCGGGGCATCGAAGTCCCCGGCCACCACCACGTGCAGACCCCGCTCACCCAGCACCTCCTCGATCAGCCTCGTCGCATGGACGGCTTGCAGCTCACGCTCGTGCTCGTGAGCGAGGCGGAAGGAGGGTTTGTGGTTGACGAACAGCAGCGGCTCCGGCGCCAGAACCTCGGCGAGACCGATCCAGCCGGCGAACTCCGACAGGTTCACGCGGGTGGTGACGGCCAGTCTCCTCTGCCGGATCTCGCCCAGGGGCCAGCGGCTGGCGATCGAGGCCCGGGTGCCGTCGGCTTCGCCCTGCTCCTGGTGAACGACGTGGTAGCCGGGGCCCAGCAGGTCGGCGACCTGGTCGTAGTCGTCTGTCACGACCGACTCCTGGAAGGCGATTAGATCCGGGCACAGGTCACGCAAACCGGCGATCAGCACTTCCCTGCGCTCGCTCCAGGAGCCGTGCCTGGCCCAGAGGTTCAGCGTGGCAACGCGCATATCCGGGCGCTACCCCCGTGTGCGGCACCGGCACATCTCCGACGTCGCCGGAGATGTGCGGCGGTACGGCGGGGGTCGCCGCCTCCATCGACAGGCGACACAATCGTGGAGGTTTCCGGTAAGTGTGATGGCGCTCCCAAGCGTGTAGAGGGTGTGGAGCAACTGGAGTTCGAGGAGTTCTACCGGGACAGCAGGGACGCGTGCCTGCGGGCCGTACTGGTCGGTACCGGGGATCCGCAGCTGGCCGAGGACCTGGTCGCCGAGGCCTACGTGCAGGCGTGGAGCGGCTGGCGCAAGGTGCGGGCGCATCCCGCGCCGCGCGCCTGGATCGTGCGCACCGCGCTCAACACCCGCGTCTCGTGGTGGCGCAGGCGCCGCCGCGAGGTCGCCCTGGCCGGCCATGACGCCGAAGGACACCAGCAGACGCAGGGCATCGACCCCGCGCTGATGGCCGCCCTGCGGCGCCTGCCCAGGCGGCAGCGGGAGGTGGTGGCGCTGCGGGTCTTCCTCGACCTGGACACCGAGGCCACCGCCAAGACCCTCGGCATCGCTCCGGGCACCGTAACCGCACACCTGGCACGGGCCGTCGCCACGCTGCGCGGCGACCTCGCCACCGCCATCACCCAGGAGGGCCAAACATGAACGACGTCTTCGACACCATGAGGGAGTCGATGGAGGGCGTGCACATGCGCACCCCCGTCGAGCGGATCGTCGCGGCGGGCCGGGCGCGCCGCCGCAGGAAGGTCACGGCGATCGCGGCGGGCTCCGCCGTCGCCGGGGGGCTGTCGCTGGTGGTCATGACCGGTGGGGCGCAGGTCAACGCGCCTCCCGCGGGCGTGCATGTCCAGCTCGCCGCCTTCTCCGTCGACAGCAACGCCGACGGTACGGTCACCGTCAAGCTCACCAAGGAGCAGACCCTCGACCCGGCCATCCTGGAGAGCACCCTGGCGCAGGCGGGCATCCCGGCCGACATCCGGATCAACGAGTTCTGCACGTCCCCGACCGACATCCCGGGCTTCGACAAGGTCATGGACAGCAGCAAGGAGGCGGGCGGGCAGGTCCTGATCACCATCGATCCGGCGGCCATGCCCGCCGGGACGAAGATCATCGCCGGCATCAGGACGCCCGACTACCTGCCGGACAACCCGAGCAAGCTGGGCGCCGTGTTCGGCCTGGCCCGCGACGGCGACACCCTCCGGTGCAGCACCGAGCTTCCTCGGTAGCGCCGACGCGGGAACCTCGCTCGGTCAGGCCGGTGTGGCGCCCCCCGGCTGACCGGTGAGGTGGGCCTGGGCGTACTTGCGGAAGGCCGCCACCAGGCGACCGCGGTCGCCGGCGCGGGTCACCAGCGCCACGTGGCTCGGCTCGACGCCGTCCAGGGGAACCGTGGTGAGGTCCGGCCGCAGGCCGGTGAAGTTGGCGCCGGCCGGGACGATGACCACGGCCTGCCCGCCCGCGACGAGCTCGAACTTGTCCTCCACGGCCTCGAGGAAGGGGCCGTCGGGAGCCGGGCTTCCGTCGGGCCGGGGGTCGATGCGCCAGAAGGCGTCCCAGACGGGGTCGGGCGCGCGGGGCAGGGGCTCGTCGGCGATGTCGTCGAGGGTGATCGACTCCTTGCCGGCCAGGCGGTGGTCGCGCGGCACCAGCAGGGCCCGGGGCTCGTCGTAGAGGACCGTCACGCGGAGCCCGTCGGTGGGGAACGGCAGCCGGGCCACCGCCACGTCCACCCGGTGGGAGAGCAGCGCGGTGTGCGGCTCGTTCCAGGCCACGTGCAGGGTGCGTACGTCGGCGTCGGGGTGCCGGTGGCGCAGCTCGCGCACGGCGGGCGTGACGATCAGGTTGGCGGTGTAGCCGACGGTGATCCGGTTGGGCCGGGCGGCGGCGCGGGCGCTCGCCGCCGCCTGCGCCGACGACCGCAGGACCGCCCTGGCGAGCGGCAGGAAGACCTCCCCCGCCTCGGTGAGCCGGCTGCCCTGCGGGGTGCGGTCCACCAGGCGGGCGCCGAGCTGCTGTTCGAGGCGGGCGATCTGCCGGCTCAGCGACGACTGGGTGAGGTGGAGGGTCTCGGCGGCGCGGCCGAAGTGCCGGTGCTCGGCGAGGACGGTGAAGCTCCGTACGAGGTGCAGGTCGAGGTCCGGCGGCGATGGCGACTCGGGCATGCGCCCAGCCTAATGGCCGAACCCCTTGAGCTGTGGTGATGCGCGAAACGCGATGCGGCTTGCGGAACATTCATTGGACCTGGGACGCTCCGCGGGCGCAAGGTGGAAGCACCGGCCCCCTGCGACGTGCGGCCGGTTCTCACCTGCCCTTGCCAAGGAGTGCGTTTCATCATGCGCGTATTCGTCACGGGTGCGACCGGGTTCATCGGGAGCGCCATCGTCCGCGAACTGCTCGGCGCCGGGCATCAGGTCGTCGGGCTCGCCCGCTCCGAGGGGGCCGTCGCCTCGCTGGCGGCCGCCGGGGCCGAGGCGCACCGCGGCTCCCTCGACGACCTGGACAGCCTGCGCGGTGGCGCGGCCGCCGCCGACGGCGTGATCCACACCGCGTTCGTCCACGACTTCACCGACTTCGAGGCCGCCGTCCGGACCGACCGGCGGGCCATCGAGGCACTCGGGGAGGCGCTCGTGGGGACCGGCCGGCCCTTCGTCATCGCCTCCGGAACCGCCGGCCTCGCGGCGGGCCGCGTCGCGACCGAGGACAGCGCGCCCGACCCGGGATCGTTCGGGGCGCCCCGGTACGACTCCGAGGTGGCGGCGCTGTCGTTCGCCGAGCGCGGCGTGCGGACGTCTGCGGTGCGGCTGCCGCCGACGGTGCACGGCGAGGGTGATCACGGCTTCGTCCCGGGCCTGATCGCCACCGCGCGGGCCAAGGGGGTCTCCGCCTACCCGGGCGACGGATCGAACCGCTGGCCCGCCGTGCACCGGCTGGACGCCGCGCGGCTGTTCCGGCTGGCGCTGGAGGGCGCGCCCGCGGGCGCGCGCCTGCACGGGGTCGCCGAGGAGGGGGTGCCGGTACGGGAGATCGCCGAGGTGATCGGCCGGCACCTGGGCCTGCCGGTGGCCTCCATCTCCCCCGAGGAGGCGATGGAGCACTTCGGCTTCCTCGGTATGGTCCTCTCCCTCGACGTCCCCGCCACCAGCGACCTGACCAGGAAGCTGCTGGACTGGTCCCCCGGCCGGCCCGCGCTCCTCCCGGACCTCGAGGCGGGACACTACTTCACCGCCTAACGCCTGGTCGTCGAAGAACGTCGAGCGCCGCCGGGACCGGGCCAGAAGCCACAGCAGCAGGGGCGCGCCGAGGGCGCCCGCGACCACGCCCACCGGGAGCTCCACGACCGGGATCAGCAGGCGGGCCCTCAGGTCGGCGCTCAGCACGATGAACGCCCATGAGCCCCGCGACCACGGGCGACCGCGACCTCGTCGCCGAGTTGCAGCACGCGGGTCCGAGGCCGGTGGGGAGCTGGAAGCCGAGCGAGCCGCGCAGGCGGGAGCGCGGGTCCTGGCTGCCGAAGACGAAGTAGCCCTCGTACAGGTCCAGGAGGCCGACGGTGACGACGCGCTGGGGCGCCGCGGTGATCGTGGTGCTGCCGTACGTGTGCGGCAGCGTGACGGGGAAGGCGCCCCCGCTCGCCGTCGGCGTGGCCGCGGCCGGGGGCGCCGGCGCGGTGGCGCCGCAGCTCCTAACCCACTTGATCCGCTTCGCGCCACCGCGTGACACGGCTGCTGTGCGGCAGCCGTGCCACCTCGGATGGTCACCCCGGCCGGCGGCCGGGGCCGGCCCTGTTACGGGCGCGTCGTGCGGTGCGGGATGTGTTCGGCGGTGCCGACGTGGTTACGGTGCTTGCGCATGCCCGCGAAGCCCAGCAGGCCGAGCAGGCCCAGCAGGCCCCACAGGCCGGCGTTGCCGCCGCCTTCATCCCTGGTCTCGTTCGGCTGCGGTGCGGGTGTCACCTGGCTCTGCGCGACCGGCGCGACCGGCGTGTCGGCCGTCGCAGCAGTTGCCGGGGCTAGCGTCAAGAAGAACGCCAGGCCCAGCCCGGTGAGGGTCTTGCGCATTGGGTTCCCCCGATCCGGCGGTCTCAGCGACCGCGGAGACCGCCTATCACGCCTTCTCCGTGGAAGGCTCCCGATAGCGGGGCGATCTCCATATCCCCTGCTAAATACGCCTCTACCATCGTCCCGGGGGCATCAAACGCCTTCTCCTCGCGACGGGGCGCCGTGGCGATCGGGGATGCCCTGGCGTACGCGGGTCTCGCAGATCCTGGCAAGTTCGGTCCGGGCCCGCTGACGGGGTGCGGTGGGGGCGAGGCGTACGGGGGCGAGCAGCCTCACCTCGGCGACCAGGCCCCGGGTGGCGGCCACCCGGAACATGGAGGCGAGCAGAGAGTCGTCGCCCACGTAGCAGGCGCGGGTGGAGGTGACCGTACCCTCGCGGTAACGCAGCGTGATCGGGCGGACGGCCGCGCCCGCGTCGACCGCTGCCTGGAACACCGCCGGGCGGAAGCTGCCCATGCCGCGCCCGCACCACGTGGTGCCCTCCGGGAAGGCGACCACCGTGTCCCCGGCCCGGAGAGCGTCGGCGACGGCCGCCACGGCCGACGGGAGCGCGGACAGGCGCTCCCGGTCGATGAACAGCCCGCCGGCGCCCGCCACCAGCGTGCGGATGACCGGCCAGCCGGCGATCTCGCGCTTGGCCAGGGGGCGTGAGGGCAGGGTGGCGGCGATGACGAGGGGGTCCAGCCAGGAGACGTGATTCGCCACGACGAGCGTCCCGCCTGACGGGTCGTCGCCCGCCGCCCCTCCGGCGGCCTCGACGACGACCTCCAGGCGGATGCCCAGCGCCCGCAGGAGCAGGCGGGCCCACATGCGGGTGACCTCACCCTGCCACCGCGACGCACAGTCACGGGAAGCGGCGGCGGTGCCAGCGGGGGCTGGGGTGCGGGCGGGGGCGGGGGTGCGGGCGGCGGTGCGGGCCCCGAGGTGCGGCGTGTGGGCGCGCAACGCCAGCACGCGCAGGAGCAGCGCCCGCAACGCGTAAACCCGCAGGATGAACGCCGCGAGACGGGCGGCGAGCGCGTGCGTGGCGGGTGAACTGGAGGTGCGGGGACGGGAGCCCGGCGGACGGTCGGCGGACGGAGCCGGGGCAAGCGATGGCAACGCCCGCGAAGCCGAGGCGGGTGAAGGGGGGCTGGCGGGACGGGAGGCAGCGGCGCCGCTGACAGGGGCGCTGGAAACGGCGGCGCGGGAGGCGAGGCTACGGGTGGTGATCGTGCGGGAGGCGAAGGTGCGGGTGGTGAGGGTGCGGGTGGTGAGGGTGCGGGTGGTAAGGGTGCGGGTGGTGAGGGTGCGGGTGGTGAGGGCTGTGGGGACGCCGGCGAGTACCACCGCGAGCGCTCCGAGGAGCCGGGCGGCGCGCTGGAGGCGGCCTGCGGCGGCGGCCGGGTCCCCCACACAGGTGTCGGGGGTGCAGGGGCCGAACGGTCGCCACGGGTTGTCCCGCGCTACGGCGGCGGGCGCCGGGGCGGCCTCCCGGGGCAGGTCAGCGGGTGGGAGGACGGCGCTCACAAGGGCTCCCCGAGCGGAGGCTTCCCGAGCCGCGGCTCACCGGCCGAAGACGGTCCCAGCGGGGACTCGCCGAGGAAGTACCGCAGGTAGCGGGCGTTCACGTTCGCCATCGACAGCAGCATGAAGAAGTCCGCCGTGCCGAAGTCCCGGTCGTGCGCGGGGGCCCCACACACCCACGACCCCAGCCGCAGGTACCCCCGCAGCAGCGCCGGCGGCACGAACCGGTCGGGCAGGGCGGCGCCCCGGGAGCGCCACGGCGTGCGGGGCGTCACCCGGTACTCCGCCGGACCCAGCGGCACCCGCTCCACCACGGCGGCGGCCAGCGCGCCGCGGTCGTCGAGCGGCACCGAGCAGCAGCCCGCCAGCCACCGGTGACCGCCGGTCACCATGTACCGGGCGATCCCCGCCCACATCAGGGCGACCACCGTGCCGTCCCGGTGGTCGGGGTGCACGCAGGTGCGGCCGGCCTCCACCAGGTCCTTGCGGAGGTGCGCCAGGCCGGTGAGGTCGAACTCGGCGTCGGAGTAGAGCCGTTCGGTACGTCCCGGCGGCAGCAGCCGGTAGGTGCCGACGACCTCGGAGCCGTCGCGGACGAGGAGGTGGTCGCAGTAGGCGTCGAACCGGTCGGCGTCGAGGCCGGAGACCGGGCTGTCGAGCCGCGCCCCCATCTCCTCGGCGAAGACCGCGTACCGGAGTCTCTGAGCGGCCTGTACGTCGGCGGCACTGGTGGCCATCCCGACCGTGTAGCGACCGGTGTCAAGAGAGATCGTCATGGGCGCGCGTCCTTCCCTGAAAGCGTCTCGCGCCTATGTCGACATGCCGAAATGACGTCCGAGTCTCACACCGGGGGCACTCAGGCGTCCGCGTGGTGACGTTCCGGGGGAGACTTCGCAAAGAAAATGAATTCCCCCGCCGCGACCGGCGTCACTACACTCTCGCCTGAGATCACGACAGGGATCATGACGTGACGAGCGAAGGGAGCCGGCCGTGCGCCACAGCACCGCTGCCGTCATCCCCCCGTCGCGTTACGAGGTGATCCTGGTGTCTTCGTCGCCCCGGTGCCGGCTGCGCGGCCGGCACTGGCTGCTGCCCTGACGAAGACCCCTTCGCCGGGGGAATTGCGCCGTCCTGTCAAGAAACGTCCCGAAAGGGTCATGGGCCGTGCGTGCTCACGTCTTCAACCCCCAGACCGTCCCCCTGACCGCCGTCCGCAATCTCGGCATCCTCGCGCACGTCGACGCCGGCAAGACCACCGTCACCGAGCGGATGCTCTACCTGACCGGCGCCACCTACAAGCGCGGTGAGGTGCACGACGGCACGACCGTCACCGACTTCGACTCCCAGGAGCGCGACCGCGGCATCACGATCTTCGCCGCGGCCGTGAGCTGCGAGTGGGACGGGCACCGGATCAACCTGATCGACACCCCCGGCCACGTCGACTTCTCCGACGAGGTGGAGCGGTCGCTGCGGGTGCTCGACGGCGCTATCGCGGTGTTCGACGGCGTCGCCGGGGTCGAGCCGCAGAGCGAGTCGGTGTGGCGGCGGGCCGACCGGCACGGCGTGCCGCGCCTGGCGTTCGTCAACAAGCTGGACCGGGCGGGCGCCGACCTCGACGCGGCGGTCGAGTCGATCCGCCGGCGGCTGCATCCGGCGCCGCTGGTGGTGCAGCTGCCGATCGGGCGCGAGGACGCCTTCACCGGCGTGATCGACCTGATCGGCCTGCGGGCGCTGGTCTGGGACGGCGACGCCTGCCAGGCGCGGCCGGTGCCGGACGACCTGCTGGAGGAGGCGCTGCGGCGGCGCCGGCTGCTGGAGGAGGCGGTGGCCGAGCTGCATCCGGGCGCGCTGGAGGAGTTCTGCGCCGGGCCGTCACCCGCCGAACCGTCGCCCGCCGAACCGTCGCTCTCCGGGACGTCGCTCTCCGGGACGTCGCTCTCCGGGGCGACGCTGGTCGCCGCGCTGCGCGATCTCACCCGTACCGGTGAGGGTGTCGTGGTGCTGTGCGGCTCGGCGTACCGCAACCGCGGGATCGAGCCGCTGCTGGACGCCGTCGTGCGCTACCTGCCCTCGCCGCTGGACGTGCCCGCGGTGCGCGGGCAGGACGGCGAGGTACGGGCCGCCGACCCGGACGCGCCGCTGGCCGCGCTGGCGTTCAAGGTGAGCTCGACGGCGACCGGGCGGCTCACGTACGTGCGGGTGTACTCGGGGACGATGCGGAAGGGGGACACGGTGCTGGACGCGGGCGCGGGCCGTACCGAGCGGATCGGCCGGATCCTGCGCGTGCAGGCCGACCGGCACGCCGAGGCGGACCTGGCGGTGGCCGGGGACATCGTCGCGGTGGTCGGGCCGAAGGCGGCCCGCACCGGCACGACCCTGTGCGCGCCGGGCGCGCCGCTGCTGCTGGAGCCGCCGGGGGCGACCGAGCCGGTGGTGTCCGTGGCCGTCGAGGCGCGCAGGAGCACCGACGGCGACCGGCTGGCGGCGGCGCTGGCCCGGCTGGCCGAGGAGGACCCCTCGCTGGCCGTGCGCACCGACGCCGAGACCGGGCAGACCGTGCTGTCCGGGATGGGCGAGCTGCACCTGGAGGTGGCGGCGGAGAAGCTCCGGCGCGACCACCGCCTGGAGGTGAGCGTCGGCCGGCCGCAGGTCTCCTTCAGGGAGACGGTCGGGCGCGGGGTGTCGGGGCTGCTCTACCGGCACGTCAAGCAGGACGGCGGCGCCGGGCAGTTCGCCCACGTCGTGCTGGACGTCGAGCCGCTGGCGGAGGGCTTCGTGTTCGCCTCGACGGTGGTGGGCGGCCGGGTGCCGCGCGAGTACGTGCGCGCGGTCGAGGCCGGCTGCCGGGACGCGCTGTCCGACGGCCCGCTGGGCGGCCACCCGGTGACCGGCCTGCGGGTCACGCTCACCGACGGGGCCACCCACGTGAAGGACTCCTCGGAGATGGCGTTCCGCACGGCGGGGCGGCTGGGGCTGCGCGAGGCGCTGCGCCAGTGCGCGATGGTGCTGCTGGAGCCGGTGGTGGAGGTGACGGTGACGGTGCCGGACGACATGGCCGGCGGGGTGCTGGGCGACCTGTCGGCCCGGCGCGGCCGCGTCTCGGGCTCGGCGGCGCGGGCCGGCACGGTGGTGATCACCGCGGTCGTGCCGCTGGCCGAGGTGTTCGGGTACGCGACCAGCCTGCGCAGCCGTACCCAGGGCCGGGGCACGTTCACCACCCGCCCGACCGGCTACGCCCCCGCGGCCCGCTGACCCGGGCCGGGCGGCCCCGCTCCCCCGGTACGCCGGGGGGCGCTGTTGGCGAATTGGTCCCCGTGGCGGTTGTCACGCGGCGGGGGCCAGGGCTGCGACGTGGGAGATCCGGGTTGGTGCACGGAGAAGTCGAGGCCCAGAGTGTGCTTCCAATCGATGCGCGCCCGTACCGCCTCGCGGCCTGCCGGTCAGGCGTCCTGGAGACAGCGCGGGCTGCCCTCTCGACGTGAGCAGGTCCTCGAACTGCTCGTCTTCGTAGATCACTCCGGAGGAGCGGATTCGGATGGCCGGAGAGCTTTCAACGGTGCACCCACGCGCTGCGGGCCTATGGGAGGGGCCACGCTGAGACTGCTCCGCAGCCGGTGCGCCGAAATTCAGGGGAAGGCGAAAGCGGCCTGCGGACAACAACAGGTGACCGATGTCCCGCCGACCTCAAGGCCTGTGAATGAATGAGCCCTATCTGGCCGATTCCCCGGGCGACGCCCCACCGTCGCAGGACGACGCCGTGGTGATCGAGCGGTCCTGGCACGAACCCGAGCGTTTCGGCGCCGTCTTCGACGCGCACTACGCGGAGATTCACCGGTACGTATCCCGCCGGCTCGGTCCGCACGCCGCCGACGACGTCTCCGCTGAGACGTTCGCCCTCGCCTTCCGTCAGCGTCGCCGGTACGACACGAGCCACCGCAGCGCCCGCCCCTGGCTCTACGGCATCGCGACCAACCTCATCAGCCGGCACCGCCGCAACGAGGTGCGCCTCCTTCGTGCCGTGGACCGGCTGCATCCGGAGGCGAACTCGGCCCGAGGTCACGAGGACGACGTGACGGCGAAGGTGAGCGCGCAAGCCGTCAAAGGCACGCTGGCCAGGGCCATCGCCGCCCTGCCCGCGGACCAGCGTGACGTGCTGCTCCTGGTGGCGCTTTCGGGGCTGAGCTACGACGAGGTGGCGCAGGCTCTGGACGTGCCCTTCGGCACGGTGTCCTCGCGGCTCAACCGGGCTCGCAAGAAGCTGCGCAAGGCGCTGGGCGGAACGAATCCGCTGTTGGACGAGGAGGAGACACATCGATGAACGAGCTGCATCTCGTACGTGGGGTGTACGACGACCCGGCCCCGCCTTCCGCAGAGGCCGCGGCGGCCGCCCGTACCCGGATGTTGGGCCAGGACGACACCGCACGGCCGCGCTCTCGCCGTACGTGGCGCATGCCGCTCGGCTTGGTGGCCGCTGCCACGGCCGCGGCCGTGGCAGCGGGTATGACGCTCGCTCACGACGATCCCGCACGACCACCGGCAGGCGTGCAGGCCATCCCTCACTCTCTGTCGCCTCGCGACATGATGCTGGCCGCCGCCTCTCAGGCGGAGCTGCAGCAGCAGGGCCGCTACTGGTACACCCATCAGCGCTCCGCCTTCGCGGCGCTCGCGCTCGGCAGGACCGGTGGCTACGTCGTGGAAGAGCGCCGCGAGATCCTCAGATGGACGGGGCGCGCCCGCGGCGACGGCGAGTCCTTCCACGGCCGCTCCTTCGCGGGTAAGCCCCAGACCGGCGCCGACGCCGATGCCTGGCGCGCGGCGGGTTCCCCTTCGAGCTGGACGGTGGGCTCGTCGGGCATGCGCAGGACCGTCAGGACGAAGTCTGGTGCCTGGCAGGAGGAACATCCGAACGACCAGGGCGGCGGCACATTCCTCATCGGCGGCGTCGGCCAGTTCACCTATCAGGAGCTCCAAGAGCTGCCTACCGACCCCGGAGAGCTGCGCAAGCTGCTGTGTGAAGGCTCGGTCAAGTTCATAGCGGGCGGGTCTGGCGCGCCGAGGCGCTGCAACGGCCCTGCAGGGGTGCTCGGCCGGGTCTACTTCGCCCTGGCAGAGACGCCCGTGCCGCCCAAGGTGCGAGCCGGTCTCATGCGCCTGATCACCGATTATCCGGGCGTGCGGCGGCTGGGCGCCGTCACGGATCCGCTCGGCCGGTCGGCAGTCGGCCTCGCGGTCCCGATCGACAGCGCCGATGGCCGTGGGAAGATCCAGCGGGAGGTGCTCTTCGACCAGAAGACCGGCAAGCTCCTGGGCAGCCGCGACATCCAGCTTGAACCAGGCCCCAAAAGCCAGAAGTGGCAGGTTCCCGGCAGGACGCTGAGCTACCGGGCGGTCGTGGACACGGGCTGGAGCAACGCCAAGCCCACCCCTCCCGACTAGAGCAGCGGGGCCGTTTCTGTTTGGTCTGCTTCGCCAACAGTGTCCCGTTACGCCGGGAGGCGCGGGGCCGCCCGTGCTCAGGCGGTGGTGAAGGAGATCCACGCGTCCGGCGGCAGGTCGGGCCGGTTCGGCACGGGCCGGCGTTCCTCGGTCCAGGCATCGCCGGCGATCTCCTCCGCCACCCGCCGCCAGAAGGCCACCGCGCCCGCGTTGGCGTCCTGGAAGGCGATCTCCCACGGGCCCGGGTGCCGGGCGACCACCTCCCGGACGGCACGCAGCCCCAGACCGGACCGGCGCGCGCCGCGTACGACGAAGAAGCTGTTGAGCACGCGCGCCGGGCCGGACAGGCTGCGCACGAAGGCGAACCCGGCGGGCCGGTCGCCGCTGGTGAACAGGTAGGCCGCCCAGTCGTCGCGCTCGAACGCCGACCGGAGCCGGGAGTCGTTCTTGAACGTGGCGTCGGGGTTGGGCAGCTCGCCGTCGAACTCCGACATGTCGTGGCGGAACATGAGCCAGAGCCGTTCGACCGCGGGACGGTCGGCCGCGGTAGCCGGGCGCACGATGGCGTGAAGTGAGGTCATACAGAAAGCTTCCGGCCGGAAGCGAATCCGGCCGGAAGCGTGAATCTAGCACATCCCGATCATGGGGTCGTGACGGCCGCGCCCGTCACCGCGGCCGACCAGTACAGTCCCCTGGCCACCTGCGGGAACAACCCCTTGGGGTGGTTGCGGAACATCGGCTCGGTGCCGAAGAGCACCACCGCCGCGCCCCGCTCGTCCCGGCCGCTGACCACGGCCGCCTGGCCCCTGGCCGCCTCCGGGCCGCCCAGCCCCTGCTCGTCGGCCCGCCAGTGGCCGGAGACCAGGGGCCCGTCGGCCGCGTACGACTGCTCGACCGTGACCTCGGGCCCGAGCCCGGTGAACCACAGCGGCGAGTACACGAACGAGTGGGCCGGCGAGCCGCTGCCGACCGGTCCGTTCGTGGCGACGGTGCGGACCACGCCGTTGGCGTCGTCGCGGCCGGCCACCGTGGTCGCGGTGAGCAGGCCGGCGGCGGTGTTGAACGCGGCGCCGGTGTCACCGCGGGTGATCACGCCGCCGGTGGTGAGGAACGCGTCGAGGGCTGTCCTGGCGGCCGGGTTGAGCGCGGCGTGGTTGAGCCCGCTGGAGACGTACAGGACGTCGGTCCCGCTCCAGTCGAAGCCGCTGTTGAGCACGGCGGTGGAGACGGGGGTGACGGTGAAGCCGAGCTCGCGCAGGGTGAACAGCTCGTCGGCGGACGCCGCGGCGGCGACGCGCACCTGCGCGAGCGGGGTTCCGGAGGTCGAGCCCGCGCGGGTGAAGGTGACGCCGTACCGGTCGGAGACGGTCCTGGCCGCCTGGCGGGCGGCGGAGGGGACGATCGCCGTGCCGCCGTCGCCCCAGGTCACCGCGACGCCCTGGGCCAGCAGGTCGTTGAGCGCCCTGACCTCCTTGGCGTCGGTGACCTTGAGCGCGAGCGGGCCCGGGCTGTGCGGGACGGAGCCGGTCGGGGCGGCGGCCTTGACCGGGGTGGTGTGCGCGCGCAGCGAGTCGGCGGACTCCACGGTGGCGCCCCAGAGCAGGCCGAGGCTCCAGCCGGAGATGTCGTACATGGCGTTCACCCGGGGCGAGATGTCCTCGCCGCGCTCCAGCATGACGTTGGCCAGGCCGCGCTTGGGCTGGCGCATGTCCACGACGTACGTGCCGGCCGGGTACGTCCGGCCGCCCGAGCGGAACGCGGACCTGGCCCGCTCGACCCGGACGTCGTTGGCGATCAGGTGGTCCACCAGGCGCGCGGCGGCCGGGGAGCCGGCCGGGATGACGTACGCGCGGGGGAAGGTGGTGGTGTAGACGTCCTCGGGGCCGAAGCCGGGCACGATGCCGAGCGGGACCACCTTCGACGGCTCGCCCGCCGCGCCGCGCCGGAACACCTCGATCTGGTCGGCGATCAGCCGGTCGTGCCCGGACTGGACGAAGCCGTAGGTGGCGCGGATGGCGGCGGCGGCCACGTCGGTGTTGATCGCCGAGCGGCGGCGCAGCTCCTCGACGGGCTGCCGGCTGTACTCGGGCTCGTTGACCCGCAGCGGGATCTCCACCGTGTGCGCGGCGACGGTGCCGTGGAAGGGCGCGTACTGCGGCGTGAAGATCGGCGGCCAGTCGTCCCAGCCCTCCTGGTCGTCCCGGAACGGGATCTGCACGGGCCGCACGCCGTCCTTCGGGAAGGTGTAGCCGAGCCCGTTGACCGCGGCCTCCATGCCGAGGCCGTTGGCGTAGGTGTTGGTGATGAACAGGTCGTACTCGTAGTTGGCGCCGTGCGGCGGCGTGGTGGGCTCGATGAGCGTGCCGTTGACGTACCCGTGCAGGTCGATCATGGCGACCGGCTGGGTGTCGATCATCAGCTGGCGCATCGCGCGGACCTCGGGCTGCGAGGCGGTGATGAAGTCGCGGTTCAGGTCGAAGCCGCCGCCGTTCTGGCGCACGCCGTTGACGCGGCCGTCGGGGTTGGCGGTGACGTTGAAGTACAGCCTGGTGCGCTTGAGCAGGTCGGTGATCGCCGGGTCGGTGCTGGTGGCGAGCTGCTCGATGGTGCGCAGGGCGGCGTCGGTGCCCTCCCACTCGTTGCCGTGGATGTTGGCGTTGACGAACACCGGCGCCTTGTAGCGCTTGGCGAGGCCGCGGTCGCGGGCGGCGCCGGCCGGGTCGTTCTCGATGCGCTCGCGGATGCGCGCCTGCTCGCGCACCTCGGCGGCGCTCTCGGGCGCGGTGACGGTGACGAGGTAGAGGTCGCGGCCCTGGTACGAGCGGCCCATGATCTCGGCGCTCACCCGGTCGCTGCGCTGCTGCAGGTCGTTGAGCTTGGGCGCGATGCCGTGGTACGGCACCAGGCCCAGCTTGATCGAGGCGTCGGCCGGGTTCTCGGCCGGGAGCGGGAGCCGCGTCTGCCGGGGGTAGCCGCGGTCGCGGGACGGCCCGTACTCCTGCGTCTCGCCCTGGCCGGTGTCCGGCTGCGCGCGGAGCGCGGAGGCCTGCTCGGGCACGCCGGCCGCGATCTCGTTGCGCTCGGGGCCGTTGCCGAAGTCGCGCACGGCCGGTGGCTGCGGCTCCGCGGGGTCGGCCAGCGCGGCCGTGGGGACGGACTGCGGGATGACGAGGAGGGCGGCCGTGACGGCCACGCCGAGGAGGGTGGTGGGTAAGCGCAAGGAAGGTCTCCTGCCAGGAATTTCGGTGGATCAAGGTCGAGGGCGGCCGGACGGGGTGCCCGGCCGCCCGGATTCGGCTCCCGGGCGGCCGGGCGGGCCGCCGCACCGGCGGATCAGGGTTCGCGGTAGTCGGCGGCGATGCCGATCAGGGAGATCAGGCCCGTGGCGAACTCCAGCGCCTCGGCGTGCCCCTCGCTGAACGGCGGCTGGAAGCCCACTCCCTCCCACGTGCGGGTCGCGGGGTTCCACAGGTCGGCGCCGACCTCGAAGTCCCAGCCGTAGATGCCGAAGTCGTACCAGAGCTCGTCGGCGGAGTTGCCGGCCGCCGAGTACAGCACGTCCGTCACGGGGCCGGTCTGCTGCGGCCAGATCACGGTGCCCCGCTCGGCGGCGATGGCCTCCTCGATCGTGCGGGCCGAGCGCAGGAAGTACGCCTCCTCGCGCGGCGTGGGCCGGGGCAGGGTGACGCGGCCGTCGAGCTTGTACGCGCCGGGAGGCCACATGAAGTAGCCGCCGTAGCTGTGCACGTTCATGGCGAACTTGATGTTGCGGTACTTCTGCGCCAGCCAGATGACGTTGCGGCTCTCCGGCTCGGAGTGCTCGCCCGGCCCGGCGTACGTGCCGCTCTGGCAGTTGGCCGAGGCGCCGAAGTACCCGTCGGTCAGAGAGCCGACGGCGTAGTTGCGGTTGACGTCCACGCCCCAGGTGTTGCGCAGCGCCGGGTCGGACTGCTGCGCGGGGCAGTGGTTGGTCATGTTCTTCCGCTGGGAGTTGAAGTCGTAGAAGCTGTAGTTCGCCCCGTCGGGGTTGACGGTCGGCACGATGAAGATGTCGGTGCGCTCCAGCAGCCGGCGGGTGGCCTGGTCGCGGCTGGAGTTGCGGAGCAGCCGCTCGGCGGCCTCGATGGTGACCAGCGGCGTCACCCACTCCCTGGCGTGCTCCTGCGAGTAGGCGAGCACGCCGGTGCGCGAGCCGTTGCGGTGCACGCCGATGCGCAGGGCCAGCACCTGCGCGGGCGCGCGGGAGACGTCGGCCGGGGCGTTGAGGAAGTCGTCGAGCTGGGTGAGCGGCGCGGGCGCCATGACGCCCGCCCCCGGGTCGGTGCGGTAGACACTGGCCCGGACGGGCAGGCCGGCCGTGGCGTTGATCGCCGCGACGACCTGGGCGGCGGTGCTGACCGGCGCGCCGGAGTCGTCGGTGGCCAGGCTGACGGTGATGTTCTTGCCGTTGAGGGTGACCTGCAGCGGCCGGCCGGGCGCGCCGGGGTCGACCAGCTCGACGGACAGGTCGTTGCCGCCCTCGGAGCCGTACGCGGACGAGGTGATCACCACGGCGGCGCCGGGCGGGGTGCCGATCAGCGCCTGGGCGTGCCGCCGGTAGCCGTTGGTCTTGTACGGCAGCGCGATGAGCTCGGTGAGCTTGGGGAACTGCCGGTGCAGGGCCTTGATCCGCTCGTTGAGCTGCGCCGGCGGCATGTACTGGGTGATGAAGTCCTTCTGGTAGCCGCGCCCGTTGTGGTCGGGCCGCTCGCCGTCGGGCCACTCACCGACCCGGGCCTCGGCCTTGCCGCCGCCCGCCGAGGTGACGGTGACCCACTGCGGCCGGTCCTCCGCCGGGACTGGGGTGGCGAACTGGTGGCCCAGGTACGCGCCCGCGTCCACGTACGCGACCATCTCCGCCTGCCCGCTCGTGCCCCGCCTGCCCTTCCAGGCGACGGTGAGCGTGGCCGCCTGCGCGGCGCTGCTGGAGGCTTCGACCGACAGGAAGTACCCGTCGCGGGACTTGTACCAGACTGCCCGCTCGATGACGATCTGGTCCTGCGCGGCCGTGGCCTTCGCGCGGGCCTGGGGCTGGGCCTCGTCGGCCGGGGTGGCGCCGAGCTGCCGCAGGGACTCCAGCTGGCCGGCCGTGACGACGGCGTCGACCTGGACGCTGCCGTCCGGCTGGGGGCGTACCCGTTCGGTGAGGTCGGCGCCGGAGGCCACCAGCCGCTCCATCGCGGCCCGGTCCGGGACGGAGAGCGTGACGAGCGAGACCGGCTCGGGATCGGTCGGCCCCGCGACCGCCGGAGTGGATGGTTGCACCCCGAGTAACGTCGTGGCGACAACTGACAGAACAACTACGGACGTCCGTAAACCACGCATCTGCCCCTCCAGGATCACTGGTATGGGGCTCATTCAAAGCCGACAAGGGACTAACCGGCAAGACCCAGGAAGCTCGTGACCTCTCGCAGGAACCGGTCGCGGCCCCGCTCGGCGCGGTCGAGGTGGACGTAGTGCGTGGCCTCGGGCAGCTCCACGCTCCTGACCTCGCGGGCGTGCACCAGGTGATCGCGCAGCTTGGCGGCGTCCTCTGGGCGGCTCCAGAAGTCGCGCTCGCCGCGCAGGACGAGGGTGCGGGCGGTGATCGAACCGGCGTCCCAGAGCTGGCGGCCGGTGGCGAGGTAGAAGCTGTCCTCCATCGCGCCGGAGGGGGAGCGGAAGCTGGGCGGCGTGCGGGTGCCGCTGGTGGGGTCGGAGGCCAGCGCGGCCTTGGCGTACGCGGCCGCGACCGCCGGGTCCCGCCAGGCCGTCTTGTCCTCGACCGGGATGCTGCCGTCCCAGGACGGGAAAAGGCCGGCGCCGGTGTTGAAGCGGTAGGCGCCGTAGCGGGCGGCGTTGAACCGGCCGGGGTGCTCCGGGTCCTCGTTGTCGCTGCCGCGGCCCAGCGTGGGGTGGCCGTCGACCGGGCCGTACAGGGTGTTGTAGAGCACGAGGTGGCTGACCCGGCCGGGGTTGGCGGCGGCGTACTGGCCCAGCCAGTGCCCGCCGGTCGCCCAGCCGAGCAGGGCCACCTGGCCGCCGGGGGCGATCCGGTCCACGACGGCGGCGACATCGCGGACCACCTCGTCGGAGCGGACGGCGGGCCGGCCCTCCTGCGACGGGCGGGACAGGGCGGCCGGCCGGGTGGAGGCGCCGTACCCGCGGGCGTCCATCACGTAGACGCGGTGGCCGGCGCGCGCGAGGTCCTCGGCGAGGGAGCCGCCGGGCACCGGCAGGTCGAAGCTGCCCACGCCGGGGACGCGGGCGCCGTGCAGCAGCAGCACGGGCCGGCCGCGCCGGGCGCCGGGGACGCTGACCTCGCGAACCGCGATCTTCACGCCGGGGTCGCCGTTGACGTGGAAGTCCGTACGTCTGACCTGGTCGCGGGGCTCGGCCGTCAGGGAGACGGCGGCGACCAGGCTGACGACGGTGTTGAGGAGCAGGCGCATGTGGATCCCAAAGACGGTTCGGGGACGTGGACGGCAGGGCTCGATCCTGCCGCCGCCGCGCCCGCGGATCCCGATTTGCCGCCATATCCGCCGCTATTCATATGCGCCGGATATGAATGCTCACGAGGCCGTGACGTGCGGCACCGCCTCGTACGCCGCCCAGTCCGCGCTGATCGCGCCGGCCGTCTTGAGCAGCAGCGGAAGATGCTCCTCGGTCAGCTTCTCGATGGAGGTCTCGGCCGCGTGCGCGTTGACGTTGACCGCCGCGATGACGTTGCCGAGCCCGTCGCGCAGCGGCGCCGCCACCGACCTGATGCCCAGGGCGAGCTGCTCGTCGGTCAACGCCCACCCCTTGGCGCGCACCGAGCGCAGCACCGCCTCGCGCTCCTTGGCGTCCGGCCGCCAGCGCGGCTCGATGCCCGAGCGGCTCGGCTCGGCCAGCACCCGCTCCACCTCGGCCGGCGGCAGCGCGGCCAGCAGCACCTTGCCCAGGGAGGTCTGCAGCGCCGGGAAACGGGTGCCGATCTGCACCGACAGCGCGACGATCTTCGGCACGGCGACCCTGGCCACGTACACGATGTCGGAGCCGTCGAGCTGGGCGATCGACGACGACTCGCGGGTCTGCGTGACCAGCGCCTCCAGGTGCGGCCGGGCCACCTCCCACAGCCCCATCGACCGCACGTACGCCACCCCCAGCTCCAGCACGCGCGGTGTGAGCGCGAACCCGCCATGCTCGGCCCTGGCGTAGCCGAGCTCCTGCAGGGTGAGCAGGATGCGGCGGGCCGTCGGGCGGGCCAGCCCGGCGGCGGTCGCCACCTCGGTCAGCGACATGACCGGGCGTCCCGGCTGGAAGGCCCTGATGACGTCGAGGCCGCGGGCCAGCGCCTCGATGAAGTCAGGTCCGGTCTCACCACGTGCCATGTACGCCCTCACTCGCTCCGATCTCGACTGATCCGACTCTAGACGGTCGCCCGTCCGCACAGCGGCGACTCAAAGGCGGTGCGTGGAGTCGCTGCGGAAGTCGGTGTAGGTGTACGGGTTGTCGAGGATCTTGGTTGCGGGGATGTCCGGGTTCATGCCCTTCTCCCAGGCTTCCTCGCCCATCGTGCTCCTGAGGTACTCGACGGTGCGGTCGGCCTGGGCGCGGGCGGCGGCGAGGTCGATGCCGAGGAGGCGGTGCCGGTGCTTGACCACGCGTCCGTCGACCAGCACGGTGTGCACGTCGCCGCGCTGGGCCTGGAAGGCGACGTGGCCGAACGGGTGCAGCAGCGGGAACGACACGGGCGAGGCGTCGTTCTTGATGAGCACGAGGTCGGCCTTCTTGCCGGGCTCGATCGTGCCGAGGTCGTCGCGGCCGATCGCGCGGGCGCCGCCCCTGGTCGCCCAGTCCACGACCTGGTCGGCGCGCAGCGCGCAGTGCGTCACCGTCTCGCCCTTGGCGTGCGCCTCCAGGTGCTCGCGGGAGCGGTCGGCGCCGAGGGTGGCGCGCATGGCGGAGAACAGGTCGCCGCTCCACCAGACGCTGGTGTCCATGGACAGCGAGACCGGGATGCCGTGGGCGCGGACGGCCCAGGTGGGCGGGTAGCCCTGGCCGGCGCTCTGCTCGCTCTCGGTGGATACCGAGATGGAGCCGCCGGTGGCGGCGATGCGGTGGTAGGAGTCGGCCGACAGCGAGGCGGCGTGCACGTAGATGGTGCCGGGGGTCATGAAGCCGTGCTCGTACATCTGGCGGATGCCGTCGTCGCCGGTGGCGCCCCACACCCCGGCGTGCGTGGTGACCGGGACGCCGAGGTCGCGAGCCACCTCGAAGGCGGGCCCTTCGGGGAAGGACGGGTCGCCGAGGACGTCGAAGGCGAGTTGGAAGCCGAGCAGGTCGTTGCCGGTGATCCGGCGGCGGACGAAGTCGCGGAACTCGGGGGCGGTGGTCCATTCGGCGGGCGGTTGCTGGATGTTGCCGTAGGCGAGGACGTAGCGGCCGGGCACTGCCTGGAGGGCGTCGGCGGCGGCGTCGGCGTGGTCGGGCGTGCGCAGGCCGTGGGACCAGTCCACGACGGTGGTGACGCCGGCGTCCAGGGCCTCGATGGCGGCCAGGGTGTTGCCGGCGTGCACGTCCTCGGGGCGGAACAGCTTGCCGTGTTCGAGGTAGAACCAGACGAAGTACTGGGTGAGGGTCCAGTCGGCGCCGTAGCCGCGCAGCGCGGTCTGCCACATGTGCCGGTGGGTGTCGATCATGCCGGGCATGACGATGCCGCCGGAGGCGTCGATCTCGGCGGCGCCCGCGGGCGCCTCCAGCCCGGGGCCGACTGCGGCGATCCGGTCCCCGCTGACCAGGACGTCCGTCCCGGGCAGCACCCGCCTGCCGTCCATGGGCAGCACGGTGCCACCGCGCAGCACCACGGGGCGTCCGGCCTCGAACTCGTTCATGGCACGCTCCTCGCTTGCGAACGATTGTCCGCTCTACGGTCACCGCCACTGTGATGAGTGGGCGGACACCTGTCAAGACGGTTGACGAGAACACGTGTCAGTGCTGAGATCGGATCAGCGGACATACGTCCGTTGAACGGACGCGAGAATGGAGCCGGATGACTGACACCGTGCCGGGAGGGCCGCTGTCGGGCGTGCTGGTGGCCGATTTCTCCCGGATCCTGGCCGGGCCGTACGCCACGATGCTGCTGGCCGACCTGGGCGCCGACGTCGTCAAGGTCGAGGGGCCCGGCGGGGACGACACCCGGTCGTGGACGCCGCCCGCGCGGGGCGAGGCGTCGACCTACTACCTCGGGGTCAACCGGGGCAAGCGGTCGATCGCGCTGGACCTGCGGGACGAGGACGACGCGGCGGTCGCCCGGGAGCTGGCCCGGCGGGCGGATGTGCTGGTGGAGAACTTCCGGCCGGGCGGGCTGGCCAAGTACGGGCTGGACTATGCCGCCGCCAGCGCGGTCAACCCGGGGCTGGTGTACGCCTCGATCAGCGGGTTCGGGTCGGGGGCCGGAGCGCGGGTGCCCGGTTACGACCTGATGGTGCAGGCCATGTCGGGGTTGATGAGCCTGACCGGGGAGCCGGACGGGCCCCCGTACCGGGCCGGGATCTCGGTGTTCGACGTGATGGCGGGCAACCACGCCGTCATCGGGGTGCTGGCCGCGCTGCGGCATCGCGAGGCCACGGGGCGGGGGCAGCACGTCGAGGTGAACCTGATGTCATCGGCGCTGACGGGGCTGGTCAACCAGAGCTCGGCGTACGTGGCGGGGGGCGTGGTGCCCTACCGGATGGGGAACGCGCATCCGAGCGTGTTCCCGTACGAGCCGCTGCCGACCGCCGATCACGACCTGATCGTGGCCGCGGCCAACGACGGCCAGTTCCGCAAGCTGTGCGAAGTGCTCGGCATCCCCGAGATCGCCGACGACCCGCGCTTCGCCCGCAACGCCGACCGTACCGAGCGGCGGGAGGAGCTGCGGCCGATCCTGGTCGAGCGGCTCGTCCTGCGGCCCGCCGACGAGTGGTTCACGCTGCTGGTGGAGGCCGGCGTGCCGAGCGGGCCGATCAACACGATCGACGGCGGCTTCGCGGCGGCGGAGCGGTTCGGGCTGGACCCGGTCGTCGTGGTGGGCGAGGGCGAGCGGGCCGTGCCGACCACGCGGCATCCTATCCGCTTCTCCGAGACACCCGCCGGGTACGCCCTGCCGCCGCCCGAGCTGGACGAGCACGGCACCGAGCTGCGCAAGTGGCTGGAGGGCGGGCATGGCTGACTACCCGACCGCGCTGGGCGCGTCCTCCCCCACGTCGATCACGCTGCTGGGCCGCGACCTGGCCGCCGACGTGATGGGCGAGGTGAGCTTCGGTGAGCTGGCGTTCTGGCTGGCCACGCAGCGCCGTCCGGCGCCGGGCGAGGTGCGGGTGTTCGAGGCGGTGCTGGCGGCGCTGGCCGACCACGGGTTCACGCCGACCGCGATCGTGACGCGGCTGACGTACCTGTCGGCGCCGGACTCCGTCCAGGGCGCGCTGGCCGCCGGGCTGCTCGGCGGCGGCTCCCGCTTCCTCGGCGTCACCGAGGACTGCGGCCGGTTCCTGCACGAGGTGCTCGCCACCCGCGACCCGCTGCCCTGCGACGAGAAGGGCTGGGACGCGCTCGCCCTGGAGACCGTCCGCGCCCGGCGGGAGAGCCGGCAGCTCATCCCCGGGCTCGGCCACCACGTGCACAAGGACGGCGACCCGCGCACGCCCCGGCTGTTCGAGATCGCGGCCGAGGAGGGCCTGTTCGGGCCGCACCTGTCGCTGCTGGCGGCCGTCGGGCGCGTGCACCCCGAGGTGCTGGGCCGGACGCTGCCGGTCAACGGCGCCGGGGCCTGCGGGGCGGCGCTGGCCGACCTGGGGCTGCCGCTGGAGCTGCTGCGCGCCTTCGCGCTGCTGGCCAGGACCGCCGGGCTGATCGGGCAGCTCGCCGAGGAGCTGCGCCGGCCGGTGGCCAACGAGATCTTCCTGTCGGTGGACCTGAACAACCGGTCCATCCCGCCCGAGCCGTTCCCCGATGGAGGTTCGCATGGCTGAGGTCGTCGCCGTCATCGCATCCACCCACCACCCCTTCTACTACCGCGCCAGCACCTCCACCGGTGACGAGCGCCCGCCGTTCGCCGACGAGTGGGTGCGCAAGGTCGAGGCGTTCCGCGAGACCCTGACCAGGGCCCGGCCGGACGTGCTGGTCATGGTCGGCTCCGACCACTTCCACCAGTTCTGGCTGGACAACATGCCGCAGTTCCTGGTCGGCAAGGCGCCCTTCTACGACGCGAACTTCTACAACGAGGAACGCGAGTTCGGCCTGCCCCGGATGTTGTTCACCGGGCAGGAGGACCTGTCGGCGCACATCCTGCGCGAGGGCCTGGACGCCGGGTTCGACCTGGCCTTCTCCAACGAGCTGCGGATCGACCACTCGATCACGTGCCCGATCATCACCCTGCGCCCGCAGAACGACCTGCCGATCGTGCCCGTCTACACCAACATCTTCGCCCCGCCCCTGCCGCAGCCCAAGCGCTTCGTGCAGCTCGGGCGGACCATCAGGGAGCTGGTGGAGTCGTGGCCCGGCAACCAGCGGGTGGCCGTCATCGGCACCGGGCACCTGTCGCTCGAACTCGGCGGCCCCCGCCAGTTCGGGCCGCACGGCCCCGACCCGGAGTTCGACCGCAAGGCCGTGGAGTGGATCTCCTCCGGGGACATCGAGGGCTGCCTGGCCGAGGTGACCCTGGACAGCCTCTGGAACCCCGGCAACGCCACCCACGGGTTCATGGACTTCATGCTCATGATGGGCGTCGCCGGCGACGGCCGCAAAGCCGACTACGTCGACACCTACGACCTGTTCCACACCATGGAGGCGTACTTCACCTGGTACCCGGACGGAGGCGGCCGCTCGTGAGCAAATACCTGCTGAACAAGTTCCTGTTCACCGTCGATCGCGACCCCGAGCTGGTCGAACGCTACCGCGAGCAGCCGCGGGCGACGGTGGAGTGGTGGGAGGCCGAGTACGCCAACCGCATCCTCGGCTGCCACACCGCCGAGTCGTCCACCTGGCTGCGCTTCGACGACACCGAACGCGAGGCGCTGGCCGCCCACGACTACGCGAAGCTGTTCGCGCTGGGGGCGCACCCGTTCCTGACGCTGACGTTGTTCATCGCCATGTTCGAGCGCGACCACGCCGAGCCGTTGGGCTTCCAGCTCGAATACGCCCGCAGGCTGTCCCACCACAGCCTGCCCTATCCGGACATCGCCACCTGATGCGCGCCACCCACCCGGAGCCCGCCGCCCTCCGTGGCGGCACCGGCCGGCTCGCGAGCCCCGGCCGGTCGAGACCTGGGGCGGGCTGATGCGGGCCGCGCAGGTCGAGGTGTGCGGGCGGGCGCCCGTCGTCACCGAGCGTCCCGAGCCCGCGCCGGCGCCGGCTGAGGTGCTGGTGCGGGTGACCGCCGCGCCGATCACCCCGCTGGACCTGCTGTGCGCGACCGGTACGTCCTACTTCGGCGCGCCCGCCCTCCCCTACGTGCCCGGCGTCCAGGGCGTGGGCACGGCGGACGGGCGGCTCGTGTGGTTCCCGACCTCGGCCGGGATGGCGCCGGGTGACGGCAGCATGGCCGAGCTGGCACCGGCCCGGGCCGAGGACCTGGTCGAGCTGCCCGCCGGCGCCGACCCGTTCGCGGTGGCCGCGCTGGGCCTGTCCGCCGTGGCCGCCCACATGGCGCTGACCTGGCGGGGCGAGCTGGTGGCGGGCGAGCAGGTGCTGGTGCTCGGCGGGGGCGGCGTGGTGGGCCAGGCGGCGATCCAGCTCGCCCGCCTGGCGGGGGCCCGCCGCGTGGTGGCGGCCGCCCACTCCCCCGGCGGCCTCGACCGGGCCGGGCAGGCGGGCGCCGACGCCGTGGTCGCCCTCGGCCTGGAACCGGCCGGGCAGGCCGGGGCCTTGGGCGCCGCTGATGTGGCCGAGCTCGGGGAGCGGTTCGCCGCCGTCTGCGACGGGCCCGTGGACCTGGTGCTCGACCCGCTCTTCGGGGTCCCCGCCGCGGCGGCGGCGCGCGTGCTGCGCAAGGGCGGCAGGCTGGTCAACCTCGGCGGGTCGGCGTCGGAGACGTGCCCGCTCGACTCCGCCACGCTGCGCAGCCGCTCGCTCCGGGTGCTGGGGTACACCAACAACGAGCTCACCCGGGAGCAGCGGGCGGCGTCCGTCGCGTTCGTCGCCGAGCAGTCGGCCGCCGGGCGGCTGGCGGTGGCGCACGAGGTGGTGCCGCTCCAGGAGACCCCGGACGCCTGGCGCCGCCAGTCCGCGGGCACCACTGGCGGCCGCATCGTCCTGCGCCCCGGCTGAGCCGGCCGGTCCCGCACCCCGGCTGAGCCGGCCGCTCCTGCGCCCCGCTGAGCCGACCGCCCCGGCTGGGCCGGCCGCCTCCGTCAGGCGAGCTGGGCCACGCCGGAGCGTGGTGAGGACAGCACCGGGACGTCCCCGCCCGCCTCCCCCACGATCCGCGCCATGGACGCCTGGGCCAGCACCACCACGTCCACCTTCCCGGCCAGCTCCCGGAACCCGGCCAGGACCAGGGCGTCGTGGCGGGCCGGGTCGCCGCCGCGCAGGGCCTCGAAGGCCCCGTCGCACAGGTGCGGCACGACCTCCCGCGCCACCCCCTCCCGGTCGGCGGCCCGCTGGACGGCGCGGGTGGTGGGGCCGAGCGTGGTGGCGAGCGTGGCCAGCACGCCGACGCGGGCGCCCGCCCGTACGGCCTGCTCGGCCATCGGCTCGTCGATGCGCAGGATCGGCAGGTCCGCGAACGGGCGGGCCTGCTCGGCGGCCTCGCCGATGGAGGAGCAGGTGACCAGCAGCACGGCCGCCCCGGACTCCTTCGCGTACGCCGCGTACGACACCACCCGGCGCAGCACGTGCGGCGGCGGCCCGTCACCGGCGATGGTGTCCTGGAGCAGGCTCTCGTCGACGAAGTTCAGGATCCGGGCACCGGGGCGCACCTCGGCGGCGAGCTCGGTCAGTGGTCCGGCGAGGGCGGGCACGGTGTGCAGCATCGCGATCTTCGACTTGTCCCCGCTCATCGGGCCGCCCCCTCGCCTGAGGCGTGCCACGGGCGGGCGTGCTCGTCCACGATCGCGGCCAGGTGCCGCAGCCGGGGCACGGAGCGGGCCCGCAGCTCGCCCGGCACGTCCCCGGAGCCGACCACATCGCTCCAGATGGCCCGCCCCGCGAGCATGCCCGACGCGCCCGCGCGGCACGCGGCCCGTACGGCGGCGGGGAAGTCGTCCCGCTCCACCCCCTGCGACAGCACCACCCACGGCACGGGGATCACCTCGTCCAGGAGCGCGCACTCCTCGCGCAGGCGCTCCTCCGGGGCCGCCCCGCCGAGCGGCACCTGCGCCTTGTACAGGCTGGGCCGCAGCCCGGCCAGCTCCCGCGCCGCCTCCCTGATCGCGCCGGGCCCGTCGAAGGCCCCCTCGGGAACACCGGCGGCCGGCTTGGCCACGCCTTCCAGGACCGAGAGCAGCCCCGCGTCCGCGCAGCGCCGGACGAACTCGGCCGCCGTCTCCAGCCGCCGCCCCCTCTGCTCGTCGTCGCGCCAGATGAGCAGGAGCTTGGCCGCGACCGCACCCGCCTCCCGGGCGGCGGCCAGGTCGACGCGCTCGTCGATCGAGGTGTCCTCGACCGGCCCGTCGGGGTCCTGCTGGAGGGCGTCCACGGCGACGATCAGGCCGCCTCCGACGACGCCCTCCGCCGCGACCTGCCCGAACCCGTAGTCCTGGTCGATCAGGAAGCCGGAGGCGTGCGGCCCGACCTCCCGCGCCACCGCCAGCTTGAACGACGTCAGCCGCTCGTCGCCCACCCGCTCGCCCGTGGCCGCCGCGTACATCTGCCTGAGGCTCTCCCGCTGGTCCATCGCGACCATGGCGAACCCGCCGGACGGCCTGGCCAGCAGGTCGAGCGTGGGTGCGGAGGTGATCGTCTCGGGTCTGGTCATTCGTGCTCCTGTTCTGGTGTCTCTGCTGCTGGTCAGGCCCGTCCCCGGGCCAGGAAGCGCTCGTACTGGGGGAGGTAGGCGGCCCGGAGGGCGGGGTCGGGCGGGAGGTGTTCGCGGGGCAGCACGGGTACGTCGTCCAGCGAGCCCCCCGCCTGCCCGGCGATCAGGGCGGCCCCCGCGCAGACGGTGTCGTCCGCCAGCACCACCTCCACGGGCACGGGCGAGACGGCCGCCTTGACCCGCATCCAGAGCGGGATCCGGACCTGGCCGCCGAAGACCGCCAGGCGTCCGGGCGCGGTGCCGGTCACGGCGGTGAGCTCGTCGAGGATCCAGCGGGCGTGCAGGCACGTGCCCTCGATGGCGGCGGCCAGCAGGTCGCCCGGGGCGTGCCCGGCGTCCAGCCCCGACAGCGCCAGCCGCCGGTCCCGGTCGGGCGCGGGTGCCACCCGGCCCCTCAGGTACGGCTCCACCACGATCCCCGTCGGCAGCCGCACCCCGGCGAGCAGCCCGGGCAGGGCCGCATACCCGCCCGCCCGCCGCCGGGGCGGCGAAGCGGCCTCCGGGTCATGGCCGACGGCACCCGGGCCGGGGATATCGGGACCGACGGCACCCGAGGCGGGGACGTCTGGGCGCGCAGTGTCCGCGGTGTCGCCGGGGGCCAGCAGGCCGAGGAGCCAGTCGAGCAGGGCGCCGCTCGTCGGCAGCGCTCCGACCAGCACCGTACGGGCCCCGTCCAGGGACGGGTCCGCCGTCATCCCCAGGGCCAGCCCGGTGCGCGGGTCCGGCCGCCTCGCCGCGGGCGCCATCACCGCCTCCGCCGTGCCGAGCGAGTCCGCCACGTCCCCCGGACGCCGTACGCCCGCCGCCCACGCCCCCACCGCGTGATCGTGACCGGCGATCACCACCGGCACGCCCGGCCGCACCCCGCGCACCGGTGCCGTCAGCGGGCCGACCGGCTCCACCGCCCCGGCCGTGGGAGGCAGCCGGTCGGCGCTCAGCCCGGCCAGCGCGAGCAGGTCATCGTCGTAGTCCCCGCGCGCCACGTCGTAGGCGAGGGTGCGGGCGGCCAGGGTGGCATGGGTGCGCAGCGACCCCGTCAGCGCGTACGCCACCGCGTCCGGCACACTCGCCCACCACCGCATCGACGCGAGCACCTCGGGCGAGTGCGCCCGCAGCCACAACCATTTGGCCAGCGGCGCCTTGGCGTCCGCCCACCGCCCGGTCAGCGCGTACAGGGCCGCCGCGTCCCGCCCCAGCCCGGCGGCCTCGTCCGCGCCCCGGGGGTCGTTCCACCACAGCAGCGGGGTGAGCGGCCGGCCGGACACGTCGAGCGGCACGCCGGTCTCGGCCATGCCCGCGATCCCGATCGCCTCCGGCCCTCGCCCGGCGCGGCCGGCGCACTCGCCGAGCGCGTCCGTCACGGCGGCCACCAGGCTCGGCAGGTCGCGCGGCGTCGCGCGGCGGACGGCGGCGACGCAGGAGCCCCGCTCGTCGAACAGGCCCACCTTGACGTGGGTGGTCCCCACATCGATCCCCGCCAGCAGCCGCATCATGTTGTCACTATAAATCCAAAAGATGGCGTAAAAGTGCCAACTTTTGGAGCATCATGGTCATATGAGCAGCGACTCCGAGGCCGCCACCCTCCGCTACACCTCCGCCCCGACCCGCCGGGAGGCGATCCTGCGCCGGATCGAGCAGCACGGGTACGTCGCCGCCACCGACCTGGTCACCGAGCTGGGCGTCTCCCCCAACACCGTCCGCCGCGACCTGCGCAGGCTGGCCGGCGACGGCCTGATCCGGGCGGTGCGCGGCGGCGCCACGGCGGCGGAGGCGGCCGCCCCGCCGTTCGCCGACCGTTCGGAGCAGGCGGCCGGGGCCAAGCGCGCGATCGCCGCCGCCGCCGTGCGGCACGTCGAGCCGGGTACGGCCGTGGCGCTCGACTCGGGCACCACCACGCTGGAGATCGCCAAGCTGCTGCCCGCCGACGCCGGCCTCACGGTGATCACCCACTCGCTGCCCGCCATCGCCGCCCTGGCCCCCAGGGCGGACGTCACGCTCATCGGCATCGGCGGCCAGTACGGCAGGGAGACCCGCTCCTTCGGCGGCCCGGAGACCCTCGCGGCGCTGGAGCACCTGAGCGTGCGCACCCTGTTCCTGGCCGCCACCGCGCTGGACGGCTCGGGCGTGTACGGCGCGACGCCGTACGAGGCCGAGACCAAGCGCCGCCTCATCGCCATCGCCCGCAGCACGGTCGTCGTGGGCGACGCGCGCAAGTTCGCCCTGAGCGCCCCGATCCGGGTGTGCGGCTGGGACGCGGTCGAGTGCCTCGTGACCGATGCCGTTCCGGCCGGGTTCGCCGGGGCGCGGGTGGAGATCGCGTCATAGGCGATCCCGGACACGGGACGACGGAAAACCCTTTTCCCGAATGGCATTGAATTCGGAACGCCCCGCCATTTCGCCATGCCGGGAAATCGGTCCGAAACAATCTCTTGACAAACCTCACAGGAGCCCAATACTCTCCCACTAAAATTATATCGATTTAATCAGCGGAGCTCGTGACCATGAGACCCCCCAGCAGCATCCGCCGCGCTCTCGCCACCGGCCTGGCCGCCCTGCTCTGCGCGCCGCTGACCGCGTTACCCGTGGCCGCGGACGCCTCGCGCGGCCACGGCTCCGGCCCGCGGCTCGAGCACCTTGACCGCGGCCTGGTAGCGGCCTCGACCAGCGAAGGCGTCTTCCTGAGCTGGCGACTGCTCGGCGACGAGGTGTCCGGGCACGGCGCCTCGGGCATGACGGGCACCGACTTCCGCGTCTACCGCGACGGCCGCCCCATCGCCACGGTGACCGACAGCACCAACTACCGCGACGCCGCGGGAACGGCGGGGTCCGCGTATCGCGTGGCCCCGATCGTGCGGGGTCGCGAGGGCCGGCGCAGCTCCGTGGCCACGCCTTGGCTTAAAACGTTTTATGACCTGCCACTGAAGAAGCCGGCCGACGGCGTGACCCCGGCGGGCGAGGCGTACACCTACTCGGCCAACGACCTGAGCGTGGGCGACGTGGACGGCGACGGCCAGTACGAGTACGTGGTCAAGTGGGACCCGTCCAACTCCAAGGACGTCTCCCAGCGCGGCTACACCGGCAACACGTACGTGGACACGTACGAGCTCAACGGCACTTTGCGCTGGCGGCTGGACCTGGGCGTGAACATCCGCTCCGGCGCCCACTACACCCAGTTCCTGGTCTACGACTTCGACGGCGACGGCCGCTCGGAGATGATGCTCAAGACCGCCCCGGGCACGAAGATCCTGCGTTATGGGGCCGATGGCGAGGTCGTGTCAGAGCGCTATATCACGATGCCGCGCGCGGACCTCGAAGCCGGATACTCCAACACCGACGACTATCGAAAGAGTGCAGCAGACTTTTTCGACCACGTTGCTGACATGTTCGCGAAATGGCACGAGCACCCGGAGGTCGTCGCCGGCCGCTGGCCCGCGACCCTGGAAGCGGCCTTCGGCATCGAGAAGAAGTACACGTACCCGCTGTCCCGCGCGGACGCGACGGAGCTGGCCACGTACTTCGTCGACGTCTACGCCCCCGCCCGCAGCGGGAACAACCGCCTGCGGGAGTTCGCCGGGTACATCCTGACCGGCCCCGAATACCTGTCGGTCCTGGAGGGCGCCACCGGCCGCGAGCTGCAGACCATCCACTACAAGCCCGGACGCGGCGACGACGGGCTGCTGTGGGGCGACTACGCGATGGCCCGGATCGAGCCGGGCAACCGGGTGGACCGCTTCCTGTCCTCGGTCGCCTACCTGGACGGCAAGCGCCCCTCGGCCGTGTTCGCCCGCGGCTACTACACGCGCACCACGCTCGTGGCCTACGACTGGAACGGCCGGCGGCTCAAGGAGCGCTGGTACGTCGACAGCGGCCACGCCCCGATGGCCAACCCGTTCAACGCCTCCCCGCACGGCGTACCGGGCAGCAACCCGGAATATGCCGACCTGACCACGCAGGGCTTCCACTCGATGAGCGTGGCCGACGTGGACGACGACGGCAGGCAGGAGATCGTGTACGGCGCCGCGACCATCGACGACGACGGCGACCTGCTCTACTCCTCCTTCGCGGTGGCCCCGCCGCAGAGCAACGTCCCGGGCCAGAACGTCCGGCTCGGCCACGGCGACGCCATGCACGTCGGCGACTTCGACCCCGACCGCCCCGGCCTGGAGATCTGGACGGTGCACGAGGGCGGCTCCTGGGCCCCGTACGGCTGGGCGCTGCGCGAGGCGGCCACCGGCAAGGTGATCCACGGCGGCTACAGCGGCGTGGACACCGGCCGCGGCATGGTCGGCGACATCGACCCGTCGATCCGGGGCGTGGAGACGTGGTCGTCGATGCCGCCCAACCAGGCGATCGAGGCGGGCCTGTGGTCGGCGCGCGGCGAGTATCTGGGCCGGAACGCGCCCGGCACCAACATGAGCATCCGCTGGGCCGCCGACATGACGACCCAGCTGGTCAACGGCACCGCCACCACCGTCCTGCAGACGCCCACCATCGACGACCACAGGCGCGGCCGGCTGCTGAGCGCCGAGGGCACGCTGACCAACAACTGGACGAAGGGCAACCCCGGCCTGGTGGCCGACGTCTTCGGCGACTGGCGCGAGGAGCTGCTGGTCCGCACGGCCGACAGCACCGCGGTCCGGATGTACCTCAGCACCGAGGTGACCGACCGGAAGCTGTACACGCTGATGCACGACCCGCAGTACCGGGTGGAGGTAGCCAGGCAGCAGACGGGCTACAACCAGCCGGCGTACCCGAGCTTCCACCTCGGCTCGGACATCGACTGGTCGAAGGTGCCCATACCGAACGTCAGGTAGAGGCACGCGAAAAGGGCGCCCCCGCGGCGGGGGCGCCCTTTTTCACGATGTCCGGTCTCAGCCGGTCGGGTTCTTGACCGACACCGACTGGATCACCGGGCGGGTGTCCTTCTCGGACCAGGCGCCGGTGGAGAAGGCGACCGGGAAGCTCTTCTTGCCGACCCCGTCGCCCCACTTGGTGACGACGTAGTCGATCTTGATGTGGCCCTCGCCACCGACACCGTCCACGCCCAGGGTCTCCGGGTTGAACCTGCCGCCGGTGAGCTCGGCGAAGGTCTTGGCGTCGAGGTCCAGCATGACACCACGGCTGGAGGGGTCGCCGGGACCGCGGTCACCCACGAAGAACGGCATCTTCTTGCCCTTGTAGACGACGTAGCCCTCGGTCATGAGGGGCCAGCTGGGGCTGGCGACCAGGCCCTTCTGCATGGGCTTGCCCGCGGCCGGGAGGCCGGTGTCACCGGCGCGGCCGGAGGCGTCGTCCCAGAAGTAGGACGCGGTGGTCGAGCCCTTGAGCACGCCCCTCTGCTCGGTGTCGCCGGAGTCGGCGTGCGCCGCGGTCGAGCCGATGGTCAGGGCCGTCACAGCGGAGGCGGTGAGCAGGGCGAAGGAACGCAGGCGAGCAGACATGAAAGAATTCAGGTCCTTTGTTAGGGGACGGGATCTTTGCGCTCGCTTGAGCGAACGTAGCCGGGCATCACGCCACACAGACGCTACGTGGGAGCGCGGGAGAATCCGGAGAATCGCGGATCCGTTGTCCGGGAGGCCCTGCTTCCAAGAGGTCAGGGGCAGGCCACTCGCCGGCAACAGTCACTAACTTACCTAGCAAACCGGACAAAGGCAAACGAAACCCCATGAATCCGGCAAAGATCTACCCTGGGGGTAAAGCCCGACCGCACAACGCGCCAACGCGGGCGGTGTGATGATCCGGCCCCGGCGCAGGGCACATGGAGTGCATGGCGTCCATGAGTCACGACCGGTTGCTGTCCGCACTGGCCTGCTGGGGCCTGCCCGTGGCGGGTGCCGAGCCGCTGCCCGGCGGCTGGAACTCCACCACCTGGCTCGTCCGCTCCCCCACCGGCGAGAGGTACGTCGCCAAGCTCGCCGACACGGAGTCGGCCGGCCCCTTCGTCAGCGGGCTGCGGGTGGCCGCCCGCGCCCAGAGCCGCGGCCTGGTCAGCGGCGCCCCCGTCGCCCTGCCCGACGGCCGGACGGCGGCCGAGCTGGCCGAGGGGGTGCTGGCGCTGCTGGAACACGTCCCCGGCACGATACCCGATCCCGCCTCCCGCCAGGACCTGCGCCGGATGGGCGTCCTGCTGGCCAGGGCGCACCGCGCCCTCGGCAACGACACCGAGGACATCGGCGAGCCGCTCAGATGGCCCTGGGCGTGGGCCGGTGACGGCCTGCGGGACCTCGCCATGCCGCCGCACGTGCGGCAGGCGGCGGCACGGGTGCTGGACGAGGCGCGCGAGGCGGCGCCGCTGCTGCGCATCGGGGTGGTCCACGGCGACCCGGGCCTCGACAGCTTCCGCCTGAGCGAGCACTCCCCCGCCCAGGACGGCCTGGTCGACTGGGGCGCGATCCTCCAGGCGCCCCTCCTGTACGACCTGGCCTGCGTGGCCGTACTGACCCGCGACACGCCGCAGGCGCTGCGCCACGTCCTGGACGGCTACCGCATGGTGGACCCGGCCATCGCCCGCGACCTGGACCATCTCGACCTGTTCGTACGGGTGCGGTGGATGGCCCACGCCATCTACTTCGCCGACCGCATCGAGCGCGGCGTGCTCAGGGGCGTCAGCGGGCCGGCGGGCAACGAGGAGGGGCTGGCGGAGGCGTACGCGGGCTTGCGCGCCTAGATGTACGCGCGTACCGCCAAGCCGTGGCAGGAGGAAGCAGGGCGCCATGCGGCCACGGACGTCTCGACCTCGCCAAACGTCGAAGAGCCGCTATGAGACGACGTCGAAGGTGGCCACTTGAGGTTGGGCCCGCAGATGGAGCAGCCTGTGCGCGCGCTGACGTTCAACACGAGACCGTACACCAGCCCCTCTCTCTGAGCCTTGTACAGGCTGTCCATGTGCAACCCGAGGTCGGCCAGCATCGCCTGGTCCTCACTGCGCAGGAGAGAGAGCCGTTGCCGAAGCCGGCCGTGCGGTGAGGCCGGATCACAGTCGGGAAGCGTGCGTCCGCTCAGGTCTCTGCGGGCAAGCTGCCGGGCCCGCCTCGGAGACGGGGGCGAGAAGCCGACCGGCACGGTGGCCTCTTGATCGGCAGGCGTACCGCGGATGGCTTCCTCTTTGCCGGCCTTGCCTGGCCGCTCTGGAAGGACGTCAGATGGGAGGCCAGCCGGCACGCGTGCAACCATGACCGTGGTCCGGCAGTGCCGATGACGGAACGGGTGAGCCATAGGGACACGCCGAGCCCGGTGGAGGAGTAATTGACCAGGACGAGTTTGTCCGCGTGACACTCGCTTAGTTTAGCCGTGCATGGACATCGCCCCCAGATAGTGACTGCGATAAGCAGCGGTCAGGGCCGGTAGCTGCTGCATGCTTGGGGGCATATCGTTCGGCTCCTCTTTCGTCACGTGATCGGGCGGGACGGAGGAACTCTTCCAGCCCGGACAGCGCCACATACCCCGGCGTATCCCGCCGTCGGGAAGCCGCCAGGCGCCTGCACAGCCGGCAGGCGGGCGTGGCCAAGCTCATCGCCGCAGACGCCCTGGTGAAGGTGATCACGGGTACGCGCGGGAGTGCCGGGCGGAGCGGTACATGCGCGAACCCCTGGCGCGTCAACCCAACCCGCCAAAATCAATGATCTTCCAGGGTGCGTCATTCGACTGCCTCCCCGTCATAAAGCTGTACGGATAATGGGGATCATCGTTCGGGGGGTCTTCGTTGCACCGGCGCACCTCAATACGGACGTAGACCCGTTGCACTTGTCGATAACCGCCACGGCCGTACACGTCAGGGACCGGCCCGCTGACTTCGGAGACCTTCACGCTGGTCCAGGTGTCCATCGGATCCTCATCATTCAGCCAGCCATGGACGCGCCGGTAATAGGATGGCTCCGACAATGTACGAGCCGCTTCGGCATCACGGGCCGCGATGGCCGCGAGATACGCGCGGACCACTACATCGGCAGGCGAATCGGGCTTCGGTATGGTAACCGGCGACCCCTGCGAGACAGCGCAGGTCGCACAGCCGCCACCACAGCACATCCAGAACAGGGTGGCCAGCGTCGCGAGCACCCGTCTTATCGTCAACTCCTGATCCTTCACGCTTGGTACGGCTGAAACCAGGTGGTGAGTGGCTCCGCTGTCCGGAACCACCCACCACCTGGTTCGGAAGGGCTATGCCAGATCCATCAGTACAGGACCCTTATCGCATAGACCTTGACCTCGGGTATTCACCGCTGAAGCGCTTTGAAGATCGGTAGATGCAAGGAAGGTGCCTCCGACCTGCGATGATCGGATTGCCTAGATCACGAAATCGCAGAGAACGGATGCACCTTCAGGGTGAACGGTACGGCATGGGACCGCCGCTTGTCTGTCCGCGGGGACGGCAAAGGACTCATCGGCCACGCAGGAGCCGTCCTCCTGCGTAAATGCGCTGATCAGACGGGATTAACCGGGGGGCTGGGCGGCGTGTTCGCCCGGCTCGGCAACTCGCCGGTGTGGGACCGGGGCGTGGTGCTCGTCCAACTGGCGGTGGCGATCGCGCTGGGCGCGACCAGCATGCGGCAGATCGCGCTGCTCACCCACCAGCAAGGCGTGTTCGGCGCGCCGCCGTCGGACTCCACGGTGCGTCGCAGTCTGGAGCCCATCGGCGCCGATGAGCGGCTGCCG